>NZ_JBQHDD010000029.1:0-505 GCF_052068055.1 Micromonospora sp. L32 | reverse complement strand
GTCAGGCGGTGGCGGAGTAGCCGCGGGTGGCGATCCAGTCGGCGAGGTTGTCGACGCTCATCCGGTAGGAGGCCTGGTCGGGGTTGGCCGAGTCGGCGATGGTGACGGTCTTGCCGCCGTTGGTGTAGCCCACGACGCTGATGTAGTGGCCGCCTTCGAAGGAGTGGGTGGTGCCGTCGGTGTCGGTGGCGGTGCCGGCGATGTTGGCGACCACGGCGCGGCCGTCGTCGATGGTGCGGACGATGTCGGTGCGCAGCTTGTCGGTCTGCTTGCGGTCGGCCTTGCTGTCGCGGATCTCCACCGACCGGTAGGCGTCCTTCTTGCCGGTTTCCTTGTTCAGGACGGGGGTGATGTCGTTGATGCTGTTGGTGCCGGCCTCGGTGGTGCCCATTTCCTTGGCCATGGCGTCGACGTCGATGTTCTTGCCCTGTACGGAGAGGGCGTTGCGGGTGGCGGCGGGGCCGCAGTAGTAGAAGTTCGGCTGGGCCTCGTAGCGCACGTTGAG
>NZ_JBQHDD010000028.1:0-621 GCF_052068055.1 Micromonospora sp. L32 | reverse complement strand
CGGCTATCCGAACCGGTCAGCGAGCTTCGTCAGCTTGGTGACGTACGCCGGCCAGTCATAGTCGTGGGGGATGTTGCTGTTCTCCCGCCGCAGGCCGATCGCGCTGTCGTGCTGCTCGCGCATGATGTCGGCGTGACCGGCGTGACGGGCGAGGTCGCAGGTCACATGGATCATGATCCTGTGCAGCGTCACGTCCTGTTTGCCTGGCCGCCACCACGGCACCTGCCCCGGCGCGTCGAGCGGTAGCTGTTCGATCGTCTGGTCCGCGAACAGCCCGACACGGCGATACAGGTCGATCAGCCCGTCCTTCGTCTCGTCCTCCCGCGCGTACCAGTCTGCCTGCGGGTCCTCCTCGAACGCCTGCATGGGGACCAGGTCCTCAGGCGTCGGGAACTCACGCCCGAAGGTGGGCCCGAAGTAGCCGGCTTCGACGTTGAGGCAGTGCTTGAGCACTCCCAGCAGGTTGTTGCCGGTCGCGGTGCGGGGCAGTCTGGCCTCGCGTTCGCTCAGCCCGTCGAGCTTCCAGATCAGGTCATCGCGAGTCGCCTGGAGGTAGTGGTGCAGCGCAGCCTTCGGGTCGCCAAGATCAGCCATGCCTTCCAGTCTTCCTTATGAGCCTGA
>NZ_JBQHDD010000027.1:0-622 GCF_052068055.1 Micromonospora sp. L32 | reverse complement strand
CGGCGAGTTCGGAGGCTTGGCCTTCTGCGGGTAGATCGTCTCGTGACGGGCCAGCATGGCAACGAACTCGCTGATCTTCCGCTCGCGGGTCTGCGCCCGTTTGACGGCATTGACGCGGTGGACGAGAGCGAACCGGTTGGTTTTGGTGAGTACGTCGAACATGGCCTGGGCGGCGGGGTCGGCGGCGATGGCGGCGAGGAGGTCGGCCGGCACCTCGGCTTCCGACGGCGGGGCGTAGGCGGCCGCCCACCGCCCGTCCGCCTTCGCGGCTTCTACCGCGACGCGGCCTGGGGGCAGCATTCGCCCCTGCGCCTCCAGCCGGGCCACGTGGGCGACGTTGCGTTGTGACCAGGAACTGCGGGGCCTGCGAGGGGTGAACCGGATCCAGGAGGTTTCCTGATCGCGTTTACGGGCCTGCCCGTCGATCCAGCCGAAGCACAGGGCCTCGTCGACCGCCTGCTGCCAGGTCAGCGTCGTGACTGTGCCGCCCTTTTTGGTCAGGGCGAGCCAGACACCGGGCGACGTGGCGTGGTTGGTCGACAACCACGCGCGCAGCGCGTCGGCGTCCGCGACGATCAACTCATCCAGTTCAGCGCTCGCCATGACGGCAGGCTATCGCTGC
>NZ_JBQHDD010000026.1:0-769 GCF_052068055.1 Micromonospora sp. L32 | reverse complement strand
AGCTCGACGACAAGTCGACCGTGACCAACAACGACCCCACCAACTGCGCCGGCACCGTCAAGGACTGCTTCAACTGAGCCGACGCACGACCAGGGAGTCCCTTCCCGCCTCGGCGGGAAGGGACTCCCCCACCCCTACCGGGAGGCATCGCCCCGAAGGGCCCGGCCGCCCGTCACGCGCTTTCGCCCTCCGCGACGTCCTTCGCCACCGGTGACACCTCTGCTGCACCGCCGTCCGCCCTGCTGTCGGCTGCACCGCCCACATACCTAATGTGGGCTTTTTTCGTATACGCCCACGAGGTGAAGAAGGTTCTCATACGTTGTTGTTCAGCAGCTACAACCGATTTGTAGCGAAGGCCGCCTCGCCGTGGCGAAGCGACCTTGTCGGGTACAAGGAGAGGGCAGAGAGCTCCGATGTCCAACTACCTTCGCAATAACGATGACGCCACCCGCGAGACAGCCTCCCCGCTTCGTCGTCGTCGGATCTGGCTCGCCACCGGCGTTGTCGGCCTGACAGGAGCGGTCAGCCTCGCAGGGGTCGCCTACGCGACCACCGGGGTTACCGGCGCCCACCGGTTGACCGACCTGAAGTGGTCCACGGCTCAGCAGCTCACGAAGGACGACGGTCGGGACCGCGACGCCGAGGAGCGGGGCGAGGACCGCAAGGACCGGGAAAGGGGCGAGGACCGCCGGGACCGGGACAAGGACCGGGATCGTGACGAGCACGGTCGGGTGCGGGAGGTGCCGTGTGACGACGAGAAGCTGATCGA
>NZ_JBQHDD010000025.1:0-1254 GCF_052068055.1 Micromonospora sp. L32 | reverse complement strand
GGGACTGCCCCCAGTTCGGTTGACTCCTGACCTGTGAGGATGCGTTCCTCGCTGGAAGGATGTCTGCCATGCCGAAAGCGTTCCCGCCGGAGTTTCGCCGTGACGTGGTCGCGGTTGCCCGCAAGGGCGAGGCGCCCATCGCCCAGATCGCGAAGGACTTCGGGATTTCCGAGTCGTGCCTGCACCGCTGGTTGAAGATCGCCGACGCCGACGACGGGATCCGCCCCGGCACCACCAGCTCTGAGTCGGCGGAGCTGCGGGAGCTGCGACGACGCAACAAGCTGCTGGAGCAGGAGAATGAGATCCTGCGCAGGGCGGCGGCGTTCTTCGCCAAGGAGATCGCCCCAAAATGACGTACCCGCTGGTCGGTGACCTGGCCGCGGACGGGATCCCCGTCGCGGTGACCTGCCGGGTGCTGGGCTTCAGCAAGCAGGCCTACTACGCGTGGAAGAACAGCCCGGTCGCCCGCCGGGACCTGGAAGACGCCTATCTGATCAACGCCGCTCTCGACATCCACGCCGACGACCCGGCGTTCGGGTACCGGTTCATCGCGGATGAACTACCTGCCCACGGCATCATCGCCGGCGCCAACCGGGTGGCCAGGCTCTGCTCACAGCAGCGGATCTGGTCGGTGTTCGCCAAACGCAGAGGCCTCACGAGAAGGGCCGGGCCGCCGGTGCACGACGACCTGGTGCAACGCCGTTTCACCGCCGACGCGCCGAACCGGGTGTGGCTGACCGATATCACCGAACACCCCACCGGCGAGGGCAAGCTCTACCTGTGTGCGATCAAGGACGTGTACTCCGGTCGGATCGTCGGCTACTCCATCGACTCACGGATGAAGGCGTCCCTGGCCGTCGCGGCGCTGTCGAACGCGGCTCGCCTGCGCAGCCCGGCCGGCACGATCGTGCACTCCGACAGGGGCAGTCAGTT
This sequence comes from Micromonospora sp. L32, assembly GCF_052068055.1. Lineage (NCBI taxonomy): Bacteria > Bacillati > Actinomycetota > Actinomycetes > Micromonosporales > Micromonosporaceae > Micromonospora > Micromonospora sp. L32. Next base: position 321 of record NZ_JBQHDD010000025.1, on the reverse strand, counting down.
CCGGTCCAGAAAGTTCGTGAAAGCGTTGCACCGCAACGGATTGGTCGGCTCGATGGGGCGCGTCGGCGCCTGCGGTGACAACGCGGCGATGGAATCGTTCTTCGCCCTACTGCAACGCAACGTCCTCGACCGGCAACGCTGGCACACCCGCCACGAGCTACGCCTGGCGATCGTGACCTGGATCGAACGCACCTACCACCGGCGCCGACGGCAAAGACGCCTGGGCCGGCTTACCCCGATCGAGTTTGAGACAATCAACAGGCCCGCACACGCGGCTTGAACCACTCAACCCCGCGAGTCAACCGAACCCGGGGCAGTCCC
>NZ_JBQHDD010000024.1:0-1897 GCF_052068055.1 Micromonospora sp. L32 | reverse complement strand
AGATCAGCGAGTTCGTTGCCATGCTGGCCCGTCACGAGACGATCTACCCGCAGAAGGCCAAGCCTCCGAACTCGCCGTAATCGGCATCTTCATGATCATGCGCACTCACTTGCCGCGATCCGCGCTCGTACCACCGAGCTGCAGTAACGCTTGGTAGCTGCCGGCGGATGGCGTCCGCTGCCCGACGTGAACCGGGTCCGCATGTTCAACCGCGCCACGTAGTACGCGGTGAACGCCGCGGTCGCTGGGCACGCGACGAAGTCCTCCTCCGCCACCAGGTGCGCCAGCCGCGCCTTGCCGAACGCCACGGCCGCCTCCCGATCGCGCTCTACGGCCAGGATCCCGTTGTTGTGCTGCAGGTGCAGCAACGCCCGCACCGCCCGCCGGTACGCCCGCACGGACACTCCCGGCAGGCGCTTCCGACGCGTGACGGCATCCATCCGGTCCCGCGCATCGGCGAGCCCGCCCCACGCGCCCCGCGCACCCCGCGGCTTCCGCCGGTCGCTGGCCAATCAGTTACCCGGTACCGGGTCCGTCGCGTCGGGTCTGGGCTCCAGGACCACCACCGCGGTTTCGGACGTCCGCAGCGCCGCGAAGGCGTCCAGGTTCGTGTCGATCTCGCGCCAGCGGGCCCACAGCCGCAACCGCTCGTCGCCTGTCGCGGCGTGAGCGCGCATCAGCCGCCGCCCGTCGACCAGATCGACGGTCGCGTCGGGATGCGTCTGCAGGTTGAGCCACCAGGCGGGCTCACCCTCACCCCACCCGTTCATCGCCAGCGAGACCAGGTTCGGTCCATCCTCGAAGTACCCGATGATGACGCTGCGCTGCCGGCCGGTGTGGCGCCCGGTCGTAGTCAGCCGCAACGCGCCCCAACCGTTGGTGCGCGGTCGCCACAGTCCGAACCGGCCACGAAAGATCCGGTACAGGCCTCGGTGCACCGACCAGGCGAGACGGATAAACCAGCGCGGCGGAAGCCGCGGTGCTCTCGGCCGGTGCTCGACCGACATGGCGACCTCCCACGTCTAGCTGGCTGTGGTCACGAACAAGACGCTAGCCGCAGCCGGGAGCGGGCGGAAGAGCCGAACGGCCCGCCGCTGCCGCGGCTGAATCACCTCCTCGCTGGCCCCGCATCGGTGCAGCCGGTCGAGCAGTACGCCCTTGGCCAAGGGGCCGGTGAAGGGTCCGCTCATGGCCGCGAACAGGGCGTCGATCTTGACTGTGGCAACGCCCTGTCATGCCGATGAGGGCGCACCCCTGGCTTCCGGAGCGACGAACGTGACGAGCACGGCGGTGAGCATCGAGAGATACGACTCGTGAGCGAGACGCAGGCTGTCAAGGTCGGACGTCTCGAACCACGCCACAGCGTCGTGCTCGTCCGGCGCGGCGTTGACGGGTGTTCCGGTCCACCTGTCGATCAACCAGATCTGCATGTCGAACGTCGCGGTCCGGATCTCATGCATCGGCGGGCTGGACGGCTCCGATGCCGTGATTCCCAACTCCTCCCGAAGCTCGCGGACAAGGCTCTCTTTCGGATCCTCCCCCTCCTCAACATGCCCGCCCGGCAGGTCCCACACGTCGGGATACCAACGGCGTCCGGCGCTTCGATGACACAGCAACACCCGATCGCCGTCGCGAAGAACGGCCGTCACAATCCGGACCGGACCGGAGTCGTCAGCGGAGATCGTCATCGGCACATTCTGACCCATGCGGATCTGCCGCCGGTCGGGCGTCGCGCCGGGTGGTCAGCCGCGGTGCCGTAGCCGTCCGGTCGTAGCCGATGAGCGGATGCTGACCGCACCGCCTGTATCAACGGGACCGGGCGGCTATCCGAACCGGTCAGCGAGCTTCGTCAGCTTGGTGACGTACGCCGGCCAGTCATAGTCGTGGGGGATGTTGC
>NZ_JBQHDD010000023.1:0-3485 GCF_052068055.1 Micromonospora sp. L32 | reverse complement strand
CCGGAAGGAGATCGAATCCCAGGAGTCCTTCCAGCACTGGTTCTCCAATCCGTTGCGCTCGTTGCGGCGCCGGTACCAGACGTAGCCGTCGCCCATCAGGTCGCCGTACTCGTCGATCCAGTGCAGCGCGGCCCGCGCGGGCCGCTCGAGAAGCCGCACGGTGGCGGCGTCTCCGGTCCACCGCTCGTACTCGTCGAGCAGGATCACGTAGAGCGGGGTGGAGTCGGCGCTGCCGTAGTACGGCGAGTGGGGCTGCTCCTCGAAGCCGATCGTCTCCCCGTACCGGAGTTCGTGCAGCATCTTCCCCGGCTCCTCCTCGCGGAAGTCGTCGAGGACGACGCCCTGCAACAGCGCCAGCAGGCGCAGCGTCGTGACCGCCAGTTCCGGTGCGAACGGCAGCGCCTGCAGGCTGGTGAAGATGCTGTCCCGGCCGAAGATCGCCATGAACCATGGCAGGCCGGCGGCGGGCAGGGCATGTCCGCCGGCGGTCAGCGGCACGAAGCGCAGCGCGGCGAGATCGGACAGGCTGCGCCGGTAGGTCATCGCCAACGTGGGGGAGTCGCAGGTCAGACGGGGGGCTTCCGCGAGCCAACGGTCCAGGTCCTGCCGCATCTGCCGGCGGGCCCGACCGGGCGAGCCCTGCAGGCTCTGCCGAAGATCACGTCCGTCCACGCCCAGGGTCCGCACGTGGATGTCGGTGACCCACTCGCCGTGCGGTTCGAGGCGGACGTCGTACGTCAACCCCCGCTCGTCGATCTGTGCCGGCTCAGTGGAGGAGACCAACGTCTCCCGGTGGAACGTCTCCCGCCGATAACCGAGCCGCAGGCACCCGTCCTCGACCCGGGCGTAGTGCCCGCCCTTCTTGTTGCGGACGTCCTTGATCTCGAAAAGGTCGGCGAAGTCGCTTTCGATGTCGATCCGGATTCGCAGGTCGACGGGCCCGGGTTCGTGGTTGATCACGGTCAGCCGCTCGTTGAAGCTCTCGCCGATCGAGCGCTCGCGAATGGCCGACACGCTGATGTCCACCAGCGGAGTCAGGACGGTCGGGACGACCAAGAATCGGCTCTCGAAGTAGTCGACCTCCTCAACGTTGAGCGCGTTGACCCGTTCACCGTTGATGGAGAGGATCCATTTCGACAGGAACCGGGTGTCGAACGAGAAGAAGCCGGTCGGGATGGCCGGCGACGCGTCGATGTCGCCGGTCTCCTCACTGACCACGAACGTGTTGCCGTCCAGCAGTCGAACGAGTCCGTCGCTCATGCCGGTCCGCTCTTTCGGCGGGCGAACTCCCGTGGATGGTGCGCGCCGGGTGGCCCCGGCATCACCCGCTGGAGGAAGCGGGCGAGCCGCAGGTCACCTTCGGCCCTGAGTTCGTTACGCACCCACGCCGCGTAGATGTGCGACCTGCCGGTGACGATCCGGTCGAAGGTCGCTCTGCTGCCCCTGAGCACGCAGTCGGCCGCGCTCTCCTCCCGCGAGACGCGGACATCGCCGCGTCTGATCACCAGCAACCAGTGGTCGACCTCCTGGTCGTGTCCGAGGTCGAACCGGATGCTGCCGACGGCGTCCTCGAGGAGGGGTTCGTGGCCTCGCCGGTCGAGGGCCTCCAAGAAGTTCGCGGTGGGATTCGACATGAGCCTCCTCCGGTCGGTCCCGAGCCCGGACGAGCAGCCACGCTCACGATGGCCGGTGGCGGCCCACCGTCGCATCACCCGCAGCGGGTGAAATGTCAGTGCCCTGCGTGAGTGGCCCGGCGATCTCATCCGGTCCGGGTGAGGTCAGGGCACCGCAACCTGAGCGATGCTGCCCTGGTCGCGATTCTTCTTCGGGGGTGGTGGTGCCATGTCGGAGACGGCCCGGGGATTCTTCGACGCGCTCGAACGACACGGCCACGAACGCGTGCTGAAGAAGACGAACGGCACCATCCGGTTCGACCTGGAACACGACCATGAGGTCGACCACTGGTTCGTGGAGATCCGCGGCGGTGCCGTCCGCGTGTCACAACGGGATGGCGACGCCGACGCCGTCATCCGTGCCGACAGTGCCTTCTTCGACCGCATGGTCCGTGGCGAGGCCAAACCGCTCCCGGCGTGGCTGAGGAACGAGATTACGAGCGAGGGAAAGTTTCGGTTCATCGTGCTGCTGGAGCGGCTCTTCGCACCTCCGCCCCGGGCGCGACATCCACGGGACGTCGTCCGTGACCGTGGGGGGCGCGCATGAAGACGGACCTCATCAGGATCCTCGACGGCAACATCTTCGTGCTGAGCGACGGCAGTGGCGACCTGGCGGCGACGCCCACCGTGCCGAGCGGGTTCTACTCGTTCGACACCCGGTTCCTGTCCCTGTGGCGGCTGACCCTCAACGGTGAACGGCTGAGCCCGCTCGCCCGGGACGACCCGTCCTACTTCGAGGTGCGTTTCTTCCTGGTGCCCGGCGCACCCACCCACTACGTCGACGCGAAGGTGTCGGTGATCCGGGAGCGGTCGGTGGCCGGTAGCTTCGAGGAGCAGTTGACGGTGCTCAACCACTCCGGCGAACCGGCCGAGATGACCGTCCATGTGGAGGCGGACTCCGACTTCGCGCCGCTGGCCGTGGCGGCACAGGGGCGTACGCCGAAGGGTCGGCTGTACCGGCACGTCGAGAACGGCCGGTTGCATCTCGGCTACCAGCGGGACGCCTTCCGCCGGGAGACGGTCATCTCCTCCACCGAGCCGGCGCGGGTCGACGAACGGGGGCTGACGTACCAGATCCGGATCGAACCGCACGGCCGGTGGACCACGACGCTGCACGTCCGAGGGCTGGTGCTGCGCCCGGACGGTGAGGACGTCCGGGAGCATGTCCATCCCGGCCGCCGCCGGCGGGACAGGTCCCGGCTCGAGTGGAACCTCCAGCAGTGGCTCGGCGCGGCTCCGCAACTGATCTGCGACTGGGAGCCATTGGAGCGGACGTACCGGCAGTCCATGGTCGATCTCGCCGCGCTGGGGTACTCGCCGCTGACGCTGCCGGCCGAGGCGCTGCCCGCGGCGGGTCTGCCGTGGAGCGCGACCATCGCCGGCCGGGAAGCCATCTTCGCCAGCTTGCAGGCGTTGCCGTTCGCACCGCGCCTCGCCCTTGCCGCCCTGCACATGCTCGGCATCGACCAGGGCGCGGTGCTCGACGACTTCCGGGACGAGGAGCCCGGCAAGATCCTGAGGGAGTTCCGCTACGGCGAACTGGTCGCGTTCGAGGAACTCCCACAGTCGCCGTACTACGGGGCCGCTGACATCACCCCGCTCTACGTGGTCCTGCTCGACGAGTACGAGCGGTGGACCGGAGACGCCGATACGGCGCGGGAGTTCGAGGACGAGGCGCGGGCGGCCCTGCACTGGATCGACGAGTACGGCGACATCATGGGCGACGGCTACGTCTGGTACCAGCGCCGCAACGAACGAACCGGGCTGGAGAACCAGTGCTGGAAGGAATCCCCCAACGCGATCTCCTTCCGC
>NZ_JBQHDD010000022.1:0-5363 GCF_052068055.1 Micromonospora sp. L32 | reverse complement strand
TTGTCCGGCGGTGTCCTACTCTCCCACACCCTCCCGAGTGCAGTACCATCGGCGCTGGAGGGCTTAGCTTCCGGGTTCGGAATGTTACCGGGCGTTTCCCCTCCGCCATGACCGCCGTAACTCTATCGACATGTCAAACAACTCGACCAGCAGTGCTGGGTGTTGTTCGTTTGTCGGGAGTTGCACAGTGGACGCGTAGCAGCTTTGTAGTCAAGTCCTCGGCCTATTAGTACCGGTCAACTGAACCCGTTACCGGGCTTACATTTCCGGCCTATCAACCCAGTCGTCTAGCTGGGGGCCTTACCCATCCAAAGGATGGTGGGATACCTCATCTTGAAGCGAGCTTCCCGCTTAGATGCTTTCAGCGGTTATCCCTTCCGAACGTAGCTAACCAGCCGTGCCCCTGGCGGGACAACTGGCACACCAGAGGTTCGTCCGTCCCGGTCCTCTCGTACTAGGGACAGCCCTTCTCAAGTATCCTACGCGCACGGCGGATAGGGACCGAACTGTCTCACGACGTTCTAAACCCAGCTCGCGTACCGCTTTAATGGGCGAACAGCCCAACCCTTGGGACCTGCTACAGCCCCAGGATGCGACGAGCCGACATCGAGGTGCCAAACCATCCCGTCGATATGGACTCTTGGGGAAGATCAGCCTGTTATCCCCGGGGTACCTTTTATCCGTTGAGCGACACCGCTTCCACTCGCAAGTGCCGGATCACTAGTCCCGACTTTCGTCCCTGCTCGACCTGTCAGTCTCACAGTCAAGCTCCCTTGTGTACTTGCACTCAACACCTGATTGCCAACCAGGCTGAGGGAACCTTTGGGCGCCTCCGTTACCCTTTAGGAGGCAACCGCCCCAGTTAAACTACCCACCAGACACTGTCCCTGAACCGGATAACGGTCCGAAGTTAGATACCCAAATCAACCAGAGTGGTATTTCAAGATTGCCTCCACCCATACTGGCGTATGGACTTCACCGGCTCCCACCTATCCTACACAAGCTAATTCGGATACCAATGTCAAGCTATAGTAAAGGTCCCGGGGTCTTTCCGTCCTGCCGCGCGTAACGAGCATCTTTACTCGTAATGCAATTTCGCCGGGCCTGTGGTTGAGACAGTGGGGAAGTCGTTACGCCATTCGTGCAGGTCGGAACTTACCCGACAAGGAATTTCGCTACCTTAGGATGGTTATAGTTACCACCGCCGTTTACTGGCGCTTAAGTTCTCCGCTTCGCCCCGAAGAGCTAACAGGTCCCCTTAACGTTCCAGCACCGGGCAGGCGTCAGTCCATATACATCGAATTACTTCTTCGCATGGACCTGTGTTTTTAGTAAACAGTCGCTTCCCCCTGCTCTCTGCGGCCATACAACGCTCCACCCGCGTGGGGCTTCACGTCTCCGGCCCCCCTTCTCCCTAAGTTACGGGGGCAATTTGCCGAGTTCCTTAACCACAGTTCGCCCGATCGCCTCGGTATTCTCTACCTGACCACCTGTGTCGGTTTGGGGTACGGGCCGCTAAGAACTCGCTAGAGGCTTTTCTCGGCAGCATAGGATCACTGACTTCACCTGAATCGGCTCGGCATCACGTCTCAGCCTATGTGCACCACGGATTTGCCTATGGTGCGGCCTACACGCTTACCCCGGCACAACCACCGGCCGGGCTCAGCTACCTTCCTGCGTCACCCCATCGCTTGACTACTACCCACCAGGTTCCCACGCTCCCCGACAGCGACCCGAAGGTCACCACCGGTTCGGGTGGTTAGCACAGCGAGGTTCGTCAGGGTCGCTCTTTCGCGGGTACGGGAATATCAACCCGTTGTCCATCGACTACGCCTCTCGGCCTCGCCTTAGGTCCCGACTCACCCAGGGCGGATTAGCCTGGCCCTGGAACCCTTGGTCATCCGGCGGAAGGGTTTCTCACCCTTCTTTCGCTACTCATGCCTGCATTCTCACTCGTGCCGCGTCCACAACTGGGTCACCCCGCTGCTTCACCCGCGGCACGACGCTCCCCTACCCATCCACACACCTGCACAAGGAATCAAGTCCAAGCGAGGTTGAAATGTGAATGCCACAGCTTCGGCGGTGTGCTTGAGCCCCGCTACATTGTCGGCGCGGAACCACTTGACCAGTGAGCTATTACGCACTCTTTAAAGGGTGGCTGCTTCTAAGCCAACCTCCTGGTTGTCTATGCGACCCCACATCCTTTTCCACTTAGCACACGCTTAGGGGCCTTAGCTGGTGATCTGGGCTGTTTCCCTCTCGACTACGAAGCTTATCCCCCGCAGTCTCACTGCCGCGCTCTCACTTACCGGCATTCGGAGTTTGGCTGATTTCGGTAAGCTTGTGGGCCCCCTAGACCATCCAGTGCTCTACCTCCGGCAAGAAACACGCGACGCTGCACCTAAATGCATTTCGGGGAGAACCAGCTATCACGGAGTTTGATTGGCCTTTCACCCCTAACCACAGGTCATCCCCCAACTTTTCAACGTTGGTGGGTTCGGCCCTCCACGCGGTCTTACCCGCGCTTCAGCCTGCCCATGGCTAGATCACTCCGCTTCGGGTCTAGAGCATGCGACTGAATCGCCCTATTCAGACTCGCTTTCGCTACGGCTCCCCCACACGGGTTAACCTCGCCACATGCCACTAACTCGCAGGCTCATTCTTCAAAAGGCACGCCGTCACCCCGTAAGGCTCCGACGGATTGTAGGCGAACGGTTTCAGGTACTATTTCACTCCCCTCCCGGGGTACTTTTCACCATTCCCTCACGGTACTCGTCCGCTATCGGTCACCAGGAAGTATTTAGGCTTACCAGGTGGTCCTGGCAGATTCACGGCAGATTTCAGGGGTCCGCCGCTACTCGGGAACACCCACAGAAGGTCAGCAACTTTCACCTACCGGACTTTCACCGTCTACGGTCAGCCATTCCAGACTGTTCGACTAGCCACTGACTTTGTAACTCCTCGAACAAGTGTCAGCTTGTTCAGCGGGGTCCCACAACCCCGACCACGCAACCCCTGACAGGTATCACACGCAGCCGGTTTAGCCTCAATCCGCTTTCGCTCGCCACTACTCACGGAATCACTAATTTGTTTTCTCTTCCTACGGGTACTGAGATGTTTCACTTCCCCGCGTTCCCTCCATACACCCTATGTGTTCAGGTGCAGGTGACACCACATGACTGGTGCCGGGTTTCCCCATTCGGACACCCTGGGATCACAGCTTGGTTGACAGCTCCCCCAGGCCTATCGCGGCCTCCCACGTCCTTCATCGGCTCCTGGTGCCAAGGCATTCACCGTTCGCCCTTGACAACTTGACCACAAAGATGCTCGCGTCCACTGTGCAATTCTCAACAAACGACCAACCCACAACCCGATCCGCCCCACACCAGCCCGACTGTCCGCCGGCGGTATGTGAGGCCAGGCCATGCCTGGCAACCGTCCCCCACCCAAGGTGGGGTCATGGTTCTGAAAGACAACCCAGGGGTTGTTCTTTCAGGACCCAACAGGGTGCTCTGCGTTCCTCCCCAGCCGCACCAGGACTCCCGTTCCCACCACCCAAGGGTGGCTGTACTAGGTGATCCCGGCCGTTGCCGAGCACGAACTCGCCAGTGTCTCCGCCATTGAGCACCCCGACCCGACATTCGCGGGCCGCGGGCTCCTTGCACCCTTTCGGGTGAAGGTGCTCCTTAGAAAGGAGGTGATCCAGCCGCACCTTCCGGTACGGCTACCTTGTTACGACTTCGTCCCAATCGCCAGCCCCACCTTCGACGGCTCCCTCCCACAAGGGGTTGGGCCACCGGCTTCGGGTGTTGCCGACTTTCGTGACGTGACGGGCGGTGTGTACAAGGCCCGGGAACGTATTCACCGCAGCGTTGCTGATCTGCGATTACTAGCGACTCCGACTTCACGGGGTCGAGTTGCAGACCCCGATCCGAACTGAGACCGGCTTTTTGGGATTCGCTCCACCTCACGGTATCGCAGCCCATTGTACCGGCCATTGTAGCATGCGTGAAGCCCTGGACATAAGGGGCATGATGACTTGACGTCATCCCCACCTTCCTCCGAGTTGACCCCGGCAGTCTTCGATGAGTCCCCGCCATAACGCGCTGGCAACATCGAACGAGGGTTGCGCTCGTTGCGGGACTTAACCCAACATCTCACGACACGAGCTGACGACAGCCATGCACCACCTGTGACCGCCCCCGAAGGACCTCACATCTCTGTGAGTTTTGCGGCCATGTCAAACCCAGGTAAGGTTCTTCGCGTTGCATCGAATTAATCCGCATGCTCCGCCGCTTGTGCGGGCCCCCGTCAATTCCTTTGAGTTTTAGCCTTGCGGCCGTACTCCCCAGGCGGGGCGCTTAATGCGTTAGCTGCGGCACAGGGAACCGGAGAGGCCCCCCACACCTAGCGCCCAACGTTTACAGCGTGGACTACCAGGGTATCTAATCCTGTTCGCTCCCCACGCTTTCGCTCCTCAGCGTCAGTATCGGCCCAGAGACCCGCCTTCGCCACCGGTGTTCCTCCTGATATCTGCGCATTTCACCGCTACACCAGGAATTCCAGTCTCCCCTACCGAACTCTAGCCTGCCCGTATCGACCGCAGGCTTGGGGTTGAGCCCCAAGTTTTCACGGTCGACGCGACAAGCCGCCTACGAGCTCTTTACGCCCAATAAATCCGGACAACGCTCGCGCCCTACGTCTTACCGCGGCTGCTGGCACGTAGTTGGCCGGCGCTTCTTCTGCAGGTACCGTCACTTACGCTTCGTCCCTGCTGAAAGAGGTTTACAACCCGAAGGCCGTCATCCCTCACGCGGCGTCGCTGCATCAGGCTTCCGCCCATTGTGCAATATTCCCCACTGCTGCCTCCCGTAGGAGTCTGGGCCGTGTCTCAGTCCCAGTGTGGCCGGTCGCCCTCTCAGGCCGGCTACCCGTCGTCGCCTTGGTAGGCCATCACCCCACCAACAAGCTGATAGGCCGCGAGCCCATCCCAGGCCGAAAAACTTTCCACCAAGCCCCATGCGGGGCCAGGTCATATTCGGTATTAGCCCCCGTTTCCGAGGGTTATCCCAAAGCCTAGGGCAGGTTGCTCACGTGTTACTCACCCGTTCGCCGCTCGAGTACCCCGAAGGGCCTTTCCGCTCGACTTGCATGTGTTAAGCACGCCGCCAGCGTTCGTCCTGAGCCAGGATCAAACTCTCCAACAAAAACTTGTCGAAAAACTGTCCTGACAACAAAAGTGTTGCCAAAGGAATCCCAACCAACAGCACTCCCGAAGAAGAACTGCCAGTCCGGGGTATAAATCATAATTGGCACTGGCTTTTCAAGCACCCTGTTGAGTTCTCAAAGAACAACCACACACC
>NZ_JBQHDD010000021.1:0-8480 GCF_052068055.1 Micromonospora sp. L32 | reverse complement strand
GGGGTGTGGCCCGCCGTGACCGGCGCAGGGATCAAGCCTGACCGCCCGGAGCCGGGCACGGCGGGCCACACCCCACCCACCGACCAGCCGGCGGAGCGAAATCCACCGACCAGCCGGCGGAGGCGGAATCCACCGCCCAGCCGACGGAGCAGGATCAACTCCGCCGATGCCCCACCCAGATGTCCACCCCCGCCGCCACCAACGCCAGCACGACCACCCCCGCCGCCAGCAACAACGAATGCCGGAACGCCGCGGCCCAGTCCCCACCCGTGCTCGCGAGCGAGGAGAAGAACATCGCCCCGACCGCCGCGATCCCGGCCGCCGAGCCGATCCGCTGGCCGGTCTGGAGCATCCCGGCCGCACTGCCCGCCTTCGGCACCGGCACCTGGGAGAGGGTGAGAGTCTGGTTCGGCGTGATGACCAGCCCGCTGCCCAGCCCGGCCACCAGCAGCGGCACCGCGGTCAGCAGCGGTACGGAGTGCTGCGGCGAGCCGCGCAGCACGAGCACCACCGTGCCGAGGCCGATCACCACGACGACCAGCCCGATGCCGACCAGCGGGCGGCCGAAGCGGTTGACGATCCGGCCGCCGAGCGTCGAGGCCAGCGCGGAGCCGAGGGCGAACGGCGTGATCGCCAGGCCGGCGATCAGCGCGCTGTAGCCGAGGCCGTTCTGCAGGTAGAGCGTGAAGATGAAGAAGATGGCGGTGAACCCGCCGAAGTAGACCAGCGCGATCAACGCGCCGAGGGTGTACGAGCGCAGCCGGAACAGCCGCAGGTCGAACAGGGGTGTCCGGTGGCGGGCGTACCGGCGCTCCCAGAGGCCGAAGCCGACCAGGACCGCCAGGCCGGCCGGGACGAGCGCCCACTTCCACGGGCTCTGCCACTGCTCGCGTTGCACCAGCGGCAGCAGCAGGAGCAGCACGCCGACGCCGAGCAGCAGGACACCGACCGGGTCGAGCCGGTGCCGGTCGGGCTGCCCGGCCGGTCGGGTGGGCAGCAGCCGCCAGCCGAGCACCACCGCGAGGATGCCCACCGGCACGTTGACGAAGAACACCCAACGCCAGCCGTGCTCCTCGCCGCCGAGCTGGATGAGCAGCCCGCCGAGCAGCGGGCCGACCGCGGTGGAGATGCCGATGGTCGCGCCGAGCAGACCGAAGGCCCGACCTCGTTCGGTGCCCGGGAACAGCTGCTGGATCAGGCCGGTCACCTGGGGGTTGACCACCCCGGCGGCGGCGCCCTGGAGCAGCCGGGTGGTGACCAGCCAGGCGGGCGAGGTGGCCAGCCCGGCGAGGGCGCTGGTGAGCGTGAAGAGGGCGACGCCCACCACGAAGGCGGTGCGTCGCCCGCGGGCGTCGCCGAACCGACCGGCGGGCACCAGGATCAGTCCGAACGTCAGCGCGTACCCGGAGAGCACCCACTGCAGGTCGCTCGGGCTCGCGTGCAGCGCCCGGTCCATCGACGGGACGGCCACGTTGACGATGCTGACGTCCAGCAGCGTCATGAACGCGGCGACCAGCCCGACGCCGAGGGCCTGCCAGCGGCGTCGGTCACCCGCGTCCGTCACGGCGGCCCGTCGATCATCCATGACCGACCGCTACCCGGCGCCCCATCGGGCAAACCGGTCACGCCATCTGGCGGGCACACCACCGTGGGCCGAAGTCCAGCCCGGCCATCGGGGAGTCCTCCCGGTGCAGCAGGTCCTTCTCGGTGAGCAGGTGCAACGGCCCGTGCACCTCCTCCTCCGCCATCCCCGCCTCCTGGGCGATCGAGTCGGGGTACGGCACCTGGCCGCGCGCCTCCAGCGTGGCGACCGCGTCGTACACCCGTACCTCGGCCTCCGACAGACGTACCTGCTGCATGGTGACCTCCTTGCCGTGACCCGCCCGTCGCACGGGCGGTCTGGGTACCGCGGCTTACCCGCCGGGTGACCGACAATGCCCACCCGATCGGTCGGTCGTGACCGGCCGGCCGCGCCGGGGTGTCCTAGGGTGGAGCCCGTGATCACCTGGGATCTCGTCGTCGTCGGCGCCGGCCCCGCCGGGCTCTCCGCCGCCCACGCCGCGGCCGGCGCGGGGGTGCGCACGCTGGTGCTGGACCGGGCCGTGCACCCCCGGTACAAGACATGTGGCGGCGGCCTGATCGGCACCTCGCTGACGGCGGTCGCCGGCCGCATCGAGGTGCCCGCGCACGACCGGGTCGACCGGGTGACCTTCACCCGGGACGGGCGACGCGCCTTCACCCGCCGGCACCGCACCCCGCTGGTGGCCATGGTCCGCCGGGACGAGTTCGACGACCGGCTGCGCGCGGCCGCAGTCGCCGCCGGGGCCGAGCTGCGCGAGGGCGTCGCGGTGCGCGGCATCGACCAGGACCCAGACGGGGTACGGGTACGGCTGGCCGACGGTCAGACCGTGCACGCCCGGACGGCGGTCGGGGCGGACGGTTCCTCGGGGGTCAGTTCCCGGCACGTGGGTGTCCGTTTTTGCCAGGTGGATCTGGGTCTGGAGCGGGAGCTGCCGGTGCCGCCGGCCGAGCAGCGGCGCTGGCGCGGCCGGCTGCTGCTGGACTGGGGATCGGTGCCCGGCTCGTACGCCTGGGTGTTCCCGAAGGGGTCGAGCCTGACGGTGGGGGTGATCGCCGCCCGCGGCGAGGGGGAGCGGACCCGTGAGTACCTGCGCCGCTTCGTCGACCGGCTCGGCCTGTCCGGGGTGGCGGCCGAGCACGACTCCGGGCACCTGACCCGCTGCCGGGCGGAGGGGTCGCCGTTGCGGCACGGCCGGGTGCTGGTCGCCGGCGACGCGGCCGGCCTGCTGGAGCCGTGGAGCCGGGAGGGGATCAGTTACGCGTTGCGCTCCGGGGCGCTGGCCGGCACGGCGGTCGCCGCCGGTGACCTGGCCGGCTACGAGCGGGCCGTGACCGCGCAGCTGGTTCCGTCGATGCGGGCCGGGCATCGGCTGCTGGAGGTGTTCGAACGCCGGCCCGACGTCTTCCACGCGCTGCTGGCGACGCCGGCCGGCTGGGGGATGTTCGTCCGGTTCTGCCAGGGCCGGGCGAGCTTCGACCAGACGCTGACCCGGGCTCCCGTCCGGGCCGGTCTGGCGCTGCTGGACCGCCTCCCGCCGATACGGCAGCGCACGCCGTCGGCCCCTGGCCAGCCGATGACCACCCGGTCCGGCTGACACCGCCGCGTCAGGGCACGACCACCGTCCGGCCCTGACCTCCACCTGCTCGAGCACCCCCGAGCGGTCATCCGTACCGCGCGCAGGTGTTCCCACCTCGTCGCCGGCGCTGGTGGCGGCGCGCTTACCCGCGCGGGCGTCGTTGATGGGACGGCGGGGCTGGACCGGGGGCGGCACAATGCGGGCATGAGCGACCCGGAGCCCACCTCGTTCGACGACGAGGAGTACGCCTTCCTCCGCCATGTGCGCTTCGGTGAGCTGCCGCCGGCGGTCCGCCCCGAGGAGCGGGTGGAGCTCACCGAGACCGATCCGCGCCGCGACCGACCCGAGTCGACCAACGACGACGAGTGGCACCTCCGGCTCGGGCCCGGCGGCTGACCGCGACCGGCGGTGGCGGCGCCGGACGCGAACGGGCCGCGGGGGTGGATCCCCGCGGCCCGTCGGCGTGTGTCGGTGGTACGGCTCAGAAGACCGGCACGCCCTCGCGCACCAGCTTCCAGTTCGGGACATAGAAGTCGACCGGGTCGATGGTCCCCTTCGCCTGCGCCCAGTCGATCAGCAACTGGCGGATCTCCTGCTGCTCGTTGTAGACCTGGGTCTTGACGATGCCGGGGAAGTTGCCGCCACCGCTGCGCCGGTAGTTGTTCACCGCGACGACGAACTGCGCGGTGTCGGCGACCGGGGTGTCGGTGCCCGCCAGCACCAGGCGGGTGATCCGCTGGCCGACCGGCTTGCTGATGTCGATGTCGTAGTCGACGCCCGAGATCACGTCGTAGTTGTAGTCCGGCACGGCCGGGTCGCTGATGGTGGCCGGGTCGACGGCCGCGCCCACCGGCAGGGTGACGAAGTACTTCGCCGAGAACTCCAGGTACGCCTTCACCTCGGCGCCGGTGAGTACCACGGCCTCGAGGGTGTTGTCGAAGACGTAGAGGCCGGCCACGTCGCGGATCCGCACGTCGCCCTGCGGGAAGACCGCGGTGCGGCTGAACGGGGCGGCGATCGACAGCACCGGCAGCGACGCGTACGACGTGCCGGCCAGCGCCGCGGTGACGACCTCGGTCTGGACGTGGTTGATGAAGTCCAGGATCGGGGTGTCCTTGTACCGCGACTCGGCGGCCGACAGCTCCTCGGAGGACTGGGCGACGACCGTGTTGACGTAGTCGACGGTCTTGCTGTGCTGGCCGCGCACGGCCGCGAGCACCGCCGGGTCCTCGACCACGGTGTTGGTGTTGAGCATGGTGGCGCGCTTGGTGACGACCTTCCAGGTGCCGCGCACCTTCTGGACGGTGAAGTCCATCCGGGTCAGCCGCTGGCCCCACTTCGACGGCTCGGCGGTGAGCACCTGCGCGCCGGTGGCCGTGTTGGTGACGAACTTCTCCACCACCTCGGCGTGGGCGTGGCCGAAGAGGATCGCGTCGATGCCGGGGACCTGCTGGGCGATCAGCGTGACGGGGTTCTCGTTCGGCAGCTCCGGGCCGTAGCTGGAGGTGCCGCTGTCGCCGCCGTGCGCCGAGATGATGACCAGGTCGGCGCCGCGCTCGCGCATGATCGGCACCCACTTGGCGGCGGTCTCGACCATGTCGGGGAAGACCAGCTTGCCCTCGACGTTGCCCTTGTCCCAGATGGCCACGCCCGGGTTGGTGAGGCCGAGGATGCCGACGTTGATGGTCGGGGAGTCCCAGCCGCCGAGGCGGACCTTCTTGATCACGTACGGCAGGTAGGCCGGCTTGCCGGTGGCCGCGTTGACCGCGTTGGCGGCGAGCGCCGGGAAGCCCAGCTGCGAGATCCAGGTGGCCAGCAGCGGCAGGCCGTAGTTGAACTCGTGGTTGCCCAGCGTCACGGCGTCGTACTTCAGGATGTTCATGGCGTTCGCCATCGGGTGCGTCTCACCGCTGGTGGTGATCGGCTCCTGCTTGGCGTAGTAGGTGGCCAGCGGCGTGCCCTGGATGGTGTCTCCGGCGTCGAGGACCAGGGTCGGCTTGCCCTTGCGCTCGGCACGGATCTGGTTGACCAGGGTGGCCAGCTTGGCGACGCCGACATCGTTGTGCCTGCTGTCGTCGTACTCGGCGTCCTTGTAGTAATCCCAGTTGTAGACGTTGCCGTGCGTGTCCGACGTGCCGAGCACGGTCAGGTCCCAGGTCTTCGGTCCCGTCGCCTCGGCGGCCCGGGCGGGGGCGCCGGCGATCAGGGGGGTGGTCGCCGCGGCGGCGGCGACGGCCAGCACCTGGCGCCGCGAGGCGCCGGAGGAGGAGGTCATGCGGTGCCCTTCCAATGGGGGTGCGGCGCCTCGTGGGCACCGTTGCGCACCATAACGAGCCGCTGTCACTCCCGCCACAGCGGCCCGAGCTGTTCCACCCCACCAGCGCCGCCGGCCACCCTCGCGTAACACCGAGGTCATCCGGCGGTCGCCCTCGTTTCCGGCCCGGTCCGCCGGGTAGGGCAGACGAGCAGAAGGCCGGACGAACTACCCCGAGGAGCACCGGTGAGCGAGGACCAGTACACCCAGCAGGACCCCACCGAGCAGTACGGCCAGCAGCAGGGCCAGCCCGCCCAGCAGCAGTCCGCGCCCGGCTCGACCGGTGAGATGGGCCCGAAGCCCGACCACGGCGAGGAGTCGTACCGGGGCAGCGACCGGCTGACCGGCAAGCGGGCCGTGATCACCGGCGGTGACTCCGGCATCGGCCGCGCGGTGGCGATCGCCTTCGCCCGGGAAGGCGCCGACGTGGTCATCTCCTACCTGAGCGAGGAGGAGGACGCCGACGCCCGGGAGACGGTGCGGCTGGTCGAGGAGGCCGGCCGCCGGGGCGTGGCGGTGCGCACCGACCTCACCGACGAGGACCACTGCCGGGAGCTGGTGAAGCGGACCCTGGCCGACCTGGGCGGCATCGACATCCTGGTGAACAACGCCGCCTACCAGATGTCGCAGGACGACGGCATCGCCGGCATCAGCACCGCCCAGTTCGACCGGGTCCTGAAGACCAACCTGTACGCCATGTTCTGGCTGTGCCAGGAGGCGATCCCGCACATGGCCGACGGCGCCACGATCATCAACACCACGTCGATCCAGGCCTTCGACCCGTCACCGCAGCTGCTCGACTACGCCACCACCAAGGCGGGGATCGCCAACTTCACCAAGGGGCTCGCGGCACAGCTGGCCGACAAGGGCATCCGGGTCAACGCGGTGGCCCCCGGCCCGATCTGGACGCCGCTCATCCCGGCCACCATGCCGCCCGAGAAGGTCAAGCAGTTCGGCACGGACACCCCGATGGGACGACCCGGCCAGCCGGCGGAGCTCGCCCCCGCGTACGTCTTCTTCGCCTCACAGGAGTCCAGCTACGTCACCGGCGAGATCCTCGGCGTGACCGGCGGCCGCTTCACCAAGTGAGCGCAGCGCGCCCGCTGGCCGTCGCGGTGGTCAGCGGGGCCAGGTGGCCAGCCGGCGGCGGACCTCGGCGATCCGCGCCGCGTCCAGGCCGTAGCGGGTGAACCGCTGATCCGGCACCCGGTCCAGGTAGCGGCCCGCCTCCCGGACGTCGTCGTCGTCCAGCGCCGGGTCGACCTGCCGGGCCAGCGCCAGCAGTTCGGCCACCGGGTAGTGGTCCAGCGCTGACGACACGTCGATGTAGTCGCGGACCTCGCGCCGGTTGACCAGCGCGGCGGTCTTGTTCGCCACCAGGTCGCGGACGTCCATCACCGGGCCGAAGTCCATCACCACCGGGGAGCGGTACCGGTCGAGCCGGGCGAGGCTCAGCCGGATCCGCCTCGGGCCGCGGGTGACCACGAACTCCTTCATGTCCCGGTCGAAGCCGTCGAACAGCCCGCCCAGGTCACTGTCCGGGTCGGCGTCGGCCACCTCGAACCCGGCGCGCTCCAGCGCCGCCCGCACCTCCGCGGCGGCGGCCGCCGCCGCGCCCTCCACGTCGGCGAACAGGTCGACGTCCTCGGTGGGGCGGGTGACCAGCCCGTGCGCGGCCCAGGCCACCCCGCCGCCGAGCACGAACCGGTGCGGCCCGGCCGCCGTGAGCGCCACCCGGGCGACCTCCCGGTAGAACTCGTGCAGGTGGAAGCCGCTCACGCGGTCCGCAGACCCCGGTGCCGGCTCTCCCACGCCTGCCGGACGCCCCGGGGCAGGTTCAGCCGCCGCCACACCCGCCGCAGCGTCCGGCCGTTGATCAGGTGCCGCAGGTCCTCGGCGCGGGTGGTCTCCCGCAGCACGTTTTCGTACATCCAGAGCAGCTGGTCCGGGTCACCCAGGTCGAACGTCCGGTCGGCGTTCCACATCAACCGCACCGGCAGCTCCACCACCCCCCGGGTGGGACCGGCCAGCTCCGCCAGGGTGCGCGCCACCACGGCGGGACGGCCCGGGCGGGCCAGGTGGGGCGCGGTGCTGACGACGGCCTGCATGGTGTCAGGGTAACGCCGACTCCGCTCCGCGCAGCCGACCCGGTCGCCCGCATTCCACTCCCCGCCCATTTCCCCCGTCCCGCGCCCCCGCTCCCACCACCCCCCGCTGCGGCCGATCACGCCCGTGTCCGGCACCGATCACACCCGCCGACGCAGGCCGGCCTCGACCGCCTCGGGCTGGCCGCCCGGTCGGTGCCCGCCGGGTACGCGGCCAAGGTCCGCCGCCCGCACCTCTTGACCCGCCCGTCCCACGCGATCCGTGCCCACGCCTCCTGACCCGTCCGTCCCGCACGGTCCGCGCCGCCCGGCCAGCCTTGCCCGAGTACTCGAGCCCGCCCCGGCCCTGCCCGTCGTCGACCCGTCGCCTCCGCGATTTGCGGTGTGTCGCGGGGAGGTGGTCGTGGGATCGCGCGACACGCCGCAAACCGTGAGCCCTTGGAGTTGGCCAGGCGCCGGTTGCCGTAGTGCAGGCAGCCGCGAACTCAGGGTGGCAAGCCGCGCGGGTTGTGCTGTTCCGGTCGCTGGCCGTGTCGGGATGTCCGGTCCCGGCCAGGTCGGCGTGCCCGGATGTCGCGCGGCGGTTTGGCATCCCCGTGTCGGATGTCCGGTTACCGGGTCCGCTGGGTGCCGTCCGATGTCCGGGTCTGGGCCGGCGAGTGGCGGGTCGTCCCGTGACCGGGGGCACCCTGGCGGTGGAATGGTGGCCGGGCCGGGGTCGTTACATCACCTGGACGATCGCAGCAGCACCCGCTGGCCTGGCCCGATACATGCGGCCGCCCGGGATGCCGGGCCCCCGGAATGATGGTGGGCCGCCGGTCGTTATACATGGACCCGGCGCCGCGAGCCCCCGCTCGTGAAGCCTGCCGGGCAGAGACTTTCCCCTTTGTGTGAGCGCCTGCT
>NZ_JBQHDD010000020.1:0-47482 GCF_052068055.1 Micromonospora sp. L32 | reverse complement strand
TGTACGGAGAGGGCGTTGCGGGTGGCGGCGGGGCCGCAGTAGTAGAAGTTCGGCTGGGCCTCGTAGCGCACGTTGAGTTCCCGCTCGCCGTGCGACTTACGGTCGGCCTGCATCGACGCGGTGGGGGCGGCGTGCGCGGCGAGGGCCGGGCCGGCGATCCCACCGGCGGTAGCGGCGACACCGGCGACGGTCAGGGCGGTCTTGCGGATCAGATCGGTACGCATGAGGGTGCACCTTTCGATCGGGGGATACGCGCACACCGTCGGGGGACGGCACAGGGCGAAAGGAAGTCAAGGAAGGGGATCTGCCCGGCGGCCGCACAAGGGGCTCTGCTCGGGAGTCCGGGGGGATATAACCAACCCGAGTGGCTTCGCATTCCACAAGCCCGGGGCCTGCTCTGGATGGTGCCGGGGGATGTAACCAAACGGGGTGGGCCGGCATTCCGCCGGGCCTGACTCTCCGGTTCACCGTCCGGGCCGGGGGCCACGGCGGTCTGCCATGTACAACGACCCCGCCCCGCCGGCCATTCCACCCCCGGACTGGCCCCGCCCACCCGACACCGCAGGTCAGAGCGGACATCCGGGTGGCAGCCACCGGGCCTCAATCCGGACATCCGGCACTGAACCGACGGACCGGGTGACCACCTCAGCCCAGGCGCCTACCGTCGGCCGACCGACACCCCGCGCTCACAGCTCACGGTCGGTTGTCAGCTCCCGGTCAGTTGGTGAGGTGGCGCCGATTAGTCAGCTCGCGGGCCGGTGGGTCAGATCTCCGCCGGGGAGACATGTTCGTGAGCGATATGCCTGTGAGTCATAAATATGCCTCACAGGCATATCGCTCACCGGCCCATCGACCGGCCATGCACTACTGGCAGTAGCCGATCGGCCGTGTTGCCGTTGCCGGTCGGCGAGCCCTTGGCGTGCCGGTCGCCGATTGGCCCAGCCGGTCACCCGGAAATCGGCCCTCACGCTGGTCCACCCCACCGACCAGGATCGAGGCACAACGACATTCCTGGAAGGACCGGAACGACGATGACGACGGCCGACATGTGGTTCGACCCGCGCTGCCCCTGGGCCTGGAACGCCTCCCGCTGGCTGCTGGAGGTGGAACAGGTCCGCCCGGTCGAGGTGCGTTTTCACGTGATGAGCCTCAGCGTGCTCAACGAGGGTCGCGAGGGGTTGGAGGAGTGGTACCGGGAGTGGTTGAAGCCCGGCATGGGCCCGGTGCGGGTCGCGGTGGCGGCGGAGCTGAAGGCCGGCCCGGAGGTGCTGCGAGACCTCTACACCGCCCTGGGCAACCGGATCCACCACGACCGGGCGCCGATCGGGCCCGACCTCTACCGGGCGGCGCTGGCCGAGGTGGAGCTGCCCGTGGAGTTGGCCGACGCGGCCGACTCCACCGCGTACGACGAGGCGCTGCTGGCCAGCCACCACGCCGGCCTGGAACCGGTCGGCGAGGACCTCGGCACCCCGACCATCCACGTTACCGACGACGCCGGCCGGCGCAACGCGTTCTTCGGGCCGGTGGTCGCGCCGATCCCCCGTGGCGAGGACGCCGGCCGGCTCTGGGACGGGGTGGTGCTGGTCGCCGGCACCGACGGGTTCTTCGAGCTGAAGCGGGCCCGGACCCGGCCGCCGCTCGACCGCTGACCGTTCAGCCGAACGCCGCGGCGAACGGGCCCCGGTTCGTCGGATCCGGCACCGCGAACACCACCAGGTCGAACCGGCCCGCGTACGGGCGGCCGGGCCCGAGCAGGTCGGCGAAGGCGGCGGCGACCTGGCGCGGGTCGTTGCGGAACACCCCGCAGCCCCAGGCGCCGAGCACCAGCCGCCGGTGTCCGTGTGCCAGCGCCACCCCGAGCACCCGCCCGGCGCGGCGTCGCAGCACTCCGGGCAGGTTGACCGGCTCGCGCAGCGCACCGGCGTTCGGCGCCGCCGCGGTCAGGAAGGCCACCGGGTACGGCGCGATCAGCCGCCCCGAGTCGTCCCGGAACACCGCGACGTCGGGGGAGTGGATGACCCGGTCGGAGTAGACCGGGTCCGGCCGGGCCCGGTGGTACGCGTAGAACTCTGGCGCCGTCCGCAGGCTGGCGGCCAGAGCGGAGGATCGGGCCAGGCTCTCCTCCTGGGCGTGCGCGCCGGTGGCGTACCCGCCGCCGGGTTTCTTCGCGGAGGCGAAGTTGAGGCAGGCGACCCGGCCGTCGGCGGTGCCGGCGAGCCGGCGGGTGGCGGCGAGGCTCGTCTCGTCGGTCACCTCCACCGTGGACGGTCCCGCCGGGCCGGGCTCGGGCAGCGGCTCGTCGGGCAGGTGCAGGGTGGCGGCCGGTACCGGCCCGTACCGGCCCGCGGCGACGAGCCGGTCGGTCTCGGCGGCCAGCGCCGCCCGTTCGGTACGGTCCACCGGCCCATCATGCCGGCCCGGGCCGACCCCGGCCGACCCGACCGTCGGCTCAGGTCAGCTCGACCGGCAGTGGCACCGGGCGCTTCGCCACCCGGTCGTCGCCGGAGGAGCGGCCGCGCAGGTGCCGGGCCAGCCACGGCAGCAGGTGCCGCCGGGTCCAGGCCAACTCGGTGCGGAGCACCTCGTGCCCGCGTCGCCGGGGTGCGACCGCCAGGGGTCGGGTCCACGAGTCGTCGTACCCGGGCAGGCCGGCGGTGTGCGCGAGCGCCGCGGCGATCCGCTCGTGGCCGGCGCTGTTGGCGTGCAGCCGGTCCTCGCTCCACAGCCGGGGGTCGGAGGCGACCGGGTGCGCGGCGAAGTCCAGCAGGGTGGCCCCGGTCTCGGCGGTGACCCGCCGCAGCGCCGCGTTGAGCATGACCACCCGGCCGCGCAGCGGGCGGGCCAGCGGCATCACCGGCACCGGATCGGGCAGCGTGAAGGTCAGCACGGTGGCGCCCTGGCCGACCAGCGCCCGCTGCATCGTCGCCACGTCCGCGGCGATCCGCCGCGCGTCGAACGAGGGACGCAGCACGTCGTTCATGCCGGCCACCACCGTGCACAGGTCCGGCGCCAAATCGAGGGCCACCGGCAGTTGCTCGGCGAGGATGCGGGCGGTGGTCCGCCCCCGGATCGCCAGGTTGGCGTACTCCAGACCGCCCTGCTCCCGGGCCACCGCCTCGGCGAACCGGTCCGCCCAGCCCCGGTAGCCGCCGGCGTCGTCCGGGTCGTCGAGCCCTTCGGTCGTGCTGTCGCCGATGGCGACGTACCGCTGCCACATCACGGTGGACAGCCTATGGGCGGCGGTGCCGCCGCCGTCCGCCGGGCGCGGCCGGTACGGGGGCGTGTGCCTGGTTGTTCTCGCTGGACCGGGAGCTGGCCGCGCTCGCCGAGCCGTGAGCCAGCCCCGATCCGGCCCAGATCCGGCCCTGATCCCGCTCGTCCCGTCCGCGCCGGGTCGGGCGGAGGGCGGAGGGCTCAGAGCCAGCCGGAGCGGCGGAAGAGCCGGTGCAGGACCACCGCGGTGGTCGCCATCAGCAGCAGGGCGCCGGCGTAGCCGTACCGCCAGGTCAACTCGGGCATGTGCGTGAAGTTCATGCCGTACACGCCGGCCACGGCGGTCTGGGTGGCGGCGATCGCGGCCCACGCGGCGATCTTGCGCATGTCGTTGTTCTGGTCGACGGCGAGCTGCGCGAGCCGGGACTGGAGCACCGAGTTGAGCAGCTCGTCGTACGCGGCGACCCGCTCCACCGCGCGGCTCAGCCGGCCCTCGACGTCGACGAACCAGCGGCGCAGCCCCGGCGGCGGCCCACCGTCCCGGTCGGCGACCAGCGCGCGCACCGGCTCCTGCAACGGCAGCACCGCCCGCTTGAACTCCACCACCTCCCGCTTGAGCTGGTAGATGTGCTGGATGTCCGCGCCCCGGTCGCGGGCGAACACGCTCTCCTCGACGCGTTCCAGGTCCTTCTCCAGGTGGGCCGCGACCTCCAGGTACAGGTCGACCATCCGGGCGGCCACCGCGTACCCCACCGCCCACGGCCCCTCGGCCAGCATCGCCGGGCGGCTCTCGATGTCGTGCCGGACCGGGGTCAGGGCGCCGGAGGCGCCGTGCCGGACGGTGATGACGAACCGGTCGCCCAGGAAGACCATCACGTCCCCGGTGTCGATCACCTCGGAGGTCGCGGTCAGCTCGGCGTGCTCGACGTAGCTGGCGGTGCGCAGCACCAGCAGGGTCACCCCGTCGTGCCGCTGCACGGTGGGCCGGTGCCCGTCGGCGAGCGCCTGCTCCACGACGAGTTCGTCGAGGCCGAAGGTGCGCCCGACCGCCGCCATCACCGCCGCGCCCGGGTCGTGCAGCCCCAGCCAGACGAAGGCGTTGCGGCCGCGCCGGGAGCGGGCGTACGCGTCGGCGTAGTGCGGGCGGCCGGACTCCCGGCGGCCGTTGACGTACACCGCGCAGTCGACCACGGCGTCCGGATTGGACCGCCGCGGGGCCGGCGCGGACGCCTCGGCCTCGCGGCCGAGCACCCGGCCGACCAACGACCCCAGTCGCGGAATGAGCCGTGCCGCCACCGTCCACCTCCGCCGCCCTCGATCCGGGGGCCCACCGTAGTACGGCGGTGCTCCCGCCCGTGGTGGTGGGTCAGGCCACGGCGGTGGCCCGCACGACGATGTTGTCGGAGTAGTCGCGGGAGCGCTCGTCGAAGCGTCCGCCGCAGGTCACCAGTCGCAGCCCCGCGCCCGGCCCGCCCGGTCCGTAGACCAGCCCGGTGGGAAAGCTCCGCTTCGGGTACGCCCCGACGCCGTCCACCGCGAACGTCACCGCCCGGCCGTCGGCGCGGGTGACCCGTACGGTGTCGCCGGGCCGCAGCCGCCCCAGGTTGAAGAAGACCGCCGGGCCGTCGCGGGTGTCGACGTGGCCGACGATCACGGCGTTGCCGGCCTCACCGGGGCTGACGCCCGGCCGGTACCAGCCGGCGACGGTGGGGCGGTCCAGCGGCGGCACCTCCAGGGTGCCGTTCGGGTCGCCGGCGACGGACACCAGGTCGGCGTGGACGCCGATGGCCGGGATGTCGATGCGGACCGGTTCCGAGCGGGGCAGCACCGGCCCGGGGGATCCGCTGCGGTCGGCGCCGCGCGCGCCCACGCCGGGCTGCGGCGGCCCCGCCGGCGATGCGGTGAGCCCCACCGTGATCAGGCTGAGTCCGGCGGCGCCGGCCACCGTCACCGCCGCCACCGACGCCCGGGTACGCGTGAACCACCTGCCGAGGGCCATCGCCTCACCTCCCGCGACACGGCGATGCGGTCGGGGTGCCCGTCCCGGTCGCGCCGGTGCGGGCACCCCGTCCTAGGGATGGTGTGAGGTACGGGTCAGGCGACGGGCGCGGCCGCTCGGCGTCGGCGGCGGACCATGACGGTCGCCCCGATCGCGGCGGCTCCGGCGAGCGCGCCGCCCGCGGCCAGCAGGCCGGTTGTGGTGCCGTCGTCGCCGCCGCCACCGGCCGGCGCCGCGCCGATCGGGGTGACGGTGAAGGTGGCGCTGCCGCCGGAACTGCCGTCACCGCACGTGGTGGTCACCGTGTAGGTGCCGAGGGTGAAGCCGGCGGTGAAGAGTTCCGCGCTCAGCCCGCCGCCGGCGGCGGCGGTGGTGGAGCGGACGTTCTGGTCCCGGTTCGGGCCGGTGACACGGAAGATCGCGTCGCCCGCCTTCGGGTTGCAGGTGGTCGCGGTGAGTACGACCGTCCCGCCGACCGGTGTGGTGGCCGGTGACACGATGGTCTGCGCGAGCGCGGCGGCCGGGAGCAGAAGCGTGCCGAGTCCCACGCCGAGCGCCGTCGATACGAGAACTGACTGTGCCTTCATACGCGTCTTCCCTCACTTTTCGTCCGCTGTCTGCGTGGGACGTCGTTCGGGTGGCCAACTCCGTAACTAGCACCGGTGTGGCCAACACTAGGAGGGTTGGGCGTCGCGCCCGACGTAAATGAGAAATCTTCGTTGCCGTCCCGAGTTTTCCCTCGCGCCGGGGAGCTGCGGAAATGCCCGTACAGGATCGCCCACAACGCCCTTTCGGTCGTACCTGCTCGTGCCGGTCGTCCCGTTGCGGCGGGAAGCATCCTTCCGCGCGGCCCGTCCCCTTGTGGGAAGAGCTGCCCGGGTCGACCGGTTTCTCGGCGGGCGGCGGTCGCGGCGCTGGAAGCGGTCCTTGGGTTCACGACGGAGCCAAGGGTGCCTTACCGGACGGCCGGGCACTGTTGCTGAGGTCCAGACCCATGTCGCTCCACTGTGGTCGACGATTCGGTGCGGCCGGATGGACGGCGGACGTGTGCCGCAGCCGGGCCCGACAGCGCTGGGCGGCGGGCACTGCATCCGTTGACGCTCCAATGCGGTCTTCAGGGCGGCGAGGGGGATGTCCGGTCGCAGAGGCCGCCCAGGCTCCGTCCCTTGCGGACAGCGAGGCCGTCGAGCGGTCCGCGCCCCGACCGATACCCAGCAATCAGCTAGCCTCCTAGGATGCCCTACGGGTTGTGAGGGATCGCGCGACGGGCAGCCGGACCGGTCCGACCAGGGAAGTGCTGCGGGGGAGCAGGGTGGCGTGGCCGGTCGAGCTGCCCGGCCGGCGTCGCGGGAACTACTGCGGTGCGCGTCGCCAGAACTGGCGTGGGGCGTACCCGTCGCGGCGCAGCCAGTGTTCGGTGTAGACGATCCGGTCGGCCTCGATGACGACCAGCGGCCCGCTCGGTGGCTCGTCCAGCGACCGTCCCCGCTCCGCGTGATCGGACTGCCAGCGCACCGCCGGCCACCAGTGCGCGAAGTCCGCGTCGCCCTCGTGCAACACCCGGGCCCGGCCGAACAGTTGCGCGCCTCGGCTGCTGGCCTGCCCGACGAGCGGGGCGAACACCCCGACCGACACCCGTGGGTCGGCCGCGATGTTGCGCATCTTCGGCGAGGTGGCCGCGGCGGTGAACATGACCGCGAAGTCGAGGTGGAAGTAGCGGACCGGGGTGGCCAGCGGGCCGTCCGGGCCGGCGGTGGCGAGCACGCACATGTTCTGCGACGACAGCAGGTTGAGGATCCGCTCGCCGAGGCGTTCGGGGTCCAGGCGGGCGGTGGGGGCGGGGCCGGCGAGCCAGGGGTTCGTGACGGGCATGGTGGATCGTCCCATGCCCGTCCCGGGTCCTCAGATCCGGTCGCGGACCCGCCCCGGTGCGGGACGAATCACCGCTTGCGCGCCTGGAGCGTGTACGTCTGCGCCAGCCGCCACGGCCGGTCGGCCAACCGCCACTCGCCGTCGGCGTCCTTGGTCTGCCGGCCGGGCAGCGCGTCCCAGGGCGCGCTGTCGTGCTCCTGGAGCATGGTGAGGTCCAGGCCGGCGTCGAGCAGGGCGGTGACCACCTCGCCGAGGCCGTGGTTCCACTCGTGGGTGGTGTTGTGCCGGAACGTGGCCTCGGTGCTGACGTAGGTGCCCGGCTCCTCCCAGACCAGCGGTTCCGCCCGCTCGAAGTAGGGGTGCTCCACCACCAGCAGCCCGTCCGGGTGGGTCTCGTCCAGCGCCCACAGCATCGGGTGGCCCTCGCGCAGGAAGAGCCGGCCGCCGGGGCGTAGCAGCGCGGCGACCACGCCCGCCCAGCGGCGGATGTCGGGCAGCCAGCACAGCGCGCCGACGCCGGTGTAGACCAGGTCGAAGCCGCCCACGCCGAGCACCTCCGGGGCGTCGTAGACGTCGGCCTCGACGAAGTCGACGGCGGCGCCGGCCCGCTCGGCCAGGGCCCGGGCCTGGGCCAGCGACGCGCCGGAGAAATCCAGCCCGGTCATCCGCGCGCCGAGCCGGTGCAGCGAGACGGTGTCGGTGCCGATGTGGCACTGCAGGTGCACGCCGCGCAGACCGGCCACGTCGCCGAGACGGGACAGGTCGAAGCGGACCACCTCGCTCAGGTACGCCGGGTCGGCGGCGAAGCGCTCCACCGCGTAGTCGGGCGACGCGGCGTGGGCGGGGGCGCGCTCGTCCCAGTTGGCCCGGTTGAGGGTGCGGTAGTCGGTCACCGGCGAACCGTCGCACATCCCACCGCCGCCGCTCAACGGGGATTCGTCGCCGCCCGCAGGGCTGGTAGGTTGCCTCGCCGTGACGGCGCAGCGGTGGGACGGGCGATTCGCGAAGCTGTGGGCGGCGAGCACCCTGTCGGCGCTGGGCAGTGGCATGGCCACCGTGGCGGCGCCGCTGTACGTGGCGGCGCGCACCGACGACCCGCTGGTGGTGTCCGCGGCGTCCGGGGTGGCGTGGCTGCCCTGGCTGCTGTTCGCGTTGCCGGGCGGGGTGTTGGCGGACCGGGTCGACCGGCGGCGGCTGATGGTCGTCATCGACTGGGTACGGGTGGCCGCCCTGGCGGTGCTGACCGGCGCGATGGTGACCGGCCGAGCCGGGGTGGTGCTGCTGTACGTGGTGCTCTTCGTGATCAACACGGGCGAGATCGTGTTCCGTTCGGCCAGCCAGGCGATGCTGCCGGCGGTGGTGCCCCGGGCCCGGTTGGAGCGGGCCAACGGCTGGCTGGGCGGCGGCACCACGCTGATGAACGGGATGCTGGCCGGTCCGCTCGGCGGGTTCCTCTTTCTCGTCGCCGAGAGCATCCCGTTCCTGGTCAACGCCGGCACGTACGCGCTCAGCGCGGTGCTCGTCGCGCTGGTCGCCGGGACGTACCGGGGTGGGGAGGACGTGGGGCGCCCGGCGGCGCGGTCGGTGCGGGCGGAGATCGGGGAGGGGTTCCGCTGGCTGTTGGGGCAGCGGCTGCTGCGCACCATGGCGGTGCTGATCGGGCTGCTCAACCTGACCCTCACCGCGGCGCTGGCGGTGCTGGTGCTGCTCGCCACCGACCGGCTGGGTCTGGACTCGGTCGGCTACGGCCTGCTGTTCACCTGCATGGCGGTGGGTGGGCTGCTCGGCGCGGTGGTCGGCGACCGGCTGGTCGCGGCGATCGGCGCCACCTGGACCATCCGGGTCGGGCTGCTGGTCGAGGCGGGCCTGCACCTGGCCCTGGCGGCGTCGACGAGCGCCTGGCTGATCGGCGGGACGCTGTTCGCCTTCGGGGTGCACGGCGCGCTGTGGAACATGGTCGCGAACTCGCTGCGCCAGCGGCTGACCCCGGCGGCGTTGCAGGGGCGGGTGGGCGGCACGACGTTGTTCATCGCCGCCGGCGGTAACTGCGCGGGTGCCCTGCTCGGCGGCGTGATCGCCACGACGTTCGGACTGACCGCGCCGTACTGGGTGGGGTTCGTGGTGGCGGTGGCGGTGTCCGCGGCCACCTGGCGGGTGTTCGACCGGGCCACGGTCTCCGCCGCGTACGCCGACCCGGACGACCGGCAGCCGGTCGTCCGGGTCGGTTGAGCGGTCAGCGGGCCGGGACGGCCAGCACCTCGCCCCGCTCCGCGGAGCGGTGCGCCAGCTCGATCAGTTCCACCGTGGCGACGGCGTCGCGCGGGTCGACCGGCATCGGGGTGCCGTCCCGCAGCGCCACCGCCACCTGCGCGTAGAAGTCCTGGTAGCGGCCCGGGTCGGTGGGCACCGGGCGCAGGTCGGCGTCGACGCCGAGCCGGCCGTACCGCTCGGCGGGGACCTCACCCCAGCCCGGCGCGTCCGGGCGGCCCCCGGCGCGCAGCGCCTCCTCCTGCACGTCCAGGCCGTAGCTGGTCCAGCCGGCGCGGTCGCCGAGGACGCGCATTCGCGGACCGAGCTGCGCGGTCACGGCGCTCATCCAGAGGTGGGAGTGGACGCCGCCGGCGTGGGTGAGTGCCACGAAGGCGTCGTCGTCGACCTGGGCGTCGGGTCGCCGCCGGTCCACCTCGGCGTACACGCTGCGCACCGGCCCGAACAGCTGCACCGCCTGGTCGACCAGGTGGGCGCCGAGGTCGTAGAGGGCGCCGCCGGCCTCGCCGGGGGCTGCGCTCTCCCGCCAGCCCTCCTTGATCGCCGGCCGCCACCGCTCGAACCGGGACTCGAAGCGGAGGACGCGGCCCAGCTCACCCTCGGCGATCAGCCGGCGAGCGGTCAGGAAGTCGCCGTCCCAGCGGCGGTTCTGGAACACCGTCAGCGGCACGCCACGCCGGTCGGCCTCGTCGATGAGGCCGCGACCCTCCGCCGCCGTGACGGCCAGCGGCTTGTCCACCACGACGGCCAGCCCGGCCGTGACGGCGGCCCGGGCCATCGGCACGTGCGTGCGGTTCGGCGTCGCCACCACGACCAGGTCGAGGCTGTCCGCGGACTCCCACAGCCGGTCGGCGTCGTCGAGGACGCGGGCGTCCGGGTGGTCCTTGCGGGCCTGCTCCTGCCGCTGCGGGTTGCCGGTGACGACGGCGTCCAGCCGCAGCCCGGGGGTCGCGGCGATCAGCGGGGCGTGGAAGACCTGGCCCGCCAGCCCGTATCCGAGCAGTCCGACCCGCAGTGGTGCCGGCGTGTTCGCCATGGTGTCCCCCCGGTTTCCCGTCCGTGCCCTGGTCGTTCCAGGTTGTGCCGGTACGAACCTACGCGCCGGCCCGGACCGGTGTGCCGCCCGGTCAGTGGGGAGTCGGCTCGGTCACCCAGCCGGCGACGAGGACCAGACCGGTGGGGCGGTGCACGGCCAGGAACCCGAACGGGCGGTCGACGTCGAGGGTGACCCGCCGTGCCCGTGCGCGGTGCCGGGGTGGCGCGGACCCGGGTGCCATGGCGATGGCGGTGACCGCGGCGGTGCGGAAGCCGGTGGCGCTGAACTCGGCCGTGACGGTCTGCCGGGCCTGGGAGACGTAGAGCAGCGGGGCGATGCCGGGGAAGTTGTCCGCGTCGCGGCGGGTGGCGGCGGCGAGCCCGTACAGGTCGGCGCGGTCGAGCAGGTCGTGGTCGGCGTCGACGCGGAACGCGACGGTGTGCACGGCCAGTTGCGGCCGGTCGTCGAACGCCTCGACGGTCTCCTCGGTGACGCCGGGCCCGGCGGTGTCGGGGAGCGTCGGGCCGCCGGTGAGGGCGCGGATCGCGGCCGGCAGCACGGCACCGGCCGGGCGCCCGGGTTCGCCGAGGGCCAGCACCACGTCGACGTCCGCCTCACCGGCGACGGTCAGCAGGCTCACCGGTCCGGCCGGGGTGTCGGCCACCCGCAACGCCCGGGGGTCGCCGCCGTACCGGTGCAGACCGATCAGCCGCCGCCCCTGCCAGCGACCCTGCCGGGGCTCGCACCAGCCCTCCTGGAAGGGCGCCGCCCAGCCGGTCAGCACCGACAGGGCGCTGGCCAGCACCAGCGCCGTGTCCGGGGTGACCGTGATCGGCATCTGCTGGATCTGCCCGTCGGTGTGGGTGGACGCCCAGCGGTCCAGCACGGGCTGATCCACGGCCCGGTCGCCGGTCAGCTCACCCCGCGTCGACGCGGGGACCGCGCGCAGCCAGGCCGGGTTCAGTCGCAGGTCGCGTCGGGCCCAGAAGCCCAGCGCCAGCCGGGTGGTGGGGGAGGCGGCCAGGTCGTAGGGGGTGGCGTCGGGGGCGACGGCGGACAGCTCGTCGCGGGCCGGACCCGCCGCGTGCCGGGCGAGCAGGGCCAGCAGCGGGTACGCCCCGGCGCCGGACAGGACGGTCTGCCGGTCGTCGATCAGGGCGGCCCAGCGGGCGGTGAGGGCGTTGGCGGGCGTGCTGCTCATGCCGAGGCACCGTACCGGCCGGGCGGCGCGCCGTGGGGGCTCCGCCCGGCGGGGGCCGGGGGCTGCCAACTGTTGCGGCCGGGTGGTGGCGTATGCCCGGGTGTCGTCGGCTGACCAGCGTGATGACCTGGAGCGGCAGGCCGGGCGGGTGGTGACTGGCGCGACCGAGCGGGGCCTGTCGGTCGACCAGGTGGTCACGGAGGTCGGGTCCGGGATGAACGGACACCGCCGCAAGCTGACCGGTCTGTTGTCGGACCCGGCCGTTAGTGTGCTGGTCGTGGAGCACCGCGATTGGCTGATCCGGTTCGACGTGACCGAGGTCCTCACCTCGTTGTGCGCACGGCGGTACGGGCGACGGTCGGCGGCACGCCGGGCGGCGATGGCGGTGGCGGTGGCCACCGCAAGCGAGCAGCCGTGAGCCTCACGGTTACTCAGGCGTACCGGTTCGCCCTCGACCCCACTCCCGCACAGGAGCGGGAGGTGTTGCGGCACGCCGGGGCGGCCCGGGTGGCGTTCAACTGGGGCCTGGCCCGGGTCAAGGCCGTCATGGACCAGCGCGCGGCCGAACGCTCCTACGGCATCGCAGACGAGAAGCTGACCCAGTCGATCGGTTGGAACCTGCCGGCTCTGCGCCGGGCTTGGAACGCCGCCAAGGGCGAGGTGGCGCCGTGGTGGGCGCAGTGTTCCAAGGAGGCGTACAACACCGGCCTGGACGCACTGGCCCGCGCGTTGACCAACTGGTTGGATTCGCGATCCGGCAACGTCCTGGTCGCCCGGTCGGCTTCCCCCGGTTCCGGTCGAAGCGGCGCACGACGCCGAGCGTTCGCTTCACCACCGGCACCATCCGCGTCGAAGCCGACCGCATGCATGTCACGCTGCCCCGTCTGGGCCGAATCAAGCTGCACGAGTCGGCCCGAAAGCTCGCCCGTCGCCTCGAAGCCGGCACCGCCCGGATCCTATCCGCGACCCTGCGCCCGCAGGCCGGTCGCTGGTTCGTGGCCTTCACCTGCGAAGTCAAGCGCGCCGAACGCGCCCCGGCCCGCCCGGACGCGGTGCTCGGCGTCGACGTCGGCGTGCGCCACCTAGCAGTGTTGTCCACCGGCGAACTGTTCGCCAACCCACGCCACCTGGGTAGCGCCACACGCCGGCTGCGGCGCATGGCCCGCGCGGTGTCCCGCAAGGTCGGCCCGGACCGGCGCACCGGACAGCGGCCGTCGAAGCGGTGGGACCACGCCCGCGCCGATCTGGCCCGCACACACGCCCGCGTGGCGAATCAGCGCCGCGACGCGCTGCACAAGCTCACCACCGGACTGGCCGCCCAGTACGGCACCATCGTGGTGGAAGACCTGCACGTCGCGGGCATGCTCCGCAATCGGCGCCTCGCAAAGGCGGTCTCCGACTGCGGGTTCGGCGAGATCCGCCGACAGCTCGCCTACAAGACCACCTGGAACGGCGGACGGCTCGTGACCGCCGACCGGTGGTACCCATCCAGCAAGACCTGCTCGGGCTGCGGCGCGGTGAAAGCCAAGCTGCCGCTGCACGCCCACAGATTCACCTGCGACCCGTGCGGCCTCGTCCTGGATCGGGACGTCAACGCCGCCCGCAACCTCGCCCAGCTCGTGGTCGCCGGGAGTGGCCCGGAGACCGTAAACGGACGTGGAGCCGACCGTAAGACCCGCCTCGGTGGGCCGGTGGCGACGAAGTGTCAACCCGGCACCGCCCCGGCGGGCAAGACCGGGACCGTCGTCCGGCAACGGACGACTGCGAGGCGTGAGCTTACTCATGCTCACTGACTCGCAACGGTGTGACAGCGTGGTCGGGTGGACAACGTCGACCTAGCGGTCGTCGGCGGTGGCGGCGCCGGTTCCCTGGTCCTCGCCGCGCTGGACCGGCACGACCTGCGTGGGCTGCGGATCGCCGTGGTGGACCCGGTGCGCAAGCGCGGCCAGGACCGCACCTGGGCGTTCTGGGGTACGCCCGGCACCGACCTGGAGCCGATGCTCAGCGCGAGCTGGCGGCAGGTGGAGGTGACCACGCCGGCCGGGCGGCGCCGGCTCGACCTCGCCCCGCTGCGGTACGCGATGCTGCGCTCCGCGCCGGTCTACGAGCGGGCCGCCGAGGCGGAGCGGCGCCTCGGCGCCACCCGGGTCGACGCGGCGGTCGGCGCCCTCGACGACGACGGCGGGTCGGTGACCGTCCGGGACGCCGACGGCGCGGCGCTGCTGCGGGCCCGGTGGGTGCTGGACTCCCGCCCCCGGCCACCCCGGCGGGCGGGGCGGACGAGCTGGTTGCAGCACTTCCGGGGCTGGTGGCTGGAGTCGCCCGGGCCGGTGTTCGACCCGGGCCGGGCGGTGCTGATGGACTTCCGCACTCCGCAGCCGGCGCGGGGTGTCTCCTTCGGCTATGTGCTGCCGGTCAGCGACCGGTACGCCCTGGTCGAGTACACCGAGTTCTCCCCGCGACGGCTGCCCGATGCCGGCTACGACGCCGCGTTGCGCGGCTACGCCGACCTGCTCGGCCTCGACCTTTCCGCGCTGACCGTGCGGGAGGTGGAGGACGGGGTGATCCCGATGACCGACGCCCCGTTCGACAGCCGGCCGTCGCTTAGGGTGGTGCGGCTGGGCACTGCCGGCGGGGCCACTCGGCCGTCGACCGGGTTCACCTTCTCTGCCATGCACCGACAGGCCGAGGACGTGGCCCGGGCGCTGGCCGCCGGCCGGGCCCCCGTGCCCCGGCCGGCGTACCCGCGTCGGCACCGGTGGATGGACGCCGTCGCGCTGCGGGCGTTGGACCGCGGGGCGGTCGGCGGCCCGGAGTTCTTCGACCGGCTCTTCGACCGCAACCCGGCGCCGCGGGTGCTGCGTTTCCTCGACGGCGCCACCAGCCCGGCGGAGGACCTGGCGGTGATGCGGTCCAGTCCGCTGCTGCCGATGACCTCGGCAGTGGTCGGTGACGCCGTCGGCCGGCTGCGCGCCCGGCTGCGGCCCCAGCCGGGACCCGTCGGTACGGCCCCGGACCGGGCGGGTCAGACCGGCTCGTAGGTCGCGATCACCACCCGGGTGACGGTGGTGAGGCTGCCCAGCGGGCGCGCTTCCGCCACCGGTCTTCGGCCGGCCCGGTCACCCGGGCGCGACCGGCCGGGACGGTCGGGAACGGGGACGGACATGCGGCGTGGACACCTGATCGGGCTGGTCGCCGCGACGGTGGCCGTCGCGCTGCTCTGCTGCGGCGGACTCGTGGCCGGCAGCGCGTTCCTGCTGCTGCGCCCGGAGAACGCCCACGCCGTCGCCTACGCCGACCAGCTGACCGTCGGCCAGGGCTACCGGCAACTCGCCGACTCTGACTGGAGCGACGGGACCTGCGGCTGCAACCTGCTCCGGTCGTTCGTCGGCCCTGTCGACGTCGACCCGGTGGCCGTCTTCACCGGCGGGGGACTGGTCCTCGTGCCCGACACGCGTGTGGTCGACCGGTTCTGGGAAGACTTCGCCGCTGGCGAGGGCCGCAGCCCGGAGTCCGGCACCTGTCGGGTCATCGTCACGCGGCTGCGGCACGGGGAGACCCTGGGCCACCACGAGGAGGGGCTCTCCCGGGCCGAGGTCGACGGCTGGTACGCCGGGTCGCTCGATGTGCTCCAACTCTTCGTCGACTGCGAACAGGACCACGGCGGGATGTGGTGACGCAGAGGGCCGGGACCGGCCGCCCGGGTCGCCGCCCGCCCGTACCCGGTAGGTTCTGCGGCATGGTGGAGGCGGCGGACGGCAGGGTCGTGGAGATCTGGACCGACGGGGCGTGCAGCGGCAACCCCGGCCCGGGCGGCTGGGGCGCGCTGCTGCGCTACGGCAGCCACGAGCGGGAGATCTGCGGCGGCGAGGCCACCCCCACCACCAACAACCGGATGGAGCTGACCGCCGCCATCGAGGCGCTGGAGAGCCTGACCCGACCGGTCACCGTGCGGCTGCACACCGACAGCACCTACGTGCGCAACGGCATCACCGGGTGGCTGGCGTCGTGGAAGCGCAACGGCTGGCTGACGGCGGCGAAGCAGCCGGTCAAGAACGCCGACCTGTGGCAGCGGCTGGAGGCGGCCTGCGCCCGGCACGAGGTGACCTGGCTGTGGGTCAAGGGGCACAACGGCCACCCGGAGAACGAGCGGGCGGACGCGCTGGCCAACAAGGGGATGACCGAGGCGCGGGCGGCTGCGCCGCTCAGCGCTCCGGCGGGCGCTCGCGCAGGGCGCTGACCAGGGCGGGTTCGTCGCCGAGCGCGTCGCCGGCGTAGCCGCGTACCGAGCCGTGCGCGGCGGTCGGGTCGGCCAGGAAGAGCTCGATGATCCGCGGGCGTCTCGCGCCGTCCCGCTACGTCGTCGGGCCCGGCCGGACGCCGCCGGCCGGGCCCGACCCGGGTCGGGGCGCCGTCACCGCTCGGTGGGGGGATTGACCGCCTCCTCCTGGGAGGGGTCGGCCGTGCCGGATACCGCGTCCACGTCGTAGCCGGCACGGCTGGTGTCCCGAGCCGAGAGGTGCTCCTCGGCGGGCAGGTCCGCGAAGTCGTCGCCGGTGTCGTCCGTGCTGCGCAGCGAGTCGCCCGGCGGGCGCAGGGACGCCTCGTACGCGGGGGTGCCGTCCGGTTCGTCGGAGTCGGCCCGGTCGGTGCGCTGTTCATCCGTCATACCGACCTACCTGCCCGTCTGGCCGGCCGGCAAACGCGCCGGTCAGCGGCGGGGGTCGCGCTTGCGCCGGGCGGTCGGGCGGCCCGCGGCGCGGGTCCCGCCCGGGCGGGGACGGCCGACCGGGGTGATGCCCAGCCCCGACCAGTGCGGCGGGTGGTGCAGCGCGGGCGGCAGCACGGTGCGCCGGTCGCCGCGGGCCGCGTCGAGCTGCGACTGGTGCAGGAACAGCGCGCCGGACAGGTCCGCGCCGCGCAGGTCGGCGCCGCGCAGGTCCGCGCCCGTGAGGTCGGCCAGCCGCAGCCGCACCCCCCGCAGGTCCGCGCCGATCAGGCACGCGCCGCGCAGGTTCGCTCCCACCAGGTCCGCCCCGCGCAGGTCGACGCCGAGCAGCGCCGCGCCCCGCCGGTCGACGCCGTCGTGGCCGGCCCGGGCCAACTCGCTGGCCCGCACCAGCAGCGGGTTCATCCGCCCCCGGTACGCGTCGACGTCCACGTCGCGCAGCGCGTCGGCGCCGCCGGCGCTGAGGCCGCGGGTCTCGTCCACGGCCGCCCGCAGCTCGTCGCGCAGCGCCCCCGCCGGGGTCAGCGCCAGCGCCTCGGTGAGATACCAGAGCAGCTCGTGCAGCGGGCGCACCACGGCGAAGGTGGCGAACATGGCCGACGCCGTCGCCGGGTGGTCCCGCCAGTCCCGCCCGCCGAAGGTGACCTGGGTGACGTGCTGGCCGGCGCCGAAGCAGTCGAAGACGGTGCAGCCGGGGAAGCCCCGCTCGCGCAGCTGCGGGTGGATGCCGCAGCGCGAGTCGGCGCCCAGGTTCGGGCAGGGCTGCCCGGCGGGCTTGTCCAGCGCGAAGTCCGCGGAGGCGGCGAAGGCCGGCGCGACGCAGCACAACCCGACGCAGCGGGCGCAGTCGGCGCGCAGCTCGGTGCCGCCTCGGGGTGTTTCGGACACGCTGACCGGTCTCCCACTGGTTGGTTCGTCTGCCGCCCGGGTCGCCCGGGCCGGCGTACCCATTGTCCGCCAGCGGGGTGCCCGGGCCGCCCGGGGGAGGGCTCTGATCGGTCTCGGCTTCGTCTCGTGACCGAAAGGCGCGGCGCCCGTTCCCCAGGGACGGGCGCCGCGCCGATCCGGTCAGAAGGCGAACAAGGCGCCGGTGCCGCGCAGCAGCAGGCACCGGTTCTCGTACGACTTCGACCAGGTCACCGGCCGGTCCTGCCAGAACCCCCAGGCGTGGACCGTGACCGGCGCGTAGTCGAAGGTGCAGGGGCCCGGGTCGGCCGACAGGGCGGAGAGGTCGCCGTCGACGCTGGCCAGGGTGCGGCAGGCGGCGACCGCGTCGGGGTGGGTGCCGCCGGTCGGTCCGCAGACCAGCACGGCCGAGCGGTCCTCGGCGGTGCCGGGCCGGTCGATGTCGAGCAGCAGCACCGACGGGGTCTCCGGGCCGGATCGGGGTGCGGCCTGGGCGGCCTGGGGGAGCAGGGCCGCCTGGGCGGTCATTACGGCGACGGCGAGGGCGGCCGCCGTGGCGGCGGCGCGTCGGGCGAAGGGCATCGTGACGTCCTTCCGTTGCGGGACCCCGGGTCGGGGCCGGTGGACGGCCCGTCCGTCGTGTGGCCGGGCCGTCGAGAACCCTAGGTGGACGGTGTGAACGCGAAGCGTCACGATTTGTTACACCGCCTGCGCTCCGGAGGACGTCAGGTGTGACAACCTGGGCCGGCGTGCGCCGGGAGGGCGGTGGTCCGCCGCGACATGGTCTCCGGCCCGACCCATGAGTTGCCGCGGTGTTGCCGACCACCCGCCGGCGCCGGCCGCACGTCGTCGTTCGCCCCGGCCGGGCACCCCCGGACGATTCAGACCGAGCGCCAGTCGTCCGAGCGCAGGTGCGAGCCGGCCTGCGGGCCCATCAGCAGCATGCCGCCGTCCACCGGCCAGGACGCGCCGGTCACGTACGCCGCCGCGGGCGAGGCGAGCAGCGCCACCACCGCGGCGACCTCCCGCGCGTCGCCGGGCCGGCCCACCGGTACGCCCGGACGGTCCTCGGTGAACGGGTCGACGTCCTCCTGGCCGGTCATCGGGGTGGAGATCTCGCCGGGGGCCACCGCGTTGACGGTGATCCCGTCGGCGGCCAGCTCCTGCGCCATGACGCGGGTGAGCAGGCCCAGCCCGCCCTTCGCCGCGCAGTACGCGGCCGACCCGACCCGGGGCGCGTGCTCGTGCACGCTGGTGATGTTGACGATCCGACCGCCCCGCCCGGCGGCGCGCATCCGCCGGGCCGCCCGCTGCGAGCAGAGGAACGGGCCGTCCAGGTCCACCGAGAGCACCTCGCGCCATTGCTCCCAGCCGGTGTCGACGAACGGGGCGGACGCCCCGGTGCCGGCGTTGTTCACCAGCACGCCGATCCCGTCGAGCCGGTCGGCCAGCTCGTCCACGACGGCGGCGGCCTCCGGCAGCCTGGTCAGGTCCAGCTCGGCGACCTCGCAGCGGCGGCCCAGGGCGCCGACCTCTGCGGCGGTGCGCTGCGCGCCCGCGCGGTCCCGGTGCCAGGTGATGCCGATGTCGAAGCCGGCCTCGGCGAGGGCGACGGCGCAGGCCTTGCCGATGCCGGAGTCCGCGCCGGTGACGATGGCGACCTTCGGGTAGTTCTCGTATCGCTGCGGCATGCTCGCGCACTACCCCGCCCGGGTCGGCCCAATCCCGGCAGGTGTGCCGCGCCGCGCGACGGGTAGGCGGCGGGTCATGGACCTGGTCGAGGAGTCGCCGTACCGGTTCCGCATCGACCGGCACGACCCGATGCGGGTACCGGGAGTGGTGTTCGCGTCCCGGCCTCTGCTCCCGGACGCCGGGGCGGACAAGTCGCTGGAGCAGGTGGCGAACGTGGCCACCCTGCCCGGCATCGTCGGCGCCTCCTACGCCATGCCGGACGTGCACTGGGGCTACGGCTTCCCGATCGGCGGGGTCGCCGCCACCGCCGTCGAGGACGGGGGAGTGGTCTCGCCCGGCGGGGTCGGCTTCGACATCTCCTGCGGGGTGCGGCTGCTCACCGCCGACCTGGACCGGGCCGCGCTGCGCCCGCGGCTGGACGCCGTGATGGACGGCCTGAGCGAGTCCACCCCGCGCGGCATGGGCAAGGGCGCCGTGTGGCACCTGACCGACCGGGCCGAGCTCGACGCCGTGCTCCGCGGCGGCTCCCGGTACGCCGTCGAGCGCGGCTTCGGCGTCCAGCGGGACCTGGACCGCTGCGAGGACTACGGCGCGGTGGGCGACGCGAACCCGGCCCAGGTGAGCGAGCGGGCGGTGGAGCGCGGCGCCCGCCAGGTGGGCAGCCTCGGCTCCGGCAACCACTTCCTCGAGGTGCAGGCGGTGGAGGAGGTCTACGACGAGGCCGTGGCGGGGGCCTTCGGGCTGCGCGCCGGCCAGATCTGCGTCATGATCCACTCCGGCTCGCGCGGACTGGGCCACCAGATCTGCACGGACTACGTCCGGGAGATGGAGAAGGTGATGCCCGGGCACGGCATCCACGTGCCCGACCGGCAGCTGGCCTGCGCGCCGGTCTCGTCCCACGAGGGCCGGGCCTACCTGGGGGCGATGGCCGCCGCGGCCAACTACGCCCGGGCCAACCGGCAGCTGCTCGCCCACGCCGCCCGGCAGGTCTTCGCCCGGGTCACCGGCTGCGACCTCGACCTGGTGTACGACATCTCGCACAACCTCGCCAAGATCGAGACGCACGGGGTGGACGGGACGCCCCGGCCGCTCTGCGTGCACCGCAAGGGCGCCACCCGGGCTCTCCCGCCGGGACACCCCGAGCTGCCCGACGACCTGCGCCCGGCCGGGCAGCCGGTCCTCATCCCCGGCTCGATGGGCACCGGCTCGTACGTGCTCACCGGCGTGGCCGGCTCGCCGGCTTGGGCGTCCACCTGCCACGGCGCTGGCCGGGTGCAGAGCCGCAAGCAGGCCACCAAGGCGGTCCGCGGGCACGACCCGCGCCGGGAGCTGGAGGCGCAGGACATCGCGGTGCGGGGCGCCAGCCGGCGCGGGCTGGCCGAGGAGATGCCGGCCGCATACAAGGACGTCACCGCCGTGGTGGCGGCGGCCGAGGGGGCCGGCCTGTGCCGGAAGGTGGCCCGGCTGGTGCCGCTCGGCGTGGTGAAGGGCTGAGCCGGTCAGACGTCCACGGTCACCGCGCAGCGCCAGCCGGAGTCGGTGCCGGCGAACCGCAGCTCGTGCAGCGAGACCGCCTTCGGCACCGCGCCGACCAGCTCCACCGCGTCGGTGCCGACGGTGTGCCAGCACACCCGCAGGCCGTCGGGGCTCGGCTGTGCCTCGGTGACCAGCGGCACCGTGCCCTCGGTCTCCAACCGGAAGATCACCTCGTCGAGGATCCCCACCAGCAGGTCCTCGTCCCGGTCGGCCGGCAGCTCGACCGTCGTCTCGCCGTCCGGGTGGGCGCCGGTGGTGTCGACGAAGGTCTGCACCAGCGCGGCGACCGCCTCGGCCAGGCAGCCCTCCCGGTCCGGCGCCCACGCCTCGATCCGCACGTCGGCGGTGTGCGGGACGGCGCGGTGTCCTCGGTCCATGCCCCCGATCATGCCCCCGCCACGGCTGTCCGGCGGCCGGAACTGTCGCACCGGGACGCTAGGTTGCTCCCATGATCGCCGATGACGCGGACGCCCTGGCCGTCACGTTCCACCGCATGATGCGGACCGTTCTCGCCGCCGAACGGCCCGGTGCCGACACCCTCGGCCGCACCGTCGAGCTGGCCCGCGACTGGGGCACCGGCCCGGCCGCCGACGCCCGGCTGGCCGACGCGCTGCGCCGGCTGCACGGCGAGCCCGACGAAGCTCCGGCGACGCCGGAGTCCGCCCGGGGCGCGGCGATCGGCAAGTTCGCCGCCAACGCCCGGCGGCTGCGCGAGGGGGAGATCACCCCGGCGGAGTTCCACGAGATCATGGACGACGACGGGGGCACGACCCGAGGCTGACCCCCCCGGGGGGGCCTGCGGCGTGGGTCCGCGCTACCGCCGGCCCCACCGCCGTCACGGGTTGACGAAGTCGCGCACCTGGCCGTAGATGGTGGCGTTGCTCTGCAGGCTGTTGTGTGCCACGCAGCCCGCCAGCGTGTTGCTCGCCCCGGCAAGCACCGTGCTGTCCACGGGGTTGATCACGCCGTCGCAGTTCGACCGCCAGGTGCCGTACGTCGGGACGCCGGGGGTCTCGTCGACCGAGTTGAGGTTGGCCAGGAAGGTCGAGCCGACCCGCATCTCGGTGCAGGCGGTGCTGTAGCAGGCGTTGGCGGAGCTGGTGCCGTGGTTGGGGCCGCCGAGGGAGACCCAGCGGTCCACCTTGCCCCCGCCGCCCAGGTTCTTCAGGTAGTAGCGGGAGGAGAGTCCGCCCATCGAGTGGGTGACGATGTCCACCGTCGTCGCGCCGGTGCTGGCGAGCAGCTTGTCGACCTCCTGGCCGACCTGCTGCGCGGTGGTGGCGTTGGACTGGCTGGTGTTGTAGGAGAAGGCGCGCAGCCGGCTCGACGGCCAGCCGTCGGCCTGGAACCGGCTGATCATCGTGTTCCAGGTGCTGGCACTGCTGTTCCAGCCGTGCACGAACAGGATCGGGTTGCTCGACGGGGTGTACGCGGCGGCCTGTGCGGGGGTGGGTGCGACGGCGACGGCGGCGACCGCCACGGCCACCGCGAACAGCCACCTGCTGATGTACGTCCTCATGGTCGTCTGTCTTTCTCGGATGCCCGCGCGGGAAGGGGGGTGTGCGCGGACCGACGCCCAACTGGTGGTCGGACGTCGGTCGACGGGGGTCTCGGTACTCCGATGTGACAGATGTTACTGACGGGTTGCCTTTTGATGTCAATACATCAATCTGTGCTGCTCGGGGCACGGACAGCGACGTCGAGCAGGGCTGCGGTAGCGTCCGTCCGATGCGGATCACCAAGTACACCCACGCCTGCGTACGCCTGGAACGCGACGGTCGCGTGCTCGTCGTCGACCCGGGCACCTGGAGCGAGCCGGCCGCTCTCGTGGGCGCGGACGCCGTCCTGGTCACCCACGAACACGCCGACCACATCGACGTGCTGCGGCTGGCCGGCCTCGGCGTACCGGTCTTCGCACCCGAGGGCGCCGAGCTTCCCGCCCTGCCCACGCTGCCGGTCCAGCGGGTACGGGCCGGACAGCGGTTCACCGCCGCCGGCTTCGCGGTCGCCGCGGTGGGTGGCCGGCACGCCAGCATCCACGACGGCCAGCCCGACTGCGCC
The DNA here is from genome assembly GCF_052068055.1 of Micromonospora sp. L32. Lineage (NCBI taxonomy): Bacteria > Bacillati > Actinomycetota > Actinomycetes > Micromonosporales > Micromonosporaceae > Micromonospora > Micromonospora sp. L32. The sequence continues at coordinate 24,969 of NZ_JBQHDD010000020.1, read as the reverse complement.
AACCTCGGGTACGTCGTGGACGACGAGGTCTACCACCCGGGTGACTCCCTGCACCTGCCCGGGCAGCCGGTGCGGACGCTGCTGGTGCCGGCCCAGGCCTCCTGGCTGAAGCTGACCGAGGCGATCGGGTTCGCCCGTGCGGTCGCCGCGGCGCGCACCCACCCGATCCACGACGCGCAGCTCAACGAGCGGGGCCTGGCCAGCGTGAACGGCTGGTTCGCCGAGACGCTCGGCGACGGTTACCGCTACCTCGCGCCCGGCGAGACGGCCTGACCCGAGCGTGGCCGGCCGTGGCGTCCTCGCGGCGTCGCCGCCGGCTCCCGGCGTCGGTGCGCCCCGACCGCGCTGCCGGGTCCCCATCCGGCCCTGCCCGAGTTGCGGTGTGTCGCGGTGTCGCTGTCCCGGCTCTACGCGGATTGCGGCGTGTCGCGGTGTCGCGGGGGCCGGATACCGCGACACGCCGCAAGGGCGCACGGGGCGGTGCCGGCCACGGCGGACGGCGGCACGGGCACGTGCCGGGTCGCGGCCTGGCCGTGGCGACCCTGTTCGCGGCGCCGTGGCCGGCTCCGTCGTCGGATGACGCGCCGTCCTGGTCCGGGCCGAGGCCCGCTCCCCGCGGCGCTCCGCTGCCGGATGTCGCCGCGGGGCGGCGGACGCCGGTCCCCGCCGGGAACGCCGGGGGACCTCAGCCGGGTACGTCGACGGTCGGTGCGGCGGCCGTCAGCACCGCGCCCCGCGTGTCGACCTGCCAGCCGGCGGCCAGCTCCGCGGTCAGCGTGTCCAGCAGCGCCGGCACGTCCCGGCCGGCCGAATCGTGCAGCGCCTCGGCCACGATGAGCACGGTCCCGGTCGTGTCGCGCACCGCCGACCAGCCGCTCTGCCGGTGGGTCCACCGCCGGGAGTGCGCCCGTCCCGCCCCGTCGGCGAAGACCACCTCCCCGGGCTCCGGACGCTCGACGTCCCCGCTGAGGGTCACGTACTCCTCCTCGCCGGTGGCGGGCCGGACGGCCAGGTCGCCGTCGACCCGCGTCACGTCCAGCGCCGCGACGGGGATCGCGTACGCGAGCGACACCGCGTTGCAGAGGTCGACCAGCGGGTGGAGCCGGGGCAGCTCGCCGTCCCGGCGGAACCGGCGCAGCAGCGACTCGGCGGCGCACCGGTAGCGGGTCGGCGGCAGTCCCATCGCGGCGAAGGCGCGCCGCCAGGCCCGGATCTCGGGGAATCCGCTCTCGGCGCCGGCGGCCAACCGCTGCCGCGCCAGGCCGGCGAAGTGCGCGACCCGCCCGTCCACCGCGACGTCCGGGGTGACGCCGTCGGCGGTCAGTACGCCGGCGACCAGCGTCGGATGCGCCGACCGGACGCCAGGGGCGTGGTGGAAACGCATGGAACTCCTATCTCTCGGCGAGCAGCAGGGAGACGCCGAGCGCGACGAACGACCCGGCGAAGGCGCGGCGCAGCCAGTCGGTCAGCCGGGGCCGGGCCAGCACCCGGTCGCGGACCGTGCCGGCGAAGCCGCCGTAGGCGGCGAACACCCCGAAGGTGACCAGCATGAACACCGCCCCGTGGGTCAGCATCCGGCCGGTCGCGCCGGGCCCACCGGCCGGCACGAACTGCGGCAGGAACGCCACGAAGAAGAGGGTCGGCTTGGGATTGAGCAGGTTGACCAGTACCGCCGACAGGATCACCCGGTGCGCCGGGCGGGCGGCGGCGTCGCCGGCCGCGAAGCCGGAGCGGTCCCGCCAGGTCGACCATGCCAGGTACAGCAGGTAGCCGACGCCGAGGTACTGGACCAGGCGGAACGCCGGGGCGCTGGCGTGCAGCAGCGCGGCGAGCCCGGTGCACGCGGCGGCCAGGTGCGGCACCACGGCCACCGTGCAGCCGAACGCGGCGATCACCCCGGCGCGGCGTCCCCGGGACAGCCCGGCGGAGAGGGTGTAGACGACCCCGGTGCCCGGGGTGGCGACCACGACCAGCGTGGCCAGGAGGAACGCGATACTCACGGGTTCCACCCTGCGGCCACAATGGTCCGGTGGACAGGGCCAAAGCCAGCGCATCCGACGAGTCCATAACCGCCGGATCGGACTTCCTCCAGCTCGACGTCGGCGCCGCCCCACCCGGTGGCCGGGCCGACTGGCTGGCCGGGCGGCTGCGCGCCGCCATCGCCGACGGCCGCCTCCCACTGGGCGGGCGACTGCCGGCCAGCCGGGTGCTCGCCGACGAGCTCGGCGTGTCCCGGGGCGTGGTCACCGAGGCGTACCAGCGGCTGGCCGAGGAGGGGAAGGTCGCCGGGCGGGGGCGGGCCGGCACGGTCGTGGTCGCCGCCCCGGCCACCCCGTCGGCGGCACCGGCCAGGGCGGCAGTGCCACCGCCCGAGGCGCTGTTCGGGCCGGCCCCCGGCACCGAGATCTTCGAGGCGCTGCGGGCCGCCCCCGCGCGGATCGACCTGACGCCCGGCGTACCCGATCTGGCGGCCTTCCCGCGCGCGGCCTGGCTGCGCGCCGAACGGGCGGTGCTGCGCCGCCTCGACGCCGCCGCCCTCGGGTACGGCGACCCGCGCGGCGCTCCCGCGCTGCGGCTCGCGGTGGCGCAGCGGCTGGCCCGGACCCGGGGCATCCGCGCCGAACCCGAGGAGGTGGTCGTGGTGGCCGGGGTGTCCCAGGCCCTCGGCCTGCTCGCCCAGGTCCTGCACGCCGACGGCGTGCACACCGTCGCGGTCGAGGACCCGGGCTCGCTCGGTGTCCGCCAGCACCTGCGCAACTGGCGGCTGGACACCCCGCCGGTCGCGGTCGACGCGCACGGGCTACGGGTCGGGGAACTGGCCGCCGCCGGTCATCCCGCCGTCCTGCTCACCCCGGCCCACCAGTTCCCGACGGGCGTGGTGCTGCACGGCGACCGCCGGCGCCAGCTCCTCGACTGGGCGCGGCGCGGCGGGTTGGTCCTGGAGGACGACTACGACGCCGAGCACCGGTACGACCGCCCGCCCGTGCCCGCCCTGCGCGGCGCGCTGCCCGAGCGCGTCTGCTACACCGGCAGCGTCTCCAAGCTGCTCGCCCCCGCCCTGCGGGTGGGCTGGGTGCTGGTGCCCCCGCGCCACCTCGACGCCCTGGTGGCGGCGAAGCGGATGGCGGACCTCGGCAACGCCGTCCTGCCGCAACTGGTGCTGGCCGAGCTGATGACCTCCGGCGACCTGGACCGGCACCTGCGGCTGCTGCGCCGCCGGCACGTGCGCCGCCGGGACGCGATGATCCGGGCGATCGGGGCGTACCTGCCCGGGGCCACGGTGCACGGGGCGGCGGCCGGGCTGCACCTGACCGTCACCTTCGCCGGCGACCTGCCCGACGCCGACCTCGCCGCCGCCACGCTGCGCCAGGGGGTGAAGACCCAGCCGCTGTCCTGGCACGCGCAGCGCCCGTACCCGCCCGGACTGGTCCTCGGCTACGCGGCGAACACCGCGAGCGAGATCGACGAGGGCGTCGCCACGATCGGCGCGGTGCTGCGCGGCCGTCAGGGTCCCGCGTGACGTCAGGGACGTGGTCGCTGGCCCGGCGTCGAGGCCGCCACTTCCGGGAAGCAGGGCCCCGATGACGGGGCGGTCGCGGTCCGGTAGAGGGCGGCGAGCCCGGCCGCCGTCTCCGCCAGCAGGTCGCGCAGCTCGGTCGGGGCGAGAACCTCCACCTGGGCGCCGAGCCGCAGCAGGTCGCCGTGGGCGTGGGTCAGCGACTCGATCGGCACCACGGTGGTGACCCATCCATCGGCGTCGGGGGCGCCCGCGCCCGCCTCGGCCGTCGCGACCACCACCGCACTGCCGATGTCCCGGAGTCGTTCCCGGCCGGCGGGGGAGAGCCGGATCACCGCCTCGTCCCGGTGCAGGCGGGCACGGAAATCCATGACGTGGGCCCGCCACCAGGCCGGCAGGTCGAAGCCGGCCGGCCGCTCGAAGGTCTCCGGCAGGGCGGTCAGGTCGAGGATCTGGTTGACCCGGTAGCTGGCTGGACCATTTCCCCCGTCGGCGACCACGTACCATCGACCGCCCTTGAGCACCAGCCCGTACGGCGCCAGCACCGTCGTCCGCTCACCGCGCCAGCTGCGGTAGTGCACGCGCAGCCGGTGCTGCCGCCACACCGCGTCCGCCGTGGACGCCAGGTACGGCGAGGCGTCGCCGTCGGAGTACCAGCCCGGGGTGTCCAGGTGGAATCGCTGGCGGAGCGCCTCGGCCCGGTCCCGCAGCGCCGCCGGCAGCGCGGCGTCCAGCTTCAGTTGCAGCGCGGCGACCACGGCGCCGTAGCCGAGTTCGGCGGCCGGACCGGGCAGCCCGGCGAGGAAGAGCCGCTCGGCCTCCTCGGTGGTCAGCCCGGTCAGCCGGGTGCGGTAGCCGTCGAGCAGTTGGTAACCGCCGGCGTGCCCGGCCTCGCCGTAGAGCGGAATGCCGGCGGCGTGCAGCGACTCGACGTCCCGGTAGATGGTGCGGGTGGAGACCTCCAACCGTTCGGCGAGCGCCGCGGCGGTCATCCGGCCGTGCGTCTGGAGCAGGAGCAGGACCGAGAGCAGGCGACTGGCGCGCATTCCGCTGACACTAGTTGTCAGCAGATCGGGTCTACCGTCCCGGCATGGCTTTCCGAGACAAGGAGCTGCGGACGCCGGGACCGGTCACGGTCGCCGGGCGGCAGCTCAAGCGCTACCACATCGACCAGCCGGAGCCGCGCCTCACGCCGGAGGTGGAGCGCGCCGCGTACGCCTTCCTGCCCCGCCTGCTGCCTCCGCCCGACGGCGGCACCCCGCCGGCCGGTTGGGTGGTGCTGCACCGGGGCGCGGACACCGGCGCCTACCTGCTGGCGTACACCTGGTTCTGGGACAACGTGGTGGAGTGCCGGATCGCGGTGGCCGGGCAGCCGGCGCTGCGCTGCCCGGACGACGACCCGGCGCATTTCGTGCCGCTGGACCGGCCCGGGGTCGGCTGCGTCTGGGAACTCGGCGTGCTCGAGCACGAGCGGGCCGCCTGGGTCCGCCACGTGCTGGCCCCGGACCTGCCGGACCTGGCCGGGTACCTGGCCGACAGTCGGGCGGAAGGACCGGTGGGCCGGTGAGCGGGGACTTCGACTTCCTGGCCGGCCGGTGGGACGTCGCCAACCGTCGCCTCACCCGGCGGCACGTCGGCAGCGACGACTGGGACGAGTTCCCCGCCACCATGGTCGCCCACCGGTTCTTCGCCGGCGCGGGCAGCTTCGACGAGATGACCTGCCCGACCAGGGGCTTCTCCGGTGCCACCGTGCGGATCTTCGACCCGGTCTCCGCGCAGTGGTCGATCTACTGGATGCACAGCCAGCGCGGCCAGCTGGAACTGCCCCCGGTCGTTGGCGGGTTCACCGATCAGGTGGGCACCTTCTACGCCGACGACAGCGACGAGGGTCGCCCGATCCGGTGCCGGTTCGTCTGGTCCGGGATCACCGCCACCTCCTGCCGGTGGGAACAGGCATTCTCCATCGACGACGGGACGACCTGGGAGACCAACTGGATCATGGACTTCACCCGGGCCGGCTGAGGGGTCGGGGGCGTGGCGGCAGGGCCGCCACGCCGTCAGCCCGGATCGGTGGTGCGGTAGATGCCGGTCAGCCAGACGTCGAGCAGCACGTCCACCACGTCCCGCTCGGCCACCGCCGGCCCGTCGCCGGCGAAGGTCGCGTACCAGACCCGCTCGTTCATCGAGTTCAGCGCGATCGCCAGGTCCCGCGCGGGCAGGCCGGGTGGGGCGGCGCCCCGGCGGCGTTCCGCCTCGATGGCGGCCTCCACCGCCTGCACCCACCGCTCCAGCACCCGGGCCCAGAGGCGACGCACCTCGGCGTTGGTGCCGCGCACCTCGGCGCAGGCCAGCACCACGGCCCGGTGGCCGCCGAAGGTGGCGTGGAATCGGCTGATCAGTTCCCGCCACCGGGCCCGGGGGTTCTCGGCGAGGTGGACCAGCACGTCACCGGCGGCGGTGTCGGCCTCCTCGGTGACCCGGTCCAGCAGGGTCAGCAGCACCGCGTCCTTGGAGGGGAAGTAGAAGTAGAAGGTCGGCCGGGAGATGCCCGCGCCCCGGGCCAGGTCGTCGATGGAGATCTCGCCGAACGCGCGCTGCTCCAGCAGCCGCTCGGCGGTGGCCAGGATGGCCAGCTCGCGGTCGTCGCCCGCGGACCGTCCGGCCCGTCGTCCGCGCCCGGCTGCGGCGCCGGTGGAGGTACGGACGGTCGTCATGAACGCCGATGTTACACGCGCTCGACAGGGTGTCGGTTGCTCTCGACAGAGTGTTGACGGGCGTCGACGGTGGTGGATAGGGTCCGTCCACCGCCTCAGCCAGGGAGTTGCCATGGCCTCCGACCACGTCGACGTGCTCATCGTCGGAGCCGGCCTGTCCGGCGTCGGCGCGGCCTGCCATCTGCGGCGCAACTGTCCGGACAAGACGTACGCGGTGCTCGAGGCCCGCGACGCGATCGGCGGCACCTGGGATCTGTTCCGCTACCCGGGCATCCGCTCCGATTCGGACATGTTCACCCTCGGCTACGCCTTCAAGCCGTGGACCGACCCGAAGGCCATCGCCGACGGCGACGCGATCCGCAGCTACGTGCGCGAGACCGCCCGCGAGTACGGCGTCGAGGAGCACGTCCGCTTCCGCCACCGGGTCCTGCGCGCCGAGTGGGACAGCGCGAGCGCCCGGTGGACCGTCCACGCGCACCGCGACGACACCGGCGAGGACGTCGTCCTCACCTGCGCGTTCCTCTTCGCCTGCTCCGGCTACTACCGCTACGACGCCGGCTACACGCCCGAGTTCCCCGGGGCCGAGCGGTTCAGTGGGGAGCTGGTGCACCCGCAGCACTGGCCGGAGGACCTCGACTACACCGGCAAGCGGGTGGTGGTGATCGGCAGTGGCGCCACGGCGGTCACCCTGGTCCCCGCGATGGCCGAACGCGCCGGCCACGTCACCATGCTCCAGCGCTCACCCACGTACGTCATGTCGCTGCCCTCCCGGGACGTGGTCGCCGACGCGCTGCGGCGCTGGCTGCCGGCGAAGGCCGCGTACCCGGTGGTGCGCTGGAAGAACGTGCTGCTCGGCACGGCCAACTTCCAGCTCAGCCGGCGCGCGCCGAAACTGGTCAGGTCGTTGCTGCGCCGGGCCGCCAAGGGCCGGCTGCCGGTCGGCTACGACGTGGACCGGCACTTCTCGCCCCGCTACAACCCCTGGGACCAGCGGCTCTGCATCGTCCCGGACGGCGACCTGTTCCAGGCGGTGCGGGCGGGCCGGGCATCGGTGGTCACCGACACCGTCGACACGTTCACCGAGCGCGGCGTCCGGCTCGGCTCCGGCGAGGAGCTGCCGGCCGACGTCATCGTCACCGCCACCGGGCTCAACCTGCTCGCCCTGGGCGGGATGACCCTCGCCGTGGACGGCGTCGACGTCGACCTGGGGCAGACCGTGGCGTACAAGGGGATGATGATCTCCGGCGTGCCCAACTTCGCGTTCACGATCGGCTACACCAACGCCTCCTGGACCCTGAAGGCCGACCTGGTCGCCACCTACGTCTGCCGGCTGCTGCGCCACCTCGACGCCACCGGGCAGCAGGTCGTCACCCCGGTCCCGCCGGACTCCGGCGAGCTGGAGCCGATCATCGACCTGAAGTCCGGCTACGTGCTGCGCAGCGTCGACTCGCTGCCCAAGCAGGGTCCCCGCGCCCCCTGGCGGCTCTACCAGAACTACGCCCGCGACGTGCTGCTGATGAAGCGCGGCCGGCTCGTCGATGAGGGGATCCGGTTCTCCCGGGCCGCGCCGGCCGCCGCCGGCGCCCGTACCGCCGACGCGGTCGCCTGACCCGGGCTCCGCCACCCGCACCGCAGAAGGAGAACGCCGTGCGAAGGTTCGTCTTCCCCGCCGGAACCGCCGTGATCACCGGCGCCGCCAGCGGGATCGGTGAGGCGCTCGCCCACGGGCTGGCCCGGCGCGGCACCGACCTGGTGCTGCTCGACCGGGACGCCGACCGGCTCGACACCGTGGCGGCGGCGATCCACGCCGCGCACCCCGACCGGCAGGTCGACACGCACCTGGTCGACCTGGCCGACCCGGCCGCCACCGACCGGGTCGCCGAGGAGATCCGGGCCCGGCACCCCCGGATCCGGCTGCTGGTCAACAACGCCGGGGTCGCCCTCGGCGGGCGGTTCGACCAGGTCACCCTCGACGAGTTCAACTGGGTGGTCGACATCAACTTCCGGGCGGTGGTGCGGCTGACCCACGCCCTGCTGCCGGCGCTGAAGGCCGAGCCCGGCGCCCACCTGGTCAACGTCTCCAGCCTCTTCGGACTGATCGCCCCCGCCGGCCAGGCCGCCTACTCGGCCAGCAAGTTCGCCGTGCGCGGCTTCACCGAGGCGCTGCGCCACGAGCTGGCCGACGACGGCATCGGGGTGACCTCGGTGCACCCCGGCGGCATCGCCACCCGGATCGCCCGCAACGCCCGGATCGGCAGCGGCGTGGCGCCCGAGGAGTACGAGGCCGGGCTGCGGCAGTTCGAGAAACTGCTCTCCATCCCGCCCGCGAAGGCCGCCGAGGTGATCCTGCGCGGCGTCGAGCGGCGGCGCGGCCGGGTGCTGATCGGCTGGTCGGCGAAGCTGCCCGACCTGCTGGCCCGGGTCGCCCCCGCGTCGTACCACCGGGTGCTGGTGGCCGGGCTCAACCGGGGCGCCGCCGACCCGGCGCGCCAGGCCGGCCGAACGCCCACGGCGACCGCGCCGGAGCTGTCCACGGGGGAGCGGGCATGACCGCCACGACCGACCCGCGCCCCCGGCACGTCACGGTGAACGGGCGCCGGGTGCGCCACCGGGTCGACGGCGACGGGCCGCCGGTGGTGCTGCTGCACGGCATCGGGCGCACCCTGCGCGACTTCACCGAGCAGCACGAGCTGCTCGCCCGCGGCTTCCGGGTGCACAGCGTCGACCTGCCCGGGTACGGCGGCTCGCTGCCGATGGCCGAGCCGTGCACCCTGCCGGCGCTGGGCCGCTTCGTCGGGCACTACCTCGACGCGGTCGGCGTAGACGAGCCCGCGCATCTGGTCGGCAACTCGCTCGGCGGGGCCGTCGCGATGCGCTTCGCCGTGACCGAGCCGGCCCGGGTGGCCAGCCTCGCGCTGGTCAACAGCGCCGGGTTCGGCCAGGAGGTCGCCGTCGTCCTGCGGGTGCTCGCGCTGCGCCCGTTCGGCCGGTTGCTGCTGCACCCCAACCGGTCCATGGCCCGCCGCGTCGAGCGTTCCCTCTTTCACGACCCGTCGTTCGCCACCGAGGAGCGGATCGCCTACGCGCTGGAGGTGGCCCGCCAGCCGTACGCCGCCCGGGTGATGCTGGAGACGTGTCGCAGCCTGGGCACCTTCCGGGGCGTCCGCCCGCAGTGGCGCGAGGAGCTGCTGACCGAGGTCTCCCGGCTCGACGTGCCGACCCTGATCGTCTGGGGCGACCGGGACCTGATCCTCCCCGCCGGGCACCTTGATGCCGCGCGGGCCCGGCTGCCCCGGGCCCGGACCCACCTGTTCGCCGAGTGCGGGCACATGCCGCAGATCGAACGGGCCGAGGAGTTCCACCGACTGCTGGTCGACTTCTGGGCCGCGGCCGAGGCGGGCGACCTCGCCGACGAGGCCGCCGCGCAGCGGCCGGCGGTGACCGAGGCCGGCTGACCGAGGCCGGCTGACCGAGGCCGGCTGACCGTGTCCGGCGCCGGCCGGAGCGGAGGCTATCCGAGCTCCGTGCCGGCCGGCGCCGGCACCGTGCGCGCCACCGGTGCGCCCTGGGCGGGCACCCGCGGCGGGGCGGCGCCTTCCAGCACCGCCAGGTCCGCCTCGACGGCGGCCGGCAACCGCCGGCGCTCCCGCAGCACCCAGCCGAGCTGTCGCGCCGCGTCGAGCAGGCCGACCCGGCGCTCCGGGTGCCGCCAGGTCTGGCGGACCACCCCGGCGACCACCCGCGCCGGCCGGCGCAGCGCCGCGGTCAGCACCCGGTTGCGCGCCTCCTGCCGGTGCCGGGCCAGCAGGTCCCGACCGGCCGGCAGCGGCAGGTGGTGCACGACCAGCTCGTCCACGTACGCCAGGTGCCAGCCGGCGGCGGCCAGGTCCATCGCCAGCAGCGCCTCCTCGCCGTACGTCCCCAGCCGGTCGGCGAACCCGCCGACCTGGGCGAACGCGGCGCGGCGCAGCACCACCGCGCAGGCCAGGAAGCCCAGCACCGCCGGACCCGGCGCGCCCGCCGGGGTGCCCAGCGGCGCCCGCGCCATCCCGGCGGAGACCGGGTCGAGCCGACACTGGGCGCCGACCCGCACCTGGGCGGTCAGCAGCCCGGTACGCGGGTGCGCCCGCAGGAGCTCCGCCGCCCGGTCCAGCGCCCCCGGCGCCCAGTAGGAGTCGTCGTCGGCGAAGGCCACGAACGGGGTACGGGCCAGCGCCACCCCGGCGTTGCGGGCGGCGCCGGCGCCCAGGTTGGTGCCGAGCGGCACCACCCGTACCTCGGGGAAGGCCGCCGCGACCGCCTCCGGGGTGCCGTCGTCGGAGTTGTTGTCCACCACGATCACCGGCCCGGAGTGCCGGCGCAGCACGTCGAGCAGCTGCTCGCGCCGGTTCCGGGTGGCCACCACCACCGTCACGTCCACCGTCATGGCGGCCCTGGTACCCCGATCCGGGTGACTCACGCAATCGTGGGTGCAATTCCCACCATGGTCGGGGTACGACGCCGCCGGTGCGGGGAAGCTGGCGTCATGCCCGGCGACCAGGTGACCCTGTTTCTCAGTGGCGACGTGATGACCGGTCGCGGCGTCGACCAGATCCTGCCCCGACCGGGACCGCCGGAGCTGCGGGAGCCGATGGTGGGCGACGCCCGCGGGTACGTGGAGCTGGCCGAGCGGGCGTCCGGGCCCATCCCACGCCCGGTGCCGCCGGACTGGCCGTGGGGGGAGGCGTTGCGGCTGCTCGACGACCTGCGACCGGACGTGCGGATCGTCAACCTGGAGACCTCGGTGACCGGCCGGGGCGAGTTCGCCGCCGGCAAGCAGATCCACTACCGGATGCACCCGGACAACCTGGCCTGCCTCAGCGCCGCCCGGCTGGACGTCTGCGCACTGGCCAACAACCACGTGCTCGACTTCGGCCCGGACGGGCTCACCGACACCCTCGACGGGCTGCGCCGGGTCGGCATCACGCCGGCAGGTGCGGGCCGGGACGCGGCGGAGGCCTGGCGGCCGGCCCGGATCGACCTGGCGGGCGGCCGCCGGCTGCTGCTCTGGTCGGTGGGCGCCCCGTCCGCCGGGGTCCCGCCACAGTGGGCGGCGACCGAGGGGCGACCGGGGGTGGCGTACCTGCCGGAGACGACCGAGGCCTCCGCCGACGCGCTCGCCGAGCGGGTGGCCGGCGAGGCCGGGCCGGGCGACCTGGTGGTGGTCTCCGTGCACTGGGGATCGAACTGGGGTTACCAGGTGCCGGCGGAGCAGGTGAGCTTTGCCCGCCGGCTGGTGGCGGCCGGGGTGCACCTGGTGCACGGCCACTCCTCGCACCACCCCCGACCGATCGAGGCGTACCGGGGCGGGCTGATCCTGTACGGCTGCGGTGACCTGATCGACGACTACGAGGGGATCGGCGGGCAGGAGTCGTTCCGCCCGGAACTGCGGACGCTGTACCTGCCCACCTTCGACACCGACGGTCTGGCCGGGCTGCGCCTGGTGCCGGTCCGGGTCCGCCGGATGCGGCTGGAGCGGGCGGCGCCCGACGAGGCCCGCTGGCTCGCCGAGCTGGCCGACCGCCTCGGCACGCCGTACCGGACCCGGTTCCGCCTCGGCGACGACGGCCTGATCGCACTCGACCCGGCCGGCGGCGGCACCGCCTGATCCGGCCGGCCCGGCCGCCGGCGGTGTGGCGGGCCCCACCCCCGCCCCTCCCGCCACAGCGACCCCACGAGTCAGGGACGCATCATAGATGCATGACGCATCCCAGCTCGCCGCCGCGCGCCGCCGTGCCGTCGGCCGCGGAACGGGCCTACCGCCACCTCAAGCGGGCCATCCTGGAGCAGGTCCACCCGGGCGGGTCGCTGATCAGCGAGGGCGAGATCGCCGAGGCGGCCGGGGTCTCCCGCACCCCGGTCCGCGAGGCGCTGCTCCGGCTCGAGGCCGAGGGCCTGGTCGCGCTCTACCCCAAGCGTGGCGCGCTGGTCCGGCCGGTCTCCGCCCGCGAGATCACCGACGTCGTCGAGGCCCGGCGGCTGGTCGAGCTGCACGCCGCCGAGCGGGTCTGGCCGCAGCGGCACGCCCTGCGCCCGGTGCTCGCCGACTGGCTCGACCGGATGCGCGCGGCCCACGCCGCCGGTGACCTGCGCGCGCTGATGGAGGCCGACCGGGCCTTCCACGCCAGCGTGGTGGAGGCGGCCGGCAACGAGATCCTCGCCGAGCTGTACCACCGGCTGCGCGACCGCCAGCTGCGGATGGGGGAGGCCAGCTTCCGGCTCTCGCCCGGCTGGGCCCGGGTGGCGCTCACCGAGCACGCCGGCCAGCTCGCCGCCCTCGACGGCGACGACCCGCACGCCTGGCTCGACGCCGTGGGCGCGCACATCGACAGCGCCGCCACCGTCTTCCGGTCCCTGCGGTGAGCGCCGCCCCGGCCATCCCGCGCCGGTCCGCCGCGCTGGTCTGGGCGGTCGCGCTCAGCGCGTACGTGGCGGCCGTGTTCCACCGCAGCTCGCTCGGGGTGACCGGGGTCGACGCCGCGCACCGGTTCGACATCAACGCCGCCGCCCTGGCCACCTTCTCGGTGGCGCAGCTGGCCGTGTACGCGGCCATGCAGGTGCCGGTCGGGGTGCTGCTCGACCGGTACGGCTCCCGCCGGCTGCTGCTCGTCGGCGGCGCGCTGATGGTCGCCGGGCAGCTCTGTTTCGCCGTCGCCACCGACGTACGCCTGGCCGTGGCCGCCCGGGTGCTGGTCGGCCTCGGCGACGCGATGACCTTCATCAGCGTGCTGCGGATCGTCGCGTTCTGGTTCCCCGGCCGGCGCAACCCGCTGATGGTGCAGCTCACCGGCACCCTCGGCCAGCTCGGGGCGATCCTCGGCGCGGTGCCGCTGGTGGCGCTGCTGCACCAGGCCGGCTGGACCCCGGCCTTCCTCACCGCCGCCGCGCTCGGCGCGACGGTGCTGCTGATGGTGGCCGCCGGCGTCCGGGACACCCCGCACCGGGAACACGCCGGCGCCCTCGCCCCCGACCTCGCCACCGTACGCCGGCAGCTCGCCGCCGCCTGGGCGCAGCCGGGCACCCGGCTGGGCCTGTGGACGCACTTCGTCACCCAGTTCTCCGGGGCGGTCTTCGCGCTGCTCTGGGGCTACCCGTTCCTGGTGCAGGGGCAGGGTCTGTCACCCACCGCGGCGGCCGGCCTGCTCACCCTGATGACCGTGGCGACGCTGCTCAGCGGCCCGGTCGTCGCGCACCTGTGCGCGCGGCACCCGTTCCGCCGCTCGGTCGTGGTCTTCGCCATCACCGCCGGGACCGCCGCGGTCTGGGCCGTGGTGCTGGCCTGGCCGGGTCGCGCGCCGCACTGGCTGCTGGTGGTCCTGGTGCTGGTCCTGGCGATGAACGGTCCCGGTTCGGTGATCGGGTTCGACTACGCGCGCACCTTCAACCCGGTGCACCGGATCGGCAGCGCCACCGGCATCGTCAACGTCGGCGGGTTCGTCGCCTCGATCCTGCTGATCCTCGCGGTCGGCGTGGTGCTGGACCTGGCCGGCCCGGCCGGACAGGCGGCCCCGACGCTGGACGCCTACCGCTGGGCCTTCGCCGTGCAGTACCTGCTCTGGGCGCTCGGCGCGGTCCAGGTGCTGCGCTACCGCAACGCCGCCCGCCGCCGGCTCGCCGCCGAGGCCGTACCCGTCGACGTCGTGGCCGGCCGCTGACCGTGCGCGGCGGTCAGCGGACCAACCGGCGGTGGGTGAGCGAGTCCAGGACGAGGGTGAGGCCGGCGCCGACCAGCCACGAGTCCTTGGCGATGCCGATGCCCGCCTGGGTGGGCTTGAGGCTGCCCGGCTCGCGCAGGCCGGGCGTACGCACGTAGAGCTGGACCAGTCCGGCCCCGAACGCGGTCAGCCCCAGCCCGCCCAGCAGGGACGGCACGAACGGGGTGAGCAGGGCGGCGCCCAGCGCGATCTCGCTGGCGGACAGCAGCCGGGCGAAGCGGGCCGCGTCGATCTGCCGCAGCTGGGGGAGCGCCCCGGCGGCCATGCCGTGCAGCTGTTCGGCGGCCTCACCCTCCAGCGTCCGCTTGCCGAGCCCCGAATTGAGGAAGAACGCGCCGATGATGAGCCGCAACGGCGCATGCGTGAGCTTCATGTCCACTCCCGTCCCGCGGAGAATCGTGCCGCCGCCTACCCCGTACCGGTCCGCGATAACCCGCCGCGCGGGGCTGGGTCCGCGAGCCTGCGCGGCGGTAGGTTCGCGGGAGGCATGATCGTGGGCGCAGCCGGGAGGACACCGTGAGCCAGGAAGTCCGGGGAGTCGTGTCGCGGCGCAAGGGCGCGCCGGTCGAGGTCACCACCATCGTGGTGCCCGACCCGGGGCCCGGCGAGGCGGTGGTGCAGGTGCGCTCCTGCGGGGTCTGCCACACCGACCTGCACTACCGGGAGGGCGGGATCAACGACGAGTACCCGTTCCTGCTCGGCCACGAGGCGGCCGGCGTGGTCGAGCAGGTGGGGGAGGGGGTCACCGGCGTCGCGCCGGGCGACTTCGTGGTGCTCAACTGGCGGGCGGTCTGCGGCGTGTGCCGGGCCTGCCGGCGCGGGCGGCCCTGGTACTGCTTCAACACCCACAACGCCGCCCAGAAGATGACCCTCGCCGACGGCACCGAGCTCGCCCCGGCGCTGGGCATCGGCGCCTTCGCGGAGAAGACGCTGGTCCACGCCGGGCAGTGCACGAAGGTCGACCCCGCCGCCCGGCCCGCCGCCGTGGGGCTGCTCGGCTGCGGAGTGATGGCCGGGCTCGGCGCGGCGATGAACACCGGCCAGGTCACCCGGGGCGACTCGGTCGCCGTGATCGGCTGTGGCGGGGTCGGCGACGCCGCGGTGGCCGGCGCGGCCCTCGCCGGCGCGACCACGATCATCGCGGTGGACACCGACGCCCGCAAGCTCGAGTGGGCGCGCAGGTTCGGCGCCACCCACACCGTCAACGCCTCCGCGGACGACCCGGTCGAGGCGATCCGCGCCGCCACCGGCGGGTTCGGCGCCGACGTGGTGATCGACGCGGTCGGCCGCCCGGAGACCTGGAAGCAGGCGTTCTACGCCCGCGACCTGGCCGGCACGGTGGTGCTGGTCGGGGTGCCCACCCCGGAGATGACCGTCGAGCTGCCCCTGCTGGACGTCTTCGGCCGGGGCGGCGCACTCAAGTCCAGCTGGTACGGCGACTGCCTGCCCAGCCGGGACTTCCCCCTGCTCACCGAGCTCTACCTGCAGGGCCGCCTCGACCTGGACGCCTTCGTCACCGAGGAGATCGCCCTGGACCAGGTCGAGGAGGCGTTCCGCCGGATGCACCACGGCGACGTGCTGCGCTCGGTGGTGGTGTTCCCGTGACCGCCCGCGTCGACCATGCCGTCACCTCCGGCACCTTCTCCCTCGACGGCCAGAGCTTCGACGTCGACAACAACGTCTGGGTGGTCGGTGACGACACCGAGTGCGTGGTGATCGACGCCCCGCACGACGTGGACGCCATCCGGCGCGCGGTCGCCGGCCGCCGGGTCGTCGCCGTCCTGGCCACCCACGCCCACGACGACCACGTACGGGTCGCTCCCGAGCTGGCGAAGGCCACCGGAGCGCCGGTGCTGCTGCACCCCGCCGACCGGGTGCTGTGGGACCTGGTCCACCCCGACCTGCCGCCCGACGGGACACTCACCGACGGGCAGGGGATCGACGTCGCCGGCACCACCCTGCGGGTGCTGCACACCCCCGGGCACAGTCCCGGCGCGTGCAGCTTCCACGCCCCCGACCTCGGCGCGGTCTTCACCGGCGACACCCTGTTCGCCGGCGGTCCCGGCGCCACCGGCCGCTCGTACAGCGACTTCGGCACCATCGTCGCGTCGATCCGCGACCGGTTGCTCACCCTGCCGCCGCAGACCGTGGTGCACACCGGGCACGGCGACGACACCACCATCGGCGCGGAAGCCCCGCACCTTCCGGACTGGCTGGCCCGGGGGCACTGACCGACGCCGGTACCTGAGTCGGCTCAGCGTTCCCCAAGCCCCGCCAGCACCGGCTTGACGTCCAGCACCGGCGTGCCGTCCAGGGCCTCCAGGTCGGCCACCCGCACCCGCAGGCCGTCGACCACCAGCACCCGCACCCGGTGCAGCCCGATCGGATTGGGCCGGTCCGGGGATCGGGTGTTGAACACCCCGGTCTCCGGCCGGCTCCGATCGCCACGCGGATGCACCGCGAGGACGTCCCGGCGGGCGCGGTCCAGCCAGGTCAGCACCAGCACCTCCGCGCCCGGCCGCAGGTCGCGCAGGGCCGCGCCGACGGCGGGTGAGAAGACCAGCCACGCCTCCGGCGCGCCCTCGTCCCCCTGCTTCGGCGCGAGATCCGCCTCGGTCAGCGGGGACTCCACCCACCCGACCGGCCGCAGCTCGTACGCCCCGCTCACGCGCCCGCCAGGCGCAGGTGCAGCCGGACGGTGGTGCCGGCCGGGGTGGTGTGCACCAGCACCAGGTCGCAGAGCGCCTGCACGATGACCAGGCCGCGCCCGCCGATGCCGTCGTGCCGGGGCACCAGCCGGCCGGTGAGCGGATCGCTCAGCCAGCCGCCGTCGTGGATCTCGCACACCAGGTGTTCAGCGGTGCGCCACACGTGGAGCACACCGCCGCCACCGGCGTGGGCGATGCTGTTGGTGGCCAGCTCGGTCACCGCGATCTGCAGGTCGGCCACCCGATCCGGGTGCAGGTCGGCGGCCTGCGCGTGCCCGGTGACGAAGCGGCGCACGTCGGCCAGCGTGTCGAGGTCGTAGCGGAGCACGGCGACCGGTTCGGCCGGGACCGGCAGCGGCGTGTTGTGCCCGGCGACGACCTGCTCCGGCGCGAAGGTGGGGCTGGGCCGCCGACCGGCCCCGTCGACCAGCACGGGGTGGGTGCGGTACGCGTCCGCGAGCACCGCGGGGGCGAGCCGCGACACGTCGTACGGGCAGAGGATCGCGACGTCCCGCTCGGCGAACGCCACGTTGATCAAGGCGTCGTGCTGCGCGCAGGCCGGCTGCTCCAGCTCGGTACGCTCCGCCCACACCGGCTCGCCGACGATCCGCACCCGGCGGTCGGGGTGCCGGTCGACGAAGGCCTGCAACACCCACGGGATGATCCGCCCCGGGTTGCGCCCCTGCACGGTCAGGTCGGCGTACCGGACCCGGTCGTCGTCCGCGCCGACGGCGGCCCGGATCAGCGCCAGCCGGTCCTCCGGGGCGGCTACCAGGACCGGTTCCCCCCGGGTCAGACCGTCCCCGACGAAGGGCACCGTCAGCGCCAGCAACTCCGCGGCGTCCCGGTAGAACGCTCCCTCGTGGACCAGGCCCCCGGGTATCGGCCCGGTCGCCGCCGCGGCCGTCACGCCGGTGGCTCCGGGTCGGCGCCGTCGACCAGGTCGAGCAGCCGCGTCAACGCCGGGCGGCAGCCGACCAGGCGTACCTGCGAGGGGGCGTTGCGGCGGACGCGGGCCAGCGCGCTCGCGGCGCCGACGTCGGCGAAGCGCAGCTCGGAGACGTCGAGCACCGCCGTCCGCTGGTTGGTGCCCGGACCGGTCACGTGGTCGAGCATGGCGGCGAAGGCCCCCCGGTTGCTCTGATCGACCTCGCCCACCAGGCGCAGTCCGTGCGGTTCCCGCGTCCGGTACGCCCGCAGCATCGGCGCCCAGGCCCGGCCGGCGTTGCGTCCCACGGTGGCGGGGTGGGCGGCGGTGGCCGGCAGCAGGTACTCAGCGGGGAAGAGCCGCCGGTCGTACAGGCACATCGCGGCGGCCTCGCCGTCGAGGAAGAGCCGGTTGACCTCGGCCTCGTACCGGACCAGGTCGGCGACGGAGATGCCCTGGCGGATCGCCCAGCCCATGTCGCCGACGACGCGTACCCCCGCCCGGTCCTCGCGCCGGGCCCGCAGGATTTCGGTGGTGAGGTTGCCGATCATCTCGTCCGGCGTGAACCGACCCCCGGCGGCGTAGCCCTCCACCGCCGGCGCGATCCGCAGCTGGCCGCCGGCCAGCGCGGCCTCCGTGGGCACGCCCGCACCGTCGAGGTGGGCCCGGACGGCGGTCGGGGAGACCCCGTCGGTGAACCAGACGACCTTCTGACCGAGGCGGAGACCGCTGGCGACGAAGCGGCCGGCGGCGTGCAGGCTGCCGGTCTCGTCGTCGTCCACCCAGCAGACGTGGTCACCCAGGTGCAGCTGGTCGACCACCGCGCTTGCAGTCACCCTCATCGCCTTCCGGTCGCCGCGCGCCCCCACTCTAGCCCGCACCCCGGCACCGCCCAACGCCGACGGACGCCTGGTGCCCGCCGGTCCGCCCCCGTCCGCGCTGCCGCCGAACCTGCCTGGCCGTCCTAGGTGGATAGTCAAAGGACTGCGGCCCTGCCGACGACCGGACAGCCGCGGTTCTAGGATCGACCGGATGAGCACCGACGACCGACCGCCGACCGTACGACAGCTGCGCCTGGTGGTGGAGGCCGAGGACTACGACGCCGCGGTCGCCTTCTTCCGCGACGCCCTGGGCCTGCCGGAGCAGGCCGCGTTCTCCGGTGCCGGCGACGCCCGCGTGGTGATCCTCGACGCCGGCCGGGCCACCCTCGAGATCGCCAACCCGGCCCAGAAGCGCATGATCGACGAGGTTGAGGTGGGCCGGCAGGTGGCCCCGAAGATCCGGGTGGCGTTCGAGGTGGACGACGCGCCGGCCGCCACTGCCCGGCTGGTGGCCGCCGGCGCGACCGAGATCGCCCCGCCCACCGTGACGCCCTGGCACTCGCTCAACTCACGCCTCGACGCGCCGGCCGGGTTGCAGCTCACCCTCTTCGAGGAGCTGCGAGACCTCGACGACCGCGCCACCCTCGACGGCTTCGGCACCGATCGCGAGCGCTGACGCCGCCCCGAAACCGGTCGACTGGCCGCGGGCCGCCGCCGATACTGCTGCCCATGCCGGCCGCCACCCGCCCCGTCGTCCTCACCCCGGCGCAGTCCGCCGCGCTGCGCCACGTGCGCACCGTCGCGCTGCGGGACCGCTCGACCGCGCTGGCCACCATCGCCCGACACCTCGCCGGGTCCGGCGCCGGCCACCACCCCGAGCAGCTGATCGCCGCGATCACCGCCGGGGGAGGGCTGACGGTCAACTTCCACCCCGACCGGCTGATCGCCGACGGTCGCACCGTGGCCGAGGTGCTCGCCGAGGAGGGGAGCTACCGCAGCCAGTTCGTCACCGGCATCTCCAACGGCGGGCTCACCGCGTACCCGGGCGGGGACCGGGACCGCTGGGAGGAGGCGATGTTCGGCGGTGCGTACCAGGCCCGCGGCGTAGGCCCCGCCAAGCGACCGGTCTACGGCGGGTTGAACCTGCTCGACCACCCCGACGGCGCCTGCCCCCGCTTCGGCTCCTGCCACCTGCGGCTGCGTCCCGAGGTACTGGCCCGGACCACGCTCTGCTTCGGCGACAGCCACCTGGGGCCGA
Organism: Micromonospora sp. L32; assembly: GCF_052068055.1. Taxonomy (NCBI): domain Bacteria; kingdom Bacillati; phylum Actinomycetota; class Actinomycetes; order Micromonosporales; family Micromonosporaceae; genus Micromonospora; species Micromonospora sp. L32. The sequence continues at coordinate 5,269 of NZ_JBQHDD010000020.1, read as the reverse complement.
AGGACTTCGGCACGGTCGACGTCGCCGAGCCGGTGCTGGCCGCCCTGCTGGAGGTGACCGCCGGCACCGGTGTCAGCCTGGGCGTCGCCGGCATGGACATCGCCCGCCTCGTCGCGACGCTGCTGCGCCGGCGGGAGCGGCAGGCGTGGACGCCCGGGTCCGCCGGCCGCGCCCTGGACGACTACGTCGAGGCGCAGGTCCACGGCGGCGTCGAACTGGCCCGGGACGTCGAGGCCATCGTCGTCGACCCCTCGTTCCACGACACGGACACCGGGCGCGTACTGGCCCGGATCGCCCACCGGTGCGGCATCGAGCTGCTGTTCCACCCCGGCTTCGCGCTGCCCGTCGAGGACGTCGACCCGGACTTCCGGGGACCGGCCATCCCGGTGCTGGCCGCCCGGGTGCACGCCGAGTTCGGTACGCCGGGGGCGCCGGTCGACGCCGCACTGATCGGCCGGGCGGCGGCCTCGGTGGTCCGCGAGCCGCAGCGCTGGGCGGACCGGGGGTCGACCGCCGCCGACACCCTCCAGCACCTCAAGCAGCTCTGGCACGTCCTCGTCCGGTTCGGGGCGCCTCGCGCCTGACGTCCGGTTCGGCACGCTCGCGGTTGGCGTCCGGTTCGGCACGCTCGTGGCCGGCGTCCGGTTCGGTCGCGGCCGTCCGATCCTCGGGGTGACCCGCGCCGCAGCCCCCGGGGGCCCTGGCATTTCCGGAATGCCCGACAGGTGAACCTGGTTGTGTCCCCAGAACCGCCGGTAGGCAAACCCCGGCGGGCCAGGCAGTTCCCCCGAAGGGGCGCTCACTGAGCGAGCGCGTCGACACGACGAAAGGGCAACCATCGTGAGGGCCGACTTCACTCGATGGCTCCCCGCCATCGCGAAGAACCGCACCACCGCACTGAAGGTCGCCGGCGTCGCCTGTCTCGGCGGCCTGGCGTTCGGACCCGCCGCTGTGGCCGCCCCCGTCACCAGCGGACCGCACGCCGGGGCCGTGGCCGCCATCGACCTCGCCACCGGCAAGAGCCGGCAGGGCGCCACGGTCGAGTCGGGCCTGACCACCGGCAGCGCGACCGGCAAGGTCCCGACCGGCAAGCCGGGCAAGGACAAGCTCATCCCGCACGGCGTGGAGGGCGCGCAGTCCCGCATCCCGCTGGACGACGAGCAGCTCGCCAACGCCAAGGCCATCGTCAAGACGGCCAAGAAGACCGGCGTGGGGGAGCGCGGCGCGGTGATCGGCATCGCCACCTCGCTGCAGGAGTCGAAGCTCTACAACCTGGGGCACCTCGGCGCGTACAACGACCACGACTCGCAGGGGCTGTTCCAGCAGCGCCCGTCGTCGGGTTGGGGCACGCCGGAGGAGATCACCGACCCCGAGTACTCGTCGCGGGCGTTCTTCGAGGCACTGAAGAACGTGCACGGCTGGGAGGACCTGCCGCTGACCACCGCGGCGCAGACCGTCCAGATCTCGGCCTTCCCGTACGCGTACGCGCAGTGGGAGGAGCAGGCTGCGGACATCGTCCAGCAGCTCTGGTGACCTCCTGAACGAGCAGCACGACCGGCCGGTCCCCGTCACGGGGGTCGGCCGGTCGTCGTTCGCGGGCGTACCCCCGGCTCAGAGCGTCGGGGCGGTCTCCCGGCGCAGCTTCGCCGACCCCGCGCCCACCGAGAATCCGGCCACCCACCGGCTCGCGCTGCCCGCCCGGGTCCGGTCGGCCAGGTGGTACCAGTCCATCCGGCACTGCTGCGGCGTCACCTCCAGCACGCCGTACCCGTGCCCGTCCAACTCCGTCCACCTGACGTGCGGATTCGTCGACCGGATCAGCCCGGCGCCGAGGGCGCTCAGCGGATTGCCGGCCGGCAGCTTGAGGAAGTCGTTGACGTTGTCGCTGGTCACCGACGGCACCACGAACTCGGCCGCGGCCGGGTTGGACAACCCCGTCGACTTCGTGGTCACCTCGTTCGCCCACGACGTGTGGATGTCACCGGTGAGGAAGACGACGTCGCGGGTCCCGGTCGCCCGCAGGTGGTCGACCAGCTCGTTGCGGTCGGCGTTGTAGCCGTCCCACTGGTCGGCGTTGAGCACCGCGCCGTTCTGCGGGATGCCGAGCAGCGTGCCGAGCGGCCCGAGCAGCCACGCCGGCAGTGAGCCGACGTCGACCCGCGCCATCATCACCGGGTTGCCGACCAGCTTCCAGCGCGCCGTCGACGTCGCCAGGCCGGCCTTGAGCCAGGTCATCTGGGCGTCGCCGGTGACGGTGCGACGCGGGTCGTCCACCGCCGTGCCCGAGGCCTGCTGCGAACGGTACGTCCGCAGGTCCAGCATGGACAGCTCGGCGAGCTGCCCGTACCGGAACCGCCGGTAGATCGCGCCGTCCTCGCCCATCCGTACCGGCATCCACTCCTGGTACGCCCGCCGCGCGGCGGCCACCCGGTCCGCCCAGGCGCCCTCCGTGGACGGGGTGTGGTTCTCCGCCCCACCCGACCAGGCGTCGTTGGCCACCTCGTGGTCGTCCCAGGTGATTACCCAGGGCAGCGCGGCGTGCAGCGCCACCAGGTCCGGGTCGGACTTGTAGAGCCCGTGCCGGATCCGGTAGTCCGCCAGGGTCAGCACCTCGTGCGCCGGCTCGACCTTGCGCACCACCGTGCCCCCCGCGTCGAACTGGCCGGTGCCGTACTCGTACAGGTAGTCGCCGAGGTGCACCACCAGGTTCAGGTCGCCCCGGTCGGCCAGCCGCCGGTACGCCGCGAAGTAGCCGGCCTCCCAGTTCGAGCAGGACACCACGCCCATCCGCAACCGGTCGATGGCCGCATCGGTGGCCGGGGCGGTCATGGTCCGGCCCGTCGGCGACCATCCGCCGGCGTACCCGAACCGGTACCAGTACGTCGTCGCCGGCACCAGACCGGAGACCGCCACCTTCACCGTGTGGTCGCGGGCGGTGCCGGTCGTCAGCTGGCCCTGTGCGGTCACCGTGGCGAAGTCAGGGTCGGTGGCGACCTGCCAGCTCACCTCCACATCGGGGCCGACGCCGGAGCCGGGCGTCGCGTCAGGGGTCGGGGTGATCCGGGTCCAGAGCAGGATGCCGTCCGGCAGCGGATCGCCCGAGGCGACGCCGTGCAGGAAGGCGCCACCGGCGGCGTGGGCGGCACCGGCGCCGGCAAGGGTGGCGCCGGCGAGGACGGCCGTGCCGGCGGATGCGCCGGCCATGCGCAGGAGGGTGCGGCGGTCGAGGGTGTTGGTCATGGTCTATGTGTTTACCGGTACCCACCGCGTTCCCGCTGCCCCCTGGGGCGACTGTTCGCCAGTCTTTCCATTGTGTTTCGCTTTCCCGTCCGACGATCACTTTGTTAACGGCGTCCCTTGTGGACCAACTGGCCGAGTCCCGTCCGCCTGCCCGCCGGCACCGACAAATCCGCTGCATGGTGGTGTTCACCGCCGGCCACAACCCTCCCGCCGCCGACCCGTGGGACGTCAGGGTTGTCTCCCGCCTCCGGAGACAGCCGTGGGGTTCCGCTCGTCGTGCGGCGCTCGGACATAGGCGGTCGCGACGCCTGTGCCCGCCGCCCGGATTTCGGGTGGTTGCGACGCCTGTGCCTGGGCGGTCCGCTGGGCGGCATGGCCCGAGTGTTTGGGCTCGGCAATCCCGGGCGGTCCGCTGGGGCGGTCTGGGCCGAGTGTTCGGGCTCGGCCGGTCTGTCCGGATCGCAGAGCGACGACTCGTTCAGCGCTACGGCGAATCTCGACCGACCGCTCGGGCCTGTGCCAGATGTCCGCGTCGCGCCGTGTCCCAGGTCGATACGGTGGCCGGTCCTCGCCGCCTCGCGCGTCCGATATTCGGGCGGCTTGGCGTCCGGTTGTGGGCGGATCGCTCCGGGAGTCGGGTGCTCTGGGCACCCTGGCGGTGGAATGGTGGCCGGGCCGGTGTCGTTACATCACCTGGACGATCGCAATAGCACCCCCGCTGGCCTGGCCCGATCACGTGGGCCGACCGGGGTGCCCGGGCCCCGGAATGACGACGGGCCCCGGGTCGTTACATCACCTGGACGATCGCAGCAGCACCCGCTGGCCTGGCCCGATACATAGGGCCGCCCGGGATGCCGGGCCCCGGAATGATGGTGGGCCGCCGGTCGTTACACATGGACCCGGCGCCGTGAGCCCCCGCTCGCGAAGCCCGCCGGGCGAAGACTTTCCCCCTGATCTTTGAGCGCCTTGTCGTGGTGCTTGCGCGTGTCCGATCCCCCTTTGGGCACGTCGCCAACCCCCGAATGGAGCCACTCTGATGAACACGACCATTCTGCGTAAGAGCGTTCTGGGTATTGCTGGTCTGGCTTTCGCCGGTGGCGTCTTCGCCGGCCCGGTCACCGAAGCCCACGCCAACCCGGTGGACGCCAAGGCTGTTGCTGTGGTGCAGGCGGACAAGCCGGGTGTGGACAAGGGCAAGCTGATCCCGCACGGTGTGCAGGGCAAGCAGTCCCGCATCACCCTGGACAGCGAGCAGACGGCGAACGTGAAGGCGATCATCGCGGCGACGAAGAAGTCGGGTATGGACGAGCGGGCCGCCGTGGTCGCGATCGCGACCGCGCTGCAGGAGTCGAAGTTGGAGAACCTGGGTCACCTGGGTGAGCGCAACGACCACGACTCGCAGGGCCTGTTCCAGCAGCGCCCGTCCAGCGGTTGGGGCACGGTTGAGCAGATCACCGACCCGGAGTACTCGACGATGGCGTTCCTGAAGGGTCTGAAGCAGGTCGACGGTTGGCAGGACATGCCGCTGACCAAGGCCGCGCAGACCGTGCAGGTCTCGGCCTACCCGGACCACTACGCCCAGTGGGAGAAGCAGGCCGCCGACCTCGTCGCCAAGCACTGGAACAACTGACCCCACCTGAACGATCAACGCTGGCCGGCACCCCCGAGCGGGGTGCCGGCCAGCGGCATGTCCAGACCGACCGCCGCGTGACTGGTGCGGGCGGCACCGCACACCGCATACAGCGGTGTGCGCCCGTGCTCGCCTCCGTTTGCGGCGTGTCGCGGTGTCCGAGCCCGGCGATACCACGACACGCCGCAAACGGAGGCGAGCAGCCGACGGTCGATCGAGGCGTGACAGCGGGTGGAAGACTGCACGCGGCGCCGACGCCCGAGCGCGGCGGCGGACGCTGGGCGGGGGTTCGGGCCCGTGAGGGCCGCGCGAAGGCTGCCCCCGGCGGGGGTGTGGCCCGCCGTGACCGGCGCAGGGATCAAGCCTGACCGCCCGGAGCCGGGCACGGCGGGCCACACC
>NZ_JBQHDD010000019.1:0-51495 GCF_052068055.1 Micromonospora sp. L32 | reverse complement strand
GGGCGGCGCGAGGGCGGGCGGCGCGAGGGCGGGCGGCGCGAGGGCGGGCGGCGCGAGGGCGGGCGGCGCGAGGGCGGGCGGCGCGAGGGCGGGCGGCGCGAGGGCGGGCGGCGCGAGGGCGGGCGGCGCGAGGGCGGGCGGCGCGAGGGCGGCGGGCGGGTCACAGTGGGGTGGACGGGGTGGAGTGGGGGTGCAGCGCGGGGGCGCGGGCGGCCCGAGGGCGGCGGGTGGGGTCACAGCGGGGTGGGCGGGGTGGAGTGGGGGCGCGGGGGCGGGGCTACCGTGGGAGCGTGGCGCTCTCCCTGGCGATCTCGCCCTGCCCCAACGACACGTTCGTCTTCCACGCGCTGGTGCATGGCCGGGTGCCCGGCGCGCCGCCGGTCGAGGTGACCTACGCGGACGTGGACGTCACCAACACAGCCGCCGAGCGGGGCGCGTTCGACCTGGTGAAGGTGAGCTACGCGGCGCTGCCCTGGCTGCTGGACGACTACCACCTGCTCCCGTGCGGCGGGGCGCTCGGCCGCGGCTGCGGCCCGCTGGTGCTCACCAGCGGCGGGGCCGGCGACGGTGCGAGCCGGCCGGACCGGGCCGACCTGAGCGGGGCCACGGTGGCGGTGCCCGGCGACCGGACCACCGCGTACCTGCTCTTCCGGCTCTGGTCGGCCGAGCGGCCGCCGGCGCGGATCGAGGTGGTGCCGTTCCACGAGATCATGCCGGCGGTGGCCGCCGGGAAGTACGACGCGGGGCTGGTCATCCACGAGGCGCGGTTCACCTATCACCGGCACGGGCTGACCGCGCTGGTGGACCTGGGCGAGTGGTGGGAGGGCCACACCGGCCTGCCGATCCCGCTCGGCGCGATCCTGGCCCGCAGGGGCGCCGTCGACCCGGTGGCGGCGGCCGGCTGGATCCGGGAGTCCGTCCGCCAGGCCTGGGCCGATCCGGCCGCCAGCCGGGACTACGTGCTCTCGCACGCGCAGGAGATGGAGCCCGACGTGGTGGACCGGCACATCGGCCTCTACGTCAACGAGTTCACCGCGGACCTGGGGGACGCGGGCTTCGCCGCCGTGGAGGCGCTGCTGGGCCGGGCCGTCGATGCCGGGCTCGTACCTCGGATCTCCCGCCCTCAGACCTCCAGCTCGCGCGCCACCGCGTGGACCAGCTGAGCGACCTTCTGCGCGGTCTTCTTGTCCGGGAACCGACCCCGGCGCAGGTCCGGCTGGACCTTCGCCTCCAGCACCTTGATCATGTCTTCGACCAGGCCGTGCAGCTCCTCGGCCGGACGCCGGCGCAGCTCCGCCATCGACGGCGGCACGTCCAGCAGCTTGACCCCCATCGCCTGGGCGCCCCGGCGGCTGTCCACCACGCTGAAGTCGACCCGCTGCCCACCCTTCAGGTCGGTGACACCCGCGGGTAGCGCGCCCTTGGGCAGGAACACGTCGCCACCCTCGTCACTGGTGACGAACCCGTATCCCTTGGCCGCGTCATACCACTTCACTCGACCCGTCGGCACCTGAGAACCCCTGCTTCGCTTGAGACGTCTACTGCTGCTCCAAGGCTAGCCCGATGATCCGGTCCAGCGCCGCCGGGAATCCGGTGAGATCGTCCAGCACCTGGTACGCCCCGGCGGCCCGCAGCTCGTCGATGCTGCACGGCCCGGTGGCCACCCCGACGCCGGGCACCCCGGCCGCGTCCGCGGCCACCATGTCCGCCACATGGTCGCCGACGTAGAGGCTCGCGCCGTGGGCGCGCAGCGCGGTCGCCTTCTCCTCGGCGAAGAGATCCCCGGCCAGCTCGTCGACGGTCAGCCCGAGGTGGTCCAGGTGCAGCCGGGCCAGTCGGCCGATCTTGGAGGTCACCACCATCACCCGGCCGCCGCGCGCGTGCACCGCCTCGATCGCCTCCCGCGCGCCCGGCAACGGGACGGTCGGGGTGATCGCGTACGCCGGGTAGAGCTCGCGGTAGATCGTCACCGCTTCCTCCACCTGCTCGGGCGGGAACCAGTGCGCGATCTCGGTGCGCAACGGCGGCCCGAGCCGGGAGACCGCGAGGTCGGCGTCGACGGGTACGCCGGTCTGTACGGTCAACGCCCGGTAGCAGGCGGCGATGCCGGGGCGGGAGTCAACCAGGGTCATGTCGAGGTCGAAACCGACCATCAGTGGAAGCACCCGGAGAACGTACCCGCCCAACCCGGACCGAGCCGGACGTCCGAGGGGCGGGACGGCCCCGCAGCGGGCTAGCGTGGAACGACGATGACCACCTCACTCGCCGACCACCTGCGCGCCCTGCCGGACGAGTCGCTGGCCGCCCTGCTCCAGCTGCGGCCCGACCTCGTGGTGCCGGTGCCCGCCGACGTCTCCGCCCTCGCCATCCGGGCCGAGTCGCGGGTCTCCGTGGCCCGCGCGCTGGACGGGCTGGACCAGTTCACCCTCCAGATCCTCGACGCCGCCCGACTCACCCGGCATCCCGAGGAGGGCACCACCTCCACCGACGCCGTCCTCGCGATGGCCACCGCCGGGCCGCACCCGCCCGCCCCGACCACCGTCCGGGGCGCGGTGGACCGGCTGCGCGCCCGCTTCCTGCTGTACGGCCCGGAGCACGCCCTGCGCGTCGCGGGCAGCGTCGACGAGGTCTCCCCGTACCCGGCAGGGCTGGGGCGACCGGCGGCGGAGCTGGACCTGCGGACGGCGGCGCTCTGCGCGGACCCGGCGAAACTGCGGCGGACGTTGCTGGCCGCTCCGCCCTCGGCCCGGGCGATCCTGGACCGGCTGGCCGCCGGGCCGCCGGTGGGCAGCGTCCCGCCGGGCGCCCTCCAGGCGCCCCCGGTCGGCGCGGAGGACGACCTGCCGCCGGACGCCACCAACGGCGGCGCGCCCACCGGCTCGCCCATCCGCTGGCTGGTCGACGCCCGGCTGCTCGTGCGGGTCTCCGCCGGCACCGTGGAGCTGCCCCGTGAGGTGGGGCTGCTGCTGCGCCGGGACAGCGGCCCGCTCGGCCCGCTGCGCACCAGCCCGCCGTCGGTCACCGCGCCGCCGCGCGAGCCGAAAGCCGTGGACTCCGCCGGGGCCGGGCAGACCATGGAGCTGGTACGCCACACCGAGGCGCTGCTGGAGAGCCTGGCCGCCGAGCCGGCCCCGGTGCTGCGCTCGGGTGGTGTCGGCGTCCGTGACCTGCGCCGGCTGGCCCGCGGCGTCGGGCTGGACGAGCCGGCCACCGCGCTGGTCTTCGAGGTGGCGTACGCGGCCGGGCTGGTCGGCGAGCTGGACCTGCCCGGTTCCACCACCGGCCGCTACGGCGCCGACCAGCAGGTGCTGCCCACCGGCGGGTACGAGGTGTGGCGGGCGATGTCGCTGGCCCACCGCTGGGAGCAGCTCGCCCGGGCCTGGCTGACGATGACCCGGCAGGTCGGGCTGGTCGGTCAGCGCGACGACCGGGACCGGCCGATCAGCGTGCTCTCCGCCGAGGCGGAACGGGCCGGCGCGCCGGCCGCCCGGCGGGCGGTGCTCGCGGTGCTGGCCGACCTGGAGCCGGCCACCGCCCCCACCCCGGACGAGGTGCTGGAGCTGCTGGACTGGCGGGCCCCCCGGCGCAGCCGGGGCCGGGAGGCCGCGCACCGGGAGGTGCTGGCCGAGGCGGCCCAGCTCGGCGTCACCGGGCTCGGCGCGCTCACCTCGTACGGGCGGCTGCTGCTGGCCGACGTCACCGAGGCGGACGAGCGCGGCGGCGACGACCCGCTCGGCCTGCGCTCGGACGCCGAGAGCGGCGACCCGTCGAGCACCGTGCGGGCGCTGGACGCGCTGCTGCCCGCCCCGGTCGACCACTTCCTGGTGCAGGCCGACCTGAGCGTCGTGGTGCCCGGCCCGCCCGACCCGGCGCTCGCCGCCGAACTGGACGTGGTGGCCGAGCACGAGTCGGCCGGCGGGGCCAGCGTGCACCGGGTCACCACGGCGAGCGTGCGCCGCGCCCTGGACGCCGGCTACACCGCCGACGACCTGCACGCCCTGTTCCACCGCCGGTCACGCACCCCGATCCCCCAGGGGTTGACGTACCTGATCGACGACGTGGCGCGCAAGCACGGCGGGCTGCGCCTCGGCTCCGCCGGCGGGTACGTGCGCAGCGACGACGAGGCGCTGCTCGCCGAGGTGCTGGCCGACCGGCGGCTGGAGTCGATGGCGTTCCGCCGCCTGGCGCCGACGGTGCTGGTCACCCCGTACCAGGTGGGGCGGATGCTGCTCGCGCTGCGCGACGCCGGGTACGCGCCGGTGCCGGAGGACACCAGTGGCGCGACGGTGCTGTCCCGGCCGAAGACCCGGCGGGCGCCCGCCCGGGCGTCGGTGAGCACCCGCGCGCTGGATCCGCTGGCCGCGCCGAAGCTGGCGATGCCCCGGCTGCTCGGCGTGGTAGAGCAGATCCGGCGGGGCGACGCGGCGGCGCGGGCGGCCCGGCGGGCCCCGGCGGTGGTGCGCGGCAGCGCGGCCCGGGTGGCCGCCGGCCCGATGCCGGCGCACAGCCACAGCGAGGCCTTGGCGGTGCTGCAACAGGCGGTCCGGGACAAGGCGCTGGTCTGGGTCGGCTACGTCGACGCGCACGGGGCGACGGCTTCCCGGCTGCTCCGGCCGGTGTCGATCGGCGCCGGTTACCTGCGCGCCGAGGACGACCGGACGGAGATGCTGCACACCTTCGCCCTGCACCGGATCACTGCGGCGGTGCGGGAGGACTGAGCGGCGCCGGAGCACGGCGGGGCGCCCGGAAGACCGGGCGCTTCAGCGCCGGCTGCGGCGCACGGTGCCGATCACGGAGACGGCGAGCAGCAGGGCGAACGCGGCCCCGGCGGTCTCGCCGACCGAGGCGACGAAGCCCTGCCGCTGCACCAGCCAGCCGAAGAGGAACCAGCCGACGAGGGCGAGCGCGGCGGCGGCGTAGCCGACCAGCGTCGCGATGGAGACCTCGTCGGCCGGCGGCGGCTCGTCGTCGGTGGCCGTTCTCTGGTCGACGCTCATTGCCAGCCCTCCCGCCCCGTCCGGCTCCCGCCCTCCAGGGTGGCACCCGGACGCTTGGCCGCACAGGGGACAAAACCCTGAATCGCCGCCCCGGTCGGACTGCCGGGGCGGCGATTCAGGTGAGGGTTGTGGGTCAGGTGCCGGGGCGGCGGCCGACCACCGTCACACGGGAACCGATCGAGCCGAGCTCATACCAGCGGACCGCGTCGGTGTGCAGCAGGTTGATGCAGCCGTGCGAGCCGATCGAGGAGTTGTGCAGGTAGGTGGTGGTCTCGTGGAAGCCGATCCCGCCGTTGAACCGCTGCCAGTAGGGCAGCCAGACGTCGTACGGGTCGGACCACTCCTTCAGCTTCCGAAGGTTGATCTTGTAGGTGCCCGAGGGGGTGGCGTAGCCGGACATGCCGGTGCGGGTCACCGTCGGCTTGGCCACCACCTTGCCGTCGCGCATCACCCAGGTGGTCTGCTTGGTCAGGTCCACGCAGAAGGTGGTGCCCGAGCCGGCGTTGCACCGGCTGGTGTCGGTGTTGGCCAGCCGCTTCGCCACGTCGTACGTGAGCGGGCCGGCCCGACCGGCGGCCGGACGAATGTCGTACCGCTGCTGGAACTTCTTGATCGCGGCGCAGTCGGCGTCGGACTGCCGGCCGTTCACGCTGACCGTCCCGAACCCGCCCAGCCGGGCGAGGTAGCCCTCGACCTCGCGCTGGTACTCCCCCTGCTCGCAGCGGGTCATGTTCTGCGGGGTCGGGTTGGCGAACCGGCGACCGCGCTCCGGCTTCGGCGGCGTGGTGACGCGCGGCGTCGTCGCCGCGGCCTTCAGCGTCGGGGCCGGCGTGGTCGGCTGGGCCCGCTGGTCGGTCGGGGAGCCGCCGCTCGCCCCCGTTACCTGTTCCGCATTGCCGACCGGGGCGAGCCCTCCTCCAGTGCCACCCGGATCGGCCTGCGGGTCGAGCGCGCACCCACCGGCGCCGACCAGCGTGACCACCGCCAAGGCGACGATCCGGATGGTTAAACCTGTATGCCTCATTGAGCCCTCCCGAATCTGCCGTCCGATTGGAAGACGTTCGGCGGTGGGAAAGCGTTGCGTCGTTTGGGCATTTTTCTGGGCGTCCCCGACCTCGTGCAACACTGGATGGTCGGCCAGCGGCGGGGTGTCCCCGCCGATGACGGGTAGCCGACAAGCCCGGCCGACGAGAGGACACTGGCGTGAGCGGTGGACCACTGATCGTGCAGTCCGACAAGACCCTGCTGCTGGAGATCGACCACCCCGACGCGCAGGCCTGCCGGATGGCGATCGCGCCCTTCGCCGAGCTGGAGCGCTCCCCGGAGCACGTGCACACCTACCGGCTCACCCCGCTGGGACTGTGGAACGCCCGGGCCGCCGGCCACGACGCCGAGGCCGTGGTGGACGCGCTGATCAAGTACTCCCGCTACCCGGTGCCGCACGGGCTGCTGGTGGACGTGGCCGAGACGATGGACCGGTACGGCCGGCTCCAGCTCGCCAACGACCCGGCGCACGGCCTGGTGCTGCGGGCGCTGGACCGGCTGGTGCTGATCGAGGTCGCCAAGAGCAAGAAGCTCGCCGGCATGCTCGGCAACAAGCTCGACGACGACACCATCCAGGTGCACCCCTCCGAGCGCGGCCGGCTCAAGCAGGCGCTGCTCAAGCTGGGCTGGCCGGCGGAGGACCTGGCCGGGTACGTCGACGGCGAGGCACACCCGATCGAGCTGGCCGAGGCCGGCAAGGACGGCCGCAAGCCGTGGACGCTGCGCTCGTACCAGCGGGAGGCGGTCGAGGCTTTCTGGGCCGGCGGGTCGGGCGTGGTCGTGCTCCCCTGCGGCGCGGGCAAGACGCTGGTCGGGGCGGCGGCGATGGCCGAGGCGAAGGCCACCACGCTGATCCTGGTCACCAACACCGTCGCCGGCCGGCAGTGGAAGCGGGAGCTGATCGCCCGCACCTCGCTGACCGAGGAGGAGATCGGCGAGTACTCGGGCGAGCGCAAGGAGATCCGCCCGGTCACCATCGCGACGTACCAGGTGCTCACCTCGCGGCGCGGCGGCGCGTTCACCCACCTGGACCTGTTCGGCGCCCGCGACTGGGGCCTGGTCGTCTACGACGAGGTCCACCTGCTGCCCGCGCCGATCTTCCGGTTCACCGCGGACCTCCAGGCCCGCCGGCGGCTGGGCCTCACGGCGACATTGGTACGCGAGGACGGCCGGGAGGGCGACGTGTTCAGCCTGATCGGCCCCAAGCGGTACGACGCGCCGTGGAAGGACATCGAGTCGCAGGGCTGGATCGCCCCGGCCCAGTGCACCGAGGTACGGGTGACGCTGACCGACGCCGAGCGGATGTCCTACGCGACGGCCGAGGCCGAGGAGCGCTACCGCATGGCGGCGACCGCCCGGACCAAGCTGCCGGTGGTGAAGGCGCTGGTCGACCGGCACCCGGACGAGCAGACCCTGGTGATCGGTGCGTACATCGACCAGCTGCACCAGCTCGGCGAATACCTCGACGCGCCCATCATTCAAGGCTCGACCACCAACAAGGAGCGGGAACGGCTCTTCGACGCCTTTCGGTCGGGTGAGCTGCGCACGCTGGTGATCTCCAAGGTGGGGAACTTCTCGATCGACCTGCCGGAGGCGGCGGTGGCGATCCAGGTCTCCGGGACGTTCGGGTCGCGGCAGGAAGAGGCGCAGCGGCTCGGGCGCGTGCTGCGGCCGAAGGCCGACGGACGGCAAGCGCACTTCTACACGGTGGTGTCCCGGGACACGATCGACACGGAGTACGCGGCGCATCGGCAGCGGTTCCTGGCGGAGCAGGGGTACGCGTACACGATCGTGGACGCCGACGACGTGCTCGGGCCCAAGCTGCCGACGATCGACTGAGCTTGTCGATGCGTTAGGTCGGCGAAGTAGCGGTATCCAGTCGCCCCGGTAGCCCAACGTCAGCAACTGGCCGCGACCGGCGTCGACGAGCCGCTGCGAGGCGTCGCGGATTGACGTTGGGAGTCAACCTTTATAGGGGCTAGCTTGCCGTCTTGCTACCTCGCTACCGGACGTCTCGTTTACTGGCAGGTGTGCAATGAGTACGCCCCATGCCTTGATGCCTCCCGAAGTGACTTGCTTGGTCGCGCCCTAGCCGAGATGCGGCCGTCGCTTTCTTGACCCGCTGACACGCTCGACTCGGCCAGTCGCCTGCCCATTCAACGGACTGTCGCCCTGGCGACGGGCTCATGTACAAGCACCCCGTGCATTCTTGTGTCCCGGACGGATCTGGATAGGGTCTGGGCGTTTTGAAATGGGATAGGGCCGCATGCCGACCTCGTCGCCGGTGGCTCCTGGAAGCTGGGTGATTCAGCAAGCCCCGACCGCCGAGCACCTGTGACGCGGCGACCCCCAGCGCTCCGCACGAGCAGCTGCCGGGCCCGCATTCCTCGATCCGCTGCCGCACCCAAAGCGGCGGCGGCGGAACTTGGATAAGGGCTAAATCAAATCATTTCGGACGAATGCCTAAGCCTTTCGCTTCTGCATGGCGGAGAGGCACCGAGCCTCCGGGGATGTTTTGTAGGCGCTGGCAGCTAACGGCGGCATGCAGCAACGTCTAAGATGAGCAAAGTTTTGGAGCCGTCCTAGCACGGATAGCTTGTCGCATCACCTCCGTAAGGGAGATCAATGCCGAAGCACGGTGGACCGAAACCGCCTACTGAGTTCCTCGAGGACGCCGCGGTACGCGAAGCGGAACAGGATCGCCTCGGTCACATTGCTCTCGCCGACGAGCTACTTAAACTCGTGACGACTGTTCCCACTCCGGCAACCATTGGTCTCTTCGGATCATGGGGGTCTGGGAAGTCTGGGATCGGGCAGTTGCTGCGGCAGCGGCTAGCGGAATACAATCCGACACATCATTATGTGCGGGTTGATGCCTTCAGGCACGAGGGTTTGGCGCTCTCCCGTGAATTCATCAGAGAAGTGGCTGAAGCGCTTGGCACTGCCAACAGTCAGGACATCCAAAAGTTAAACGCAACAACTCAGACTAGCCGCAAGGTCGTCCAACTCGGCTGGCGAGGATGGCTCATCCTAGTCGCGTCCACCTCAGCTGTTCTGACGATCGCAGCCACCTTGTTGACTTGGTCTGCCATTGTCAACGTGACTTCCACCCAGACCATCTGGCAGGCGATCAGCGCAAAAGCTCCCCAACTGCTACCGGTAATTCTTCCCGGGGCGCTAATCGGAGCTATAGTGGCCATATTCGGGCGGCAGTTGAGCGTGGATGTAAAGACCGACCCAGCCAAAGAGCCGGACGAATTTGGGCAAGCATATCGAAGGATCGTAGCGAAGGCGAAAGGCCGCGTCGTCGTCTTCATCGACGAACTCGATCGATGCTCCGCAACTCAGGTCGTGTCAACCTTGGACACCCTTCGAACCTTTCTAGGCGTCGACAACTGCGTTTATGTCGTGGCAGTGGACCAGCAAGTCGTCGAACGAGCCGCAAGCCTCGCTTCGAGCCAAGTGACGCCACACGAACCGCAGAATCCGTATCACGGTGCCGGTAGTGCATACATTGACAAGGTTTTCCAATACCGGGTTCAGGTTCCGCCAGTCAGGGCCCGACGTGTTGTCCGCTTTGCTGGAGACATGATTGCACCCCTTGGCGGTGTTTGGGATGAGTTTGACAAGCGTGCGTTGGCACAGGTCCTCGTTCCCACCCACGTGCGGAGCCCGCGGCGCGTCAAGGCACTCGTAAATACGTTTACGGTTTCGTACCGCCTTCTTAAACAACGGGCAGCCCAACAGTATCTTTCTATCGAGCAAGCGCCAGCACGGGCGATGGAGTTGGCTAAGCTTGTCGCCCTCCGCGTAGAGTTTCCCCTATTTGCCGAGGACTTAGCTCGGCATCCCGAATTAACAAACCTAATACTAGAAATGTCGGAAGGAAAGGCCAAAGAAAATTTTCTCGGATACAGCCTACAAATACTAGCGCTGGCCGAGCAGTATGCGATGAGAAGGCTGCCACTCGACCAGAACTTGGCGAAAGACGATGCAGAGGATACAGATGTTGCCCAACAAGTACAGGGCGACCAGTTACTTGCGTACTTGAGAAAGACGCGTGCCATTCCGGGGCCACGCGAGGACCTGATTTATTTAGAAGACGCCGGGATTGCCTTCGGCCTGCCCGGAGATATAGCAGAACAGCTTGAGGATGTAGCCGCCAATGGACAAAATGCAGAGCTGAAAAGCCTTATTTCGCAGCTCGATCCGGACGCGCGGCTATCGTCGGTGCGCCTCTTGGTAACACAGCTAAAGAGCATCGACTCAGGCGTTGAGTCGTCCAACTTCATTACCGCGCTTAGCATTGCGCTTGATTCAATCACGTTGGACCAGCTCAAGGATGTCGCACCTGAAACAATGCAGTCGCTCTCCAACTGGAAAGCGAGCGACATGCCAAAGGGCACAAGCGCCTCCCTCCTTCGGGTGGCCGCATACGCTGGGCCGATTGGCCAGCCCCTGGTGGAGCAGATACTAGGCCAAGAAAACATCTTCTTGGAAACCGATATTACGCCGGTCGGCTTGCTGGCGCTTCCGGGTGTAAGTGACAAAGAAGGCGTCGTCCGAGCCATAGCCGGGCACCTTCTCAAAGATGAATTAGAGCGGGTGCGCCATAACCTCGAAGAGCTAAGCGCCATGCCGGTCAGTGCGTTGGCCTCGCTTTCTACACGACTGCTTGATCAGCTGCAGCAGATAGTTTCAGAGGCCCAAACGCGGCGGAGGGCAAGTACCTCCGAACAAAGGCCACCATCGGCCACCAGCACGCCAGCAGGGGCCGACAAGCCTGCGGATCTGGACGAGGTTGTGTGGATGCGGGAACTCGTTGGCATCTCAGATGTCTGTCGTGGCCCACTGCAGGAGGCGATCCTTGCGGCAGCGTTGTCAATCGACGACAAGAAGAGCGGCCGCCTGGCGATTGAGGCATTGCCTACGTCCGTCGAGAGCATTGAGCTTGCGAATGCAATAGTCAAGAAAATTAAAGGTGAGTATGTCAGGGTCTGGCCATCCAGACTTCAGCACATCAAGGTTGTGCTGAGCGATTCGATTCTAGACAATTTGGATCGGCAGGCGGTGGCGGATGCATGTAGTCTAAATGAAGACCTCACTCCGAACGAATTCATGGCTGCGTTGGATGCTATAGCCCAGCTACGTTCCGACCGGTTGAGGGTGCTAGACCTGAGCGACAACTTCGTGGCTGATCTACAGTCCGGCGACGGTTCATTGGAGAAGACTACTCGTGCGATCAACGCCGTCGGTTCTTGCGTCAGTGCCATGCAGACTGGGCGGGTTTCTCCGGTAGCCTCCGCCCGATTGACCTCTGTGCTGCGAGAACTCTTAGCCGTCACTCCAGAGGGCGAGATGTCGGGCCTAGTTGAGGTTTGGCAGGATGCCCTCGGTGCGGCGGAGGTGTGGCGGCAATACGTCAGCGGCGAGTCGTGCCTGAGTCTCATCAATGCTGCGGCGTCCAGTCCATGGCTTTCGGAACCGACGTCGACAATATTTGCGCTTAAGTTGGTGTCGAAGGCAGAATCAATGGCTGAGCTACCATCGGTGACAAGCCTTGCCGCAGTACGAGATGTCGTGCAGGAGTTTCCTGAAGCCGCCTCCGAGATCGTTGCGCTCTGGATCGAGGCCAAGGGTGAAGCAGAGGGAGCCTACGAACTTCTTAGGGCCGCGCCCGGATCAACCAAGTCGGAGCGCATTGTGGAGGCAATCCGACGCCGCGCCCTGGCAGAGCGGGAGTTCCGCTTGAAGCTTGGCAAGGAACTGGCGGTAGGGTCGGTCGACGATGAGGTGAGGCCGGAAATCCTCGAAGCTCTTGAATTGCAGCGTGTCCCGGTAGATCTCCTCGTCGCATGGATTCTAGAAGCATACTTGCTGGCAACTACGGTTGATCAGCGCAGTAGAGTGTTGCGGCTATGGGAATGTCTGAGCATTACGTCGAGGAATGCCCTCAACCAGTTGATCGATGCTGTTTTCTTGCCCGTAGCACGATCAGGAAAGGGCGGCCTTCGAGCAGCGGCGAAGAACGTGCATTTGATTGCGCGTGCTGGGGCTCAAGCGAAGGTCCGCGCTCGGGAGGAGTTGCTTGATCTGGCGTCGAAAGCGGACCGTGATCTTCAGAGAATGGTCGAGCAACAACTGGAGCAAGCCGGCTTGGTGAACCGGCGCCGTGGCCTTAAGGGTCTCCTTGGCGGTGGTTTGGAGAAGCCTGAGATAAGCGATTGACTGTTGGTCTTCGGACGGCAACGACAGCCCCTCCGGACCGCCCTGGGTCCGCTGGCGACCGGAATCGGCCACCCCTGCCGGCCGTAAACCTAAGAGCGATCAGGGGCCAGAAGGCCCCGGGACTCTGACCGGAACCCCGTCCTCTCAATCAGCCGCGTCCCCCCTTGCCGGGCACCACAACGGCTACCAGCCTCCAGGCGCGAAAGGCTGGACGACCTATGACTGCCTACTAGAGATTCCTGCCGGTGACGCCATCTTGCAGAACGGCTGCTTTCGGCGTTGCTGTCATCGGTTGCCGACCACCTTGCATGAGGCACAGACCGAGCGAGGCTGCGGCCGCGCCTCGGCTGGGTCGGCTGCCAACGTCTGCTCACGGCTGTGTGGCAGGATCTGCGAACGATCTGTCACGGCATGTCGAGGCTTGGCGATCCTGGTGATGTGTACCCACCGTCTCCCCCTGACCCGAGTGAACCGGTTCTAGCCCGCCACCGACCCCGCCGGGACCGAGCGCGGCACCTGGGCATCTGCAGAGGCTGCTGTTGCGACGCGGTCTAAAAGCTTCGGTAGCCTTCTTCGCCGCCTCGTTCGTCTTCTCTCGGGCTCAGCCGTCGACCGGGCGCTGCAGGCCTGGTCAATGTCCAGTGAACTCCGCCACGAACACTCCCCGACCCGGGCGGCCCACCAGCACACCCTGCTCTCGCAGCCTTGCTACCGCGCGGTGGATCGTCGACAGCGACAGGTCATAGTGATCGGACAGTTCCTGGGTGGAAGGAATCTGCGACCCGGGTGGGAACTCGCCCTCGTCAATCCTCCTCAGCAGGTCGTTGATCAGCTCATCCATGGTCGGTGGAATCGGCACGTGGAGGCCCCTTGCGATCGGTTGGCCCTCCCAGTATCGAGCACCGGCTGACAGAGCGGCAATAACTGGAAGGGAAGCAGCAGGAAGCACTCCAGCTAGATTCGAGAGGTAAGAGAGCGTTGACAGAGGTGAGAGGTATCGGTAGCGTCGCTCTCGGTGATGCGGTGCTGCTGCGGTCGGTTGGCGCCTCTCGTACCGGTCTCGCATCGCCGCCGAGACCTCACCCTCCGCGCTCCCCCGGCGCGGCCCTGCCGCCGTACCGCCGATTGAGGCTGCGGTGGCAGGGCGGGGCGGCCTCCGCCGACCGCAACCGGCGGAGGCCGCCCCCTCCACTTCGACGCGACCCGACGAAGGGCGGTCCCCCGTGCGCGAACTGATCCGCCGACTGGTGAGCCGACGCGAGGAAAGACCACCGATGGCAGAAGCCAACCAGAGACAGCCCCTCCGGCCCTGGCAGATCCGCGAGCGCTGCTTCAACGTGCGCCGGCGCGGCCTCGACCCCGTCGAGATCCGCACCTTCCTGCACCGCGTGGCCGACGAACTCACCGTCGCGCAGACCGCCCTGGTCGCGGTGCAGGAGGAGAACGTACGGATCAAGAACGCGCTGCGCGCCTGGCAGAGCGCCCAGTCGGCGAACCACCGCTACCGATGAGCGACCGCTGGGTGATCCACCTGCCGGTCACCGCACCTGACCTGCTCCGGGCCCGGATCCTCGCTCGGACCGCCGCCCGGGTGCTGGCCCGGCTCAGCGCCCGCGTCGAGCCGGGCGGGGTGACCGTCTCGGCCGAGGACCAGCAGGGCGTACGCCACTGGGTCTTCTGCGACCGGCGACTGCCCGGCGGCGGCCGGTGTGCCCTGCCGGCCGACCACACCGCGCCCTGCTCACGGCGCGCGCCCTGGCTCAACCGGCGATGAAAGGCCGGGAACGTGGGCGTAACAGGAAAGGGGCTGGCGGACCGCTGAGTGCGGCCCGCCAACCCCCTGGCAGAGCGTGGTTACCCGGCGCCGCCGGCCCGGAACGCCACCCAGGCGTCGCTCATCCGGTCCGCCTGTCCCGCGGTGAACATGTCCATGCAGGAGTCCTGCGTGTAGTCCATGAAGTTGTGGATCGGGTCCAGCCCGGGTGCGGTGCAGGTATCCGCGCCCACCGGGCAGTTGAACTGCGGATGCGCTTCACGCGGGGTGTCCGCGACGAAGTCGCCGGAAGCGGAGCACCCGTGCGCGAAGGTGTGCTCCAGCATCAGCCAGTGCCCGACCTCGTGCGTCAGGGTGTCACCCAGGGCGTACTTGCCGGCGGTGCCGCCCGGCATCGACTCGTCGAGGATCACCACGCCGTCGATGTAGTCGCGGCCGTTGTTGTAGCCCTTCGGGAAGTACGCCCAGCCGAGCAGCCCGCCGCCGATGTTCCCCGCGTACACGTTCAGGGTGCGGGAGTCGCCGGTGTACAGCGCCTTCTTCATGTCCCGCTCGTTCTTGCCCGGCACGACCGTGTACCAGTCGCTGTTCACCGTCCACGTCGTGTCGACGAGGTCGAACCGGAACGGGGTGTCGGCGGCGTTCGCGGCGGTGCTGCCGGCGAACGAGTCGTTGAGCACCTTCATCTGCGCCGCGATCAGGCTGTTCCACCGGGTCGTCTCGGCCGCGCTGAGCGGGTGGTCGGAGACCATGTGGAAGACCGTGGGCACGGTGACGCTGCCGTTGGCCAGGCGCGGGGAATCCTTGATCACGCCGTAGGCGTTCGCCTCGTTCTTCGAATACAGCTCCGGCTCCTGGGCGGTGGCGCCCTCGGCGACCCGGGCCACGCTGTGCTCGTCGGCACCCGGCTCACACGCCTCGACACCCGGGGAGACGGTCACGGGTGCTGCCGCCGCCGCGCTGTAGGCGCCACCGGACGCCAGGAACGTGGCGGCGGTGGCGGTGAGGACTGCCAGTCGGAAGGTCGGTCTCCTGTGCATCGGTGCACCTTTCAGGGGATGGAGACGGTGCGGAATCGACGCGGGGTTGCCATGACCAGGTCAATGACGTCGTCTTCCCGGTATAAGACCACGTCAGCGGCGCCGGCAACAGCCCTGCGGACCGGCTCATGCGGCAGGCGTACGGCAAAGCCAGAGCTGCCCGCGGCCGTCGGGCCGCGGGCAGCTTGTCGCTGGATGGGAGACCACCAACCGGTCAGCGGTCGTCCCGGGGCATGGAACTACTTGGTGACCCTGACGACGTTGGTCGGGCGCTCCACCTTCACCGCGACGCCGTAGTCGAACAGTTCGAGCGTCGAGCCGAACGTGCCCTTGTCGAGCCGGCCCTTCGCCGTCGACTGCCAGGTGCCGGTGAGTACCACCTTCGCGATCCGACCGTCGCTGTCGAGCGTGACGTCACCGGACGTGGTGGTCGACCCCTTCTCCTCCGACGTCGTGTAGCCGAAGTGCAACGTCCCGTCAGGGTTGTCCGAGATGGTCGCATTCGCGCTCTTCAACGCCGTGAACAGCGCCGCCGGGTCGGGCGCCGCGGCACCCAGGACGGTACTCCCGTCGGCGTACAGGGACAGCCGGTCGTACTTGCCCGGGTACTGGGCGTACTTACCGTACCTCTCGCCCAGGCCCTTGTCGGCCGGCAGCTTGCCCGGCGGTGGTTCCGCGCCTTCGTACCTGGTGCCGTTGATCAGCAGCTCGGTCATGACCGAGTCGTCCTGCCCCACCCGGGCGTACCCGGTGGCCGTCTTCGGGTCGAACGCGCCCTCGTACGTCAGTCCTTGCGGCCCCGAGTTGGTCAGCCGAATCCGGTAACTGATGTTCTCGCTGGCAGTGACGGCCGAGACCAGTTCCATCGCCGGCGAGGCCGGCTCGGATCGCGACGGCGCCTCGGCGGTGACGCCCGGACGGCCGGACGTCGGCGTCGTCGCGACGGTTGCCGCCGTGGCGACGCCCAGCGCCAGCACCGCGCACGTCGCACTGACCATCGTGGTCGTCCGGCGCCGGCGGGCCCGCCGGCCGCGATCGAGGAGCGCCCCCATCGGGGGTACGGAGTTCGGTTCGCCGTCGACGATGTCGTGCAGCCGGTGGGCGAGCTGATCGTCAAAAGTGTTCATCGCTTCTACCTGCTTACCGCGTAGGAGGGTTCATCGAGAAGGTGGCGGAGCTTGTCCAGCGCCCGTGCGTTCTGGCTCTTGACCGTGCCCACCGAGCAGCCCAGCACCTGAGCGACCTCGCGCTCGGTCAGGTCCTCGTAGTGGCGGAGCACCACCACCGCACGCTGCTTCGCCGGTAGCGACAGCAGCGCCCGGCGCAGGACGACGGCGTCGGGGCCGACGTCGCCCGCCGGGGCGGCCCGCTCGGGGACGTCCGCGACGAGGCTCTCCCGGCGACGCCGTCGCCAGATCGAGGTCTGGTTGTTGACCAGGGCGCGGCGCAGGTAGGCGTGCGGGTCGTCGAGCCGGGACAGCCGCCGCCACCGCTCGTACACCTTGACCAGGCTGTCCTGGAGCAGTTCCTCAGCCCGCCACCGGTCGCCGGTCAGCAGCATGGCCAGCCGGATATGTCGCTGCCAGGCCACCTCGACGAAGGCGACGTACGACCGGTCCGCCGCGGAGAGTGGTTGTGTTGGGGTCACGCCCCTACCACGTGGCGGTGCCGCAGAAGGTTGTCGCGGCCCGCGGACATTTCCGGGGTGCCGCGGAGCCCGGCTGACGTCTCACAGGACCCGGGTGACCTGCTCGGCGGCGCTCCGCTCGTCCAGCGTCGACCGGTCCAGGTTCGCGCAGATCACCACCGACGCGCCGGCGGCCAGCGGGGCGAGCAGCCACTTCAGCGGCTGCTCGTGCTCGGCCGCGTCGACCAGCAGCCGGTCACCGACCCGCAGGTCGAGCTGCTCCGCCACGGCCCGCGCGACGCTCCCCCACTCGCCGTAGCTGGTGCCGTCCGGGCTCGCCGGGTCCGAGGCGTGGATCGTGGCGGCGGCGGGCAGGGCGTCGGTGTGCCGGAGCACCTCGGCGGACCAGTCGAGCCAGCCCAGGGGCACGTCGTCCAGCGACCCCGGCCCGGTGCCGACCAGGTAGCGGTGCGTCCCCTCGGGTACGTCCTCCAGCCAGTCGTCGAGGCGTTCCGGGGTCACGAACACCGCGTCGTACGGCCGGTCGCCGCCCGGTTCGAGCACCGGCAGCCCGGCGGTGGCGCGCGGCCGGTACGACACCGCCAGCCCGGCCGACCAGGCGCCGAGCAGCACCGCGGCGGTACGCCAGTGCGGCGGCAGCAGCACCGCGACGCGGCTGCCCGGGCCCAGCCCGCAGCCGTCGCGCAGCAGCCCGGCGCAGCGCGCCGCCCAGCCGCCGAGCTGGTGCGCGGTCAGCGCCGTCCGTTCGCCGGTCGCCCCGTCCAGGTACGTCAGCAGCGGCGGGCCGGCCTCGTCCACCGCGGCTCGCCCCCACACGACCGGGTCCTGGACGGTGTCCATCGGGCGTCCTCCTCCTGATGACGACGCCTCACCCTACCGATCGAGCGGGGATCAGCGAGCCGTCGACGGCCCCGGCCGCCACGCCCAGCCGACTACACTCGCGGCCACATCCGCTCTGGAACGGGGCAGTCGAATGGGCGAACTGTTGTCGACAGTCGTGCAGATCGTCAGCTCGTATTTCACCAGGATGCTGGACCGGCGGGCGGTGTCCCGGGACGCGAAGGTCGCCGCCGAACTGATGGCCGTCGTCCTGGCCCTCCAGGAGGTGTGCCTCACCGGGCACCGGATCCTCGCGCTCGCCGGCACGATCGTCTCGGGCACCGCGCGACCCGACGACGTGACGGAGTTCGCCGCCGCGCTCCGCCGGCAGTCCACCCTGGTGGACCAGCTCAGAAGCAGGATCGAGGCCGCGCGCCCGCTGCTCGCCACCGTCGAGGTGGAGTTCGCCCTGAGCGTGGCGCCGTTCCTCGACGCGAAGTCGGGGCTGCTGACCCGCTGGCAGCAGCAGGCGGCCATGAGTCAGTTCTCCACCACCACGCTGCTCTTCCTGCCTGCCGAGAGCGTCACCCGGGCGGTGGCGGCGAGCCGGCCCCGCCCCGACGCCACCGCGCTCGACCTGGACCGGACGGATTTCGTGCTGGTGGTGGCCGACGAGGTGCGCGGTGTGCGCCGCCGGGAGGTGCGGGACATCCGCACGGCCACCGACGCCGAGCGCGACCCGGTGCTGCGGGACATCGAACAGGCCCGGGCCAGGCTGGAGACCGCGACGCAGCTCTGCGCCGGGTTGCTCACGGCGATTCGGGAGACCGTCGGGCCGGAGGCGTTCGCCGAGTTGCGGCGGAACCTGGCGAGTCGGGAGCTTCGCCACTGAGCCCGCCCGACCGGCCCAGCTCGGGGTCCCGGGGGTAGCCGCCGTACCGGGCCAGCGCGTACGAACCGACGCCCGTGGCCAGGAGGCTGAGCGAGGCCATGCCGAGTTCCCTGCTGAGTTCCTCCGCGTTGAACATGAGTCGTTGGAACAGCCCGCTGCCCCTCGCCTGGTCGGTGAGCCGGATCTCGTCGAGCGACGCGCGCCGCTCCGGGAAGGAGAACCGCAGTCCGAGCAGGGCGTGCAGGGTGCCGGCCGGCGCGATCCGCAGGTCGACGGCACAGCCGCCGTCGGGGTAGAGCGAGACCTCGAACCGCGCGTCCGGCAGACCCGCCGAGATCAGCTCGCGGAACCGGCGCGGCGGGATCGGCACCCAGCGCCGCCACGACCCGATGAACTCCTCGTCCGCCCGGGCCACCGTCATCACCGGCTCCAGTGCCGTCAGGTCGGCGATCGTCATGGCGTCGATCTCGGCCCGGAGATCCCGCGCCGGGGGTGGCGCCGGGTGGAGCAGTCGTACCCCGCCGGCCTCCGCCACCAGCCCGTCCCACTCCCGGTCGGGTCGGAACCGCCCGAGGCAGAAGTCGTCGCCCAGTTTGGCGGCGAGGTGCTGCCACCAGGCCGCCGCGCGTACCGGCCGCAGCCCGAACCGCATGGCGCCGACGATGAAGCAGCGGTGCAGCACGAGGGTGGCACTCACGGCATCCACGTCGACCATCGGGCCGTCCAGGGCGCGCGCCGCGCCGACGGCGTCGCGTTCCATCTCCGTGTACGCGACGAGCGGCGGCGCGTTCGTGATCCGCACCGGGATGGCGCTGTCGAGCTGGGAGGCGGGATCGACCGGCGCCCACACCACGTCGTCGTTCAGAACGATCAGCGGTCGCAGCTCCTCGTCCTGCCGCACCACCAGCTCCAGGGCCGGATCTCCGCGCGGGGAGAAGATCTGCCGGGCCCGGAGCACGGAGTCGGGGTGCAGCCGTACGGTGTCGGCGATGGCCGGCACGGCGACGTGCAGCTCGGGTCCGTCCGCCCGGACCTGGAGCGCCGGCAGGGTACGCAGTGCGCTGACGAGTTCACCGCTGTCCATGCGCAACTGTATCGGGACATCGGTGGACGAGGATGTCCCTCAGGGCGCGGGCAGCTCCGGGCCGCCCTCCAGCAGCGGCGCGAGCAGGTCCCCCTGCTTCTCCACCCGCTTGAGCACCTCGGTCGCCGTGTACGGCTTCGTCGCCGGCCGCTTGCCGGCCGCCCCGGCCTCGACCTCGTCCCAGGTCAGCGGCGTCGACGCCGACGGCACCGACTGGGCGCGCAGCGAGTACGGCGCCACCGTCGTCTTCGCCGCGTTGTTCTGGCTCCAGTCGATGAAGACCTTCCCCGGCCGCAGGTTCTTCGCCATCTTCGACACGATCAGCTTCGGGTGCGCCCGCTCCAACTCCTGGGCGATCCGCCGCGCGTACGCGGACACGTCGTCGGCGTCCTGCGTCCCCGCGATCGGGCAGCAGAGCTGCATGCCCTTCTTCCCCGACGTCTTCGGGTACGCGTCGATGCCGTCGTCGGCCAGCCGGTCGCGCATCAGCAGCGCCACCTGGCAGCACTGGCGTAGTGCCGCCGGCGCGCCCGGGTCCAGGTCGACCACCATCATGTCCGGGTGCTCGCCGACCTTCCACTGCGGCGTGTGCAGCTCCAGCGCGGCGAGGTTGGCCAGCCAGACCAGGGTGGGCAGGTCGTCGGCGACCACGTAGTCAATGGTCTCCCGTCCCTTGCTCGACCCGGGCGCGGGCAGCGTCTCGGTGCGTACCCAGTCGGGGGTCGCGGCCGGGGCGTTCTTCTCGAAGAACGAGCCGCCAGTGACCCCGTTGGGGAAGCGGATCCGGGTCAGCGCGCGGTCGGCCAGGTGCGGCAGCAGGACCGGGGCGATCCGGGTGTAGTAGTCGATCACCTCGCCCTTGGTGAACCCCGCTTCGGGATAGAGCACCTTGTCCAGGTTGGACAGCTCCAGCGTCCGCCCCTCGACCTCCACCCGGAACCGCTCAGCCGGCATCGTCGACCTCCTCCGGTGGCTTGTCCGGCCGCAGCCGCAGCACCCGGGGGAACCGCAGCCGCCCGTCGGGCGTGCGCTGGCCGTACTTGACCTCCACCACGACCCGGGGTGTTACCCAGATGGCGCCCCGGGCATCCTCGCGTGGCACGTCACCGGAGAACGGCGACGCCGCCGCGCGCAGCGGCTCCAGCTCGCGCAGCAGCTCCCGCTCCAGCGCCGCGCCGATCCCGCCGCCGACCCGGCCCCGGTAGATGAGCCGCCCGTCCGGCCCGGGCACCCCCACCAGCAGCCCGCCGATCTTCCGCGCGCCGGGCCGCCAGCCGCCGATCACGAAGTCGCCGGTCACCTCCAGCTTGACCTTGAGCCAGTCGGGTGAGCGCACGCCGGCCCGGTAGACCGAGTCGAGCCGCTTGGCCATCACCCCCTCGAGCCCGTGCTCGCCGGCCGCCTCGTAGGTGGCCGCGCCGTCGGCGAAGGTCGGGGGCACCGCCCACCGGGCCGCGCCGAGCCCGAGCCCCTCCAGCGCCTCCCGCCGCTCCCGGTAGGAGCGTCCGGTCAGGTCGTCGCCGCGCAGCCGGAGCAGGTCGAAGATCATGTACGTCACCGGGGCCGCCGCCGCGAGCCGGGCCGCCTTCGCCGGATCGCGGACGTGCATCCGTTCGGCCAGCGCGGTGAACGAGGGCTGCCCGGTCTGGTTGAGCAGCACCACCTCGCCGTCGAGCAGCGCGTCGTCGACCTGCTCGGCCAGGGTGATCAGCTCGGGGTACGCGGCGGTGATCTCCACGCCGCTGCGGGCGTACATGTGCTGCCGGCCGCCGGTGATGTCGGCCAGCGCCCGGACGCCGTCCCACTTGAACTCGTACGCCCAGCCGTCATCCACCGGGAGCGGCCCGGTCATCGCGAGCATCGGCTTCAGCGGCGCGCCGGGCACCTTTCGATGGTAGTTGCGCAGCGAAGAGCGTGCGCCCCGTTCGATCGTTTGCGATCCTGGGCAGAACCGGGGAGAGGAGCGCGGCATGCGGGCGATCTGGAAGGGTGCCGTGTCCTTCGGGCTGGTGTCGATCGGCGTGAAGCTCTACTCGGCCACCGAGGAGAAGGACATCCGCTTCCACCAGGTGCACCGGGCCGACGGCGGCCGGATCCGCTACAAGCGCACCTGCCAGGTCTGCGGCGAGGAGGTCACCTACGACGACATCGCCAAGGGCTACGACCTGGGCGGCGGCGAGATGGTGATCCTGACCGACGAGGACTTCGCGGAACTGCCGCTGACCAGCTCACGCGCGATCGACGTGCTGGAGTTCGTCCCCGCCGAGCAGGTCGACCCGATCCTCTACAACAAGGCGTACTTCCTGGAGCCGGAGGGCTCGGCGACCAAGCCGTACGTGCTGCTGCGCGACGCGCTCGCCGACTCGGAGCGGGTGGCGATCGTCAAGGTGGCGCTGCGCCAGCGCGAACAGCTGGCCACCCTGCGGGTCCGCGAGGGCGTGCTGCTGCTGAACACGATGCTCTGGCCGGACGAGGTGCGTACCCCCGACTTCGGCTTCCTGGACGAGGACCTCAAGGTCCGTCCCCCGGAGCTGGCGATGGCCAGCTCCCTGATCGACTCGATGGCCGGCACGTTCGAGCCGGACGCCTTCACCGACGACTACCGGGCGGCGTTGCAGGAGGTCATCGACGCCAAGGTCGAAGGGCGGGAGGTGGTGCAGCCGGAGGAGGTAGAGGCCGCGCCGGCCGCCGCGGTGGACCTGATGGCGGCGCTGAAGGCCTCGGTCGAGCGGGCCCGGTCCGCCCGGGGCGAGCAGCCGGCCGCTGGTGCGGGTGAGCCGACGCCGATCTCGTCGGCCCGTTCGGCGCAGAAGGCGGCGAAGGCGGCGAAGGCGGCCCCGGCGAAGAAGGCGGCGGAGAAGAAGGCCGCCGCCAAGAAGGCGGAGCCGGCGAAAAAGGCAGCCGCCAAGAAGACCGCGGAGAAGAAGGCCGCCAAGGCGCCGGCGAAGAAGGCGGCCGCGAAGAAGGCCGCACCCCGCAAGACCGCCTGAGCTCCGATGGGTCCTGGCCGGTCGTGGGAGCCGCGACCTGACGCCCTAGCTGATCTTGATTAGCCGAGTGGCCGGTGCCGACAGTTGCTTGAGACAGCACAATTTGCCGCGTGACAAACGAACCACCCACCACTCCCTGGCCTGCCCACCAACCACCACCCGCCGCACCCCCGGGCCCGGCGTTCCTGGCGGCCCCGCCCCCTCCGGCAAAGCGCAAGCTCGGCAAGGGAGCGATCGTGGGCATCGCCGTCGGCGCCGTCGTCTTGTGCTGCTGCGGCCTGGGCGGCATCGGCGCCGTCTTCGGTGACGACGACAAGCCCGCCGCGCAGACCAGCCCCTCCGCCGCAGCGGTGGCCGAACGTGTCGTTCCCTCGATCGTCCCGACGACGGCCGCGCCGACCACGGCAGCCCCGTCCCCCAGCGCGGTCGTCACCACGGCGCCGGCCCCACCGCCCGCTCCCACCACGGTCGTCATGCCGAATCTCGTCGGGATGAACGCCGCCGTCGCTCAGGACAAGCTCCAGCAGCTCGGCCTGACGAAGATCCAGCTCGGCAGCCAGGACGAGAACGACACGGTCGTGCTGCTGGCGGCGAACTGGACGGTGACCAAGCAGTCCCACCGCAAGGGCACCAAGGTCGCACTCGACGAGCTGGTCGTGCTGACCTGCACCAAGCAGCGCTGACAGCGGCCACTGACCGCCGGCCCGATGGCCGGCGGTCAGCCGCGTCGCCGGCGGGTCAGCCGCGGCCGAGCTTCTGGGTGGGGGTGATCCGGACGATCACCCGCTGCTCGCCCGGCTGCCGGAACGGGTAGGTGTCCTGCCCGAGGTACTTCTTCGCCATCCGGTCGATGTGCTCGTCGGCGCCCTCGGTGACCAGCTCGGCGGTGCCCTTCACCCAGAGGGTGCGGAAGTCGTCGGCCTTGTCCACCACCGAGACCGCCACCACCGGGTTGCGCTCGATGTTGATGGACTTCTGCCGCCCCAGGGCGGTGTTGAAAAGGATGTGCTCGCCGTCGGTGTCCACCCACACCGGGGTGACGTGCGGGGTGCCGTCAACCTCGACGGTGGCCACGTGGGCCAGCTGGGGCTCGGCGAGCAGGGCCAGGTCTTCGTCGGTGAGGATCGCCATGGTCGTAGAACCTACCGCCGGAAGCACTCCGGCAC
This sequence comes from Micromonospora sp. L32, assembly GCF_052068055.1. Classification (NCBI taxonomy): domain Bacteria; kingdom Bacillati; phylum Actinomycetota; class Actinomycetes; order Micromonosporales; family Micromonosporaceae; genus Micromonospora; species Micromonospora sp. L32. The sequence continues at coordinate 27,813 of NZ_JBQHDD010000019.1, read as the reverse complement.
CCGGACGAACCGGGATGACGGGGAGGCCGGGGACGGTAGGTGGGAGAGCGGGCGGGCGACGGGACACCGGCGGCATCGATCCAGGTACCGTGTGCGCTGGCCGCGGGTCGTCGGGCCGGTCCACCCACACCAGCAGGGAGTCGAGGACGTGAGCGAGCGTACGCAGAACCGGTCGGCGGGCCAGGGCCCGGAGTCGAAGGCGCAGCGGCGGCTGGCCGCCCAGCTTGCGGCGCAGAAGGCCGCCGAGGCGAAGAAGCGCCGGCAGGCCTGGCTGGGGGCGCTCGCCGGCCTCGCGGTGATCGCGGTGATCGTCGGGGTGTTCGTGGTGACCCGGGGCGGTGACGACGACCCGAAGCCGGCCGCGTCGCCCGCCGGCTGCCCAGGCGGCTTCCCGACCCTGCCCGACGGCGCCGACCGGGCGCTGTGCACCAAGCCGCCGGCCGGCAAGGGCGAGGGCGAACTCAGCGGCCTGAAGGCCACCCCGCTGATCCGGGGCACCGGCGCCGCCGCCCAGAGCGGCCAGCAGATCACCGTGAACTACGTCGGGGTGTCGTACCGGACGGGCGAGGAGTTCGACGCCTCCTGGAAGCGCTCGGAGCCGTTCTCCTTCATGCTCGGCCAGGGCAACGTGATCCCGGGCTGGGACCAGGGCCTGCAGGGGCAGACCGTGGGCAGCCGGGTGCAGCTGGACATCCCGGCCGACCTCGCGTACGGCGACAAGCCGCAGCGCCCGGGCGCGCCGTCCGGCCCGCTGCGCTTCGTCGTCGACGTGCTGGCGGTGCAGTAGCCCACAGAGGTCTTCCCGGCTGTCACCTACCCGCAGTAGGTTCGGGGTCACCGTGGGCGGTGCGCACCGCGTCACGGTGACCCCTCACCATCGTGGAGGTACGCGTGCCGGCGCTGGACGATCCCGGGCGGACCGCCCGGCTCATGTGGACGCACTTCGAACCCCTCCACGCGGTCACCTACTTCCATCCGCGCGCCCGCGCCGCGTACGAGGCGGTCGGGTTGCGCGGCTACTGGCGCGGGTACTTCGCCGGCCGGGCCGCCCCGCTCGGGCCCACCGAGGCGGCCCCGGTGATCGCCGCGTTCTTCAACTTCGCCCCGCCGATGGTGAACCGGGCGCTGCCGGCGGTCTGGCGGCTGGCCACCCCGCAGGAAGCGCTGCGGGCCCGGCTCACCGGCGCCGTGCAGGCCCTCGCCGAGCTGACCTACGAGCTGCCCGAGGCGCACCTGGCCGAGGCCGCCGACCTGCTGGAGGAGGCGGCCGCGGCGGTGGAGCCCGCCGGCCGGGTGCTCGGCGCGGCCAACGCCGCCCTGCCGCGCGGTGAATACCCGCTGGCCCGGCTCTGGCAGGCGGCCACCACGCTGCGCGAGCACCGGGGCGACGGGCACATCGCCGCCCTGGTCGCCGCCGACCTCGATCCGGTGGAGACGCTGGCCTGGCGGGTCGCGGTGGACCAACCGCTGCAGAACCTGCTCGGCCGGGGCTGGTCCGAGGAGCAGTGGCAGGCGGCGCGGGGCCGGCTGGCCGAGCGCGGCTGGCTCGGCCCGGACGGCGAGGCGACCGACGTCGGGCGGGCCCGGTTCCAGGCTGTCGAGGACGCCACCGACCTCGCCGCCGCCCGCCCCTGGCGCACACTCGGGGCGGACCGCACCGACCGCCTGCGCGAACTGCTCGAACCGATGGCCCGCGCCTGCCACACGGTGATCCCGGAGAACAGCCCGATCGGCCTGCCCGCCCTCCAGAGCTGACACCCCGCCCCGGCCCCGGTCGGGGAGGATGGGCGGGTGACGGTGGATGCGGTGGTGTTCGACCTCGACGGCGTGATCGTGGACTCCGAGCCGGTCTGGGAGGAGGTCCGGCGGGCGTACGTGGCCGCGCACGGCGGCACCTGGCAGCCGGACACCCAGCGCCGGCTGATGGGGATGAGCACCGGCGAGTGGGCCGACTACCTCAGCGGCGAGCTGGGCGTCGACCGCGACGCCGGCCAGGTCGCCACCGAGGTGGTCGAGGAGATGACCCGGCGGTACGCGCGGCACGTACCCCTGATCGACGACGCCGACCGGGTCGTGCGCGGGGTGGCCGCGCGGTGGCCGCTGGGGCTGGCCAGCTCGTCGCCGACCCGGCTGATCGCCGCGGCGCTGACCGCCATGGACCTGACCGACGCCTTCCGGGTGACGCTCTCCACCGAGGAGACCGCGCGGGGCAAGCCCGCGCCGGACGTCTACCTGGCCGTCGCCGACCGGCTCGGCGTCGACCCGGCCCGCTGCGTCGCGGTGGAGGACTCCTCCAACGGGGTACGCTCCGCGGCCGCCGCGGGCATGCGGGTGGTGGCGATCCCGCACGGGTCGTACCCGCTGGACCCGGACGCGGCTACCCTCGCCGCCGTGGTGCTGGCGTCGGTGCACGACCTCACTCCGGACCTGGTGGCTGGGCTCGGCTGACCCGGCCCACCGGTTGGCGTCAGATCCGACGGCTGCGGCTGGACCGGGGCAGGAACGGGGTGTCGCGGCGGTCTGCCGGGACCGGACAGCTTTCGTGGGTGGCCTCCGCCGGTGCCGCGCACCCGGCGTCGGTCGGACCGGCCTCGCAACCGAACGTCACGGGCGGCGTCGCCTCTGGTACGTCCCGCATGACCCCTCCTCCGCCGGCTACCCGGTGATACGGACGGCGGGCCCGGCGGGATCGGCCGGCGGCACCGGGCCCGCACTCCATCCCGGCGTCGTCACACAGGGTGAGGTCGGCGGTCGCCCCGGTGAGGTGCGGGTGCGCGGGCCGCCACCCGAGGGGATCGCGACCGGCGACGTCACCCCGACCCGCGCGGTTTCGGCGAAGATGGGGACGCGACTGTCGGAGGGAGACGGGGATGAAGGCGATCGTCTACGAGGAGACCGGCGACCCCTCGGTGCTGAAGCTGGTGGACCGGCCGGTGCCGGAACCCGGACGCGGCGAGGTGCTGGTCCGGGTGGCCGTCTCCGGGGTGAACCCGACCGACTGGAAGGGTCGCCGGCAGTGGCCGCTGCCGGCCGGCTGGCAGACCCCCGGCCAGGACGGCGCCGGCGTGGTCGAGGCGGTCGGCGAGGGCGTCGACCAGATCCTGATCGGCCAGCGGGTGTGGCTCTGGGAGGCCGCCTGGCAGCGCCCCTGGGGCACCGCCGCCGAGTACACCGTGGTCCCGGTCCGCCACGCGGTGAGCCTCGGCTCCGCCGACTTCGACCTGGGCGCCTGCCTCGGCATCCCGTTCCTCACCGCGCACCGCTGCCTCACCGCCGGGGAGTACATGCCGACCAAACTGCACGCCGGCGCGCTCAGCGACCACGTGGTGCTGGTGCAGGGCGGCGCGGGCGCGGTGGGCAACGCCGCGATCCAGCTCGCGCGCTGGGCGGACGCCTGCGTGATCACCACCGTCAGCAGCCCGGAGAAGGCGCAGTTCGCGGCGGCGGCCGGCGCGTCCTTCGTGATCAACTATCGGGAACAGGACGTGGTCGAGGAGGTCCGCAAGATCGCGCCCGACGGGGTGCACACGATCGTCGAGGTCTCCGCCGCCCGCAACGCCGCCACCGACGTGCAGCTGCTCCGCCCCGGCGGCGCGGTCTGCGTGTACGCCGACGACGGGGGCGCCGAGGTCACCCTGCCGATCCGGCCGCTCATGGTGCCCAATGCCCGCTGGCAGTTCGTGCTGGTCTACACCGAGCCGGCGGCGGCCAAGGCGCGGGCGGTCACCGACGTAGCGGCGGCGGTGGCCCAGGGCGGCGTACGGGTGGGCGGGGAGGTCGGCCTGCCCCTGCATTACTACCCGCTGGCCGACACGGCCGCCGCGCACCAGGCGGTGGAGGATTCGGTGGTTGGCAAGGTGCTGATCACCACCAGCGCGCAGTGACGGTCACTCGGCGCGGGCCTGGGCGACGGAGTCGCGGACCAGCTCGGTCAACACGTCGAGATCGACGTCGGCGAGCCGCTTGACGTAGAGGCAGCCCTTGCCGACGGTGTGCCGGCCCAGCCGGGCCAGCAACTGCTCCTTCTCGGGAAATCCCTCGCCGAGGTAGAGGGTGGTGGCCGCCTTGCGCGGCGAGAACCCGACCAGGAACCAGTCCAGCTCGCGACCGCTGGCGTAGCGCAGGTGCCGCTGCCCGAAGCCGACGATGGCGTCGCCCCACATGGTCGGCGGCTCGCCGGTGACCTGCCGCATCAGGTCGCGGACGGCGATGGCGTCGCGGCGGCGGGTCTCGTCCGGCACGGCGGCGAGGAAGTCGTCCACGCTGGCGGTGGTCGGGGCGGTCTTCAGGGTTGCCATGACGTCTCCGGTACTCGACGGGCGGGCCGGCCCGGGGGCGGCCGGTTCAGCCCGAGCCTACGAGCCGGCACCGACACCGAGCCCCGTGAGCTGGGCGGATTTCCTCGTCAGCGGGACAGAGGCGAACATGTTTCGCAAGAATGACTATTGCGGGTCGCCCCGCAAAAAGCGGGCGGCCCCGGCGCGGTGCGAACGCCGGGGCCGCCCCTGGGGAGGGATGCATTCAGGAGTACGTCCCTGCCCCTAACGGCGACGAGCCGCCGGAAAACGTTACGGCCCGGTCAGTTCCCGCACCTCCAGCCCGCCGTCGGCGTAGCGGGACCGGACCACCTTCTTGTCGAACTTGCCGACGCTCGTCTTCGGCACCGCGTCGATGAACGCCCACCGCTCCGGCAGCTGCCAGTGCGCCACCGACTTCGCCAGGAACGCCCGCAGCTCCTCCGCGGTCACCGAGGCGCCCTCGCGGATCACGACGGTGGCCAGCGGACGCTCGTCCCACCGCTGATCGGGCACCCCCACCACGCAGGCCTCCTGCACGTCGGGGTGGGCCATCAGCGCGTTCTCCAGCTCCACCGAGGAGATCCACTCCCCGCCCGACTTGATCACGTCCTTGGCCCGGTCGGTGAGGGTGATGTAGCCGTCCGGCGAGAGGGTCCCCACGTCACCGGTACGCAGCCAGCCGTCGCGGAACTTCTCCTCGTCCGGGGTGTCGTCGCCGACGTACCGGGCGGTCACCCACGGGCCCCGCACCTCTAGCTCGCCGACGGACGTCCCGTCGGCGGGCAGCGGCTCGCCCAGCGGGCCGACGATCCGCGCGGCCACCCCGGCCGGCACCCTTCCCTGCGTGTAGCGGTAGCGCCAGGCCTCGTCGCCGCTGGCGCCGGCCGGCGGCCGGGACACCGAGCCCAGCGGGGACATCTCGGTCATCCCCCAGGCGTGGATGACCTCGATGCCGTGCCGCTCGGCGAACGCGTGCATCAGCGCGGGCGGGCAGGCCGAACCGCCGACGATCACCTCCGTCAGCGAGGAGGTGTCCACGTCGTGGCTGTCCAGGTAGGACAGCAGGTCGTTCCAGATGGTCGGCACCGCGCCGGCCAGGGTGGGCCGCTCGGCGGCGATCATCTCGGCGATCGGCGCGGCCTGGAGGAACCGGTCCGGCATGATCAGCGACGCGCCGGAGAGGAAGGCCGCGTACGGCAGGCCCCACGACATCGCGTGGAACATCGGCACGATGGCCAGTTCCCGGTCGACCGGACCGAGGCCGAAGCCCTCCGGCATGCAGACCTGCAACGAGTGCAGGTAGATCGAGCGGTGCGAGTAGGCCACGCCCTTGGGGTTGCCGGTGGTGCCGGAGGTGTAGCAGAGGGCGGCGGCGTCCCGCTCGTCCACCTCGGGCCACTGGTAGCTGTCGGGGCGGCCGGCCAGCAGCTCGTCCCAGTGGTGCACGGTGATCCGGTCGCCGGTCGCCGCGACCAGCGGGGCGGGGTCGCCGCCGCCGACCACCACCACGTGTTGCACCGTGGTCATCTCACCGATCACCCGGGCCAGCAGCGGGATCAGCGTCGAGTCGACCAGCACCACCCGGTCCTCGGCGTGGTTGGCGATGTAGGCGACCTGGTCCGGGAAGAGCCGGATGTTGAGGGTGTGCAGCACCGCGCCCATGCTGGGCACCGCGAAGTACGCCACCAGGTGCTCGTTGTTGTTCCACATGAAGGTGGCGACCCGTTCGTCGCCGGTCACCCCGCACTCGTCGCGCAGGGCATGGGCCAGCCGGGCGGCGGCGCGGCCGACCTCGGCGTACGTCATCCGGCGGGGCTCGGCGCCGGTCCACGTGACGACCTCGGCCGTGCCGTGCACGGTGGAGCCGTGTTCGAGGATCCGGGCGACCTGGAGGGGGGCGTCCATCATCGTGCTACGCATGGGTAACAAGCTAGTGTCGCCGGTCACAGGTTGGGAACCCCTGGAACGCCGGAGGCGCCCCCGGGAAGCTGCGTAAATTGTCCGGGTGAGCATCTCGTGGGCGGACTCGTACGTGGGGCAGCTGCGCGCCCTGGCCGGTGACCGGACCCTGATGTTCGTCGGGGCCCGCGCCGTGGTCCGCGACAACGCGAGCCGGGTGCTGCTGATCCAGCGCTCCGACAACGGCCACTGGTCCCTGCCGGCGGGCGCGATGGAGCTGGGCGAGTCGATCGCCGACTGCGCGGTACGCGAGGTCCGCGAGGAGACCGGGCTGCGCGCGCTGCGGGTCAGCGCGTTCGCCCTCTACACCGGGCCGGACCGCACCCACACCAACATGTACGGCCACACCTACCAGATCTTCACCGCCGCGTTCCGGGTCGAGGACTGGGACGGCGACCTGGCCCGGGTCACCGACGAGACGACCGACGCCGCCTTCTTCCCCCGCGACGCGTTCCCCTCGCCGCTGTCTGCCTCGGTGCCGGAGACCCTCGCCGACCTCGACGTGTTCGAGCAGACCAACCGGCTCATCCTCAAGTAGTCCCGACCACGGCCGGCTCGGGTCGGGTCGGCGCGACCGCCTCGGCCCGCGCGCCGGTGCGTTCGGCGCCGATGCCGGCGGCCACCACGAAGGCGATCCCGACCACCGCCCCGACGCCCGGCACCTGGTGCAGCGCGACCAAGCCGATGACCAGCGCGATCGCCGGTTCCAGGCTCATCAGCGTGCCGAAGGCGGCGGTGGTGAGCCGGCGCAGGGCGAGCAGTTCCAGCACGAACGGCACCACCGGCAGCAGCACCGCCAGCCCCAGCCCGGCCAGCAGCACCGGCCAGGTGAGGTCGCCGAGGACGCCCGGCCCGACCACCACGGTGGCGACCACCGCGGCCACCGGCATCGACACCGCCAGGCCGCGGATGCCGGAGACCTCGTCGCCGACTCGCTGGGTGAGCAGGATGTACGCCGCCCAGCAGGCGCCCGCCGCCAGCGCGAACCCGACGCCCACCAGGTCCGCACCGCCGCGCCACGGCTCGGTGAGCAGCAGCACGCCCACCGCGGCGAGCGCCGGCCAGAGCTTCGTCCCGCCCCGGCCCCGGGCCACCGCCACCCCGAGCGGGCCGAGGAACTCCAGCGCGCTCGCCGTGCCCAGCGGCAGGCGGGCCACCGCGGCCATGAACAGGATGGTCACCCCGGCGGTCACCACGCCGAGCGCGACACAGGCCAGCAGGGCGCGCCGGGTGAAGCCGGACGGGCGGGGGCGGACCAGGACCACCAGCAGCAGGCCGGCCCAGGCCAGCCGCAGCCAGGCCGCGCCGTCGGGCCCCACCTCGTCGAAGAGGGCGACCGAGGCGGCCAGGCCGAGCTGGACGAGGAACATCGACGCGACGGCCATCGCCGCGCCGGTACGGGTGGGAACCATGCCCCCAGTAGAGCCGCTACCCACCGTTCACGTCCACATGACTTTGCTGGACGAACCGTTCGCCAATGATGAACAATCGTGGCGTGGACGTGCGCCGCCTGCGACTGCTGCGCGAGCTGGCCCGGCTCGGCTCGATGCGCGAGGTCGCCGACGAGCTGGGCGTCACCACGTCCACCGTGTCGCAGCAGCTCGCCGCGCTCTCCCGCGAGGTCGGCGCGACGCTGATCGAGCCGCAGGGCCGCCGGGTCCGGCTCACCCCCGCCGGGCGGCGGCTGGCCGAGCACGCGGTGACCATCCTCGACGCCGTCGAGATGGCCCGGCTCGACCTCGACCCGCGCGCCGAGCCGGCCGGCACCGTCCGGGTCGCCGGCTTCGCGACCGCCGTCCGCCGCTCGCTGCTCCCGGTCACCGCCGACCTCGCGGCGCGCCACCCGCAGGTCCGGCTGCGCATCCACGAACACGAACCGGCCGAGGCGTTCGCGCTGCTGGCGACCGACGACGTCGACCTCGCCCTGACGTACGACTACAACCTCGCGCCGGCGCCTGTCGACCGCACGCTGGAGGCGATCCCGCTCTGGTCGGCACCGTGGAGCCTCGGTGTGCCGGCCGACGCCGTCGGGGACGTCCCGGACAACGCCGCAGGCGTCTTCGACCGCTTCCGGGACCGCGGCTGGATCGTCAACTCCCGCTACACCGCCGACGAGGTGGTCGTCCGGACCATCGCCTCGATGGCGAACTTCGAACCCCGGATCGAGCACCGCGCGGACAGCCTGGAACTCGTCCAGGACCTGATCGTCGCCGGCCTCGGCGTCGGGCTGCTCCCCGCCGACCAACCGACCGTTCCCGGCGTACGCCTGCTCCCGCTCACCGGCCCGGAAGCCCGGCTGCGCTCGTACGCGGTCACCCGCCGGGGCCGGGCCGCCTGGCCCCCGCTGGCCCTGATCCTCAACCTGCTGAGGGCCCGGGTCGCCGACCGGTCGGGGGTGGCCCCGAGACGCGACCGCCCCGGGACCACCCGCCCGACCCCGGATCAGACGGCGGCGGCGGACCCGACGTAGCGGTACATCACGTTCGCGTAGTCACCCGGGTCGGGCCGCCACTCGGCGCTGGTGGTGCTCACCTCGCCGTGGACCGTGAACTGGTCACCCGCCGCACCCGGAGCGACCACCATCGGGACGGTGACCGACGAGTACGCACCGGCCCTCAGCGTCCCGAGCGGGCAGGACATCGATGTCGCCGTTGCCGTGCAGAGCCCACCCAACGGGTCACCGTCGAACGACGCGCCCGGCGGCAGGTCGACGACCAGCGTCACGTCCTTGGCCGTGGCGGTGCCGGTGTTCTCCGCGGTGAACACGGGCGTGATCCGTCCACCCTCCGCCGGAACATCAGTCTCGCCCCACGGACCGCTCGGCCCGCCGGGGCGCAGGGCGAGCTCGGGGAGCTGGGCGTAGGTGGTCTTGACCTGGTCGGTGTTGTTGGTCTTGTTGCTCTCGGGCGTAGTCGTCGAGACCGTCGCCGAGATCCTCGCCTCCGCCCCCTCCTGCTTGACCGGCAGGGAGAAGTAGACGTTCAGGCTGGCCGACTCGCCCGCCGCCAGCGCCCCGTACCGGTAGGTGCAGACCAGGGTGGCGTAGTCGCACTGCCACCAGGGATCGCCCGCGATCTCGCCGCCGGACGGCAGCTGGTAGGCGATGGTGACGTCGGCCACGCCGGCGGTGCCGACGTTCTGCACGACGGCGTCGACGATGACCTCGGCCCGGTCCTCCCCCCAGAGCATCGTCTGACTGGCGGTCAGCTCGAGCTGGAGGTCGGCTCCGGTCGCCGCACCCGCCGCGACGGCGGCTGACGGCTGGAGGCAGGCCGCGGCGGCGAGGGCGGACAGGGCGACGCCGGTACGAACCAGCCGGCGTACGTGATGCGATGGCATGAACATCCCCCGATGTGTGGAGGGAACGGCCGAGCTGCCGTTCCTCCCCAATGGAGGCTCAACGCCATGAATCCGTTACATGATCGGCTCGGTCAGAGCATGGTCTGCGACTTCGCCTCCATGTCGGCGGCGGCCTCCTCCTTCGACTCCTTCGTGATCGGCTTCCCGCCGGCGGCGGGCGCCTTGCCGCCGAGCGGGTCGGCGCCGCCGGTCGCGCCCTGCGGACCGGTCCCGCGCAGCTGGTCGTCCGGCAGGGCCAGGGTGACCAGCACCGCCAGGATGGCGATCAGGCCGGCGGTCAGGAAGACCATGTCCAGCGAGTCGACGAAGGCACCCTGGATGGCGGCCCGCACCGGCCCCGGCAGCGCCAGGATGGTCGCCGGGTCGTTGATCGAGATGTCGGCTCCGCCGCTGGCCGCGACGGCGGCGCGCTGCTCCGGAGGGAGCTGGGCGATCGCGGCCGGCAGCCGGTCGGCGAGCTGCGCGGTCAGCTGGGAAGAGAGCACCGCGCCGAGGATCGCCACCCCGAACGAACCCCCCAGCGACCGGAAGAACGTCGCCGACGAGGTGCCCGCGCCCAGATCGCGGACGTCGACCGCGTTCTGCACCGCGAGGATCAGCGACTGCATGCACAGGCCCAGCCCGACGCCGATCACCACCATGAAGCCGAACGCCACCCAGAGCGAGGTCTCCACCCGCAGCCGGGTGAAGAGCAGCATGCCGACCAGCAGCACCACCGAACCGACCACCGGGAACCACTTGTACCGACCGATCCGGCTCATCGCCCGGCCGGTGAGGACCGAGGTGACGATGATGCCGGCCATCATCGGCAGCATCAGCAGACCGCTGCGGGTCGGGGAGGCGCCCTTGACGATCTGGAGGTAGAGCGGGATGAAGATGATCGACCCGAACATCACCAGACCGAGCACGAAACCGGCCGAGTTGGCCAGCGCGAAAGTGGCGCTGCGGAACAGCCGCAGCGGCAGGATCGGCTCGGCGACCCGAGCCTCCTGCACCACGAAGAGCACCCCGAGGACCACCCCGGCGACGAAGAGCCCGATGATCACCCCGGAGTCCCAGGCGTACTCGTTGCCGCCCCAGCTCAGCGCCAGCAGCAGGGCGCTCACCCCGGCCACCAGCAGCCCCGCGCCGAGCCAGTCGATCGCGTGCTCCCGCCGCTCGAACGGGATCAGCCGCATCACGTGGTAGCAGACCACGATCGCCAGGATCGCCAGCGGCACGTTGATGTAGAAGATCCACCGCCAGTTCGTCTCGGCGAAGTAGCCCCCGACCAGCGGCCCGGCCACCGACGACAGCCCGAAGACCGCGCCGAAGAGTCCCTGGTAGCGGCCCCGATCCCGGGGTGAGACGACGTCCGAGATGATGGTGAACGCCAGCGTCAGCAGGCCGCCCGCGCCGATGCCCTGGATGCCCCGCGTGACGATCAGCTGGGTCATGTTCTGGGACAGGCCGGCCAGCAGCGAGCCGAGCAGGAACGTGCCGATCGAGAAGAGGAAGACCGGTCGGCGGCCGTACAGGTCGGCCATCTTGCCGTACAGCGGGGTGGAGGCGGTGGAGGCCAGCAGGTACGCGGTCACCACCCAGGAGTAGTGGTTGATGCCGCCCAGCTCGCCGACGATGGTGGGCAGCGCCGTACCGACGATGGTCTGGTCGAGCGCGGCCAGCAGCATCCCGGTCATCAGGCCGAACATCAGCAGGCGGATCTGGCGGGCATGCAGGACCGGGCCGCCCTGGGCTTCCGTCGTCATCCCGCCTTCTATCCCGGACCGTGCGGAACATGCGCCCCCGGCGGAAAAACCCGTCGACCAGCCGCCTGACACTCACCCCCAACCCGGCGCGTTGATCATGAAAATTTATGATCGACGGGAGCCGAACGCTTCGATGATCGCGGTGCAGAAGGCGGGGAGGTCGGCGGGTTTGCGGCTGCTGACGAGGTTGTTGTCCTTGACGACTGGCTCGTCCAGCCAGGTGGCGCCGGCGTTGGTCAGGTCGGTGCGGAGGCTGGGCCACGACGTGATCCGTCGGCCGCGCACCACGTCCGCCTCGATGAGCGTCCACGGGCCGTGGCAGATCACCCCGACCGGCTTGCCGGCGTCGAAGAACGCCTTCACGAACCGGACCGCGTCCGCATCGGTCCGCAGGAAGTCCGGGTTCGCCACGCCGCCGGGCAGCACCAGCGCGTCGTAGCCACCGGCGTCCGCGTCGGCCACGGTCACGTCGACGCCGTACGTCCTGCCGTGGTCGAGGTGATCGAAGGACTGGATCGAGCCGGGCTTGAGCGAGACCAGTTCCACCGTCGCGCCCGCCCGCTCGACCGCCTGGCGCGGCTTCACGTACTCGGCCTCCTCCACGCCGTCGGCGGCGAGGAAGGCGATCCGCCGGCCCTGCAGTGGCGTCGCTGCCATGTCGTGTTGCTCCTCTCCGGGGTGTCCCTTGCCGGTTCCCGGGCTCGAATGCCCGAAACGTGGCGCCCGGCCGGCGGGGATGTTTGGCCCGGGGCCCTCGGGGGAGTCGGGAAGGCATGGCAGGAGCAGCAGCGGAACAGCGCCGGCTCGCCACCGTCGTGGAGAGCTGGCTCGGGCGCCCGGTCCTGGTCGTCGGGGACGCCATGCTGGACGAGTGGCGGTTCGCCGAGTCCGACCGGCTCTGCCGCGAGGCGCCCGCCCCCGTCCTCACCCTGCGCCGGCGCATCTCCGCCGCCGGCGGCGCCGCCAACACGGCGGTCAACATCGCCACCCTCGGCGGCCGGGCGCTGCTGGTCGCCCCGGTCGGCGCCGACGTGGCCGGCGACGAACTGCACGACTGCCTGGACCGGGCCGGGGTCTGGGACCGTACGGTCAGCCAGCCGCACCGGCCGACGCCGGTGAAGCGGCGAATGCTCGCCGGCAACCAGATCCTGCTCCGGGAGGACTCCGGCGACCCGGAGGACGCGCTCGACGATGACGGGGTGCGGGACCTGCTCACCGCGCTGGACTGCGCGACCGAGGAGCTGAAGGCGGCCGCCGGGGGCGCCACGCCCACCCTGGTCGTCTGCGACTACGGCCTGGGCGCGCTGCCCGCGCCGGTGCGCGCCTGGCTGGTCGCCAACCGCGAGCGCTACACCACCGTCGCCCTGGACGCGCACGACCTGGCCGACTGGCGGGGCCTCGCCCCGACGGTGGTGACCCCGAGCTTCGCCGAGGCGACGCGGCTGCTGGCCCGCGCCGCCGCCGGCTTCGGCGCCGCGCCGCGGCCCGCCGGACTGACCGGCGCCGGCCCGGACCTGCACCTGGACCACCCGCCGGTCGACCCGGCCGACGGCCCGTCCGAGCTGAGCGTCGGCGCGGCCCCGGGCGGGGTCGGCGTACGCCTCTCCGCCACCGGCGACCGGTCCGGTGTGGTCGGCACCGGGCCGACCGGGGAGCCCACGCCCGGCGAAGACCGGGTCGCGATGACCGGCGACGGGCTGAGCGTCACCGGCACCGGGGTCACCCTGAACACCGCCGCCGGCGACGGCGTCGACCGGGCGGTGCTGGCCGAGTCGCGGCTGGAGGAACTGCGCGAGCACACCGGCGCGGACGTGGTGGCGGTGACCCTGGACACCGAGGGGGCAGTGGTCGGCGGGGCCGACGGCGAGCCCCGTCGCAGCCACAGCACACCCGTCCCCGCCAGCCACGCGGTCGGCGCCGGGGACGCGTACCTGGCGGCGATGACGCTGGCCCTGGCGGCCGACGCGCCGCTGCCGACCGCGGCCCAGCTGGCCCAGCTCGCCGCGACCATCACCGTGTCGGACACCGGCACCTGCGTCTGCCGGCGGGAGGACCTGCTCGCCGCGCTGGGCACCACTGCGGACGGTACGGCCCACCCGACGCTGGTCGGCACGGCCGAGCTGGCCGCAATCGTCGGCGACCACCGGCGCGCCGGCCGCTCGATCGTCTTCACCAACGGCTGCTTCGACGTGCTGCACCCCGGGCACGTGCGCTACCTGGAGCAGGCCCGCGCGCTGGGTGACCTGCTGGTGGTGGCGGTCAACTCCGACGGCAGCGTCCGCCGGCTCAAGGGCCCGGACCGGCCGGTCAACCCGGTGGAGGACCGGATCGCCCTGCTCGCCGCGCTGTCCTGTGTGGATCACGTGGTGGTCTTCGAGGAGGACTCGCCGGCCGCTTTGATCGAGACCGTCCGGCCCGACGTGTACGTCAAGGGCGGCGACTACCCGCCGGAGATGGTGCCGGAGGCGCCGCTGGTCCGCCGGCTCGGCGGTCAGGTCCGCACCCTCGGGTACGTGCCGGACCGCTCCACCTCGGCGATCATCGAGCGGATCCGCGCCCAGGCGACCCCGTCGCCGCAGCCGCCGCAGTCGACCCGGTCGCCGCAGTCCACCCCGTCAACGCAGTCCACCCGGTCGCCGCAGTCCGGAGCCCCGCAGCGGATGGGCAGGTCGGCGTGAACCGACCGCTCGACCTCGGCAGCGCCGAGGAGTTCCGCCGGCCCCGGCAGCTCGACGTGCTGATCCCGACCCGCAACCGCCCTGCCGAACTGGCCGTCACCCTCTCCGGGCTGGCCGCCCAGGAGGGCGTACCCGGGTTCGGGGTGGTGGTCAGCGACCAGTCCGACGGCGAGCCGGCGTACACGCACCCGGCGGCGGCCACCATGGCCCGGGCACTGCGCCACCGGGGGCACCCGGTGCTGCTGACCCGCCGGCTGCCCCGGCGCGGGCTGGCCGAGCACCGCGCGTACCTGCTGGGCCGGTCGGCGGCGCGGTACGTGCTCTGTCTCGACGACGACGTCTGGCTGGAGCCGGGCACCCTGCACCGGCTGGTCACCGCGATCGGCGAGCTGGGCTGCGGCTTCGTCGGCAACGCTGTGCACGGCCTGTCGTACGCCGACGACGTGCGCCCGGAGACCCACGCCCACTACGAGGAGTGGGACGGCCCCGTCGTGCCCGAACGGATCCGGCCGGACACCCCGCAGTGGCAGCGAGCGTCGATCCACCCGGCGGCGAACCTGCTGCACGTGACGCGCAAGCTGGACCTGCCGCCGGGCGCGTGGCGGGCGTACAAGGTCTCCTGGATCGGCGGCTGCGTCCTCTACGACCGGGCGGCGCTGGTCGACTCCGGGGGCTTCGACTTCTGGCGGCGGGTGCACGAGCGCCACCAGGGCGAGGACGTCGCCGCGCAGCTCGCCGTGATGGCGCGCCACGGCGGCGCCGGCGTGCTGCCCAGCGGGGCGTATCACCTGGAGTCGCCGACCACGGTCACCGAGCGGGAGGTGGAGGCCTGGGAGGTCGTGCTCGCCGACTCCGACACCCCGCAACCGGCCTGAGCCGGGCCGTCGAAGCAGGTCAGCGCGGCGCGCCCGGTTCCGGGCGGAGCAGCTCGGCGGCCGCCTCCAGCACCTCCACCACCGGCACGTCGGTGACGAACGAGTCCCGGTGCGGGCACTCGCCGTCGCCCGGCCGGTGCGGGTAGATCCCCGGGGTGCAGTCCACCCCGCAGACCGGGCAGTGCGTGGTCCAGGAGGCGATCGGCCGGTGCCGGGCGCGCAGCGGCGTCGCCCCGTTGATCAGGTTGCCCAGCCAGTAGATGCCGACCGTCGAGGTGCCGACCGCGCCGGCCAGGTGCAGCGGGCCGGTGTCGTTGGAGATCACCAGCTCACACCCGGCGTACGCGGCGGCCAACCCGCCGAGGCTGAGCGTGCCGACCTGCGGGCGTACCGGCACGCCGGCCGCCACGACCACCGCGTCGACCAGTTCCCGCTCGGCGGGGGTGCCGGTGACCAGCACCTCGTACCCGTCGCCGTGCAGCGACCGGGCGACCTCGCCGAAGCGCCCGGCGGGCCAGCGCCGGCGGGTGTCGGTGGCCCCGGGGTGCAGCGCCACCCGGGGCCGGTCCGGCTCGCCGAGCACCGCCAGCGCCTCGGCCCGGTCCGCGTCGGTGACGGCCAGCGCGGGGATGACGGTGGTGGCCGGCGCGCCGACCAGGGCGACCACCTCCAGGTAGCGGATCACCTCGTGCTGGTAGTAGACGTACCGGATCCACCGGTCCAGCGGCGGCGCGTCCTCGGCGCGCAGCCCGGCGGTGACCCGGGCGCCGAGCCGGCTCATCAGCGGGTTCGAGTTCGCCCCGCCGCCGTGCACCTGCACCGCCAGGTCGATGCCCTCCTTCGCGGTCCGCTCCAGGAAGTCGTCCATGGAGGCGGGCGGCTCGTCGGGGCCGGGGTCGCGGATGCCGGGGGCCGGCGGGACGACCAGCACCCGGTCCACCGGACCGGGCCGGTCGCGCCAGAGCTTCGCGTGCCACGGCGCGCCGAGCAGCACGATCTCCGCCTCCGGGTACGCGGCCCGCAGCGACTCCAGCGCGGGCAGCGCGAAGATGAAGTCGCCGAGCGCGTTGGCGCGCAGCACGGCGATGCGCCGCACGTCGGGCACGCGCTCGCCGACCGGGCCGAGCAGGGACGCGGTGGCCACCCGAACGCTACAGCCGGTCGATCTCTTCGGCGGTGGTGTCCGGGTGGTGCATCTCCCGGTCCGCCGCCGGATCGGCGAGCCTGCCCGTACCAACGGCGGCCGGACCGCCGCGGTGGACGGCGCGGCCGACGGTGATGGTGCGCGGCGCGGCCCGCTTCGCCCGGGGCAGGCGGACCCGCAGCAGGCCGTGGTCCATCACCGCGTCGATGGCGTCCGGGTCCACCCGGGACGGCAGGTCGATCCGATACTCGAAGCCGCGGGTCTCGAAGCCGCCCGGGATGCCGTGGTCGGCGTTGACCTCCGCCTCGGAGCGGGCGCGCACGCACAGCTCCCGCTCGTCCAGCTCGACGGCGACCTCCTCCGGCGCCACGCCGGGCAGCCGGACGACCGCCTCCCAGCCGTCGGCGGTCTCGGTCAGCTGGACGTCCGACGTGCCACCCCGGCCGCCGACCAGCCGGCTCAGCTCCGACCGCAGCGACTGGAGCTCCCCCATCGGGTCCCAGCCCTGCTGCCGACCCCGCCATCCGCGGCCGAAACCGCCGGGCTGTTCCGTCATCGCACGTCTCCGATCCGCTGGGTGGCCGCCGGGGGCCGCAGTGAGCTGGGGGCGTCGAGGCCGGCCTCCCGGTCGACCCCGACACCGAGCCGGTCGACCAGCTCGCCACCGAGCCAGGCGCTGACGCCGAGGATGGCCATACCGACCACCTCGATGGCGATCAGCGCGCCCCCGGCCGCCCGGGAGTCGGCGTTGAGCCGGACCGCCCAGACGGCGGCGAAGAGCAGGATGACCGCCACGTTCGCGGCGGCGTGGGTGAGCGCCACCCGCTTCGCGCGGGTGCCGGCCGGGATGGCGAGCAGGTCGAACGTCCCGGCCGCGGCGGCCAGCAGGCCGCCGACCAGGCCGACCGTGATGTTCCAGTACGCCACTTCGCCGAGGAAGTCGGGGCCACCGACGGTGTCGACGATGTCGAAGAGCGTGCCGACGACCAGGAGCGCCACCGGGAACATCACCAGCATCGGGTGCACGGGGTGCCCGAGCACCTTCAGACGGCTCTCCATGGTGGGCCTCCACTGCTCGGCTCGGGGGCGCTGTGTGAGCCGGTACCCGCCGCTCCGGTGGGCAAACCTCGCGCTCGCCACGCCCACCTAGGCTGACGGACGGCGGTCGGCGTCCGGCCGGGCCGCCACCGGGGTCAACGCACGGGGGAGGCGGACGTGACGGTGGAGATCACCTCGCACGAGGAGCTGCGCGACCTGCTGGGGGCGGCGATGCCCCGGGCGGTCGCCAAGGAACGCGTCGTGCTGCACGAACGGGACCGGCAGTGGCTGGCCGCCTCACCGTTCTGCCTGATCGCGACGGCGGGGTCGGACGGCAGCTGCGACGTCTCGCCCAAGGGCGACCCGGCCGGCTTCGTCAAGGTGCTGGACGAGACGACCCTGGCCATCCCGGAACGGCCGGGCAACCGGCGGGCCGACGGCTACCGCAACATCATGGACAACCCGCACGTCGGCCTGATCTTCCTGATCCCGGGCCGGACCGACACCCTGCGGATCAACGGCCGGGCGCGGCTGCTGCGGGACGCCCCGTACTTCGACGACATGGTGGTCAAGGGGCACCGGCCGATCCTCGCGATCGAAGTCCAGGTCGAGCAGATCTTCTACCACTGTTCCAAGGCGTTCCTCCGCTCCGAGCTGTGGCAGCCGGAGACCTGGCAGCCGGACGTGCTGCCGACCCGGGCCAGGCTGATCAAGGAGGTCGAGAACACCGCGGAGAGCCTGGCCGACCTGGAGCGCCGCTACGGCCCGGAATACCTCAACTCGTTGTACGTGGGGTAGGGGCGGCCGCCCCGCCTGGCCGTCAGCGGGGCGCACGCTCGGCCACGCCCCATCGGCGCAACGTATCGCCGCTCTACGCCGAGCACGGGTGACCCGGCCGCCACAGCTTCCCGTGTCCCCTTGCCGAGGTCTGGTGTCATCGACGCATGAAGGGTGTGTGGCAGAGCGCCAGCCGCCGGGCCGAGCGGGAACGCCTCGCCAGCGCGGCACTGATCCACGAGAGTAACCAGAACTGGTTGCACCATCGCCACCTGGAGACACAGCGCGGGCAGTACCTCGGCTTCTTCTTCACCGCACTACTCGCCTCGGCTGGCCTCCTCACGAGCATCGCCACGCAAGACCGCAGGGACACCGACCTCGTCGTGCTGGGTGGTGCGTTGCTCTGCTTCATCCTGATGATCGTCAGCTTCGCCATCTATGCGGCGGTTCGTAAGCTCGGCGCAGTGCTCCGCTTCTACGACCGGGAGATCCGACTTCTCCGGCAGAAGCTGTTCGCGAACCTTGAGCAGGAAACCGGAGGCTACGGAGAACGAGAACTGGCGGGACTCCACGTGCCTCCGATCATGCGTACCCGGGTCTACAGTGCCCAGGGAGTAGCGGAGAACATCCTGGCGAGCACATGTGTCCTCCTGCTCCTCATCCAGGAGGCAACCGCGGCCCTCGTTCTCATCACACCGTCAACGGGCGCCGTCGTCCGCTGGGGCACCGTGACCCTGGCGCTGGCCGCACTGATCCTCGCCGGGCTGTTGGCGACGTTGCACTTGCGGGTGAGACGGGCAACTCGCATCAGGGCGTGATCCGCTGGAGCGTGCTCGGCCCGCGACCGCGCCGACCAACCGCAGAGCTGATACTGGGCAGCATGTCTGAGCTGGCACTGCCGATCCGTACCGAGCGACTGGTCCTCCGCCGGTACCGGGCCGACGACGTGGATGCCCTGCTCGCGTACTACAGCAACCCGCTCGTCGCCCGCTACATCCCGTGGGAGCCGTGGACGCGCGAGTTCGCCACCACGGTGGTCACCAAGCGGCTCACCAGCACAGGGATCACCGGGCCGGAGTCCCGTCTCGCGGTGGTGGTGGAGCACGAGGGCGAGGTCGTCGGCGATGTGATCCTGTGGCCGGCCGACGAGACGCTGTCCCGCGGCGAGATGGGGTGGGCCTTCCACCCGGCGGTCTCCGGCCGCGGGTTCGCCACGGAGGCGGTTCGCGCGGTCATCGATGTGGCCTTCGCGCACTGCGGCATGCATCGGGTCATCGCTCACGTCGATGCCCGCAACGAGGCGTCGGCGCGGCTGTGCGAACGGGTGGGCATGGTCCGGGAGGCGCACCTGCGCCGGGACCACTGGACCAAGGGCGAGTGGACGGACACGCTGATCTACGGCCTGCTCGCCGAGCAGTGGCAGAGTTGATCGAGGCTGCCTGCGGATCACGGCCGGCGATCGAGGGCTGATCGGCCCGGGAGCGGCGCTGCGCGACCAGCGACCGACTTTGGGCGGGATCTTTCCTGCGGAGGCCACCCCCTTCCCTCAATCTCGCCAGGGCGCCTGACATCTCGTCGCCGCGACCGCCGGTCGGGACCACTCCTTTCGACCTGCGGCACAGCACGCCAGGGGTGTTCGCCTCGGATGCCAGGGCTGGATTGTGGCCGGCCTGCGCCATGGCACCAACGTGCCGGCCGCCAACCATTGCTCACGTCGAAGCTGACCAGTTCCCTTCACTCACGACCGTCCCTCACCGATTGATCAACAAGGTTGGAGATAGCGTGAGACGCACCGCCATCGCTGGCACACCGCCGACCAGCAGATCGTGGTACTCCCGGTTGTCCGCGTCCGTCGGCACGGCGACGGCCCTCGCCGTGCTGGTGGCTCCCTCCGTCGCCTCGGCGAGCACGACCGACCGGGCACCGGCGGCGACCCCGACCACGGTGTCCACCGCCGGCGTACCTGCCGGCTTCGCTCCCACGTCCACCTCGTGGACCAGCGCCGCCGACGGCTGGGTGCTGGGCTTCGCACCGTGCCGGGCCGGTTCATGCCCGACCCTGGTCAGCACGGCGGACGGCGCGCAGACCTGGCAGCAGCACACCGCCCCACGGGTGTCGTCCACACCTGACCAGACGAAGATCCACTTCGCCAACAAGCTCGACGGGTGGACCACCGACGGCCAGGTTCTCATGGCCACCCACGACGGTGCCGGCACATGGCGGCGCGTGCGGCTGTCCGGCGCTGTCGGCTCGGTCAGCATCGCCAAGCTGGCTTCGACCGACCGGTACGCCTACGCGATCGTCACCTACGGAATCGGAAGCACCAGGACCACCCAGCTCTACTCGTCGCCCCTCGGCGCGGACAACTGGCAGCCGGTGGCCGGCGTCGCGGTACCTGGCAGCGGCGGGTGGGACATCGCCACCCACGGTTCGGCCGTCTACGTCGCCCTCGGCGTGATCCACACGTCGATCCGGATGTGGTCGGCGGCCGACGGCAGTGCCTGGACCGAGGTCCAGCCGGTCTGCTCGGCGTACGACGCGGTACGGCTCAGCAGCACTGAGCCCGATGACGTCAAGGGCATGTGCAGCTTCGGACCGGAGCGCGGCTACATGCACAAGCAACTGGTCGAGTCGGTAGGCGGCACGGCCCCCGTCGTGCTGGGGTACGCGCCCACCACGGGGATCACCACCGGGTTCGCGACGACCTCGGCCGGTAGCACGGTCGTGGCCGGCGTCGGTGCGGGCGCGAGCTGGCTGCACGCCAGCTTCGACAACGGCGCCACGTGGGAGACGCCCCTGGCGATCCCCGACGTGCAGCTCCCGATGCTCGACCTGGACTTCCAGGACGCCACGCACGGCGTGGTGGTCTGGGGTGGCCCCGCATGGTCGGGAGCCGCGGTGTACCGCACCACCGACGGCGGTCACACGTGGAGCCAGCTCACGCTCTGACGTCAAGGCGGTCCGGGGACCGTTTCGGCCCCCGGACCGCGAGGCCCCGCAAGATCGCTACGCGCTGGCTGCTGCCGGCGCTCGCTCCCGGCCCGGGGGCGGGTGCGCCCGGCCTGCTCATTCATCCTGGAGAAGCGCTGGCCCGGCACTCACCACAGCCGGCCGGGGAAGCGCGTGGTGACCTCCTGGAGGAACCAGCCATTGCCGTCCGGGTCGTTGAACGATGCGAACGAGAAATAGCTCGCCCGGTCCGGAGCCAGCCCGGGGGTCCGTCCTTGGCCGTTCGCAAGGGGCAAGCCACCGCCTGCGGCATGGAAGACCTCGCTCACGTCGACGCCGCGGCCAACCAGCTCGGCGCGGGCCGCCTCGATGTCGTCCACGACCAGGTACAGGCCCTGCATCGAACCGGGCGCGGCCGTGGTGAGGCTGGGGCCCAACATGATCGAGCAGTCCGACCTGGGCGGTGTCATCTGCACCACCCGGCCATCCCCCTCGCCGACGTCGATATCCTCCCGCCAACCCAGCGCCTTGTAGAAGTCCTTGGCCCGTCCCGCGTCGGCAACGGGCAGCACGACGAATTCCAGCTTCATGTCCATGCTGTCGGCTCCTCTTCCTGCGTTGGCAGGCGACGTGTCAACGCCCTGGTTCCTGCGCCCTTGGCTGGCCCTGCCGCCCATCCTCAACCAGCCCTTGCCCAAATGCCCTGGAAACTACAAAACCTCTCGAATCCCTCATGGATGTGATGCCCCGATGGCGTCTTCGGGCAGCGGACAGCTTGGCCGCGGTCACGGGCTGGTCCATGAGGTGGAAGCGGGGAGCGATGCCGGTACGCCAACGGTGGCCACCGTGGTCGGGTGAGTGCGGCGTTGGCTGCTCGCTTCGGTCCTCGGCTTCACGACCGGCATGAAAAAGCCCAGGTCATGATCGGCGATCAAGCCGGTGACCTGGGCTTTTCTACGGAGCCGCCTGACGGAATCGAACCGTCGACCTACGCATTACGAGATCAAGTTGCCCGCCCCGCCGACCTGGGCACATGCGGGCCCAGCAGCAGAAATGCCTCGCGACATCTCACACCACTCCCCCGCCGTCCGCCGACCTCTTGCGGACCAGATGCGGACCGCTCACGGTCAGGAGACGGGCAGAGGTGACCGCAGCGTCCGCCTACCCCTGATACTTGGCAAACTGACCGCGTGATGGATGAGCACGGCCAAGACGAACCCAACACCGACCAGCCGGCCCGGACACCAACTCTGAAAGTAGCGAGGCAGTTGGCACAGGAGTTGGCAGGGGTGGCGACTGTGGAGGTCGACAGCGTCGAGGGCGGAATATCGGTGGGCGTCACACCAAGTAACCCCGATGCTCGTGCCTTCGGATGGACGGACTTCTCCGATGAACTCATCTTGGGGGTCGGTGACAACGGCGGCCGATGGGAACTGGAAGCCGGCCCTGAAGACGTCGCCCTGCTCGAAGACATCGCTCGCTCAGTGATCGCCGGCAGGGTCCGGGAGGTGTTTGCTCCGGGCCGCTCGGCCGTCTCGGTCACGCTCGCCGATGGATCAGTGGAGACCGAGATCGGAGGCGAAGCGCCGGCCGGCTGCCTGCCGCTACCCTTCTGGCGGCGTTGGTCCCGCAGCGTCCACTACGCCCCCTACAGGTAATCCGGTGTGAGCGTCAGTTTGGAAGGACGAAGAACACGGCCGCCAAGGACCTGGTGGGCCAGGTCAAGGCAGGAAGCGCGTGACCGTTCGTGCCCCCTGGTGACCGTCCGAGGTACCGGCTACCGGCACGTGGATGGCACGGAGACCGGAGAATTATGAGATCAAGTTGAGCGACCCGGCGAGCTGCACGTATGGACCTCTAGCTGTACCCGGCCATAACGTTGGTGACAGGCGGCTGGTCGGCGGAAGTCCTCCGAGTGCGGTGTGACGCCGTGGAGTGTTGTACTGCTCGAGCCATGGGGCAAGGGCGGCTGATCGGTCATCGTTCCCTTGCGGACAGGGTCCCGATGAGTTTCCGCCCCGCCAGTTGTCCATCTCTGAGAGCCAACCCCAGTCGCGTACGTTCAACGCGACGCATACCACCGGCGGGGACGCGTAGCTTGTGCCGCCGTCCCCGCGCCACCGGTCCACTACGCCGCCCTGGAGGGTCATGATGTATCCGACGGCCCACTCGTTCTGCACGTCCGGCGGCGTCATCGCGACGGCGGAGGCGTGATGACGACGGTCGAGGCGGACGGCGTCACGCTCGGGGTCGAGCACTTCGGCGACACGGCGGCGCCGCTCGTTGTGCTCGCGGGCGGCACGACCATGCTCTCCTGGCCCGACGCACTCTGCGAGGCGCTCGCGCACGGCGGGCGCCACGTTGTGCGGTACGACCTGCGCGATTCCGGCGCGTCGACCACCGTCGATCCCGAGGCGCCGGCGTATACGCTGCGCGATCTTGCAGCCGACGCCGCAGCGCTCGCCCGCGAACTCGACGACCGGCCGGCGCACCTGGCAGGCATCGGCGTTGGCGGGATGGTCGCCCAGGTCGCCGCGCTCGACCACCCGGACGCGTTCTCGGCGCTCACCCTCGCCGGAACGCGGCCCGTCGCTCCAGGCCCGGTCGACGACGACCTGCCTGACCATGACGCGGCGACGATGGACCGGCTGTTCTCGCGTTCGATGCCCGATTGGTCCGACCGCGCCGCGGTGGCCGAGTTTGCCGCCGCAGGCGCAGAGATCCTCGGTGACGACCCCGTCGCCGCGCGCGCGACCGCCGAGCGCAGATGGGACCGCACGCCGGGCACGGAGCCCGCGGTGCAGATGGCCAACCACCTGGGCATGGTGTTCGCCAAGCTCGACTGCAAGCCGCGCTGGCGCGAGCGCCTGTCCGAGCTCGCGATCCCGTCGCTGGTGGTGCACGGTCGCCGGGACCCGTTCTTCCCTGTCGGCAACGGCGAAGCGCTCGCGCGCGAGATCCCCGGTGCGCGGCTGCTCGTGCTCGAACGGGCCGCGACGGCGATCCCCGATGCGGCCGCCGGTGAGGTCGCGGCGGCGATGCTCGCGCTCTAGCAGCGGAAACGCCTCTCGGTATCTCTCACCACTCCCTCGCCGTCCGTGGACCTCTTGCGGACCTGGCCTCGCTGGCGGATCTCTGAGGGTCGGGGTTCGGGGCGGAGCCCCGAGGTCTTCGAGTCCTGGTCGTCTCCAAGCGTGGCCGGCCGGCGCGGCCCGCTTGCGGGCCGCCTTGACGTGTACGCGGGGCTGTTCGGCGACGACCTGGACGCCGTTGCCAACCGGCTGGACGAAGCGGTCGCGGCGCGGGATGCGGACTATTTGCAGACTGGCACGGCCATCGGCGACGTGATCGACCTTGGGAAACGGCGAAGCCCAGGCCGTTGACCTGGGCTTCTGCACCGAGCCGCCTGACGGAATCGAACCGTCGACCTACGCATTACGAGATCAAACTGCCCACCTCGGTCTACCTGCCCGAACCCGGCTTGGCCTGCGGAAACCCCTCTCGGCATCTCTCAGCGTCGGCGGTCGAGGGCCAACCTATTAGGGACTGGATGAGGACTGAGGGCCCCTGGACTGCTTCGCGGCCGGGACCGAGAGCCACCGGCGCCCGGCGGACGAGGTTCCGTACCGCAGGGGTTCCGGCATGCTGATGCTTATGGTCCAGAGGAACGGGACGCCGGAGCCGGCCGGATATGAACAGGCCATGCCAGATATTCAGGCGCGGGTGAAGAAGCATGAGGCAGCTCTTGCGAAGGCCCGCCTGACCCATAGTGGGTCGGTGGAAGAGGTGCGGGAGGCTCTCGCCGAGGCGTTCGAGGCCGAAGGCCTGACAGTCTGGAAGGAGGTAGCAGACGATGCGGCTCGGCTGATCGCAGGTGAGGACGAGCCTGGTCCAGCCGCAGGTTGATGTAGGAGGCCACTTGTACGGCCATCTGATCCGTAGATTCCCAAGACCATGTCTAGGCCGTCCGATGTCGTCCGCCTGGTCCTGGTCCTCAAGCGCTCGGCAACTCGATCGGTCCCGCCCCGTCCGGTCCAGTCCGCCCCGGTGGCTCCCACGCCTGGCTCCCAGACTGTCAGCTTGGGAATTGTCGATCTCCGGCGGGCCACGGGCTTGGCGGCCTGGTCTCGGCAGTCTCGCGTGGCCTCGGCTGGCCCCTGGTGTCCTCGCCCAATGGCACGCTAATGGCACGCCGGGTGCTTGCCCCGACCGCCGGCCGGAAGCGATCGCCGACCACCGAATTGCAAAGGCGAGTAGCGGGCGCTGAGCGTAGGCGACTGATGGCAACGCCAGTCGCCCATGCCCAGCGCCCATCGCCCGTTGCTAGCGGCTATCAACCAGTGTCAGGGCTCTCGCTGACTTTCCGCTGACGCTTCCGACGCCCACACAGCCTCTTCTGGAGACCTTGGCCGGCCCGCTAATCGGGGTCTACGAACTTAAACAGGGGTCGAGGTGCTCGCGGGCTCGTCGGTGGCGAGTCGCCCACGATGCTCCGGGTCTTGGATCAGCCTGGCGACGACGGACGTCAGCCAGCCCGGCACCTTGGAAAAACGAGCCTGGGCGCATTAGACATGATGTGTACATGTCTCGCGCTCAGACTCTTGCCGCCGCCCTTCTGGCCGGGCTGATGCTGGCCGGCGTAACCCTCGCCGGTTGGGGTCTGCACGATCTCGCCCGTGCGCGAGGATGCCTGGAGAACGGCGCGGGCGTGTCCGGGTGGACCGGGAGCACGATGACGGACGCCGGGTGCCTGATCAAGACGGAGCATCAGGGGACGATCCTGCTCGCGCTGTACGGTCCTGATTTCGGGACTACCTTGCTGGCGATGGCGGTCGCCGTTGGCTCGGCGGTTCTGCTAGTCGTACAGCTCGCGCGGCGTCGGCGGGATCGGAAGATCGCAGCATAGGCGGCTTCCGGCGTCGAAGCGGCCCGCCCAATGCCGAATCCAGTGGGAGCTAGGTGGACTCAATGTGGCAAAACCCCAACCAGTCGCACCAGGGACCACGGACGCTGCCGGTCGCCATCGACAGCGCCGCAGTCCTGCCCGGCCGCACCCTCCAACTCGACACGCTGGAACTGGGCGCCGACCGTGTGGTGCTGCGCTACCGGGCATGCCCTGGCTTCAGCGTGGCCGAGCTCCGGGAGCACGGCCGCCGGAGCTACGCCTGGCAGGCATTCCTCGAAGACGATCTCGGAACCGACTATTTCTACGGATTCTCCACTGGCGGCTTCAGCACGGACGAACCGATCACCACCGGTGACAGGTCCACCAACATCCCTGTCCCGTCCGGCGCCCGCTTCCTCGCCCTCAGCATCTACACCGCTCGTCTGCCGGAACAGCCCTACGGCCGGCCCGTCCTCGCGGTGTTCCTCCCCGTGCAGCCGTCGGGGACGGCCGAGACGCTCGGCGCGGCGGCCGAGACGCTCCCAGCAGCCGCCGAGGAGCTTGAGTACTACCGGAGCGCCCGCCGGGCGGGGCTGCGCAGCCTGCTCCGGTCGATCGCCCGCGGCGCCGAAATACTCGAGCCGCCGGCCGGCGTCGTCGCCGAGGGGCATCAACGCGCCTGGCTACACGCGCTGGCCGCGCACGGGCTCATCGAGCGTCACGCGGGCCGCTGGCGGGTCACCTCGTCCGGCGAGGCCGCCGTGGACGCCGCCAACGTCTATCCGCTGGGCTAACGCGCCGGGTGGCCCCAGACCCCAACCAAGATCCAAAAAACCTTCAAGATCACCATACTGACGTCTCTACGGTTTCAGGGGATTGCCAGTCTTCTTCATCTACGCGGGCAGCGGCCTTGCTGTGGACCGGGTGACGCCCGACCTCACACTGATGCTCCTATGGAGGTCAAGGGGTGAGAGCGGCGAAGTCGGCGCGTAGGGCGGTGTAGACGTCGCGGACGATGTAGCGCTTGAGGCAGCGGAGGATCTCTTGTTTGCTGAGGCCTTCGGTGATGCGTCGTTGCTGGTAGGCGCGGGTGCGTTGGTCGTAGCGCAGGCGGCAGAGAGCGATGGTGTGTAGGGCGTGGTTGGCGCCGCGGTCGCCTCCTCGGTGAAGGCGGTGGCGGCGTACCCGTCCGGAGCTGGCGGGGATGGGTGCTGCTCCGCAGAGGTGGGCCAGGGCCGCTTCGGAGTGGAGTCGGTTGGGGTTGTCGCCGGCGGTGGTGAGCAGCTGGGCGGCGACCTCGGGGCCGACGCCGAACAGGGCGCTGGTGCGGGGTGCCGCTTTCTGGACGATGGGTGTCACCTGCCGGTCGAGGAGGGCGATCTCGTCGGTGAGGGCGGTGACTCGTCGGGCGAGCCCGACCAAGGCTGCCGCGGTGGCGTGCTCCGGCTCGTGGAGTCTTGCAGGGTCGTAGGCCAGTGCCCTGCATCGGCTGACCAGCACGGCGGCGCTGACCCTGGTCAGGTGGGCTCGCAGAGGTTCGGGGGCAGCGGCCACCAGGCCGCGCATCTGATTCAAGGCGGCAGTGCGGGCCTTGACCGCTCCTCGACGAGCGACCCTGAGGGCGCGGATGGCCTCCACTGGTCCGGTGCGGGTCTTCGGAGTGCCCATGGCGGTGCCGGCGAGGGTCGCGCGGGCGGCGGCGATGGCGTCGATGGGGTCGGACTTGCCCTGGCGGCGGCGGGCACGGCGGTCTGGCCGGTCCACCTCCATGACGGCGATCTTCTTGCTGGTCAGATGACGGGCCAGGCCTGCGCCGTAGCTTCCGGTGCCCTCCACGCCCACGGCCATGATCCGTCCGAAGGAACGCATCCAGGCCAGCAGATCCGCATAACCGGCGGTGGTCGCCGGGAACTCAGCGTCGCCCAGTAGCCCGCCCGTGCTGTCGATGATCCCAGCGTGGTGCATGTCGCGGTGAGTGTCGACACCACCGATTACAGATCGCTTCTTGGCTGCCATGCTGGTGAGGGGACTGCCCCCAGTTCGGTTGACTCCTGACCTGTGAGGATGCGTTCCTCGCTGGAAGGATGTCTGCCATGCCGAAA
>NZ_JBQHDD010000018.1:0-58573 GCF_052068055.1 Micromonospora sp. L32 | reverse complement strand
GTTGCCGTGGTGCAGGCCGACAAGCCCGGTGTGGACAAGAGCAAGCTGATCCCGCACGGCGTGCAGGGCAAGCAGTCGCACATCACCCTGGGCGACGAGCAGACCGCCAACGTCAAGGCGATCATCGCGGCGACGAAGAAGTCGGGCATGGACGAGCGGGCCGCCGTGGTCGCGATCGCCACCGCGCTGCAGGAGTCGAAGCTGGAGAACCTGGGCCACCTGGGTGACCGCAACGACCACGACTCGCAGGGCCTGTTCCAGCAGCGCCCCTCCAGCGGTTGGGGCACCGTCGAGCAGATCACCGACCCCGAGTACTCGACGATGGCGTTCCTCAAGGGTCTGAAGCAGGTCGACGGCTGGAAGGACATGCCGCTGACCAAGGCCGCGCAGACCGTGCAGGTCTCGGCCTACCCGGACCACTACGCCCAGTGGGAGAAGCAGGCCGCCGACCTCGTCGCCAAGCACTGGAACAACTGACCCACCGAACAATCAACGCTGGCCGGCACCCCCGAGTAGGGTGCCGGCCAGCGGCATACCCGCACCCGATCCTCACCGGGAACACCTCGGGTTGATCATGAGGTTGACAGTGGTGGAGGAGATCAACGCCGCCGCTAACTTCATGATCAACGAGGAGAACGCCGATGGGTCCACGCCTGTTCGCGTGGACCCATCGGATGCGACTCGGCCGCCCAGTACGACGGCTCAGACGGCGCGGCGGCCCTCGAAGGCGCGGCCGAGAGTGATCTCGTCGGCGTACTCCAGGTCGCCGCCGACCGGCAGGCCGCTGGCCAGCCGGGTGACCGAGATGCCCATCGGCTTGACCATCAGCGCCAGGTACGTCGCCGTCGCCTCGCCCTCGGTGTTCGGGTCGGTGGCCAGGATCAGCTCCCGGACCGTCCCGCCGCTGAGCCGGGTCATCAGCTCGCGGATGCGCAGGTTGTCCGGCCCGATGCCCTCCAGCGGGTTGATCGCCCCGCCGAGCACGTGGTACCGGCCCCGGAACTCACCGGTCCGCTCGATCGCCACCACGTCCTTGGGCTCCTCGACCACGCAGAGCACCTCGTCTGTGCGGCGCGGGTCGCGGCAGATCCGGCACTGGTCGGACTCGGCCACGTTGTAGCAGGTGGTGCAGAACCGGACCAGCTCCTTGACCTTGCGCAACGCGCCGGCCAACCGGTTGACGTCGGCAGGGTCCGCCGACAGGACGTGGAACGCGATCCGCTGGGCACTCTTCGGGCCCACGCCCGGCAGCCGCCCCAACTCGTCGATCAGGTCCTGGATGGCACCTTCGTACATCAGCCGGCTCAGAACCCGGGCAGGCCGAGGCCGCCCATGCCACCGGCGACCGGACCCATCTTCTTCTCGGTCAGCTCCTTGGCCGCCTCGGCGGCGTTGTGCAGGGCCGCGACGACCAGGTCCTCCAGGGTCTCCACGTCCTCCGGGTCGACCGCCTTCGGGTCGATCTTGATGCTCTTGATCTCACCGGCGCCGGAGACGGTCGCGGTGACCAGGCCGCCGCCGGCGGTGCCGGTCAGCTCGGCCTCGGCCAGCTCGGCCTGCGCCTTGGCAATCTGCTGCTGCATCTTCTGCGCCTGCTTCAGCATCTGCTGCATGTTCGGCTGTCCACCTGGGCGCACGGAGGGCTCCTTCTCGCACTCGTCTGCTCGGCCGCGCCCAGCCTAGTCGGGCGGCGACACACGTCCTCGGTGGCCGGCGCGCGCTCAGCGCGCGTCGACCTCGTCGATCTTCTCGGCGCCGAACGCCTCCCGGAGCAACTGCACCGCCTGCTCCTCGCTGGACTGCCGGGCGGTCCGCTCGTCGATCACCTCGTCCAGCGGCTCGTCACCAGGGTCGAACCCCTCGTACGCCGGGGTTGCCGCCGGCTGGGGGCGGCCACCGCCGCGCAGCGGCCCGTCGAAGTCCGGGTCGTACGGCGGCTCGCCGGCCCAGTCGGCGTCCGCGGTCTTCCGTGCCGCCTGGGCAGGGCGTGCCGCCTTGCCCGTGCCGGCCGCCGCCGCAGCCGCCCGCGCCGCCGCGATCGCGCTGCTCACCGGCGCGCCGCCGGTCGCCGCCGCCGGGGCCGGCGACGGTGCCGACTGCGGGCCGGCCGGTCTCGGTACGGCGGTCGCGGTGGCCGTCGCCCCACCCGGGCGGGCGGGCTCCGGCCAGTCGTCGCCGCCCGGGGTGGCGGTCGCGGCACCACCCGGACGGGCCGGCTCGGGCCAGCCCTCGTCGCCGTCGCCCGCACCGCCGGGGCGGGCCGGCTCGGGCCAGTCCTCGTCGTCTCCGGCACCGTCACCCGGGCCGCTCGGGCCGCTCGCCGCCGGGCCGGTCCCGCCGTGGGTCGCCGGACCGGCCTGGGCCCGGGCCGCAGGGCCGGTCGGGCCGCCGGCACCACCGGGCTGTCCCGCACCACCGGGCCGCCCGCCGTCGCTGCCCGCCGGGCCACCGGCATCGCCGGCAGGACCGGAGGCACCGTGAGCCGAACCGGCTGCGCCCATGGCGGTCCCAGCTCCCCCGGCCCCCGGGCCACCGGCCGAGCCACGGCCGGTGGACTGGCCGGCCGGACCGCCGGCGGCTCCACCGCCGGAAGCACCCGACGCAGCGCGCGGACCCACGCCATTCGGACCCGCCGGACCGCCCAGGTCTCCACCGTTGGTCGCGTCGGACCGGCCTGCACCGTTGGTCGCGGCAGATGGGCCCACGCCGTTGGCCGCGCTGGACGGGCCGCTGGGGCCCACGCCGGTCGGGCCGGCAGCGGCCGGGCCGGCGGGCGTCGGGGTCGGCGGGGAAGCCGGTCGGGTCGGCGCCGCCGCCCGGCTCGGGCCACCGAGCGTGGCCGCGCCACGCTCGCCGGCCACCTCGCAGCGGATCTGCCAGCGACCGCCGAACTCCTCGTAGAGCGCGTCGGACAGCACGGAGATGTGGTTGCCCATCATCTGGGCGAGGACCGGCGACTTGACGGTCAGCACCACGGTGTCGCCGTCCACGTCACGGACCACGGCGTCGCGCATCAGCGCCGCCGCGGGCTTCTTGATCCGGTTGACCTTGGCGACGATGTCCGGCCAGGCACGGCGTACCGCGACCGCGTCCAGCGCACCCGGGGAGCTGCTGCCCGGGCGGGGCGGCGCGGGGGTGGCCGGGTCGGGCATCACCGCCTCCGGCGGCACCCGACGGGGCGCGGCCTGCGGGGTCACCGGCTCCGCCGCCGGGGCGGCCGCCGGCACGGCGACGTCCCGCGATTCCACGGCCGGGGCGGGCGCGCTCGGGGCGGCGGGGGCGGGCTCGGGGCGTACCTGAGAAGCGGGGGCGACCGGCGCGGGGCCGGCGGCGGCCGACGGCAGCTCGGCGCCACCCAGGGTGAGCCGGCGCTCCATCCGTTCCAGGCGCTGGAGCAGGCCGCCGGTGGTGTCGTCGGCGCCGGGCAGCATCATCCGGGCGCAGATCAGCTCCAGCAGCAGCCGGGGCGCGGTGGTGCCGCGCATGTCGACCAGGCCGTTGTGCACGATGTCGGCGCAGCGGGACAGGGTGCCCGGGCCGAGCCGCTGGGCCTGCGCGGCCATCCGCTCGATGTGGTCGGCCGGGCCGTCGATCAGACCCTTGGCCGCGGCGTCCGGCACCTGCTGGAGCACGATCAGGTCGCGCAGGCGTTCCAGCAGGTCGGAGGCGAACCGGCGCGGGTCGTGCCCGGCCTCCGCCACCCGGTCGACGGTGGCGTACGCGGCACCGCCGTCCCCGGCGGCCAACGCGTCGCACATCTCGTCGATCAACGCGGAGTCGGTGACGCCGAGCAGCGCGGCGGCCCGGGCGTAGGTGACCCCCTCCGGGCCGGCGCCGGCGATGAGCTGGTCGAGCACCGAGAGGCTGTCCCGGGCGCTGCCGCCGCCGGCGCGCACCACCAGTGGGAAGACCGCCGGCTCGACGGTGGCGCCCTCCGCCTCGCAGAGCTGTTCGAGGTACGGCCGGAGCGTCTTCGGCGGGATCAGCCGGAACGGGTAGTGGTGGGTCCGCGACTTGATCGTGCCGAGGACCTTCTCCGGCTCGGTGGTGGCGAAGATGAACTTGACGTACTCCGGCGGCTCCTCGACCAGCTTGAGCAGCGCGTTGAAGCCGGCCGACGAGACCATGTGCGCCTCGTCGATGACGTAGATCTTGAAGCGGCTGCTGGCCGGCGCAAAGAACGCCTTCTCGCGCAGCTCGCGGGCGTCGTCGACACCACCGTGGCTGGCTGCGTCGATCTCGATCACGTCGATCGAGCCGGTGCCGTCGGTGGCCAGCGAGCGGCAGGACGCGCAGGTGCCGCAGGGCTCCGGAGTGGGGCCCTGCTCACAGTTGAGCGAGCGGGCCAGGATGCGGGCGCTGGAGGTCTTGCCGCAGCCCCGGGGGCCGGAGAAGAGGTAGGCGTGGTTGAGCCGGCCGCTGCGCAGCGCCTGCGACAACGGCTCGGTGACGTGCTCCTGCCCGATGACCTCGGCGAAGGTGCGCGGCCGGTACTTGCGGTAAAGGGCCAGTGCCACCCGTACCGCCTCCTCTCGACCGAGCCATTCTGCGCCGGTCAGGCGCGGGTGACCACCCACCACCCCGTGACCTGACCCCGCAGGTACGGTACCGGCGCCCGGAGACAAAAAGGCCTCCCGTGCACCCGGCAGAGCTCGCTTATCCTTGCTGCCTTCCGGCCCTGGGGAGGTTCACGAGATACCGCCGCACGGGAGGTGACACCAGCCTACCCGACTCCAGGTGGATCATCAGGGGGTGGTGGGGTGGCCGGCCCGCCGGGGACCTGTATCCTGGCTCGCGGAGGATTCGCCTAGAGGCCTAGGGCGCACGCTTGGAAAGCGTGTTGGGTTAACACCCTCACGAGTTCGAATCTCGTATCCTCCGCTCGACAGAGCGACACGAAGGGCCGGCCCCCGCACGGGGCCGGCCCTTCGTCGTACGCGAGAAAGGTCACCCGCGGGCGCGGGCCCAGGAGACGAACCGGTCAATCAGGCCCACCCGGGGCGTGTTAGGGCCGGAATCGGGCAATTCTTCGGCGGCCTCGGCCTGGAGGGTCGCCAGATAGACGGTGAGCGCGGGCCGGTCGTGGCGGTACTCGGCGAGCAGCCGCAACTTCGCCGCCGAGCAGGGCCAGGCGATGCCGCACGCCTGGCAACGCCAGGTGGGTCGGGTGGGGACGTGCTCCCGGCGGCGGCTCACCGCGACGGCACCTCGACGGCGACGGCCCGGTCGACCCGGACGAACGCGAAGCGCTGCCGGATGCGGAGCGTGCCATCGGGGTTCACCTCGTGGCCGCGCAGCTCGGCCCAGAGCGCCCCCTCGAACCGACCGACGCTCAGCACCTCGGTGATCCACAGGGTCAGCGGGCCCTTCCCGAAGCGGTACCCGTCGGCCGGGACGCGGATCGTGGCGCCGACAGCGACGCGGGTCGTGGACGGCATGGGCGGAGCCTCCTTCGCGGTGGAGGGGGCCGCCTCGCCTCCCCGTCGAGGCGGCCCCGGACTGACGCCGGCCGCCGGGCTGGATCACCTCCACCGGCCGCGCCGTCCTGTGCGACCACCCTTCCGCGCGTCACCGGACAGGTACACCGCGTAGCAATATGGTCGGCGGATATTCGAGACATCCGATGGAGGGGCCGTGAACGACGCGCTACGGGCGGCGCTGAGCGACACCGGGCACACCACCGAATCCCTCGCCGAACGCGTCGGCGTCGACCCGAAGACGGTCGCGCGCTGGCTGACCGAGGGCCGCATCCCGCACCCTCGGCACCGCTTCACGGCGGCCGAAGCCCTCGGCCGGGACGTAGCGGACATATGGCCGGACACATCGAGACGTCGGGACCCGATCTGGTTCCGCCCCTGGCAGGAGATCGAGCGCGAGGCGGTGTCGCTGCGGTGGTTCGAGCCGAGCGTCCTGCCTGGCCTTCTCCAGACCGAGGCATATGCCCGAGCGGTGCTCAGCGACGCGGGGCTGATCCCCCGAGGTGACGTCGAGCGGCACCTGGCGGCCCGCCTCGCTCGCCAAGGGATTCTCAAGCGGGATGACCCACCGCAGTTCACGGCCGTCGTCGATGAGGCGGTCCTCCGTCGGCCGGTCGGAGGCCGGGCGACGATGTACGAGCAACTGCGGGCCCTGGTCACGACGTGCGCCGAGCCGCACATCCGGGTGCACGTCGTGCCGTCCACCGTCGGTGTCTACGCAGGCCTCAACGGCCCTTTCGTGATCGCCAACAGCCACGACCACCGGATCGCCGGCTACCTCGACAACCAACTCCAGGGACAAGTGGTTAGCGACCCGGAGGACATCGCGGCGATGATGGCAGCGTGGGAGAACGTGCGCGGCGAGGCCTTGTCCCACTGGCAATCAGTCGATCTCATCACGGAAGTGGCGGAGACATGGACTTGAACAACGCGCGGTGGCGCAAGAGCAGCCGCAGCAGTGGCAACGGCGGTGCCTGCGTCGAGGTCGCCGACAACCTGCCCGGCATCGTCTGCGTACGCGACTCGAAGGACCCGACCGGACCGGCGCTCGTCTTCGCGCCGGCGGCCTGGCGCGCGTTCGTCGCCCGGGTCACCGAGCGGGCCTGACCCGAGCGCGAGCGCCCCGACCCTGACGGAACAGGGCTCCGGCCAGCACGGGGCGGATGGCCGACGATCCGGCGGGTACCGTCCGGTGATCTGCGGCGGCACCGGATCCGTCGTACACATGTTCCATCCACAGCCTGTGGATGCCGGAGGGCTCGGATGAGTTACCAGCTCAGCGCGGTGGTCGCGGACGTCGAGCTGCTCCGCGAGCAGACCGCCGAGCTGGACCACGCCGTCCTCGCCGCGCTACGCCAGGACTTCGCGCTGCTGCCGGTGACCCCGCAACTCGTCCAGGAGCTGACCGGGGCGCTGCCCGACTTCGCCACCGACGAGCCGAGCGCGGAGCAGCCGTTCCAGTTGCTCCTCTCGCCGGCGTTGACGGAGCTGCTGGCCCGCTGGTCGCGGCGGGGGCCGGTGGCGTACCTGGAGGCGGAGTTCGCCGGGGGTCTCGGCTACCAGTCGGCGGTGGTGTGGCTGGGTGGCGAGGTGAGCTGGGGGCCGCGGGTCGATCGGCTCCTCGACGGGCCGCGTCCAGAGTGGCCGATCAACGCGGCGCTGGCCCGGTTGGGCACCGAACCCGGCCCGTGGATCGACCCCTTCGCCGAGCTGGGTCTGCACCTGGAGCGGCACACCGACGGCTGGCTGGTCCACGGACGGCGGGGCCTGTCCGCCGACTACTGGGACGAGCTGGCGGAGGAGTGGGAATACCGGCAATCCGGCGAGGAGCAGCAACCTGAGCGGCCCGGTTCCGTTGGGGACTGGGGGATTCCATGAAATTGCGACAATTCGTATTCATTGCCACGCTGCTGACGGCTGCCTCGATCTCGGGGAGCGGTGTCCGTCCACAGGGTTCGGACGTGCCGGCCCGCCCGGTCGGCGACACCGAGGTGGTCCACCTGAGCGGCCTGGCCGAGATCGAGTTCGGCGACAGCGAGCAGGAGCTGACCCGCCGGGGTGTGCTGCGCGCCGAGGTCGACGCCTGCGGGCCGACGCTGGCCGGGCACGGGGCGGCCAGCCCCATCTTCGTGGACGACCGGCTGGTGCTGCTCTGGCTCGACGACCCGATGAGCACACCCGAGGGGATCACCGTCGGCACGCCGGTCGACGAGGTGCTGGCCAACTACCCGTCGGCGGTCCGGCTGGACGCTCCACAGCGGACGTACCGGTTCGACGGGCTGCTGGCCCGCGACGGCGACCGGGCGTACCTCTTCCTGCACGACGGCACCTCCGTGCGGGAGATCATCGCCGGGTACGCCGACTGGGCCCGCCGCCTCTTCGACGAGGGCTACGGCCCCTGCTGACCAGCGGCACCGACGGCATGTAAGGCGGATTGTCGAAGATCGGCTTCCGTGGAATCATCTCCTCGCCCGCGGGGTCGCCGCGCGGCATCTCATGGGGGAGTTGATGTGAGAACAACCCTGTCCGCCTGCCCCGAGAACCGGCCGCGCAGGGGAGTCCCCCGGATCGCGCTGGTCGCCGCGGCCGTGCTGACCGTTCCGGCGATCCTGGTAGGACCGTCGGCCGCAGGTGTCAGCGGGACGACGCCGACCGCGGCCACCGCCCGTTCGTCCACCGTCACCGCGTCCACCGGCGCCGTCTCCCCGGTGTCGTCGCCGACCGCCACCGCGACCCCCCGGGCGTCGTCGCCGACCGCCCCGGCCCGCGCCGCGTCCCCCACGCCCACGGCGTCGTCGGCAGAGACGGCGGCCGGGCTGACCACGGAGCAGACCCGTACCCGGTCAGCCACCATCACCCCCGCCCCCCGGAAACCCCGCTCGTTCTGCGGCGGCAAGCTGACCTTCGGCACCGTCAACAACTGCGGGCTGATCATTGGCCAGGCCCAGGACACCTGGACGCTCACCACGACCGCCGACTCGGACGTGCTGTACCTCCAGGTTGTGGAGATGTCCGGGGTCAGCCTCACCATCCGGGTGAACCACCAGGACGGCTGGAAAGCCTGCGAGATCAACGCCTACCACGAATACCTCGACGAGTGTCGACTCGGCCCCGCCGGCCCCTACACGCTCACGGTCAGCACCACGAACGGCAGCGGGAAGGGGGGCTACACCCTTTCTGTCGAGTCGAGGCGGACGCCGTCAACCTGCGAGCAACTGCCGGCGGACGCCTTCTCGTGGGCGTCGGCAGGGGTCAGCGGCACTCTCTCGGCCGGGTCGGCCGCTCGGTGCTTCACGTTTGACCAGCCCATCGGCAGCAAGTTTTTCATTGCCGAGCCGCACCTGCGTGATCTCACCGGCCTGCGGGCGGAAATCACGGACGCGCGCCACCAGCAGCTCTGCCAGTCCCACGTCAGCTTCGCCGATTGCACGCTGAGCACGGCCGGGCCGTACCGGGTCTTCGTCGAGCACATCGATGGCAAGGCGACGGCGTACAACCTCAGGCTGCCGCGCATCTCCCAGGCGGTCGGCTGCCCGACGCTGCCGCTGGCCCCGTTCGGTGACCCCGGCGCGGCCGTCGGCCGGGGCCGGCTGGAGCCGAACGAGCGGGCCTGCCACTCGTTCTCCACCACCACCACCGCTCAGGTCACGGTCCGCATCGACCCGTCCGCGATGGAGTGGAGACTGTACGACAACGTCGGGCGGTACATCTGCGACCAGTCCTCCGTCGAGTACTGCAACCTGCCCACGGCGGGGCGGTACACGCTGCTGCCGTGGAGCGGCAACGACACCAGGGCGCGCGACTACCAGGTGGCGGTGACCCCGCTGCACAGCGTCGACGGGTGCGGGGCCAGCACCGGCATCTCCTGGGACCAGCCCACCCTGCAGGTGCGGCTGACCTCACCGGTGCAGACCACCTGTCATCCGTTTCAGGGCAGGGCCGGCGACCGGGTGGTCGCGTACACCGGGCCGGTCGAGACAATCGAATGGCTGGTCGACCAGAGCGGCACCCGGATCTGCACCAACTTGTCCCCCAACGACTGGTCCCCCAGCGACGGCGGTTGCGTGCTCCCGGCCGACGGCACCTACCGGATGATCTGGTTTCCGTCGCGGTGGGTCTCCAACAGCCTTGATCTGACGTACCAGGTGCAGATCCGGCGGCTCACCGACGCCGCCGGCTGCCCCACCCTCGTACCCGGCAGCTACGACGCCGCGCCGGCACTGACCGGGATCCGCTGCCGCGCGGTGGAGAT
Organism: Micromonospora sp. L32; assembly: GCF_052068055.1. Classification (NCBI taxonomy): domain Bacteria; kingdom Bacillati; phylum Actinomycetota; class Actinomycetes; order Micromonosporales; family Micromonosporaceae; genus Micromonospora; species Micromonospora sp. L32. Next base: position 48,844 of record NZ_JBQHDD010000018.1, on the reverse strand, counting down.
CGCGGAGGCCGGCGGGTACCGACTCCGCGCCGTCAGCGCGACCAACGACGCCGTGTTGAGCTTGGTGTACGACCGCGATGGGCGGACGATCTGCCACCCCGGCCGCTGCGACTTTCCCACCGCCGGCCGGTACACACTGGTGTTCGAGCCGCAGCGCTTGGTCGAGAACGATGTCGAGCACGCCGCCGCGGTCGTGCCGTGGGCGCCGTCGGGCTGTGCCACGGTGTCGGACACCGGCTGGCGGGACGCGCCGCACCGGGGTGCCTTCCAGGTCGCCGGGCAGATCAACTGCCTCCAGCTGACCAGTCCGGCCGGCTCCCAGGTCGTGCTTTCGGAGCCGGTCGAAGGGTTCGCAGACAGGCGGACGGAGACCCGGGTGGTGGACGCAACCGGCGCCGAAGTGTGCGGCTCGCCAAACGCGTACAGCTGCGAACTGATCGGGCAGGCACCCTTCTTCGCCCTGATCAACGGCGTCATCAACAGGCCCACCGCCACGTACGCGATGGCCTTCTCCCGGGTCGACGGACCGCCCGCCTGCCCGGTGCTCCCCAGGAACGTGGAGACCGCGGTGACCACCGGGGCGGACCGCTTCGTGGCCTGCTTCTCCATCCCGGCCGACCAGCACGCCGCGATGGAGAGCTTCACCTGGAAGCGCACCGCCGGCACCGGAGTCGCCGATGTGTCGGTCTTCGACAGCGGAGGCCGCTGGCGGTGCGGCCGCCAGAGCGGTCTCGAAGCCGAAGGCACCCGGACCTGTAGCCTGCCGGACGGCCCCGTCACGGTGCTGTTGGAGACGGACGGAAAGGACGCGGCATACCGGCTCACTCACCGGGACGCCAGCGCCCCGACCACGTGAGCATCGGTGGGCCGGCCCTGCGGGGTCGGCCCACCGACCAGGCCGCACACACGGAGAACGCCCGGCCGATCCTCATGGATCGACCGGGCGTTTCCGCATCTCACGAGCAGTGGCGGCAGGACCTGCCGGTGGTCGCCGCCTGGGCGGTCACCGTCGCGGCGCGAACCCGGCCGCGGGCTACCGCGTCGTCGCGGTGGTGAACAGGGACACCTGCACGGTGACGGACCGGCTGGACGCCAGGTGCCCGGCGTCGCCAGGGAAGGTGACGGTGTAGGTGTTGGCCCCACCGAAGCGCGGCGTGTCGGTGAAGGAGAACGTCCCGTTCGCGGTGGTCGTGACGTTGGGCAGGACGTGGGTGCCGAAGCGGTCCCGCTTCGCCACCTGGAGCGTCCACGGCGACGACACGGCGGCACCGGTGAACGCCAGCGTGCCGGTGACCGTGATCTTCGTCCGGTACGTACTGGACGGCGCCGACAGGGTGAGCGAGGACTCGGCCTTCGTGAAGTCGGTCAGCAGCCGCAGGGTGGGGTTGGTCCCGGTGTGGTCGGTGGTGACGGCGTAGAGCGTGCGGTTGTCGGCGCTGACCGCGAGGCCCTGCCGCTCGACGTGGGTGTCCGCCGGCAGCTTGTAGCTGCGCACCAGGCTTCCGTCAAGCCGCTCGACCCGGATCGTCGAGGACGTCTCCGCCGACCTGTTGGTGTTGGCGACGATCACGAACGAACCGTTCGGGGACGTCGTCACGGCCGTCGGCCAGGTGCCGGACGGGTAACCGCCCGCCGCCGACAGGTCCGTCGTCGAGAAACCCACGTGCTGGGTGGCGGCCGCCGTCTGGTCGCCGTTCAGAAATGAACAGCCCAGGATCACCCTGCTCGCGTCGGGTGTGAGCGCGGCGTCGTGCAGGCCGGTGCAGGTGTCCGACGGCATGGACGCGACCAGCGCAGGAGTACCGGACGAGACGTCGTACACGGTCGCTCTGCCCGAGGAGGGGGTGGTGACGGAGGACTGGTCCGCCACGAACAGCAGATCCGGGTCGGCCGGGCTGCTCCGCAGCAACGGGGGCCGGACGAACGTGCCGTTGAGCGGCAGGCCGAGGGCCACGACCGGTGCCTCTCCGCGCAGGTCGAGCGAGCCCAGCAGGCCCTTGCCGTACGTACAGCCGTACCCGAAGTAGAGCTTCCCGCCGGCGGGAGCCAGCCAGGTGGGACACGTGCCGGCGCCGATGCTGTAGCGGCGTGTCTCGGTCAGCGTCCTGGTGTCGATCGCGGCGATGGCGCCCGCCCCGATGAGCGCCACGTGCAGCGTCGCCCCGTCCGGGCTCAGCGCCATGCCGGAGGCGTCCGGCAGGTTCGGGATCGTCGTCTGCGAACCGCCCGCCAGGTCCGTCACCCGCACGCCCGACCCTGTCCGCCCGGGGCTGAAGAAAAGATGCCCGCGCGTCGAGTCGACGACCATCTGCGAGTACGTCGTGATGCCGAGCCCGACCGTACTGTCGGCGTGCGCCACGCCGGAGCTCAGCGGCGATGCGACGCCGAGCGTCGCGCCGAGCGCCACGACCATGAGGCGTGCCAGCTGCTTGACCCGCACGTCCCACCCCCTTGCGACCAAGATCCACGGTTACGTGCGGAGCAAGCTTAGGGGTAAGCACGGCTCGGCGAGGCCCCCCGGCACGCCACCGAGCCGAAGGTAGGCGGACCGGCCGGCCGGATCAGCTGATCTCCTGGGGCCGGGTCACGAAACGCCCGGCCGCTCGCGGGGAGCTGCCGGGCGTTGTCGTGCAGAAAGGGAGCGTCAGGAGAGCGGGCCGCCGCTCTGCGGTCCGACGACCCGGATGCCGTACCGCTGAGGCCAGACCCGATCGGTACGCAGGCTCGCGCCGCTCCACGAGACGAACTGCGGTACGAGCCCACCGGTGGAACCGTGGAACGGGACCATCGAACCTGACGGGTAACCGGGGGTGTCGCCGGTCACCTCCTCCCCAATCGACGTGACGACGGCGTCCAGCGGGCCGGTGCCGTTGAGGTTCAACACCGCGACCGACGCGCCGAACTTGTCACCGCGCTCGACCGTGCCCGGGATGTTGGGGTGGTTCTGGTCGAAGGCCTGGGCGCCGCTGCCGGTGATCCCCGCGGCGGAGCCCTTGAGCAGGGTCACCACCCCGCCCTCGTCCGTCGGGCCGACCTCCTCCCCGGGCGAGCCGACCAGCACGTCCGCCCGGCCGTCACCGGTCACGTCACCGGTCGCCACCGAGGCACCGAAGCGGTCGTTGTCCTCCGGCTCGCCCGGCACCCCGGCGGTGCGCTGCGTGACGACGCGGACCGCACTGCCGGACAGTCCGGCGGTCCGCCCCGTGAACACGGCGACCAGACCGCCGTAGATGTGCGGGGTCTGGGCGCACCGGCGACGACCTCGCCCAGCCCGTCCCCGTTCACGTCACCGATGGCGAGCGTCTCCCCCAGGTACCAGGCGTAGGTGCCGGCCTGGCCGATCGAGCCGAGGATTCCCGCGCCGGTGACCGCGGTGGCGCCGGCGGACGACACGCCGGTCGGCGAACCCCACATCAGGGTCACCATGCCGGTGCCGTTCCAGGACGCCCCGTCGTTCTCGAAGGGCGCGCCGATCACCAGGTCGTTGTAGCGGTTGTTGTTGACCTTCCCGATCGCCAGCGAGAAACCGAACTTGTCGTTTCGCTCGGCGGCACCCGGCACGCCGGCCTGGTCCTGCTGGAGGAACTGCGCACCGGTGGCGGTGAGACCAGTCGACCCGCCGTAGAGGACGGTGACCGATCCGGCTTCCGTCTTGGTCCCGATCGCCTCCCCCCACGCGCCGACGGCGAGGTCCTCGCGGCCGTCGCCGTTGATGTCGCCGGCCGCCAGCGCCGCGCCGAACCGGTCCTGGCTCTCCGCCGCGCCGGGAACGCCCGCCGAACTCTGGTTGAAGTGCTTCGTCGAGCTGAAGACCAGGCCGCTGCTGCTGCCGGGGACGACCCACACCCCGCCGGCGTGGCTCTTGTTGCCCGCATCGACCTCGTCGGAGTCGCCGATCGCCAGGTCGTCGTACCGGTCTCCGTTGAAGTCGCCCGCCGCCAGCGCCATGCCGAAGCAGGCGCAGCCACCGCCGGAGGACAGCACCCCGAGGAAGTAGTCCACCTGTGGGGCGGACGAGTAGCGCACCACGACCACGCCGGTCGCGGAGTTGTAGGGCAGGTTGGTGTTGAAGGGATCACCGGTCACGGCCACGTCGTCGACGCCGTCGCCGTCGAAGTCGGAACGGGTGCCTCCGGTCCCCCGCACTGGCGTGGTCGCCTTCGCCACCCGGTGGTGCTGGAGGACGATGCCGTCCCGGGTGAGGGTCTGGACGTCGTCCGCCGCCTGCGCGGGGGCACCGACCGCGAGTCCGGCCAGCACCGCCACCAGCGACACGCTCATAGTTCTTCGGCCCACAGAATCCCCCGATCTTCGTGGATTGCCCCGACACGCTAGAGGCAGCGACGAACGGCGATAACTGGGCGAACGGGCAGGTCGGCCGGCGACCGGGTGGCACCGTCGGCCGAACGGTCGATGCGTCCGTACGACCCGGCCGGGGCGCGGGAAATCGGCGCGCCGTGGGTGTGTCGGAGCAGGCGTGCTGGGTCCGCCCCCCGGGAAGCGGAACGCCCGGCCGATCCTCGCGGACCGACCGGGCGCTTCCGTCGATGGCGCAGCCGGTCAGTACCTACCGCCGCCGCCCTGCGGCCCGGCGACCCGGACGCCGTAATGCATGGGCCAGATCCGGTCGGTACGCAGGCTCGCGCCGCTCCACGAGACGAACTGCGGTACGAGCCCGCCGGTGGAACCGTGGAACGGCACCATCGAACCGGACGCGTACCCGACGGTGTCGCCGGCCACCTCCTCCCCGGTCGACGCCACGACGGCGTCCAGCGGACCGGTGCCATTGAGGTTCAACACCGCGACCGACGCGCCGAACTTGTCACCACGCTCGACCGTGCCCGGGATGTTCGGGTGGTTCTGGTCGAAGGCCTGAGCACCGCTGCCGGTGATCCCCGCGGCGGAACCCCTGAGCAGGGTCACCACCCCACCCTCGTCCGTCGGGCCCACCTCCTCGGTCGGCGAGCCGACCAGCACGTCCGCCCGGCCGTCACCGGTCACGTCACCGGTCGCCAGCGACGCGCCGAAGCGGTCGTAGCCCTCGGGCTCCCCCGGAACCCCGGGGGTGCGCTGCGTGACGATCCGGACCGCACCGCCGGACAGGCCGGCGGTCCGCCCCGTGAAGACCGCGATCAGGCCGCCGTAGATGTCCGGCGTCTGGGCGCCGGGCGCGCCGGCGACGACCTCGCCCAGCCCGTCGCCGTTCACGTCGCCGATGGCGAGCGTCGCGCCCAGGTTCCAGGCGATGGTGTCGGGATGGCCGGTCGCGGCGTGCACCGCCGCTCCGGTGGACGAGGTGGCGCCGGTGGACGACACGCCACTCGGCGAACCCCACATCAGGGTGACCATGCCGCTGCCACCCCAGAACGTGCCTTCGTTCTCGCGAAGCGCGCCGATCACCAAATCGTTGTAGCGGTTGTTGTTGACCTTCCCGATCGCCAGCGAGAAACCGAAGTAATCGTCGCGCTCGGCCGCACCCGGCACCCCGGCCTGGTCCTGCTGGAGGTACTGGGCACCGGTGGCCGTCAGGCCGGTCGCCCCACCGAAGAGGACGGTGACCGCGCCGGCGCCCGTCTTGGCCCCGATCCCCTCCCCGTACGCGCCGATGGCGAGGTCCTCGCGGCCGTCCCCGTTGATGTCGCCGGCCGCCAGCGTCGCACCGAACCAGTCCTGGTTCTCCGCCGCGCCCGGGACACCCGGTGAGCTCTGGTTGAAGTGCTTCGCCGCATCGACCACCAGGCCGGCACTGCTACCCGGGATGACCCAGACCCCGCCGGCGTGGGACTTGTTTCCCGGGTCGAACTCGTCCATGTTGCCGATGGCCAGGTCGTCGTACCGATCGCCGTTGAAGTCCCCGGCGGCGAGCGCCAGCCCGAAGGCGTTGCTACCACCCTCTGGCGTCGCGCCACCGATGAGGTAGTCGACCTGCGGCGCGGACGAGTAGCGCACGACGACCAGACCGGTCGCGCCCGAGGGCAGATTTTCGTTGAGAGGATCAGCGGTGGCGGCGATGTCGTCGACGCCGTCGCCATCAAAGTCGGAACGCGTTCCTCCGGTCCCCCGCACCGGTGTGGTCGCCTTCGCCACCCGGTGATGTTGCAGTACAACGCCTTCCCGCGTGATGACCCGCACGTCGTCCGACGCCTGCGCGGGGGCACCCACCGCCAGACCGGCCAGCACGGCCACCAGCGATGCACTCGTAGTTCTTCGACCCACCAAAACCCCCGATCGTCGTGAACTGCCCCGACACCGTAGAGGGACGGACGATCGGCGATAACTGGGCGAACGGGCAGGTCGACCACCGGCCGGCTGGCACCGTACGCCGATCGGTCGATGCGCGGCGACAGCGACGCGAAGGCGCGGGAGGCGCGGCGGATGTAACCCTTTCGGCCGGAGGGACGCCTGACATATCGACCGGGCCAAGATCCCGGCCAGGCCAGGTGACCGTCTCCAGCGCGTGTCCCGGCCCTCGTCCCCGTTCCCGACCAGACAAGGAACCCATGGTCAACCACGTGTTCCGCCCGACGATCCGCCGAGCGCTGCGGACCGGGTCCCTCGCGACCGCCGTCGTCGCGTCGATGCTCACCGCCCTCCCGGGCGCGGCGGTAGCCGCGCCCAGCCCGGCCGACGTCGTCCTCGGCCTGCTCACCGACCCCGGCGAGGTCGGCCCGGACGGCGGCCCCGTCCGCCTCAACGTCTCGGTACGCAACGCGGGGGGCACCGAGGCCGACGCCGTCACCGTGAAACTGCAACTGCCGGCCGGCGCCACCCTCGGCTGGGGCGAAGGACTCAACGGCTGGAGCTGCGACGCTGCCGCCGCCAAGTGCAAGTGGGGCGACCTCGCCGCGGGCGCCGCCACCGAGTTCGATGTCTGGGCGACCCTGCCCGCCGGCACGGACGGTCGGAAGGTGACGGCCTCCGCCACCGCCGCCACCGCGAGCCACGAGTCGTCCACCACCAACAACACCAACACAGCCACGATCGAGTACGTGGCGAAGCCGGACCTCGCCTTCTCCTTCGTTCAGTGGAACGGCGGCGAGATCTCCACCCTGGGCGGCAATGGCTCGCGCGGTTCCGTGGGGGCCTGGGCGGTCAACGAGGGCACCTCCACCGCCCCCGGTGCCCGCTTCACCTTCCAGATGCCACCGGACGCCGTCGCTGGCTCCTGGACCCAGAGCGACCCGTCGTGGAAGTGCGATTTCTCCACCTCCGTCTGGGTCTGCGAGAACGACCAGGAGATCCGACCGGGCGAGACGGCCCAGTTCAACCTCTACCCGTACTTCCCGGCCGGGACGGCGGGCGACACCCGGACGGTGACCGGCTCGGTGTCGACTCCGGCGACGGAGCAGTCGCTGGCCAACAACAGCGGCACGACCACGTTCACGTACGCCGTCCCGCTTCCGGGCGATCTGAACGTCTACGGGCTGAACGTGGTCGGCACGGACGAGCTGCGGGCGAACCAGGAGTTCGAGGTGTCGGCGTTCGTGTTCACCGAGGGTGGCAGCCCGGCGGAGGAAGTCGTGGTCCGGCTCCCGCTCCCGCCGACCGTCGAGTTCCTCTCCGTTGACGCCGGCGACCCCTCCTGGGCCTGCCGACTGGAGGAGACGACCGACCGGTTCGTCGAGTGCACCCGTGAGCACTGGGACATCGGCACCGACGGGCTCAACATGCGGGTGAAGCTGCGGGCGCAGCCCGGCACGCCGGCCGGCCCGCTGACCTTCACCGCGACCGCGTCCGCCGGCACGCCGGAGTCGTCGACGGAGAACAACACCGCCTCGGACACCGTCACCTACATCGCCGAGGGCGCTGTCGCCGGCCACATCTGGCTCGACCTCGACCGGGACGGCCAGCGCGACGCCGGGGAGCCGATGGCCTTCGACAAGATCGCCGGAATGACCGTGGTGCCGGAGACGGGCTCGCTGCCGTGGGACTGGACGGGCATCTACACCAATACGGTCAGCGGGACCTACTGGGGCGGACGGCTGATGCCGGGCCGGTACACCGTCAGGGTCAACCTGCGGGACGGCAGCACCACCGAGTTCACCACGCCCGACCTGGGCGACGACGCCACCGACTCGGACATCGTCAGCTACGTCGGCGGCTACTACCCGTACGGGCTCAGCGCCCTGGTCGAGGTGCGCGACGGCGCCGAGACCCAGGTGGACATCGGCATCCTGCCGCAGTCCTGACGTCTTGCCGGGGAAGGCTCGGGTCCATTCGGGCCCGGGCCTTCCCCGTACGTGATCACCGGCGGCCGCGGTCCGCATCCCGGCCGACACCGGGTCGCCGCCCGCCCTCGCGCGCGTCCGGTCAGTTGACGGCCTCACCGACCGGCGCTCGGCGCGGATCGTGTCAGCCGAGCCGGCCTCGGTCGCGGGGCGGTACGGGGTCGTCGTAGGCGCCCGACGGTCCGGTGTAGCGCTCACCGTCGAGGTAGGGCAGGGCGTTCGCGGTGCAGCCGTGCAGGCCCAGCGACTGCTGCTGCATCACCGGTGCCGGTCGGCCCCGACCCGGGCACCGCTCGTGACCCATGCCGAGCCGGTGCCCGACCTCGTGGTTGATCATGTATCGCCGGTAGGTGGCGAGGCTCGCGCCATAGTGCGGCACCCCCTTCACCCAGCGGGCCACGTTGAGCACCACCCGGTCTCCGTTGCGGCAGGAGGTGTAGCCGTCGTACAGGTCCTGGCACAGCTCGTCGCGGGTACCTGGGGTGGCGAGGTAGATGGTGAAGTCGGCCGGCTGACCCCAGCCGACCCGGCGCAGCCGCAGCGTCCCGCCCGCGGTCCACCCCTGCGGGTCGTTCAACGTCCTGCTGACCTCCGCCGCGAACTCGGTCACCGGCAGGCCCTGGATGTCGCGCTCCACCGCCACCCGGTAGCGCAGCAGCCGCCCGGTCCCGCCGGGGGCCGGTGTTTCCGCAGCGGCGCGGCGCCACCGGTTGCCGCCGTCAGCCGGATAGCTGATGGCGGCGGCTCGTGGCCGGGCGGCCACCGGTGGCGGCGCGGGGGTGGTGGTGTCCGCCCCGGCGGCCGGGGCGGGTGGCTGACCAGCGGCCGGTCGCGCGCAGCCGGTCGCCGCGCTGAGCAGCAGGGCTGCCAGCGACAGTGCCGCGCCGGTGGCGCGGGTCCGACCCGTAGTCTTCGTTGTCATGCGTCTCCCCTCGCTGCGCAGCGCCGGCCGGTCGTGCGCAGCGAGGAGGACGGGTGACCCGGCCAGAAAGTTGATCTCGCGCGGACTCAACCTTTCACCCGCCCCACCCGTCCTGTCCGTCGTGGGATGCGCGAAGGGCGGGCGATGCGGGCAGGGCGGGCATGGCCCGGGGTGACGCGGAGTTCGTCGAGTTCGCCCGGGCGGCGTCCGGTCGACTGGTGCACGCCGCCTTCCTGATCACCGGCGACCACCACCAGGCCGAGGACGCGGCGCAGACCGCGCTGGTCCGCACCTACGCGTCATGGTCCCGGGTCCGCGACAGCGACGCCTACGGATACGCCCGGACCGTGATGGTCAACCATCTCGTCGACAGCTGGCGGCGCCCGATCCGCGAGTACCCCAGCGAGGACGTTCCGGAGCAACGTCGGGGCGACGTCGCGGACGAGGTCGCCACCCGACGCTGGCTGCTCGCCATCCTCGGCACGCTCAGCCCGCGCGAGCGCGCCATCGTCGTCCTGCGTTACTACTTCGATCTGCCGGAGCTGCAGGTGGCCCACGAACTCGACGTGTCGGTCGGGACGGTCAAGAGCACCAGTTCCCGCGCCCTGGAGAAGCTGCGCAAGGCCGGCGCCGAAACGCCGGCGACCCACGGGGCGCGCCGATGAACGAGACGGAGCAGCTCCGGCAGGCCATGCGGGCGACCGAACGGACCGGGCGGGACGCCCTCGACCTGACCACGATCATGCGCGAGGGTCGCCGCCTGCGTCGCCGCCGGCGGCTCGCCGGCCCCGGCGCGGCGGCGGTTGTGCTGGCGGTGGTCGCCGGCGTCACGGCCGCTGTGCAGCAGACCGGCCCGCCGGAGCCCGAGCGGCCGGATGCGCCGGCCGTCACCGCACCTGCCGTCCACCGCTCGGCGGACCCCACACCGAGCCCGGAAGAGCCGCCACCGGTCCCGGTCGGTCGCGTGGTGGACAGCGGGGTGCGGTACGGCGCCGACGAGCGGGTCTTCTACTTCATCGCCGTCGACCTACCCGACGTACCCGGGGTGACGATCGGACTGGTCGCCGGCCGCCGCGCCGCCGACGGCAGGCTGACCTCGGACTTCCTGGTCAACGACGTCGAGGGCAACGACCGCCGCCCCGGATTCCACCAGATCGGCTACGACCAGTCGGGACCCGGACCGGACCGCAACCCGGTGCCCACCTTCGGATACTTCGTCGGTCCTGCGAAGCGCATCATCGGCACCGCCGACGGCCGTCAGATCGACGCCCGGCTGGCGAAGTGGAGTGCGGACCCGGAGGTGGTGATCTTCTGGTTCGACCCGCGGCAACTGGCTCCCGGGGTACGCCTGGACGGCATCGTCGCCGACGACGCGCAGGGCCGGAGGCTCTGAGAGCCGAAAGCGGAACGCCCGGCCGATCCTCGCGGACCGACCGGGCGTTCTCGTCCGGTGCCGCCTCGGGATCGCGAGGGCTGAACCAGCGCGTGACGCTGGCTGCCTCGTCCGCTCCACCCTTCTCCTTCATCGGCCCCGCGGTTTCCTCAGAGCGTCAAGCTTGCGGTTGAGCCATGACCGGTCCGGGCCGGTGACCACCTCGTACGGCTTGGTGAACCGGTCGCCGTCCCAGTAGTCACGAGGTACGTGCCTGATCTCTCGGTACTCTGGGTCGGGGGTGCGGATGGCCAGCCCACCTCGGGTATGGGCTACGTGTAGGCCGGCGGCGAGCCACGCTGCGATCGACGGCGTGGCCGGCCAAGCACGGCGCCGAGTACGGGCTGTGCCAGATCTACCGCAACGAGGCCTGGCACTACGAACTGCGCCCCGAAGCGATCGACGACGGCTGCTGCCCGAGTATGTACGCCGACCCCACCTGGGACCCGAGGATGCGGCAGTGACCGGCAGTGAGCGAGGACCGACATGACGCAGCTGGACACGGCGGAGACCGGGCCGGGCAGCGCCGGCCGCCGGGATGCCGGCGCCGGGACCTGGCGCGCGCGCATCCGCCGGGCGATACGCGCCGCCTCCCGGCCGGGCCCCTGGAAGCACGGCCGGCTGCTCGCGGCGCTGGCGCTGCTGCTGGGCCTGTTCATGCTGCTGCACGCGAAGATCCCGAACCGGATCGGGAACCTCGGCAGCCTGGTGGAGACCTTCCTGCCGTGGTTCGGGCTGTTCATCCCCGTACTGCTGATCGGGGCGCTGTGGCGCCGCTCCGCCTCCGCGGTGGCCGCGCTGCTGCTGCCGGTCATGGTGTGGCTGAACCTCTTCGGCGGGCTGCTCGGCGACAAGTCCCATCCGGGCGGCGACCTCACCGTGGCCGAGCACAACGTCGGCGCCGGCAATCCCGACCCGGCCGGCACTGCCCGCGACCTGGCCGCCTCCGGGGCGGACGTGCTGGCCCTGGTGGAGCTGACCCCGCAGGCCACGGGCACGTACGAGATGGAGCTGGCGAAGGCGTACCCGTACCACACGGTGCAGGGCACGGTCGGGCTGTGGAGCAAGCTGCCGCTGTCGGACACCCAGCCGGTCGACATCCAGATGGACGCCGGGCCGCTGGCGGCCAGCAAGCCGGTCGACGTCAAGATGGCCTACAACCGGGCGCTGCGCACCACGGTGGCCACGGACCAGGGGCCGCTGGCGGTGTACGTGGCCCATCTGGGGTCCGTACGGGTGAATCCCAGGGCGGGCTTCTGGACGGCCCATCGGGACAGAAACGCGCAGGCGCTCGGCAGGGCCATCGCCGCCGAGCAGAACGAGCGGGTGGTGCTGCTCGGCGACCTGAACGGCGCCATGGACGACCGCGCCTTCGCCGACATCACCTCGCAGCTGCGCTCGGCCCAGGACGCGGCCGGGGACGGCTTCGGCTTCAGCTGGCCGGCAAAGTTCCCGGTGGTGCGGATCGACCAGATCCTGGTCCGCGGCGTGAAGCCGGAGAGCTCGTGGGTGCTGCCGGCCACCGGCAGCGACCACCTGCCGGTGGCGGCCGGAATCAGCTGGTGAACACCGCGTAAAGGCCGACGCTCCACCTCCTGCGGCATGGAGCACGACGAGCAGGACCAGGGGCGCGCCACCGCCCCGCCCAGGTCCGTCGGGACATCGCCCAGCGCGTCGGCGGGCTGCTCTGGGACAGCCCGGCAGCGGACCCGAGACGGGCTCTTGAGCACGAACCGAGACCAAAACTGAGACCACAAGCGGAACGCCCGGCCGATCCTCGCGGATCGACCGGGCGTTCTCGCTGTTCACGAGCGGTGGCGGCGGGATTTGAACCCGCGGAGGGGTTGCCCCCTCACACGCTTTCGAGGCGTGCTCCTTAGGCCACTCGGACACGCCACCGCCGACGAGGGTACAGGACCGCCGGTCTGGATGCCGAACCGGTATGCCCGCCTCCGGCCTGGCAGGATCTTTGCCATGAGTACGCACATCGGCGCGAAGCCGGGAGAGATCGCCGAGCGGGTCCTGATGCCGGGCGACCCGCTGCGGGCCAAGTGGATCGCGGAGACCTACCTCGAGGACGCCACGTGCTACTCGACGGTCCGGGGCATGCTGGGCTTCACCGGTCGCTGGAACGGCGTGCCGGTCTCCGTCCAGGGCTCCGGCATGGGCATGCCGTCCGCCTCCATCTACGCCCACGAGCTGGTCAACGAGTACGGCGTGAAGACCCTGATCCGGGTCGGCTCCTGCGGCGCCCTGACCGAGGACCTCCAGCTGCGCGACGTGGTCGCGGCGATCGGGTCCTCCACCGACTCGAACATGAACCGGATGCGGTTCGACGGGCTGATCGACTACGCCCCGGTCGCCGACTTCGGGCTGCTGCGTACCTCGGTCGAGGTGGCCGAGCGGCGCGGCATCAGCATGCGGGTCGGGCCGATCCTGGCGGCGGACGCCTTCTACACCGACCGGCCGGACCTCTACGACACACTGGCCGACTACGGCGTGCTGGCGGTGGAGATGGAGTCGGCGGCGCTCTACACGATCGCCGCCCGGTTCAAGGCGCGGGCGCTGACCATCCTGACCGTCAGCGACCACATCAAGACCGGCGAGAAGACCACCGCCGAGGAGCGCGAGCAGACCTTCAGCCAGATGGTCGAGATCGCCCTGGACACCGCCATCGCCTGAGTTCCCCTCCTTATCTCGGCGCCCCGTCATCCGCATCGGATGGCGGGGCGCCGCCGTGTCCGGAGTGAGCACCGTCACCGACTTAAACAATACGACCGGTCGTGCTTTTTGGTTAACCTCTCCCCATGACAGTCGACGGACGCGTCGCCCGCGGCGACCGGACCCGGGCCGCCGCGCTGGACGCCGCGGTGGTGCTGGCCACCGAGGTCGGACTGCACGGGCTCTCGCTCGCGCAGCTCGCCGACACGCTCGGGGTGAGCAAGTCCGGCCTGTTCGCGCACTGGCACTCCAAGGAGGCGCTCCAGCTCGCCACCGTCGACCGGGCGGTGGAGCAGTGGCAGGAGCGGATCATCGACCCGGCGCTGCGCGCCCCCCGGGGCGTCCGGCGGCTCTGGGCGCTGCACCAGGCCCGGATCGACTTCTACGCCGCCCGGGTGCTCCCCGGCGGCTGCTTCTTCGCCAGCACCGACTTCGAGTACAACGCCCGACCCGGCCCGGTCCGGGACCGGCTCGCCGAGGTGTTCGGCCGCTGGACCGCGTTCCTCGAACATCTCGTCGGGGAGGCGGTCGCCGCCGGCGAACTCCCCGCCGACACCGACGTCCGGCAGTTGGCGTACGAGATCGACGCGCTGGGAATCGCCGCCGCACTGCGCTCCCGGCTGCTGGACCCCGACACCGCCTACCGGCACGCCCGCCAGGGCCTGCTGCACCGCCTGCGGGCCTTGTGCCCCGATCCGACCCTGCTACCGGAAGGCCTCTGATGAGCCACGCCCTCGCCGCCCCCTCCGCCGTCGAGTACGGCCACGTCGAGCACGTCAGCGTGTACTTCGACGACCTCGACGCCTTCGGGATCCTGCACAACTCCCGGTACGTGGTGCTGCTGGAGCGGGCCCTGACCGCCTACTGGGCCGAGCGGGGCGTCTCCTACCAGGGCGGGCAGCGCAGCGCGCCGGACACCTTCCACGCGGTACGCGAGTTCACCATCACCTACCGCGCCCCGATCGCGGCCACCGGGCCGGTGGCGGTGCACTTCTGGCTCGAACACTTCGGCACCAGCAGCGCCGAGTACGCCTACCAGTTCCGCTCGCTCGACGGCAGCATCGTGCACGCCGAGGGCCGGCGGGCGATCGTCCGGCTCGACCCGGCGACCCTGCGACCCACCCCGTGGACCGAGACCGGCCGCGCGGTGGCCGCGAACCTGCTCCGCCCCACCCCGACCCCGGCCTGACCGGGCGGCGGGCGGTCAGCGGAAGAAGGCGCGCAGCAGGGCGGCGCTCTCGGACTCCAGGACGCCGCCGTAGACCTCCGGCCGGTGGTTGAGCCGGCGGTCGCGCAGCACGTCCCAGAGCGAGCCGGCCGCCCCGGTCTTGGGCTCCCAGGCACCGAAGACCACGGTGGACACCCGGGCCAGGACCAGCGCGCCCGCACACATCGTGCAGGGTTCCAGGGTGACCACCAGCGTGCAGCCGTCGAGCCGCCAGCGGCCCAGCCGCTCGGCGGCCCGGCGCAGCGCCAGCACCTCGGCGTGCGCGGTCGGGTCACCGGTCAGCTCGCGCTCGTTGCGCCCGATCGACAGCTCGGTCCCGTCCGGGCCGTAGAGCACGGCGCCGACCGGGATGTCGTCGGCGGCGTCCGCGCCGTCGGCGCCCGGGGCGGGTGCGTCCGGGCCGGTGACGGCGATCTCCAGCGCGCGGCGCATCCACAGTTCGTGCCGCTGCCGGCGGCCCGCCCCGTCCGGGTCGGCCAGCCCCTCGTCCGCGCCGGGCCCGACGCGGCCGACGGCGCCCGGGGTCGGCTGCCCCGGGCGTACGGTCTCCAGCGCCGGGTCGGTCGAGTCGACCGGCTCGGCGGCGCCGGCCAGCGGCGAACCGCCGCCCGACAGGGCGGCTCCGTCGCCGGACGGCGGGTCAGACCTCACGCAGTTCCTCGACCTCGTCGGCGCATCCGAGCACCTGGCACAGCTCGGCCGTGACGTCGGCCGGGAGCATCCCCTCGTGGGCGCAGAGCCGGAGCAGCTTCTGGGCGGAGATGCCCAGGTCGGCGAGGATGTCCGCGTCGCCGACCGGGTCCGCCTCGGGGTCGACCGCCGGCTGCTCGCTCTCCTCGGCCCCGGCGGCGGACGGCCGGGGCTCCTCGCTCTCCTCCAGCCCGGTGACCGAGGTCTTCAGGTCACCGACGAGCAGCGCGCCCAGCCGGGACTCCTCGGCGTACGCGGAGTCGGAGCCGAAGATCCGGAGGTCCTCCCCCTCGTCCAGGCGCAGGATCACCAGGTAGGCGTCGTCCGCCTCGACGAAGAGCAGCGACAGGTCGGCGTCGGGCTCGACGTCGCGCAGCCGGTCGGCGACCTCGTCGATGTCGGAGGCGCCCCGTAGGTTCACCTCGGCGGCGCTCCACTCGCCCTCGTCGCGCACCACGGCGGCAGCGAAGTACGACACGGTCCCCCCAATGGCCTCGGCACAGCACGCCGACTCGTTACGCGATGCACGTTAACCGGTCGGGTCGGCAGGCGACCGGTCAACGCCCCGAAGGGCCGGTCAATCCTGAGAAAGTCGCCTCAGCCGGCGACGCGACGCCGGGTGGCGATCAGCTGTCGCAGCCGCTCGGTGCGCTCCCGCTGCGGCTTGTCCCGCTGTCGTACCGCGCGGGCCCCCGCCAACTCGGCGAGAATCTGCAGGCGGCGACGGCTGCGCTCGGGGTCGAGCCGCGGGGTGGTCCAGGCCATACCGGAAAGGTTCCCCAGTCACAGCGAGTACGTCAAGATGGCGTTCGAAACGAAGCCGGGCGATGACGCAGCGTCACCACATCGGCCAGTCAGCGCTCGTCGCCCAGCGCACGACCACGATCGCGAACGCGATGCTCCAACCACCCGCAGTGACGATCGCCACCCCGGTCGCCACGCCCCGGTCGCCGTACCGGACGAGGCCGAGGGCGGCCAGCCAGGCCACCACGCCGGCGATCACGGTCCACCACGCGTACCCGGGGACGCCGCGGCCGAGGAGGCCGAAGAGCACCAGCCACGCGGCGGCGAGCGCCGCGCCGGCGGCCACCCCGCTGCCGGTCACCGGGTGCGGCTCGCGCCACGTCGGCCGGCGCGGCGGCCCCGACGGAAACAGACCCGAGGGGGTACGCGCCATGAACTGCCCGGCGGCCGGCCCGGCCGGGTACGTGGGCTGACCATCCATCGCCGTCACCGCTCCCGTCCACGCACCCCCCGGCGCTCCGGGGGACCCTCCCACCGTATCCGTCTGCCAGGATGTCCGGATGTCGTCGCGATCGACCGGCCGCCGCGCGCGTCCGGCGTATCCGGTCCTGCTGTTGCTGGCACCGGCGTTGCTCGCCGGCTGTGCGCCCGGCGATCGGCCGGCCGCCGGGCCGAGCACGGTCTGGGACGCTCCGTCCGCGACGGCCACCGCGGACCAGCCGGCGCCGCCGGCGGCCGCGCCCTCCGCGAGCCCGGCCGCGCCGTCAGCGTCGCCGAGCCGCGCACCGCTGCGTCGGGTCTTCCCGGTACGCGCCGGCAAGGTCGCATACCACCCGACGCACTCGGCGTATCCGGGCACGGACATCTTCGCCGACTGTGGTGAGCCGGTGGTGGCGGTGACCGACGGGACGATCCTGGAGGTGAGCCGGGTGGACCGGTTCGACCGACGGGGGCCGTTGGGGCCGTACAACGGCGGGCTCTCGGTGTCGTTGCTCGGTGACGACGGGGTGCGGTACTACGGCTCGCACCTGAGCGCGATCAGCGCCGGTGTGGACGCCGGCGTACGGGTCCGCGCGGGGCAGCAGCTCGGCAAGGTGGGCCGGACGGGCAACGCCAACAACGTCTGCCACCTGCACTTCGGCCTGTCGCCGAAGTGCACCGGCCACGACGACTGGTGGATCCGCCGGGGCGTGGTGTGGCCGGCGAAGTACCTGGATTCGTGGCGCCGCGACGGCAACCGGTCGCCGGTCGCCGCGGTGACGTCCTGGGAGCGCGAACACGGCTGCCCGAAGGCCCCGCGCACGACCACGGACGCCGGCTGACCGGAGGCACGGGAGCCCGCGCAACACGGTCGTCACCCGACTGACACATTGACGAAAGTCGTGTCAATCGTTAACGTCCGCGTCAGAGAGCGCTCTCTAGGGTAACAAACCTCCCGACTCCGACGAACCGCGACACCGGGCCCCCGATCCGGAGCCGCGCTGGAGGAACGATGAACCCTCCCGTCCCACCCCGCCGCACCCCCTGGGTGCTCGCCACCACCACCGCCCTGGCCGTCGTCGTCGCCGGTCTCGCCCTCACCGCCACCGCCACCGCCGAGGCCGCCACCGTCGGCGCCGGCAGCTACACCACCGACCGGGTCGGCCCCCTGCCCACCGGCTGCGGGGACCTGTCCACCAACCCCCGGCAGTTCGTCACCGCCAACGCACCCGCCGGCCCGATCCCCACCAACGACTGGTGGTCGTCATTGCTGTGGAAGCGGACCAACTGCGCGTACAGCGAGCCGCTGCACGCGCACCCCGCCTCCTACCAGCCCTTCGGCGACGGCCTGGGCTTCTCCGCCACCTCCACCCCCACCATCACCGGCACGGCGACCGGGGTGGGCGAGTACAAGTACGCGTACGCCGAGGACATCCGGGTCGGCGTGACCGGGCTCGGCGCCCCGGTCGTCAAGGTCGACGACTGGACCGACTGGACGGTCAGCCCGTACTGGAGCGACGGCACTCGTACCCTGCGGGCCACCGTCGGCCACGGCCTGCCGTTCGCCTACTTCCGGACCAGCGGCGGCGACGCGCTGATCAACCCCACCGGCGGCAGCCCGACGGTGTGGTCCCAGAACGGGGCCACCATCGGTTTCACCGTCCGGGGCCACGACTACGTCGCCTACGCCCCGACCGGCGCCACCTGGACCGTCGCCGGTGGACGGATCACCTCCACCCTGGCCGGCAAGGGCTACTTCTCCGTCGCCCTGCTGCCCACCACGCCGAGCACCGACGCCATCGCCCGCGCCGACCTCGCCACCGCCTACGGCCGGTACGCCCACGCACACGTCACCGGCACCCGGGTCTCCTACTCCTACGACCAGGCCAGCAGCCGGGTCACCACCACGTACGCCTTCACCACCACCCCCCGGGAGGGCACCGCCACCCAGACCGTGGTGAGCCTCTACCCGCACCAGTGGAAGGCGCTGGCCGGCGCCACCCCGATCGGCCAGAGCTATCCGTCCGCCCGCGGCCGGATGAAGGTGCTCACCGGCATCAGCCAGTTCCGCACCGCGATGACCTACCAGGGGGTGCTGCCGGAGCTGCCCGCCGTCGCCACCGGCGCCGGCGCCGACCTGGCCCAGCTCCGCGAGCAGCTCGCCGCGGTGCGGGGCAACCCGATGGACCAGCGCGGCACCGACACGTACTGGACCGGCAAGGGTCTCGGGCGGGCCGCCCGGATCGCCGAGATCGCCGACCTGGTCGGTGACACGGAGACCCGTACCGCCGCGCTGAACGCCATCCGGTCCACGCTGAACGACTGGTTCACCGCCACCCCCGGCAAGACGGCCCGGGTCTTCTACTACGACCGGAACTGGGGCACCCTGATCGGCTACCCCGCGTCGTACGGCTCCGACCAGGAGCTCAACGACCACCACTTCCACTACGGGTACTTCATCGCGGCCGCCGCGACGCTGGCCAAGTTCGACCCGACCTGGGCCACCACCGACCGGTACGGCGGCATGGTCGACCTGCTCATCCGGGACGCCAACAACTACAGCCGCGAGGACACCCGCTTCCCGTACCTGCGAGACTTCGACATCTACGCCGGGCACGACTGGGCCTCCGGGCACGGCTCGTTCGCCGCCGGCAACAACCAGGAGTCGTCGTCGGAGGGGATGAACTTCGCCAACGCCCTCATCCAGTGGGGACAGGCCACCGGCAACACCGCCGTCCGGGACGCCGGCATGTTCATGTACACCAACCAGGCGGCGGCGATCCAGCAGTACTGGTTCGACGTCGACGACGAGAACTTCCCGGCCGCCTTCGGGCACTCGACGGTCGGCATGGTCTGGGGCGACGGTGGCGCGTACTCCACCTGGTTCAGCGCCGACCCGGAGATGATCCAAGGCATCAACATGCTGCCGGTCACCGGCGGCCACCTCTACCTGGGTTACCGCCCGGCCTACCCCAGGACCAACTACGCCGAACTGGTCCGCAACAACGGCGGCGAACCCACGGTCTGGCAGGACATCCTCTGGCAGTTCCTGGCCCTCGGCGACCCCGACGCGGCACTGACGAAGCTGCGCGCCAACCCCGGCTACAGCCCGGAGGAGGGCGAGAGCCGCGCCCACACGTTCCACTGGATCCGCAACCTGGCGGCACTGGGCCAGGTGGACACCGGCGTCACCGCGAACCACCCGCTGGCGGCCGTCTTCACCCGCAACGGCGCCCGCACCTACGTGGCCAGCAACATCACCGCCGCGCCGCTGACGGTGACCTGGTCCGACGGCACCCGGCTGACGGTCGCGGCCGGACGGACGGCGACCACCGGGGCGTACACGTGGAGCGGCGGCAACGCCAGCGGCGGCACGAGCCCGAGCCCGACGCCGACCAGCCCGACGCCGAGCCCGACACCCACCACCCCGAGCCCGACGCCGACCACGCCCCCGCCCAGCGGCTCGCCGACGCGGTACCTGCTGCCCGGCGGTGGCCTGGGGGCGGCCGGCGGCACGACGACCACCACGGTGGCCGGCGCCGGCGGCACGAACCACGACGGCACGCCGACCAACCCGGTGGTCTTCACCGCGACCGGGCTGACCATGGCGTACTCGGGTGGGCAGACCCGGTTCGACCTGTTCCTCGACGCCGGCTCGGCCGTCGGCAACGGGGTGCAGGCGCGGGTCTCCTACGACCTGACCGGTGACGGGACCGTCGACCGGGTGGAGACGTACCGCTACTTCGCCACCGACCCGGTTCCCGGCTACGAGCACTACACCCAGAACGCCGGACTGCTCTCCGCCACCGGCGCCCTCGGCAACCTGTCGAACGGCACGGTGAAGGTGGAGGTCTGGTCCGCCATCGGCACGAACCCGACCACCCTCGGCCTCGGCGACCGCTCGGTCGTCACGCTGCCGTACGCCTGATCCGGCGTACCACCACCAGCCCGCGCCGCCGGTCGTACCCCCGACCGGCGGCGCGGGCGCGTAGTTTGCAGGTCATGACCGCCCGGGATCCCATCGCCGACCTGCGCCGGATCGCGTTCCTGCTGGAACGGGCCAACGAGGCCACCTACCGGGTTCGGGCGTTCCGGTCGGCGGCGAAGGCCCTGACCGAGCTGCCGGCGAAGGAGGTCGCCGAGCGCGCCCGCACCGGCAAGCTCACCGAGCTGACCGGCGTCGGTGACGTCACGGCCCGCTGCGTCGCCGAGTCGCTGGCCGGCGAGGAGCCGGTCTACCTGCGCCGGCTGGTCGCCACCGAGGGCACCGACCTGGACGCCGCGGCCACCGCGCTGCGGACCGCGCTGCGCGGCGACTGCCACACCCACTCCGACTGGTCCGACGGCGGGTCGCCGATCGAGGAGATGGCGCTCGCGGCGGTCGAGCTGGGCCACGAGTACGTGGTGCTGACCGACCACTCGCCCCGGCTCAAGGTGGCCCGGGGCCTCACCGCGGACCGCCTGCGCAAGCAGCTCGACCACGTCGCGGCGGTGAACGAGGCCCTGCCCAAGGGGTTCCGCATCCTCACCGGCATCGAGGTGGACATCCTCGCCGACGGCTCGCTGGACCAGACCGACGAGCTGCTGGCCCGGCTGGACGTGGTGGTCGGCTCGGTGCACAGCGGGCTGAGCGACGAGCGGGCGAAGATGACCCGCCGGATGCTGGCCGCGATCGACAACCCGCACCTGGACATCCTCGGCCACTGCACCGGGCGGATGGTGTCGTCCCGCCCGGCCGGGGTGAAGGGTCCGGGTGACCGCGCGCACCGGCCGCGTACCCGGGGCGAGAGCGACTTCGACGCGGACGCGGTCTTCGCCGCGTGCGCCGAGCGCGGCGTGGCCGTCGAGATCAACTCCCGGCCGGAGCGGCAGGACCCGCCGAAGCGGCTGATCCGTCGGGCCCTGGAGGCCGGCTGCCGGTTCGCCATCAACACCGACGCGCACGCGCCGGGGCAGCTGGACTGGCAGCGGTTCGGCTGCGAGCGGGCGGCGCTCTGCGGCGTCCCCGCCGACCGGGTGGTCAACACCTGGCCGGCCGACCGTCTGCTCAAGTGGGCCCGCACCCGCCGCTGACCCCCGGCCGGCGGGGTCAGCGGGCGGCGGGCTCCGCAGCCGGCACGGCGGGGATGCCGGTAACCGCCTCGGCGCGCGGGCGGCGCGGGCCGACCAGGCCCTGCGTCACCGCGACGCCGAGCAGCACGACCAGCGCGCCGACGGGCTGGTGCCAGTTCAGCCGCTCGTCGAGCACCACCGCGCCGATCAGCACCGCGAAGATCGGGATCAGGTAGGTCACCGTGGAGGCGGTGCTCGCGCCGGCCACCCGGATGTTGCGCAGGTTGATCACGAAGGCCAGCCCGGTGCCGAGCGCGCCGAGCGTGACCACGCTGCCCACCACCGGCGCCGACAGCTCGGTCGGCACGGGCGGCGCCCCGACCACCAGCGGACCGACCACCGCGAGCTGCGCCGTCGCCACCAGCAGCTGCGCCGCGGAGAGCGACAGCCCGGAGTACGAGCTGCCGGCGATGAACTTCTTCTGGTACGGGATGGCCACGCCGTAGCAGGCCGCCGCACCGAAGCACATCAACTGGCCGGTGAAGTGCGCGCCGCCGACGCCCTCCCAGACGCCGAGCACCACCAGCACGCCGAGGAAGCCCAGCCCGAGCCCCACCGCCCGGCGTGTGGTCAGCCGCTCGGTGCGGAAGGCCAGCACCGCCAGCGGCAGCACGATGAGCGGCGTGGTGGCGTTCCAGATGCCGGCGAGCATCGACTCGACCCGCTGCTCGCCGTAGCCGAAGAGGGTGAACGGGAGCGCCACCCCGAACGCGGCGACCACGACCAGGTGCGCCCAGACCCGGGGCTCCCGCGGCAGCCGGTCGCGGAGCACGGCGAGCACCACCAGCAGGGTGAGCGCGCCGGTGGCCACCCGGTAGAGGGTGAGATGCAGCGGGTGCAGCTCCTCGATGCCGACCTTGATGAAGAGGAAGCTCGCACCCCAGATCGCGGCGAGCGCCAGGAAGCCGGGCAGCCAGCTGCGCAGCGGCGCCCGGTCAGGGGTCACATGGGTGGTCACCCCTGACACTCTGCCGCAGGGGTACGACGATGTCCCGCGAAAATCGGACGCCGTGTCGACCGCCACAGCAGCCGGCGTGCAGTGGAGGCGTTGACCAGTCGAGGAGGTGTGCCCGATGGCAATGTCGGAGAGGTTCGACCCGCTCTACGACTTTGACGGGGTCTGGACGACGGGCCTGGCCGACCGATACCTCCCGCCGCGCGACGTGCCGGACGCGCGCTTCGAGTGTGTCGACGGAACGCTGGTCATGACCCCCGCGGAAGCCGGTGCGAACAGTTTCGGCGAAGCCAAGCTCATTCGACTACTCGGGCCTGCGGCGGAGGCGGCGAACCTGTACGTCTACGGCCAGCTCAACCTGACGTTCAATCCGCGCAGTTGGATCCAGCCCGACGTCACCGTGCTGCACACCGTGCCGAAGACGGACGACGAGGACCGCTGGGTCCCGGTGCGGTACTGCACGATGGCGGTCGAGTTCGTCTCACCCGCCAGCCGGCAGCAGGATTTCCTCGACAAGCCGCGCCGGTGCGCCGAGGCCGGGGTGCCGTATTTCATGCGGGTCGAGATCGTCCGTCGGTTGCGGCACGTCTCCGTGGAACTCTTCTCGCTCGACGACTGGAGCGCGTACGCCACCGTGGCGAAGGCGCAGGGCGGGCGCCGGCTCCGGGCGGACATGCCTTTCCCCATCGACTTGATCCAGCGGAGTTGCTGCCGTAGTCGACACGGAACCCCGCGCGGCGCACCGTCGTTGATCAGCCGGGAGGGGTGAGGCGTTGATGCTGCCGACGCGCGGGTCGGATCCGGTGCTCGACCTCGACGGCGGGTGGACGGTGCAGCGCGCGGAACGCCACCTGCGGGTCGGTGAGCTGGCCGGCGCGCGGCACGAGTGCGTCGACGGTCGGCTGGTGGTCACCCCGTTCCCGCCCGCCACCGAGAGCATCGCGACGGCGAGCCTGGCCAGCGCCCTGGTGCCGGCGGCCGAGGCGGCCGGCCGACACGTGCTCGGCCGGGTCAACCTGACCTTCTCGCCGACCTGCTGGATCCAGCCGGACGTCACCATGCTGCACACCCTCCCCGCCACCGACGAGGAGGAGCGGTGGGTCCCGGCGCAGCTGTGCGCCCTGGCCGTGGAGTTCGTCCGGCCCGGCGGATCCGCGTGGGACGGGGCGGACAAGCGGCGTCGCTGCGCCGAGGGCGGCGTGCCGTACTTCATGCGGGTGGAGATCGGCGGCCGGATGCGCCGGGTGGTGGTGGAGCTGTTCGGCCTCGACGGCGACGGGCACTACGTGCCCACCGCGCGGGCGGTCGGCGGGCAGCGGCTGCGCGCCCGGTGGCCGTTTCCGATCGACGTCGACCCGGCGCGACTGCTGCCCCGAACACGCCAAACACGCTCGACATCAGGGCCGGTCGGTCACGTAGGGTCGCAGCGTGGGACGAATCGATGACCTCGCGAACCGCTACGTGGCCGACTGGGCCCCGCTGAGCCCGACCGGCGCCACCTACGTCGGTATCGCCGGCTACGACGACCAGCTCGACGACCTCTCCCCGGCCGGCTACGAGGCCCGGGCCGAGCTGACCCGGCGCACCCTCGCCGACCTCGACGTGACCGAGCCGGACACGGAGATTGAGCGGACGGCCAAGGAGGCCATGCAGGAACGCCTCGGCCTGGACCTCGCCCGATACGACGCGGGTGAGGTGACCAGCGAGGTCAACGTGATCGCCAGCGGGCTGCACGAGATCCGCATGGTCTTCGACCTGATGCCGACCGAGGGCGAGGCCGCCCAGGCCAACATCGCCGCCCGACTCACCCGGTTCGCCACGACGCTGGAGGGTTACAAGACCACCCTGCGCGAGGCGGCCGCCGCCGGCCGGATCAGCTCGAAGGTGCAGCTGGTCGAGGTGGCCAAGCAGTGCGACGTCTGGACCGACCCGAACGGCGACAACTTCTTCCACGGCCTGGTGGAGCGGCTCGGCGCGGACGGCACCCTCGGCGCCGACCTGCGCCGGGGCGCCGCGTCCGCCACCGCCGCCACCGCCGAGTTCGGCCAGTTCCTCCGCACCGAGCTGGCCCCGCAGGGGCGGGACAAGCAGGCCGCCGGCCGGGAACGGTACGAGCTGGCCTCCCAGTACTTCCTCGGCGCAAAGGTCGACCTCGACGAGACGTACGCCTGGGGTTTCGCGGAGCTGGCCCGGCTGGAGGCCGAGATGCGGGCGCTGGCCGGGAGGATCGTCGGCCCGGGCGCGAGCATCGACGAGGCGGTGGCGGCGCTCGACGCCGACCCGGCCCGGACCATCCAGGGCAAGGAGGCGTTCCGGGACTGGATGCAGACGCTGGCCGACAAGGCCATCAGCGACCTGCACGGCACCCACTTCGACATCCCGGAGCAGGTCCGCCGGATCGAGTGCTGCCTGGCGCCGACCAGTGACGGGGCGATCTACTACACCGGGCCGAGCGAGGACTTCTCCCGCCCGGGGCGGATGTGGTGGGCGGTGCCGCAGGGCATCACCGACTTCTCCACCTGGCGCGAGGTGACCACCGTCTACCACGAGGGCGTGCCGGGGCACCACCTCCAGGTGGCGCAGACGGCGGTCCGGGCCGAGCTGCTCAACCGCTGGCAGCGGCTGCTCTGCTGGGTCTCCGGGCACGGCGAGGGCTGGGCGCTCTACTCCGAGCGGCTGATGGACGACCTGGGCTACCTGGAGGATCCGGGCGACAAGCTCGGCATGCTCGACGGGCAGGCCATGCGGGCGGCCCGCGTGATCGTCGACATCGGCATGCACCTGGAGCTGGAGATCCCGAAGGACAACCCGTTCGACTTCCACCCCGGCGAGCGCTGGACGCCGGAGCTGGGCTGGGAGTTCATGCGGGCGCACTGCCGGGTGCCGGACGAGAACCTGCGCTTCGAGCTCAACCGCTACCTGGGTTGGCCGGGGCAGGCGCCGTCGTACAAGGTGGGCGAGCGGATCTGGCTCCAGGCCCGCGAGGAGGCGAAGGCCCGCAAGGGCGCCGACTTCGACCTCAAGGAGTTCCACCGGCAGGCGCTCGACCTCGGCTCGCTGGGGCTCGACCCGCTGCGCAAGGCGCTGGCCCGCCTCTAGGGCCTGCGTCAAAGCCCCTGGCCGGCCTGCGGCGGGCCCGGGGCTTTGGCACAGGCCCTGGGTGCGGTGCCGGGGGGCGGGCGGGACGACCCGCCCCCGGCCACCAGGGGTGGTGGGACGAAGGTCAGGGGAGACTGAGCTTCAGTGCCGGCCGGGCGGTCAGCGTGTTCGAGTCGACGAACGCCAGGTCGATCACCGGGTCGGTGAAGGTGACCGAGATCGGCAGGGTGACCGGGATGCCGTCCGGGAACGGCAGGTCCGGCGTCAGCGTGATCTTGATGCCGAGCAGCCGACCGACGAAGCGGGTGGCGTAGAACGCCACGTCGCCCTGCACGGTGAGCCGGTCGGTGACGTACTGCTGGTTGCGCCCCGCCGGGCCGTCCGCCACCAGCTTGAAGTCCTCGGTGACCGCCTTGCTCATGCTGAACTTCAGCGCCTTGAGCGTGCCGTTCGCGGTCGGCAGGTCGACGATCCCCTCGAACCGCAGCGAGCTCATGGTGACCGAGGAGCCGGTCAACTTGGACGGCTGCTGGGCCACCTTCGGCTGCCCCGGCTCGGGGGCGATCCGCGGCAGCAGCTTGCCGGGCTCGACCTGGCCGGGCCGGCTCGGCCGACTCGGCCGGCTCGGCGCGCAGCCGGTGCGGCTCGACGTCCGACCGGTGGGGGTCGGCCTGGCGGTCGGCGCGGCCACCGTCGCGCTCGGTGTCGGGCTGGCCGAGGGGCTGGCGCTCGGCTCCTCGCGCCCACCCCCGGTGAAGAGGTCACCGATCCCGCGCAGGATGTCGCCGAGCACCCCGCCGTCGCGGGTGGGGGTCGGCGACGGGCTCGCGCTGGCCGACGGCGTGGCGGCCGGCGCGTGCCGACCAGGGGTGGCGGAGGGGGTGGCGGCCGGCACGGACGGGCAGGTGGTGGTCGCGGCCGGAGCGGGGACCGCCGGAGCGGCCTGCACCGGCGACGGGCGGGTGGCGACCAGCCCGGCGGCGGAGAGGCCGAGCACCACCACCGCCACGGCGAAGTAGCGCGGGTCGCGGGGCCCGGCGGGCGGGGCGTCGTAGCCGGCGGGAGCCGGGGCGGGACGCTCCTGCTCGTACGCCGGCGCGTCGCCGCGCTGGTGGGGCAGGGTCGGGAGCAACTCGTCCGCCAGCGTGGGGTCGTCGGATCCGGCGGTGTCCTCGGCACCCGGGGCGTCCACCGCGGTGGCGGGGGCGTCGGTCGACCTGAGCGGCGTCCAGGCGAAGCCGAGGGCGCTGCCGACCATGCCGAGCAGCAGGCCGACGAAGAAGCCGCCGAGGTTGAGACCCATCAGCGAGTAGATCGTGGTGACCGCGGCGACGATCGCGTAGAAGAGCCGCTGCCCCGGGCTGAACCAGAGCAGCAGCCCACAGGTGAGCAGGATGACGGGGATCAGCAGCGAGTAGAGCCCGGTGGCTCCGGACTGGAAGCTCAGGCCGTTGAGCGTCATCCGGGTGGAGGCGAACATCTCCACCCCGGCCAGCGCGGTGAGCAGGCCGCCCCAGAACGGCCGGGTCCGTCGCCAGCGGCGGAACCCCCGCCAGGCCCGGCCGAGGCCACCGGCGCGGACGTGTTGCGGATCGGCGGTTGTCACGTACTCCTCCTCCTGGCGGAGCGGGGGAACGAGGGACAGGGAGGTGGCCCGCGGCGCGTGCCCGCCGCGGGCCACGGCTCAGCTCAGAAGCACTCCTTGCCCTTGGCGGCGTCCCCGACGTTGACCTTCAGCCGGAGGCCGGTCAGGTTGAAGGTGGCCGCCGTGGTGTAGCGGGACACCTGCTCCAGGCCGGTGATGGTGACGTGCTGGGCGTCCTGGCCGAACGAGCCGGCCTGCGCCGACGCGTTCAGGTCTCTGGCGTCGCGGCCGATCCTGATGTTGGTGAACGTCGCGTTGCCGTCCAGGCTGTCCATCGCGATCAGCATGTCCTTGGCGGTCGCCGGCTTGTCGTCACCGGCGTTGATGGTGAGGACCACCGGCAGGCCGGGCAGGTCGGCCCGGACCGACTGGCAGAGCTTGTACAGCTCGGCGCTGCTGATCTCGGAGAGGGCGACGGGGTGGACCTTGCCGTTCTTCTCCTTGACGATGCCGCCGTACTGCTTGAAGCCGTCGCCCTCCAGGCGCTCAGCACCGATCTTGAAGGTCTGGCCGGAGACGGTGATGTCGGACGCGATCGCGCCGGACTGCATGCCGAACAGGATGGCGCCGACGGCTGCGGTCGCGGGCACCATCATCGCGGCGAAACGCCGCCACCGGGTACGTCCCGGGTTCTCGATCCGATCCTGCACGGGTTCCTCCTGGATGAGGGGCGGTGCTCTTCGGGGTGGTGTGCCGGTCGGTGGACGGGGGGCGTCCCGGGCCGGGCCGTATCACCTGTTACCGGCGAGTAACGAACGTGCGAATGATGGTGCACCCGCTGAGGCGTGGGTCACAAGACCTCACCTACGGTCCCGTAACTTGTGGACCACCCGGTGATCGACTCTCGTCACTCACGGTGGAGCGAGACACCGGATCCACGATCGGATCAACCTTCTAAAAGGGGCATTCCGGCGCCAGGCCGATGACTCACCGCAGTCAAACATCGATAAGTTACGATTAAGTAACAAGTGCCGAGCGTGACGACGCGAACGCGAAAAGAGGGCGGGTCGACGAATCGACCCGCCCTCTTCGGAGTGCTACCGCGTCAGTGCCTCTCCCGCTCGTCCGACGCCGGCCGCTGGGTCGGCACCGTCGGCTCGTCGTCCGCGCGCCAGTTCGTCGACGCGGGCGGGATCTCGTCGCTCAGCGGGCCGCCCTCGCGGTCCACGGCGGGCTGCTCGGCGGTCGGCCGCTCCTCGTCCACGACCGGCCCGTCGTAGCGGGTCGGAGCGGGGGCCGGCGGGACGTCCGCGCGGTGCCGCGCCTCGCCGGCCGCGGCGACCGCACCCTGGCGGGCCACCAGCAGGCCGCCGATCATCAGCACCAGACCCAGCACGGCCAGACCCACCGGTACGTAGACGCTGATCAGCTGGAGGCTGTTCCGGCTCTCCTTGGCCCGGTCGGCCGAGGCGGTGATGGTCGCGTCGTTGTACGTGAAGTCCGCGTCCAGCAGCGTCGTCGGCGTGCCGAGGTTCGGGGTGAGGACCTTCTTCTGCACCTCGCGCACCTTGATGTACGACCCGGTCACCGGGTCCACCCAGACGGTGCGCTGGTTGCTGTAGACGAGTTTGGCGTCGGTGGCGCCCGGGGCGAAGGTGGCCAGCAGCGCTGTGAGCCGGCTCGGGTCGAGGGTCAGCTGCTCGTCGGTGATGACCTGCTCGAACCGGTACGTCTCGATGCCCTTGATGTTCTCCGTACCGGAGAACTTGGCGTCGCGGACCTGGCGCATGTCCCGGTCGAAGATCTTGTAGTCCCGCTTCTCGGTGTTGAAGGGGAACTTGTAGATCTGGCCGGCGAACTGGACCCCGGTGTCGCGCTGGCCGGTGTCGTCGAGCCACTGGCCCTGCCACTTCAGCGCCTCGCCGGAGACCCGGTCCATGGCCAGCTTGGCGCCGTACGCGCTGACCAGCTCCTTGTTGTCGACCCGGTCGACGGTCTGACCGACCTGCCACACCACGGCCTTGCCGTCGAGGTCGCCGCCCAGCTTCGCGGTCTCGTCCTTGAGCTGGTTTACCCGGACGGTCGACCTGAGGTCACCATTGTTGATCTTGATGGACCCGTTGTTGATCTGCAGGAACGTCGCACCGGAGGCTTCCGCCACCGACGTCGCTGCCTTCAGGTCGTAGGGGAGCTTGGCCAGCGCGGGGGTCACGACGAACACCAGCCCGGCGGCCAGCGCCAGGAGCAGTACGCCGACCCCGAACAGCACGGCACCGATGGCGCGGTGCTTCATGTTTCCTCCCTGGAGGAGCTCAATTTCGTCGTTGTCGATCAGAGGGATGGCCGCGAGGTTACTACCTGGTCACATCTGGACGCGACCCCCGGTCAGCCCAACTTTTTCCGCCTGCCCGGCAACCTCCGGCCGTTCACCGGCCCGGCGCAGCACGAGCAGGAAGTTCCATGAGCCGATCTCCCGTGCCCCGGGAACCCGGACGATCCACCGGCCCCACCAGGGGTGATAGCGCGGTAGTGCGTCCAGCACCTCGACCTCCGGATTGCCCCGCGCCCACCGCAGCGCGTCGGCGATCGAGACCGGGAAGAGCGTCTCGGCGAACCGGTTCTTCGGCGGGCGTCCGTTGCGTCGCTCGTACCGCCGCCGGGCCCGCTGCCCGCCCAGGTAGTGCCAGGGCGCGGTCTCGTGCCCGCCCCACGGGGAGAGCCACGGGGTGAACGAGACGAACAGGACGCCCCCGGGCTTCGTCACCCGGGCCATCTCGTCGAGCATCCGCTGCGGCTCCGAGACGTGTTCGAGCACGTTCGACGAGAAGCAGACGTCGACGCTGCCGCTGCGCACCGGCAGCGCGGTGCCGCTGCCGCGCAGCATCCCGGCCGAGGACTCGGCCGCGGAGAAGTCACCGACGTCCGGGTCGAGGCCCACGTAGCGGGCGCCGGCGGCGCGGAACGCCTGCGCGAAGTAGCCCGGCCCGCCGCCCACGTCGAGCACCGTCCGCCCGGTCAGGCCGGTGTAGCCGGAGACCTGGCGTACCGAGTCGTCGGCCAGCAGGCCGTAGAAGTGGTCCGGGTCGGTCTGCTCGACCAGGAAGGCCCGGAACAGGGCCACCGAACGACCCAGCGTGGCGAACCGGCGGCGGGCTGCCGGTCCCTGTCCAACGGTCATCGCACTACCGTCCCGTCCTCGTCCTCACCGGCGGTCGGCCGGTCACCGTCCGCCGGAACTGTCGCACCCGCCCCGCCATCGCCCATCGCCGGCCCACCCGGCGTCCCACCGCCCACGTCGAACGGCGGCGCACCGGGCGCGCCGGCCCCGCTCAGCCACGCATCGGACGCGTCGGCCCGCGGCGCATCGGGCGCACCGGCGCCGTCGCCCGTCTGCGGCGTCCCGGAGACGCCGGCGTCATCGGGGAGTGCCGTCCCGGAGGCGGTCGGGTCGGTCGGCGCCGCCGGCCCGGGGGTCGCCGGCACCGCGCCCGGGACCGGGACCACCGCCGCGACCACCGCACCGATCGCCACCAGCATCGCCGCCTGCACCCACGTCCCGTACGCCCACTCCTGGCCGTGCCCGCGCAACCGGCCGGCGACCGCTACCACCGTGGCCACGGTCAGGCCGCCGAAGACCACCACCGGCAGCGCCCGGCGGGCGAGCTGGCGCAGCAGCATCGCCGCGAGCACGATCGCCACCGGCAGCACCCCGCCGAGCGCGGCGAGCAGCACCACCAGCAGCGTCCCGACGAACCAGGGCGCGCTCTCCGCGGGCAGCGAGGATGCGTCCTCCGGCCGCCGCCGGGCCGGCCAGGCGGCGAGCACCAGCACGCCGAGCGCGGTCAGCGCGCCCACCGCCAGGCCGCCCCGGTAGGCCCGGTCGGGGGCGAACTCCAGCCGCACCTCGCCGCCGGGCCCCGCCGGCAGCACCCAGGCCTGCTGCCACCCGTCGACCCGGGTGGCCGGCAACTCCCGTCCGTCCAGGGTGGCCGTCCACCCGGCGTTCGCGTTCTCGGGTACGACCAGCAGCGCGCTCTCCCCGCCGGCGACCCGGACCCGGCGCTGCGTCGGCGCCCAGTCCAGCACCGACACGTCGCGGTGCCGGGGTGCGGCGACCGCCGGGCCGGCCGGCCGCAGGGTCACGTCCTGCACCACGTACCCCCGGGACGGGGAGCTGGCCAACCGGTGGCCGCCGGCCGGCAGGTCCATCACCGCGCCGGTCTCCCCGCAGAGGGTGACCGGCATCGGCCGCCCGGCGGCGACGTCGCCGAGGGTGCCGGTGACCGCGGTGTCGTACCGGAAGCCGTCGAGTTCCACCGCGGGGCCGGTGCCGCACGGGGCGGAGATCCGGGTGCCGGCGGGCAGCGGCCGGATCGCCAGCCCCGGGATCTCCACCTCGGCGATGCCGGCCGTCGCGGTCCAGCCGTTGCCGCGCCGGTCCGCCACCCGGTCGGTGTCCTCCCGCACGACGATCTCCACCCGGTCGGTCCGCACCGCGGCGAAGCGGACCAGCCCGTCCGGAGCGACCGGCACGAGCTGGGTACGGCCACCGGCGCGCACCTCGACCCGGGTGGGCGGCGAGCCGATTGGCAGGTCGGCCGGGCGCAGCCGGAGCCGGTCGATCCGGCGTTGCCCCTGCCAGCGCAGGGTGAGGGTGGGTCGCAGGTCGCCGGTGCCGGCCAGCCAGGCGGTGCCCGGGTCCCCGTCGACCGCCGCGTACGGGGCCACGGACGGGTCGCCGGCCAGGTACGACGAGGCGCCGGCGGTCACCGACGCCCCGGCCAGCGTCACCGCGCCACCGGGGCGGGCCAGCGCGGTGACCGTCAGCCGGTAGGTGCCCGCCGTGCTGCTGCGGAACACCCGATCCACCCCGAGCGGCTCCTCGCCGACCCGGGCCAGGAAGCGGTCGCAGCGCACCACGCTGCCCGCCGGACGGACACCGGTCGTGGACCGCGCCACCGGCACCGCGTCGGAGCCGGGCGGGACCCCGTCCGAGCCGGCCGGGACCGCGCGGGGGTTCGGTTCGGGCGCCTCGGCGGGGAAGCACGCCGGCCGGTCTCCGGCGCCCCGGCTGAACGACCAGGAGACCGGGCCGGTGCCGGTGGCCGGCAGGTCGGTCGGCACGCGCAGCGCCCGGTGGGGCGTGACGTCGGGGACGGTGAGTTCCCGGATGCCCACCGCGCCGTCGAGTCGGTTGCCGGCCACCGCCAGCACGGTGATCCGGATGGTGCTGGTGGCCCCGGGCAGGGTGTAGTACGTCTGCGCGCCGAGCCCGGCGGCGACGTCGTGGTCGACCGAACCCCGGTCGGTGCTGATCCGGAACCGGGTCACCGGCCAGCCGACCCCGAGGTCGTCGACGAACGCCAGGGAAACCTGCTGGACCTCGCGTGGGGTGTCCAGGTCGAGTTGGAGCCACTGCCCCACCGGCCCGGCCAGGGCCGCGGAGTGCCAGGCGGTGCCGGCGTCGCCGTCGACGGCGGCGAACGGCAGGTGCGACGGGTCGGCCGGGGCCAGGTTGTCCACGAAGCTGGCCGCCGTGGAGGCGCTGACCTCGCGCAGCCCCTGGTACGTGGCGACGGTCTGGTGCCGGCGGCCACCGAAGGGCAGCAGGTCGAGGGCCACCCGCCCCTGCCGGCCCGACTCGGCGGCGGTCATGGTCTGGCTGAGGTTGTCCCGTACCCGGCCGATGTCCCGTTCCCGGCGGCGCAGGCCGTCGGTGACGATCCACCGGTCGCCGGTGGCGCCGACGTCGGCGTCGGGCCGGTCCCCGGCCAGCACCACCGGCCGGTCCCGCTCCACCACGCGCTGCTCGAGCAGGGGCAGCAGCGACTCGGGGCCGCCGCTGACCGTGGGCACGTCGGCGGTGAGCACCGCCGAGGCGGCCGGCACCGGGCGGTCCACCTCGTACACCTCGACGGCGGGCAGCGGGCCGGCGTCGTCGTCGACCGGGCTGCCGGCGGCCCGACCGACCGCGTCGGTGCTGCCGAAGGTGGCGACCCGGGTGATCCCCGGGGAACCGGCCAGCGCCCGGCGCAGCACCGCCACCGGCGGGGCGTCGGTCTGCGTACGGTCGATGTCGTTGCGCAGCAGCAGGTGCCGGAAGCCGGAGCGGGCCAGGAAGTCGGCCAGCCCGGCCGAGCCGCGGCCACCGGCCAGCACCGTCTCGACGGTGTCCATCATCCGGATGTTGCCGATCGAGCCGAGCGGGATCTGGTGGCGCACCGCCCAGGGCGCCCCGGCCAGCGACTGCAACGGCTCGTCGACGGTGCGTCCCCAGTCGTACTGGCCGAAGCCGGAGCCGGGCACCACCAGCGTGCGGGCCAGCGCGTCCCGGTCGGCGAGCCAGGTGGCCGCGGCCCGCCAGTGCGGCGGCAGGTCGGACCAGCCGGGGCCGGGGCGCAGCAGCCCGGTCCAGGCCGGCGCGGCCGCGCCCAGGACCAGGGCGAAGACCGGTACGAACACCATCGGGCGCAGCCGCAACCCGGGCCGGCGGTGACGGGCGGCGGTGTGCAGCCGGGTGATCCAGGCGTCGACGCCGTGCGCGAAGCCGAGCATCAGCGGCAGCCGCAGCACCGGTTCCAGCTTGTGCACGTTGCGGAACGGCGCCAGCGGGCCGTCCAGCAGGTCGCGGACCTGCTCGGAGAGGGGGCTGTCCAGGCTGCCCACGTAGCCCATGGTGAGCAGGGTCAGCCCGGCCAGGAAGCCGAGCACCAGGAACCGCCGCTCGGGCAGCAGGTTGCCGGCCAGCCCGGCCAGCCCGACCAGCGCCACCACCGCGGTGAGCGCCATCAGCGCCGGGTGGTCGATCAGCAGCCAGCCCGCCGGCCACCACGGGTCGCCCTGGACGATGTACGCCACCCACTGGTTGGTGCCGCGTACCGCCTGGAACAGCGAGGCGACCGCGGTGGTCGTGGTGGACGACTCGATGTAGTCGAGGAACGGGAGGCTGTACTGGCCGAGCAGCAGCAGCGGCACGATCCACCAGAGGCAGACCCCGATCACGCAGACGCACCACCAGCCGACCAGCCGCAGGTGGGCGGCGTCCCAGCGGCGGGTAAGCAGCCACACCCCGGGCAGCACCAGGGCCAGCAGCACCACGGCGGCGTTGATGCCGCCCATGCCCAGCACGGCCAGCGCGGAGAGCGCGGCGGCCCGGCGCGGCGAGCCGATCCGCTTCACCTGGACCAGCGGCAGCAGCACCCAGGGCAGCATCGCCGCGGAGAGGACCTCCGAGGAGAGCGCGCCGATCTCGGTGAGCATCCGGGGCGCCAGCGCGTAGCCGAGCGCGGCGGCGTACCGGGTCGGTTCGGTGCCGATGGCGAACGCCCGGGCCAGCCGCAGCAGGCCGTAGAAGGCGGCGCAGAAGAGCACCGCGCACCAGAGCCGCTGGGTGATCCACGGCGGCACGCCGAGCAGCTGCCCGGCGCCGAAGAACGGCCCCATCGGGAAGAGGTAGCCGTACGCCTGGTTCTGGAGTTCTCCGGAGGTGGCCTCCGGGTTCCACAGGTGCAGCGCCCGGGCCATGAAGTGCAGCGGGTTCGCCGCCAGGTCGAGCTTGGTGTCGAAGGTGACCTGGCCGGGGCGCTGCGCGAACGCCAGCACGGTGAGCAGCAGCAGGCTGAGCGCGGTGGCGGGGGCCTCGCGAACGGGCCGGACGATCCGATCCAGCACCCGCCGCGCCGGGGCCGCGGTCACCGGCGGCACTCCGGGGGCAGGCAGCTAAGTTTGGCCAGGGCGGTGAAGAAGATCTGCCGCATCCCCTTCGGCTGGTCGGTGCGGTAGACCTGCCCGCCGGTGACCTTGGCGATCGCGTTCAGCTCGCCCGGGTCGACGTCCGGGCCGAGGCCGATGAAGAGGATCGGCAGCGGCTGGCGCGGGTCCTGCATCGCGGCCAACTCGGCGAGGAACTTCTTCCGGTCGATGCCCTCGGCGTCCTCGTTGCGCCCGTCGGTCATCACCAGCACCAGGTTGATCCGTCCCGGGGTCCAGTGCCGCCGGGCCTCCCGGTACGCCGCCAGGGTGGAGTCGTACAGGCCGGTGCCGCCCTTCGGCTTGACCTTCACCTCGGCCAGCCGCTGCGCCAGCGCGGCCCGCTGCGCGCGCAGCGGCCGGACCGGCAGGATCTCCCGGTAGTCCCGGTCGCCGTCGACCTTGGTGGAGAAGACCCAGATCCCGAGCTCGCTGTTGTCCAGCAGCAGCCCGGCGCCCTCGCGGGCGGCGCCCAGAGTGACGTCGAGCCGGGTGCCGCCGCCGGGCACCCGGGCCGCCATCGAGCCGGAGATGTCCAGCACGGTGAGGATCCGGGCGCTGCGCTGCACGCCGCTCCACCCGG
The DNA here is from genome assembly GCF_052068055.1 of Micromonospora sp. L32. Lineage (NCBI taxonomy): Bacteria > Bacillati > Actinomycetota > Actinomycetes > Micromonosporales > Micromonosporaceae > Micromonospora > Micromonospora sp. L32. The sequence goes on along the minus strand of NZ_JBQHDD010000018.1, from coordinate 13,316 downwards.
TCAGCATCTCGGTGACCGTCTCCTCGGCCGGCAGCGCCACCGGTTCGCGGACCGCCGGGTCGAGGCGGCGGTCGCGCGGCATCGCCGGCGGGTAGCCGGCGGCGGTGCGGAAGCCGTATCCGGTCAGCACCTCGCGGGAGGCGCTGGTCAGCAGGTCGCTGAGGAAGCCGGCGGCGGCGTCCCGCACGGCGTCGCGCGCGGCGGGCAGCACCGCGTACGGCAGGTCGAGCGAGGGCACCGCCACCTCCGGGTACGCGGCGACCAGCTTGTCGGCGCCGGCCAGCGCGTTGTGCCCGAGCACCGCCTGTTCGGTGGTGGCGACCGCGTCGGAGCGGCCGGGCAGCCCGGCGCCCGGCGGCAGCGCGGCCGGCGTACCGGTGGGGCTGAACGTGTGCCCGGCGAGCCGGCGCAGCGTCGCCGCCACCACCGCGCGCGGATCGCGCTCCCCGGCGGCGAGCCCCCGGACGCCGAGCAGGGCAGCCACCCCGGCCGGGTCGGCGGCCGGGTCGGGAAGCCCGACCGTGCCGGCGCGGGCCCGGGGGCCGATCAGCGGTGCCCAGGTCAGCGGCTTGGCCGGCCAGCCCAACCGGCGGGCCACCGGCTCGGTCACCGCGAGCACCACCGGGGTGCTCGCCACCGACGTGCCCTGCCCGGGCACCTCGAAGGCGCCGGCGGTACGCGCCCGCCGCAGCCAGAACGTCGACTCGGGCAGCCAGGCGTCGGCCACCTCGGCGCCACCGGCCAGCTCGGCGGCGACGGCGTCGGACTCCCGGGACTCCACGGCGATCGACACGCAGGGCTGCCGGCCGACCGACGCGCGGGCGATCCGGTCCACCGCCGGGGCGACCACCGGGGCGGCGGCCACCCGCAGCCGCACCCGCTCGGCGCACTCCGGCGTCACCCGCTCGTCGCGCAGCCAGACGTACCCGGCCCAGCCGACCAGCAGCAGCACCAGGGCCGCGCTGAGCAGCACCACCGGGGAACGGCGGGCGAGCAACCGCGCCGGAACGTCGCCCACCACGGCTGCCTCCCCTACTCGTTCCTCGCCCGTCCGCCGGCACGCTGCCGCAGGTCACGGGTGTCGCGGACGGCCTCGACCGGCGTGTTCACCGACCCCGCATCGTGCCGCGCTGACACACCCTGCCAAGGTTTCGGGTCCCCGGCAAACCCCCGGTCGACGAGCTGTTATCCGATCGTCGCTGCCGGTCCGACCCATTGCGTACGCGGCCCGGGCCGCCCTAGGGTGGCGCGATCGTGCCACTTACTGACCGGTAGGAGCAGCGTGGACACCTCCAGCAGCACCACCGCTCGCCACGTGCTGTTCCTGAACTGGCGCGACACCAGCAACCCGGAGGGCGGCGGTTCCGAGGTCTACATCGAGCGGATCGCCGCCGAACTGGTCGCCGCCGGCCACCGGGTGACGCTGCTCTGCGCCGCCCACTCGGAGGGCGGCCCGGAGGAGACCAACCCCGACGGTGTACGCGTGCTGCGCCGCGGCTCCCGCCACACGGTGTACGCCCGCGCGGCCCTGACGTACCTGGCCGGGCGGTTCGGGCTGGGCCCGCTGGGCCGGCGCGGCAGCGGCCTGCCGGATCTGGTGGTGGACGTCTGCAACGGCGTGCCGTTCTTCGCCCCGCTGTACGCCGGCCGCCCGGTGCTCGCCCTGGTGCACCATGTGCACCGGGAGCAGTGGCCGGTGGTCTTCGGCCCGTGGATGTGCCGGCTGGGCTGGTGGATCGAGTCCTGGCTGGCGGTCCGGCTCTACCGGCGCTGCCGCTACGTGACGGTCTCCGAGGCCAGCCGCACCGAGCTGGCCGAGCTGGGGGTGGACGCGGAACGGATCGACGTGGTGCCCAACGGCACCCCGCCGGTGACCGGCCCGCCGCTGCCCCGCACCGCCCACCCGTCGCTGCTGGTGCTGGGCCGCCTGGTGCCGCACAAGCGGGTGGAGATCGCGATGCGCACGGTGGCCGAGCTGGCCGGGGAGCTGCCGGAGCTGGAGCTGGTGGTGGCCGGTCAGGGCTGGTGGGAGCAGCCGCTGCGGGAGGTCGCCGACTCCCTCGGCGTCGCCGACCGGGTCCGGTTCACCGGCTTCATCAGCGAGGAGGAGAAGCACGAGGTGCTCTCCTCCTGCTGGCTGGCGCTCACCCCGTCGCTCAAGGAGGGCTGGGGCCTGACCATCGTCGAGGCCGCCGCCCGGAGCACCCCGACAGTCGCGTTCCGCTACGCCGGGGGCGTCGCCGAGGCGATGGTCGACACCGAGACCGGCCTGCTGGTCGACGACGAGGCCGAGTTCACCGACCGGGTGCGCGAGCTGCTCGCCGACGACGTGCGGCGCAAGGCGATGGGTGAGGCGGCGCTGGCGCATGCGGCCCGCTTCACCTGGGCCGCGACCGGGGCGCGCTTCGCGCAGCTGGTCGCCCGGCTCACCGCCACCCGCTGACGGCCGGCGCGCGAACTGCCGCAGACATGCGATCGGGGCGCCCGCATCAGCGGACGCCCCGGTCGACGGTGGTTCAGCGCGTGCCGTACAGCGTGCTCTCGGAGCTCTGCTCACTCACCTTGGAGTTGGCGGCCTCCTTGGCGGACGGGCTGAGCGCATTCGCCAGACCGACGCTGCCGAGCAGGCCGAGCACGACCCCGAGTACCCCGACGGCGACGAACGCGGGCAGGTTCCTCATCCACCTTCTCCTTCCGCGGGACTCGCGTGCCGGGACGCTACCACGCGCCGCAGCACCTGCGCAGTGCCCGAAAAACCGATGGCCAACACCACCGTTCCGGCCAGCAGGTGGGCGTAGCCGACCGGGCCGGGGCCGTTCCGCCCGGCCGGGGCCGTCCAGGCCGGGTTCTCGTAGAGGGTCAACTCCGGGCCGGCGTGGGCCAGCCGCAGCCCGACCATCGAGGTCACGGGCACGGCGGGTCCCGACGCCCGCTGCACCAGCACCCAGCGCGCCCCCATGGCGGCCAGCGGACGGCCCGCGGCGAGCAGGTCGCGCACCTGGGCCGCGCGCGGGTCCTCCTTGCCGACCGCGACGTCACCCACCCACAGGGTGTCGTCGATCAGCACCGGCGACGACAGCAGGCGCGGGGCCGGGTCGATCACCACCCGGCCGCCGTTCCAGGCGTACCGCTGGTACTCCTGGAACGGCAGGGAGATCACCTCACCCGGCCGGTCGGCCACCTGCCGGGCGACCACCGCCCAGTCCGCCGGGTAGTTCACCGGCGTCAACCGGCCGAGCGCCCCGAAGGCCAGGTCGGGCAGGAGCGCCACCGGCAGCATCGCCGCGCCGACCAGCAGCACCGTCCCGGTGGTCCGGTCGAACCGGGTGGCCAGCCGGTCGGCGAGCCGTTCCGCGCCGAGCGCCACGGTCACCGCGAGGGCCAGCGCGTACGGGACGAGCAGCTTCTGCCCGTCGCGGACCAGCCCGCCACCGGGCGCCGTGTCGACCAGCCAGCCGAGCAGCGCGCCCCCACCGGGCAGCACGCCGAGCGCCGCCACCAGCCACGACCCGGCGGCCAGCACCAGCAGCCGGGCGGGCGCGCCGGCCGGCCAGCGCCGGCGCAGCAGCGACAGGCCGTACCCGGCGAGGAGCAGCAGCAGCCCGGTGGCCAGCGGCACCACCGCGGCCTGGCGGGACGCCGGGACGGTCAGCGCGTTCCAGATCCCGCCGGTGCCGGCGAGCGCGACCAGCGACCCGCCCCAGTTCTCGGCGCGGGCGGCGAAGGCGGGCACCCCGGCCGGGTCGGAGCGGCCCCCGGTGGCGCTGCCCAGCCCGGCCACCAGCCACGGCGCGTTGAGCAGCACCGTCACCGCGAGCGCGGTGCCCGCCCGACGGGCCGCGCCGGGGTAGCGGCCGGGCACCAGCACCGCCACCGCCACCAGGGCGATCAACCCGCCGGTCGGGGTGATCGCGGAGACCGCCGCCGCCAGCAGCAGCCCGGGCAGCGCCCCGGGCCGGCCCGCGCGCACCCCGAGCGCCGCCGCCACCAGCCAGGGCAGCATCGCGTACGCCAGCAGCAGCCCCCACTGCCCGAGCAGCAGCCGCTCGGCCAGGTACGGCGTCCAGGCGTAGCCGAGGGCGGCGACCACCCGTACGGCGGTGCGCGTGGTGGGCACCAGCCGGGCGGCGCCGAGCGCGGCGAACCAGAGGATCGCCACCAGCACCAGTCGTTGCAGCAGCCAGCCGGGCATCAGCTGGGTGGCGAGCGCGACCACGGCGTCCTGCGGCACGGCCCGGGGCAGCGCCGAGGCCGGGGCGATCACGTCCCAGCTCAACGCCTGCCGGGGCACGAAGACCATGTCGTAGCTGAGGACGTACCCGGGCAGCGCCAGCGGGGCGAGCACCACCGCCGCCACGGCGGCGGCCACGCCGTACGGCACCAGCCGTCCACGCATCCCTCGACCCCCACCTGCCTGCCCGGACGCGACCCGACCGCGCCGTGGTGGCTCGCCACTGTACGCGGCCCCGGCCGTGCTCCGGCGACGACCGGGAACCACCCGATGACCTGATGGGACGCCAGGTGGCCGGTGTGGCAGTCTTCCCGCCATGGCATCGACCGGCACGACCACCTCTCCCGAAGGGACCGGCCTCGTCGGCGGCTGGGCGCGCGTCCACCCGGTCCGGGCGGTGGCCGTCGCCATGATCCTGGTCAGCCTGGTCTGGCGGGCGCAGCTCGCCTCCCGCGGCTACCTGGCGGTCGACGACTACGTGCTGATCGCCCGGGCCGCGGAGGCCGACCTGACCCCGGGCTTCCTGCTCACGCTCTACAACAACCACTTCATGCCGGCGGCGCTGCTGGCCACCTGGCTGGTGACCCGGGCGGTCGGCCTCGCCTACTGGCCGTACGTCCTGCTCCTCACCGCCGCCCAGGCGGTGCTCGCGGTGAGCTTCGCCCGGCTGCTGCGCACCCTGGTCCGCCCCGGCTGGGCGCTGCTGGTGCCGCTCGCGGTGTTCCTGTTCAGCCCGCTGACCCTGGAGGCGACCTCCTGGTGGGCGGTCGGGGTGAACATGCTGCCGATGCAGATCGCCATGGTCCTCGCGGTCGGCGCCCAGGTCCGGTACGTGCGCACCGGCCGGCTTCGGCACCTGGTGACCCTCGGCCTGGCCGTGCTCTTCGGGCTGCTCTTCTTCGAGAAGGCGCTGCTGGTGGTGCCGCTGGTCTTCCTGCTGACCGCGTTCCTCTTCGTCGGCGGCCCGCCGGTGCGGGCGGTGCTGACCACCGTCCGCCGGTACTGGCCGTCGTGGCTGCTGCTGACCGCCATGTCGCTGGGCTTCCTGGCCCTCTACGGCTCCCGGGCGGAGTCGTCGCTGCGCCGGCCGGACTCGCTCGGCGAGGTCTTCTCCTTCCTCTGGCAGCTGCTCGGCTCCACCGTCGTACCGGGTCTGCTGGGCGGGCCGTGGCGCTGGCTGCCGGCCGGTGACGGCGCCCCGGTGACCGCGCCGCCGGAGCTGGGCCGGTGGATCGCCTGGGCGGCCTTCCTGGTGCTGGTGGTGCTGACCGTCCGGCTGCGCCGGGTCGCCGGCCGGGCCTGGCTGCTGCTGGCGTCGTACCTGACCCTGGTGACCGCCCTGCTGGGTGCCACCCGGCTGGGCTCGATCTACAGCGACGTCGCCGGCGCCGTCCCCCGGTACGTCAGCGACGTGGTGGTGGTGGCCGCGCTCTGCATCGGCGTCGCGCTGCTCGGCCTGCGGCCGGTGCCGGACCGGTTCGCCCCCGCCGGCCCGGCCCCGGCGGACCGGGCCGACGAGACCGACCCGGCCACGGACGGCGCAGATGCCGCGCGGGCGGACGGCGACGGGACCCCGGCGACCACCGCCGCCGACGGCGAGCCCACCCGCACCGCGACCGCAGGCGCCGACGACGAGGACCCGGACCGGTCCGCCGCCCAGCCCGAGCGGGTCGCCGCCGACGCCGAGCGCCGGGCCGGCCCCGAGCCGGCCCCCCGGGTCGCCGTGCCGGCCGCCGCCTACCGTGGCCACGGCGTCCTGCACGCCGAGTACGACGACGACGATCTGCCGCCCCCGGCCCGTCCGCCGGCCGCGCGACCGTTCGACGCGCCACCGCAGCGGGCCGGCGCGGGCGCCGCCACGACCCCGCCGACCGCCACCCCGCCGGCTGCGCCCGGCGCCGCGCCCGACCCGGCGGACCGGACCGGCGACCCGACCCCCACCGAGCCGCCCGTCGACCGGCCGGAGCAGCCGGCCGGGCTGGCGGCGTTCACCGGCGGCCGGGACCCGGACGACCCGCCGCCCCCGGCCGTGCTGGTACGCCACCGGGAGGCGGTCTCCGCCGGCCTGGCCCTCGCCCTGGTCGCCGGGGGTCTCGGCACCGCCTGGACGACCGCCCGGTTCGGCGACGAGTGGGCGGTCAAGGCCGGCCGCACCTACCTGGACACCGTCCGCGCCGAACTGGCCGCCGCCCCGCCCGGCACGGTCTTCTTCGACCAGCCGGTCCCCGGTGACGTGGTGCCCACGCTCTCCGCGCCGTACAACCGGCAGTCGACGTTCTTCCGCGCCCTGCCGGAGCGGCCCGTCTTCGTCACCGAGGCGGAGGCGCCGTCACTGTTCGACCCCACCGGCCGGATCACCCCGGTCCGCATCGACGGCCCCACCGTCCGGCCGGGGCCGGAGCAGGCGTGCGGCTGGAAGGTCACCGACGGCGAGACGGTGCGGATGCCGCTCACCGGGCCGCGCGACGACTGGTTCTGGGTGGTCCGGATCGGCTACCTCAGCTCCGGCGACAGCACGGCCACGTTCCGGTTCGGCGGCAAGGAGAAGCGGTTCCCGGTGAAGACCGGGCTGAACCAGATCTTCTTCGAGTTCACCGGCGGCGGGGACACGGCCGAACTGAGCGTCGCCGACCCCGGCGTCACGCTCTGCACCAACGAGGTCGCCATCGGCACCCCGACGCCGCAGCAGTGACGCCGCCGGCCGGGTCACTCCGTTCGGAACAGCACCGAGTTGACGTAGCGGGGGCGGGGCCAGAGCACCCGACGGGCGAAGCTCTGGCCCACCCGGGCGATCGCCTCCCGCTGGTGCCGCCCGAGGTCGAAGTCGGCCAGCGGCACCCAGGTACGCCCGGGCAGCACGTACCCCCGGTAACCCCAGCCGGTGAGCAGCTCCAGCAGCGGCTCCACCGGCTGGATCCGCTCCTCCACCTCGATCAGCAGCACCGGCCGGTCGCGGCGGATCGTCTCCGCCCCGCCGCGCAGCGCCGGCAGCTCGTGCCCCTCGATGTCGAGCTTGACGAAACGCACGTCGGTCAGGCCCAGCGAGTCCAGGGTGATCCGGCGTACCTGCACCGGGCTGCCCTGCTCCGGCTGCTCCAGCGACGAGGTGCCGACGATCGCGCCGCCGTCGGGCAGGTAGAGCGCGGCGGTGCCCTCGTGGTCGGAGACGGCCGCCTCGACCACCTCGACGGTGGGGAAGGCGGTGCGCAGCTGGCGGGCCAGCGGGGGCGTCGGCTCGACCGAGACGACCCGGTCGGCGCGGCGCAGCAGGCGCGCGGTCCACGGGCCGTACCAGGCGCCGACGTCCACGGCGGTGCCGCCGCGCGGCACGAAGTCGGCCAGCCGGGCCAGTTCGGGCTCCACCCGCGGATAGACCAGCCGGATCCCGTCCGCCACCCACCGCTCGGGAAGCTTCGCGGCCAGCCCGGAGGTCGCTGCCGCGGCCACGTTCGTCGACGCCATGGGGCAGCACACTAGACCCTTCCCGGCCCCGAGGGCAGGGGTCGCGGGTGCGGGGCTGACGGCCGGACGGTCGAGCGGTACCGTCTCCCAGGTCGGGCCGGGGAGGTCGCGGCCGCCGGCGGCCGCGAGCCGCGGTCGTCGGAGCAGCGCGGGCCACTCGGGGCGGCATGACACAGACCATCGGCAGGGACACCGGCGCGGCGCGGCTCGGTGCCGCCGGCGCCGCCGTCACCGTGGCCACCACCCTGAGCAACGCCCTGGCCTACCTGGTGCCGGTGCTCGGCGCCCGCCGGCTCGACCCGGCCGACCTGGGCGCGCTGGCCACCGTGCTGGCGCTGGGCGCGATCGCCGCCGTGCCCGGCTTCGGGCTCCAGATCGCCGTCGCCGTGCACCGCGCCCGGCGCGGCCCCACCTCCACCGGCCGGCTGGCGCTGCTCACCGCCGGGGTCACCGCCGGGGTCACGGTCGCGGCGGCGCCGCTGCTCACCGTGCTGCTGCGGCTGCCGGTGGCGCTGACCCTGCTGCTCGCGGCCACCACCTTCGCCACCGTGCTGGCCGGCCGCTGGCTCGGCGAGCTCCAGGGCGACCAGCGCTTCCTGCGCCTCTCCGCCGGGATGACCGTGCTCGCCGTCGGCCGGTACGGCGGGCTGATCGTCGGTCTGGCGCTCGGCGCGGGCCCGGTCATCGCGCTGCTGCTCGCCACCGGCACCGGGCTGCTCGTCCTGCCGCTGCTGGCCCGCCTCGCCCGCACCGCCCGCCCGGGACCGTCCGCCGCAGCGGAGGGCGGCCTGCGACCCACTGACGTGATGACCGCGTGCGGGGCCACGCTGGCGATGCTCACCATCTCGTACGCCGATCTGCTCCTCGCCCGGCAGCTGCTGTCGGCGGACGGCTCCGGGGCGTACGCGGTCGGCGCGGTGCTCACCAAGGGCGCGCTCTGGGCGCCGCAGGTGGTGACCCTGCTCGCGCTGCCCCGGCTGGCGCAGGGCGACCGGCGGGCCCGGGCGCTGGGCCTGGCGGTCATCCTCGCCTGCGGCGCGGTCCTGGTGGCGGCCGCCGCGCTCGGCGGCGAGCTGGCGTTCCGGCTGGCCGGCGGCGCCGACTACCTGCACCTGGCCGGCGAGGCCCCGCTCTTCGCCGCCACCGGCGCCCTCTACGCGGTCGTCTTCATGCTGGTCAACGACCGGGTGGCCAGCGGCGCCCGGTTCCCGGCCGCCCCGCTCTGGGTGGCCACCGTCGGGCTGGCCGGCGCGGCGGTGCTGGTCGCGCCGCGCACGGTCGAGGGGATCCTCACCTGCGCGCTGGGCGCCGCCGCGCTGACCGCCGCCGGGATGGCCTGGCTGGCGCTGCGCCCCCGCGACCCGTCCCCCCGGCGATGACCCACCGCGATCCGGCCGGCCGACCCGGCACCTGATCCGCTCCGCTTCGGCGACGTCGAGGTGTCCGAGCGGTCGCAACACCCCCACCACGGCGATCTGGAGTCGATCTCCGACGTCGGGAGCGGCCGGGCGGACGTCAGTCGCCGGCGGCGAGCCAGCTGCCGAGCAGGTGGTGGTCGATCGAGTCGGGCCGGCCCAGCGGCCGCCCCTCGGCCGCCCGGCGGCGCAGCTCGTCCCGGGTGAACCAGCGCGCCTCCAGCAGCTCCTCGCCGTCCACCCGGACCTCCTCGGAGGCGGCGGTGGCCCGGAACCCGACCATCAGCCCGGCCGGGAACGGCCAGGCCTGCGAGCCCTGGTACGACAGCGCGGAGAGGGTCACCCCGGCCTCCTCGGCCATCTCCCGGCGGACCGCGTCCTCCAGGCTCTCGCCCACCTCGACGAACCCGGCCAGCGTGGAGTACGACCCCTCCGGAGCGCCGGCGTGCCGGGCCAGGAGGCAGCGGTCGGGCGACCCGGGCGCCTCGACCAGCACGATGATCGCCGGTTCGATCCGGGGGAAGAGCAGCCGTCCGCAGCGCGGTCCCGAGCAGGCCCGCACGTGCCCGCCGTCGCGTGCCACGGTGGCCGAGCCGCAGCTGCCGCAGTACCGCTGCTGCCGGTGCCAGTGCAGCAGCCCGCGCGCGTACGCCTGCACCGCTGCCTGGGCCGGGTCCAGCCAGGCGACCAGGGCGCGCACGTCCGCGGTGGCGGCCGCGCCGGCCAGCCGGGCCGCCTCGGGCGCGGTACGCCCGGAAAGGTCCACGGCGAAGACCGGAGCCTCGCCGTCCAGCCCCAGGAAGACGATCTCCTCGGCGGCGGCGAGCACCTCGGGGGCGTCGGCCGGGCTCAGCCGGACCGGCGTCTGGTCGGCGTCGACGAGGCAGTGGTCCCGCCAGAGCGGCAGCAGCACGGCCCCGGGATCGGTCAGCCGGGCGGAGATCCACTCCCGGTTGCCGCGCAGCGCCGCCGCCCGGTCCAGCCACCCGCCGCCGTACGCCAGCACCCGATCCGCCACCCGCACACCGTGCCACGGCAGCGGGAGCGTCGGGTGAGCGGGGCGGCTGCAGGTTGCCGCTGGTCCGACTCGGCGCGAGGGCTGGCCGTACCGGCCTACGCGGAGAGGGCCGACCCGGCCGGGTCGGCCCTCTCTCGCCAGCGTTCGCCGGGGACACCCGGGCCACTGCGGCGTTCGCGGGGACACCCGGGCCACTGCGGCGGCAGCTTCGGGCGAGCGGGGTCGACACGCGGTGACGATGTTGACCGGCCCGCACGATGTCGTCCGGCCGAGAGTTGGCTACCGTAGGTGTCTCTTCCGGGGGCCCGCAGCCCCCCACGTGGTACGTCTCGATAGAGGTGGCTGTGACCCTGTACGGCGACAAACGTGTCTCCGACGACCGGCCCACGGTGCAGGTCACCGCGGTGACCTGGCCGGGCGACGAGCCGGAGCCGAGCGGCAAGACCGGCTCGGGCTGGTCACGGTCGCGCCGGGGCCGGCTGCTGCTCGCCGGCGGCCTGGCCGCCGTGGTGCTGGCCGGTGTCGGCGGTGCCGGTGCCTACGCGTACGCCGGGGACGTGCCCCGGGGCACGACGGTGCTCGGCGCCGAACTCGGCGGCCGGAGCCGGGACGAGGCGGCCCGGGAGCTGCGCGCCGAGTTGGAGCGCCGGGCAGCCACCCTGAACGCCCCGCTGACGGTGCTGGTGGGGGAGCAGAAGGCGGAGATCAGGCCGGCCGACGTGGGCCTGGCCATCGACGTCGAGGCCACGGTGGCGGCGGCCGCCGAGGCCGACGCGCCCCCGGTGAGCCGGCTGCTCGGCTCCCGCACGGTCGACCCGGTGGTCACGGTCGACGCCGACCGGCTGGACGCGGCGCTGCGCGGGGTCATGGGCAAGCAGGGTCGCGAGATGACCATGCCGGCGATCATCTTCACCGGCACCACCCCGAAGCCGGTGTACCCGAAGCCGGCCCTGTCGGTGGACCGGGAACACTCCGCCCAGGTCGTCACGAAGGGCTGGCTCGCCGGCGGGCAGGTGACCGTGCCGCTGGTGGAGCAGGCCCCGGCGACCACCGCCGAGGAGGTGGACCGGCTGGTCGAGGAGCTGGCCCGGCCGGCGGTCGCCAAGCCGGTCACGCTCACCACCGACAAGGGCACGGTGACCATCCCGCCGGCGGCGATCGCGCGCGGCCTGCGCTTCTCCGCCGACGAGGCCGGCAAGCTGACCCCCCGGGTGGACGTGAAGCGGCTGCGCGCCGCCCTCGGCGACAAGCTGGCGTCGATCGAGTCGCCGCCGAAGGACGCCACGATGACGATCTCCGGCGGCAAGCCGAAGATGGTGCCCGGCCGCGCCGGCCAGCAGCTCGACTCGGCCGCCCTCGGGCGCGACCTGCTCGCCGTCCTGCCGAAGACGGACGGGCGGACGGTCAGCGGGCAGCTCAAGCCGGCCGAGCCGGAGCTGACCGAGGCGAAGCTCGGCGCGCTGGGCATCAAGGAGCGCGTCTCCACCTTCACCACCCGGTTCCCCGGCGGGCTCTCCTCGCCGCGCAGCCAGAACATCGTCCAGGCCGCCAAGGACGTCGACGGCACGGTGGTCAAGCCGGGTGAGACGTTCTCCCTCAACGGCCACACCGGCGAGCGCGGGTACGACCAGGGCTACAAGGACGCCCCGGTGATCGTCAACGGCAAGCTGGTGCCCGGCGTGGGTGGCGGCGTCTCGCAGTTCACCACGACGCTGTTCAACGCCACCTACTACGCGGGTCTGGAGGACGTCGAGCACAAGCCGCACTCGTTCTACTTCAGCCGCTACCCGGCGGTGATCGAGTCGACCATCTTCTGGCCGGATCTGGACTTCAAGTTCCGCAACAACACCCCGCACGGCGTCCTGATCGACACCTCGTACACGTCGAGCACGATCACCGTGTCGATCTGGAGCACGAAGATCTACGACAGCGTCAAGACCGAGTACGGCCCGCGCCGCAACATCACCAAGCCGAAGACGGTCCACCTCGAGCCCGGTCCCACCTGCATCGCCGCGGTGGGCAGCGACGGGTTCTCCCAGGACGCCTTCCGGGTCATCAAGAAGGACGGCAAGGTCGTCAAGCGGGAGAAGTTCAGCTGGACCTACGACGCCGAGCCCCGCTTCATCTGCGGCCCCGAGCCGTCCTGACCGCGGGCAGGACGAAGCCCCGCCGGCTGATCGCCGGCGGGGCTTTTTTCTGTCGTACGCCCGCTCAGGGCCGCGCCTCGGCCAGTCCCTGCCGTACGCCGTCGGCGTCGCGGTCCGTGCCGTAGACGGGGGTGTCGGGCTGCTGCCGCCAGCTCTCGTCGAGGGTGCCGGCGTCGACCGGGTCGAAGCCGAGCGAGTCGACCAGCTGCATCACGAGCTGCTTCGCGTCGGCGTCGTCGGCGGCCACCGGCAGGCCGATCCGGTCGCCGACGCCGGCCGGGCGGCCGTTGTCCATCAGGTGCTGGGCCTGGATGTTGTTGAAGGCCTTCACCACCCGGGCGCCCTTGAGGTGCTCGGCGGTCCACCGGCTGGAGCTGAGGCTGCGGTCCAGCAGCTCGGGGATGTCGCCGTCGCGCTGCGGGTAGTAGTTGTCGGCGTCGACGACCACCTTGCCGTCGAACAGCTCCGGGGGGAGTTCGGGGACGGCCAGCAGCGGCACCGCCACGATCACCAGTTCGGCGTCCTGCACGGCCTGCTCCACCGTGCCCGCGGTGGCGCCGGTCTCCTGCGCCAGGTCGGTGAGGGTCTGCGGCCCCCGCGAGTTGGCGACTGTCACGTCGTGGTCGAGGGCGCGCAGCCGCCGGGTGAGAGTCCCACCGATGTGCCCCGAGCCGATGATTCCGATCTTCATGACCACTCCTGCCTCCGCCGGTCCCGACGGTCAGTTCCGGTCGTACGGTGAAACAGGTACCCCGACCGGTCCGCACCGATTGCGGACGAGGCGTACTCCACGTCACGTTTCCCGCCATGACGGCGGGGGACCACGCGGCGGCGCGGGTCCCGCACCGACGGTACCGAGAAGACGTGGGTCACCCGGGTGATTCGCCGAACGAGGGGCAGGTTGATTTCCGGGGTGGATATACCAATCAGGGCCACCCCTTGAAAGGGGTGGCCCTGATTGAATGGTTGTCCGGCGGTGTCCTACTCTCCCACACCCTCCCGAGTGCAGTACCATCGGCGCTGGAGGGCTTAGCTTCCGGGTT
>NZ_JBQHDD010000017.1:0-64019 GCF_052068055.1 Micromonospora sp. L32 | reverse complement strand
CCAGGCCTCCTACCGGATGAGCGTCGACAACCTCGCCGACTGGATCGCCACCCGCGGCTACTCCGCCACCGCCTGACCCACCAACGACAAGGGCCGGCCCCCACCCGGGGCCGGCCCTTTCGTCGTACCCGGGGGTCAGCCCTCCGCGAGTACGGCGAGGATGCCCTCGCCGTACTTGGCCAGCTTGTTCTCGCCGACGCCGTTGATCTGGGAGAGCCCGGCCAGCGAGGTGGGCGCCTCGGTGGCGATCTGTCGCAGCGTGGCGTCGTGGAAGATCACGTACGCCGGCACGCCCTGCTCCTTGGCGGTGGCGGCCCGCCAGGCGCGCAGCCGCTCGAAGACCGAGGCCGCCTCCGGGGTGAGGTCGGCGACGACGGTGGCCGCGCCCCGGGGCTTCGCGGACCGGCTGGACGCCGGCCGCTCCGGCTCCCGGCGCATGGTCACCGTGCGGCGGCGGCCCAGCACCTCCGCGCTGGCCTCGGTCAGCGCCAGGGTGCCGTAGTCGCCCTCGACGGCGAGCAGCCCCTCGGCGAGCAGTTGCCGGACCACCCCGCGCCACTCGGCCTCCCGCAGTTCGGTGCCGATGCCGAAGGTGCTCAGCGAGTCGTGGCCGTACTGGGTGATCTTGTCGGTCTGCTTGCCGAGCAGGATGTCGACGCAGTGCCCGGCGCCGAAGCGCTGGTTGCGCTCCCGGTCCAGCCGGAAGACGGTGGAGAGCAGCTTCTGCGCCGGCACCGTGCCGTCCCAGGTCTCCGGCGGGGTGAGGCAGGTGTCGCAGTTGCCGCAGCCGGCCGCCCCGCTCTGGCCGAAGTATTCGAGCAACTGCACCCGGCGGCAGCGGACGGTCTCGCAGAGGGCCAGCATCGCGTCGAGGTGGGTGGCGAGGTTGCGCCGGTGCGCGAGATCGCCCTCCGACGTCTCGATCATCTTGCGCTGCTGCACCACGTCCTGGAGGCCGTACGCCAGCCAGGCGGTGGACGGCAGGCCGTCCCGCCCGGCGCGGCCGGTCTCCTGGTAGTAGCCCTCCACCGACTTCGGCAGGTCGAGGTGGGCGACGAACCGGACGTCGGGCTTGTCGATGCCCATCCCGAACGCGATCGTCGCCACCATCACCAGGCCGTCCTCGCGCAGGAAACGCTGCTGGTTGGCGGCGCGGGTGGCCGCGTCCAGGCCGGCGTGATACGGCAGCGCGGCGACCCCGTTGGCGACCAGGAACTCGGCGGTCTTCTCCACCGACGCCCGGGACAGGCAGTAGACGATGCCGGCGTCGCCGGGGTGCTCGTCGCGCAGCAGGGCGAGCAGCTGCTTGCGCGGCTCCTTCTTCGGCACGATCCGGTACTGGATGTTGGGCCGGTCGAAGCTGGCCACGAAGTGCCGGGCGTCGGTCAGCTTGAGCCGGCTGGCGATCTCGGCGCGGGTGGCGCTGGTCGCGGTGGCGGTGAGCGCGATCCGGGGCACCGTCGGCCACCGCTCGTGCAGCATCGACAGGGCCAGGTAGTCGGGGCGGAAGTCGTGCCCCCACTGTGAGACGCAGTGCGCCTCGTCGATGGCGAACAGGGCGATCCGGCCCCGGTCGAGCAGGCCGAGGGTGGCCCGGGAGCCGAGCGCCTCCGGGGCGAGGTAGAGCAGGTCCAGCTCGCCGGCGAGGAAGGCCTTCTCCACCTGGCGGCGGGCCTCCAGGTCCTGGGTCGAGTTGAGGAACCCGGCCCGGACGCCGACGGCGGTCAGCGCGTCGACCTGGTCCTGCATCAGCGCGATCAGCGGGGAGACGACCACCGCGACGCCCTCGCGGACCAGGGCGGGGATCTGGTAGCACAGCGACTTGCCGCCGCCGGTGGGCATCAGCACCAGCGCGTCGCCGCCGGCCACCACGTGGTCGATGACCTCCCGCTGGAAGCCGCGGAAGGCGTCGTAGCCGAAGACCCGGCGGAGCACCCGCAGCGCGTCCTCGGTGCGCAGGTCGGTGGGGGAGGTCATCCGCGGAGTCTACGAGCCGACGCCGACAACCCGCCGACGCCGACCCGCGCGGGAATACCGGCTCCGCCGTCGCCGCTTCCTGAAAAGGCCGCCGTGCCGACACCGGCACCGGTCGGACGGGCGGGAACCGATCGACGCCGCCCGGCGGGATAGAGTCGCTGATCGACCATGCGTGTCCGGGACGAACCGGACGCGGCACGGCTGGGGGGTAGTGGGTGAGCGAGGTGCGGACGACCGACGGGTACGCCCCGGACGGCGGCGCGGCGACGGCGGAGGCGGACACCACGCTGGTGGTGGTCACCGGGCTGTCCGGTGGCGGCCGGAGCACGGTCGCCCGGGCGCTGGAGAACGTCGGCTACTACGTGGTGGACAACCTGCCCCAGGCGCTGATGCTGGACATGGCCGAGCTGGCGGTCAAGGCCGGCGGCGCGGCCCGGCGTACCGCGATGGTGCTCGACGTGCGCTCGCGCGCCTTCTCCACCGATCTCGCCGGGGCGATCCGCGAGCTGCGGGACCGGGGCTTCTCACCGCGGGTGGTCTTCGTCGACGCCGACGACGAGGTGCTGATCCGCCGGTTCGAGAGCGTCCGGCGCTCGCACCCCTTGCAGGGCGAGGGGCGGCTGGCCGACGGCATCGCCGTGGAGCGCGGCCTGCTGGAGGAGGCCCGCGACCAGGCCGACGTGATCATCGACACCAGCCACCTCAACGTCAACCAGCTGCGGCGGCGTATCGAGGAGCTCTTCGGCGGCGAGGACGCCCGCCGGCTGCGGGTCACCGTGATCTCCTTCGGCTTCAAGTACGGCCTGCCGCCCGACGCCGACTTCGTGCTCGACGCCCGGTTCCTGCCCAACCCGTACTGGGTGCCGGAGCTGCGCGAGCACACCGGGCGGGAGGAGGCGGTCAGCGCGTACGTGCTGGGCCAGGAGGGTGCGGACGCGTTCGTCGCCGCGTACGCCGACCTGGTCAACGCCACCACCGCGGGCTTCGAGCGGGAGGGCAAGCGCTACCTGACCGTGGCCGTCGGCTGCACCGGTGGCAAGCACCGCAGCGTGGCCATCGCGGAGGAACTGGCCGGCCGGCTGCGCCAGTCGGATCTGGCCGCCAACGCTCAGCACCGGGACCTGGGGCGGGAATGACGGCGGCGAAGGTGGTCGCCTTCGGCGGGGGGCACGGGCTCTCCGCCTCGCTGCGCGCGCTGCGCCACTGCGCCGGCGACCTCGACCTGGACATCACCGCCGTGGTCACCGTCGGCGACGACGGCGGCTCCAGCGGCCGGCTGCGCGCCGAGCGTGGCGGGCTGCCCCCGGGCGACCTGCGGCAGGCCCTCGTCGCGCTGGCCGGCGACCACCCCGCCACCCGGCGCAGCGCCGGGCTCTTCCAGCACCGCTTCGCCGGTGACTCCGGCGACGGCCTGGCCGGGCACGCCGTGGGCAACCTGGTGCTCTGCGGCCTGATGGAGCAGCTCGGCGACCCGGTGGCCGCGCTGGAGCACGCCGGGGCGATGCTCGGCGCGGTGGGCCGGGTGCTGCCGATGTCCCGCCAGCCGGTGGGGATCGAGGCACGGGTGCGCGGCGCCGACCCGGCGCGCCCCGACGAGGTACGCACGGTGCGCGGCCAGCACCAGGTGGCGGTGACCACCGGCCGGGTGGAGTCGCTGCGGCTCACCCCGACCGCGCCGGACGCGTGCGCCGAGGCGGTCGCCGCGGTGGGCGAGGCCGACTGGCTGATCTTCGGGCCGGGCAGCTGGTACACCAGCGTGCTGCCGCACCTGCTGGTGCCCGGGCTGGCCGCCGCGATCGTCGCGAGCCGGGCCCGACGGCTGGTCACTCTCAACCTCGCGGCCGAAAAGGAGACCCTCGGCCTCTCCGTGGCCGACCACCTGGCCGCCCTGCACTCGTACCTTCCGCAGCTCACCGTGGACTTCGTGCTGGCCGATTCGAAGGCGGTGGGTGATCCCGAACCGGCCGGACGTGCGGCAGAATCGCTGGGTGCCCGGCTGGTCCTCGCCCCTGTCGCCGTCACCGACGGCTCTCCCCGTCATGATCCGGCCGCCCTGGGCGCCGCATTGGTGCCTGTCCTGGGCGCCGATCGTTAAGCACGTACGTAATCACCGGCGACACGCCGGTACCGGTCCGTGGAGGGGCGCAGAATGGCGATGACGGCTGCGGTCAAGGACGAGCTGAGTCGGGTCGACGTGCCCAAGCCCTGCTGCCGGCGGGCGGAGATGGCCGCGCTGCTGCGCTTCGCCGGCGGGCTGCACATCGTCTCCGGCCGCGTGGTGGTGGAGGCCGAGCTGGACACCGGGGCGGTGGCCCGGCGGCTGCGCCGGGAGATCGCCGAGGTGTACGGCTATCCGAGCGAGATCCACGTGCTCGCCTCCGGCGGGTTGCGCAAGGGCAGTCACTTCATCGTCCGGGTGGTCAAGGACGGCGAGGCGCTGGCCCGGCAGACCGGCCTGCTCGACGTGCGCGGCCGTCCGGTGCGTGGCCTGCCGCCGCACGTGGTGGCGGCCAACGTCTGCTGCGCGGTGTCCGCCTGGCGGGGCGCGTTCATGGCGCACGGCTCGCTGACCGAGCCGGGCCGCTCCAGCGCGCTGGAGATCACCTGCCCGGGGCCGGAGTCCGCGCTGGCCCTGGTCGGCGCGGCTCGCCGGATCGGCATCACCGCCAAGAACCGCGAGGTGCGCGGGGTGGACCGGGTGGTGGTCAAGGACGGTGACGCGATCGCCGCGCTGCTCACCCGGATCGGGGCGCACTCCAGCGTGCTGGCCTGGGAGGAGCGCCGGGTGCGCCGCGAGGTCCGGGCCACCGCCAACCGGCTGGCCAACTTCGACGACGCCAACCTGCGCCGCTCGGCCCGCGCCGCGGTGGCCGCCGCCGCCCGGGTGACCCGGGCGCTGGAGATCCTGGCCGAGGACGCGCCGAACCATTTGACCTCCGCCGGGCGGCTGCGCCTGGAGCACCGGCAGGCCTCGCTGGAGGAGCTGGGTGCGCTGGCCGACCCGCCGCTGACCAAGGACGCCATCGCCGGCCGGATCCGCCGGTTGCTGGCCCTGGCCGACAAGCGGGCCCGCGACCTGGGCATCCCGGATACGGAAGCGGCCGTCACGCCCGACATGCTCGTGGTCTGATAGGACGGTGGGGCTCCACGATGCGAGCGGGATCACCACCCGCCGCAGCGTGACGCCGCACGCTCGGATAAGGTCGCTGCGTACGGCAAGGGGGCCGGCACAGGCACTCTCGCCGTGCTCACCGCCTCGGGCGGTCAGGTCTTCACGGACCGCGGCGGGGTGGCCGAGATGAACCGTCAACGGCCGGCTCCAACGGTCGGCGCACACACCTCCGCCGGCCCGGGTCTGACGCCGGCGGACCAGAACGCGAGGAGATGGGACCTGTGACCATCCGGGTTGGCATCAACGGCTTCGGCCGGATCGGCCGTAACTTCTTCCGGGCAGTGCTGGCGTCCGGCGCTGACATCGAGGTTGTGGCGGTCAACGACCTGACCGACAACGCGACGCTCGCCCACCTTGTCAAGTACGACAGCATCCTGGGCCGCCTCCCGCACGAGGTGAAGGCGACCGCCGACGAGATCACCGTGGGCGGCAGGACCATCAAGGCGTACGCCGAGAAGGACCCGGCGAAGCTGCCGTGGGGCGAGGTCGGCGCGGACGTGGTCATCGAGTCCACCGGCTTCTTCACCGACGCCACCAAGGCCAAGGCGCACATCGACGGCGGGGCCAAGAAGGTCATCATCTCCGCGCCGGCGAAGAACGAGGACGTCACGGTGGTGATGGGCGTCAACCAGGACCAGTACGACCCGGCCAAGCACACCATCATCTCCAACGCGTCCTGCACCACCAACTGCCTCGCCCCGATGGCGAAGGTCCTGCACGACACGTTCGGCGTCCAGCACGGTCTGATGACCACCATCCACGCGTACACGCAGGACCAGAACCTGCAGGACGCGCCGCACAAGGACCTGCGTCGGGCCCGGGCCGCCGCGCTGAACATCGTCCCGACCTCGACCGGCGCCGCCAAGGCGATCGGCCTGGTGCTGCCGGAGCTGAAGGGCAAGCTGGACGGCTACGCGCTGCGGGTGCCGATCCCGACCGGCTCCACCACCGACCTGACCGTCAACGTCGGCCGGGAGACCACGGTGGACGAGGTCAACGCCGCGATGAAGGCCGCCGCTGACGGCCCGCTCAAGGGCATCCTGGTCTACAACGAGGACCCGATCGTCTCCTCGGACATCGTCACCGACCCGGCGTCCTGCATCTTCGACGCGCCGCTGACCAAGGTCGTCGGCAACCAGGTCAAGGTCGTCGGCTGGTACGACAACGAGTGGGGCTACTCCAACCGCCTCGTGGACCTGGTCAAGCTGGTGGGTTCCTCGCTGTGAGCATCCGCAACCTCGACGACCTGCTCGCCGAGGGGGTGTCGGGTCGGCGCGTGCTGGTGCGCGCCGACCTGAACGTCCCGCTCGACAAGCAGACCGGTGAGATCACCGACGACGGCCGCATCCGCGCGGTCCTGCCGACCCTGAGCGCGCTGGTCTCCGCCGGCGCCAAGGTGGTCGTCTGCTCGCACCTGGGCCGCCCGAAGGGCGCGCCGGACCCGCAGTTCAGCCTCCGCCCGGTCGCCGGTCGCCTCGGCGAGCTGCTCGACGCGCCGGTGCACTTCGCCGAGGACACCGTCGGCGATTCGGCTCGCTCCACGGTGGACGCGCTGGCCGACGGCCAGGTCGCCCTGCTGGAGAACCTCCGGTTCAACAAGGGGGAGACCAGCAAGGACGACGCCGAGCGGGGCGCGTTCGCCGACCAGCTCGCCGCGTTCGGCGACGCGTACGTCGACGACGCGTTCGGCGCGGTGCACCGCAAGCACGCCAGCGTGTACGACGTACCCGCCCGGCTGCCGCACGTCGCGGGCCGGCTGGTGCTGCGCGAGGTGGAGGTGCTCTCCAAGCTGACCGGTCAGCCGGAGCGCCCGTACGTCGTGGTGCTCGGCGGCTCCAAGGTCTCCGACAAGCTGGCGGTCATCGAGGCGCTGCTGCCGACGGTGGACCGGCTGCTCATCGGCGGCGGGATGTGCTTCACCTTCCTCAAGGCCCAGGGCCACGAGGTGGGCACCTCGCTGCTCGAGGAGGAGATGGTCGAGACCTGCCGCAACCTCCTGGAGCGTTCCGGCGGCAAGATCCTGCTCCCGGTCGACGTGGTGGCCGCGGACGCCTTCGCCCCGGACGCCGCGCACGACACGGTGCGCGCCGACGGCATCCCGAGCCACCGGCTCGGGCTGGACATCGGCCCGGAGACGGTGGCCGGCTTCGCCGCCGCGCTGTCCCAGGCGAAGACCATCTTCTGGAACGGCCCGATGGGCGTGTTCGAGATGGCGCCGTTCGCCGCCGGCACCCGCGGGGTGGCCGAGGCGATCACCAAGGCCGACGCGTTCAGCGTGGTCGGTGGCGGTGACTCCGCCGCGGCAGTGCGCTCGCTTGGGTTGGACGAGTCCGGTTTCGATCACATCTCCACCGGCGGTGGCGCCTCCCTGGAATACCTGGAGGGCAAGACCCTCCCCGGCATCGCGGCCCTGGAGAAGTGATGGCGAGCGTCACCCGCCGGCCGCTGATGGCCGGCAACTGGAAGATGAACCTGAACCACCTCGAGGCCAACCTGCTGGTGCAGAAGCTGGCCGCGAGCCTCACCGAGAAGCAGCTCACCGAGGTCGAGACGGTGGTCCTGCCGCCCTTCACCGACCTGCGCACCGTGCAGACCGCGGTGGACGGCGACAAGCTGCTGATCGGCTACGGCGCGCAGGACCTGTCGCCGTACCAGTCGGGCGCCTACACCGGGGACGTCGCCGGGCCGATGCTGGCCAAGCTGGGCTGCACGTACGTGGTGGTGGGGCACTCCGAGCGGCGCGCCTACCACTACGAGGACGACGCGATCGTCAACGCCAAGGTGGCGGCGGCGCTGGCCAACGGGCTCACCCCGATCCTCTGCATCGGCGAGGGCCTGGAGATCCGGGAGCAGTTGCGGCACGTGCCGCACTGCTGCGACCAGCTCGACGGCGCCCTGCGCGGGCTCACCGCCGAGCAGGTGGCCAAGGTCGTCGTGGCGTACGAGCCGGTCTGGGCGATCGGCACCGGCAAGACGGCGACGCCGGAGGACGCCCAGGAGGTCTGCGGCGAGGTGCGCAAGCGGCTGGTCGAGACCTTCGACCAGGGCACGGCGGACCAGGTCCGGATCCTCTACGGCGGGTCGGTCAAGTCCTCGAACGTGGCCGCGATCATGGCCCAGCCGGACGTGGACGGGGCCCTGGTGGGCGGTGCCAGCCTGGACGCCGAGGAGTTCGCGAAGATCTGCCGGTTCCCGGAGCACACCGCCCGCTGATCGCTCGCTATCCTTGAGGCCGCCCGTCCACCGGTCGGTGCCACCGTGCCCGATCTGTCCGGGCGAGGATCGTAACGAGAGGACTGACCCCAGCCATGCCGATCTGGTTCGCATACACGTTGATCGTGTTGCTGGTCATCACGAGCGTTCTGCTCACCATGCTGATCCTGCTGCACCGGGGTAAGGGCGGCGGGCTGTCGAGCATGTTCGGCGGCGGCGTCAGCTCCAGCCTGGCCGGCTCGTCGGTGGCCGAGAAGAACCTCGACCGCTACACCGTCCTGGTGAGCATCGTCTGGTTCGCCTGCATCGTGGGGCTCGGCCTCTGGCTCAAGCTCCAGCTCAACACCGGGGCCTGAGCGCGTCGGAGTCTCGGCGTACAATCTGCGCGCGGTCCGTCACGGACCGCGCGCAGTTCGTTGTGCACCGCCTCGCCGCCGCCCGCCCCCTCCCGGGCGGCGGTCCCTCCGACGACAGGAGCGAGCAGCCGTGCCCAGTGGCAACGTCATCCGTGGCTCACGCATCGGGTCCGCCCCGGAACGCCCCGCCGAGCGCTACGAGCCCGCACCCCGCCAGCCGGTGACCTACTGGTGCCGCAACGGGCACGCCACCGAGATCAGGATGGCGGTGGACGCCGAGGCGCCCTCGCTCTGGGACTGTCCCCGCTGCGGCTTGCCCGCCGGCCGGGACGCGGAGAACCCGCCCGGCCGCACCCGTCCCGAGCCCTACAAGACCCACCTGGCGTACGTGAAGGAGCGGCGCAGCGAGGAGGAGGGGGCGGCGATCCTGGCCGAGGCCCTCGCCGCGCTGCGCCGCCGTCGCGGCCGGGAGTGACACGCCGGAGCCCCGACCCCCACCGGGGGCCGGGGCTCATCGTCGTGATGGCTCAGCGCAGGCTGCGCGACCGGGGTGGCACGTCGGCCGCCGCCGACCGGTCCAGCAGCCAGAGGGTACGCGACACGCCCCGCGCGCCGGCCGCCGGCAGTTGCACCGGGCCCGCCCCGGCCAGCGCCATGCCGACCGCCCGGGCCTTGTCGGCGCCGCTGGCCACCAGCCAGACCTCCTCGGC
Source organism: Micromonospora sp. L32 (assembly GCF_052068055.1). NCBI lineage: Bacteria > Bacillati > Actinomycetota > Actinomycetes > Micromonosporales > Micromonosporaceae > Micromonospora > Micromonospora sp. L32. Next base: position 54,591 of record NZ_JBQHDD010000017.1, on the reverse strand, counting down.
GGTGTTGATCGCCGGCAGGGTGAGCGTGGTCCGCAGCGGCGGCGGCTTCGGGCTGCCCCGCACCGCGCTGACCGGCCGGTTGTCGTAGTGCACCGGGTGCTCGGGGAAGACCGACGCCACGTGCCCGTCCTCGCCGACGCCGAGCATCAGCACGTCGAAGTGGGGCAGCGCGGCGTGGCCGGGCCGCGCGGCCCGGGCCAGCTCCTCGGCGTACGCGGCGGCCCCGGCCTCCGGGTCGGCGCCCAGCGGGCCGTCGGAGGCCGGCATGGGGTGCACCCGGGCCGGGTCCAGCGGCACGGAGTCCAGCAGCGCCGCCCGGGCCTGCGTCTCGTTGCGCTCCGGGTCGCCGGCGGGCAGGAACCGCTCGTCGCCCCACCAGACGTCCACCCGCGCCCAGTCGACCGCGTCCCGGGCCGGCAGCGCGGCCACCGCCCGGTACACCGCGGCGGCGATCCGCCCCCCGGTCAGCACCACCGACGCCTGACCCCGGTCCGCCTGCGCGTCGAGCAGCTTCACCACCAGCCGGGCCGCCACCGCCTGCGCCAGCAGGTCGGCATCGGCGTGTACGGCGACACTCGCCTCACTCATGTTGTGCCTTCGTCTCCCGACCGCGCACGCGCGGTCCGTGTTCGTCGTGCCCGGGGGCCGGTCGGCCCGTCCGTCGCCCCCTCCCGCGCCTCGGGGAACCGTGTCGGCCCCCCGGGGACAGCGGTCAGGGGGTCGCGCTGGTGCCGGCGTGGGCGGTGACCCCGGCCTCGGCCCGCTGCGCGGTCGCCGGGTCCTTCCAGACGTGCACCCGCCCGGCGGGCTGCTGGTCCAGGCCGGAGATGCCGGCCGCCGCGCCCAGCGCCTCGGCGTACACCTGGTCGGCGTCGAGCCGGCGCAGCTCCTCGGCCAGCTCGTCGCCGAGCGGGCGGCGCACCAGCGGCAGGGCCCGGTCCTCCTGACCGGTACGGCGGAACACCGCCATGTTGTCGTCGCGGGTCAGCGTCAGCTCGTCGCCGTTGGCGCAGCGCAGCTGCACCTCGCGCATGCGCGGGTACTCGTCGGTGTGCTCCCACACCGGGTCGATGCCGAGCCGGGCCGCCAGCCAGCCGCGCATCAGCGCCGCGGTCGGGTCGGTGCGCGGCGCGACCACCGTCGCCTCGGTGACCCGGGCCTCGGTGGTGTCGAACGCCCCGGCGACCAGGGTGCGCCACGGGGTGATCCGGGTCCACGCCAGGTCGGTGTCGCCGGGGGCGTAGTCGTGGGCCCGCTGGCGCAGCGCCTCGATCGGGTCGACCGCCTGGGCGGCGTCGGTGATCCGCCGGTCGGCGACCACGCCGAGGAAGTCGGTGGCGATCTCCGCCGGCGGGTCGGCGTGCCACCAGGTCACCACCGGGACGTCCGGCACCAGCAGCGGCATCACCACGGACTCCGCGTGCAGGGCCAGCCGGCCGTACATCCGGGTCACCACCGCCTCGCACGGGCCGAGCCGCCCGCCGACGACGATCTCCGCGTCCAGCCGGTTGCGCTCCCGTTCCACGTCGGTGCGCACGACCACCAGCAGCCGGCACGGGTGGGCCGCCGCGGCGATGGTCGCCGCCGCCTCCGCCTCGCGGACCCGCTTCTCGTCCACCACCACGATGAGGGTCAGCGCCATGCCGCTGGCCACCCCGCCCGCGCTGCGCCGCTCGGCGGCGAGCGCCTTGACCACCTCGTTCCCGGTGGTGTCCCACAGGCCGATCACTGGAGCCTCCCGGTCCGCTGGCTGTGCCCGCGCACGCCGCTGTGTCCGATCATCCGCGCGCTCATGCCCGCCGCCAGGCGCGGCCCCCGCGCGCCAGCATCTCGTCGGCCGCCCGGGGCCCCCACTCGCCGGCCCGGTACGGCTCCGGCTTCGTGCCCGCCCAGGCGTGCTCCAGCGGGTCCACCACCTGCCAGCTCTGCTCCACCTCGGCGGCGTCCGGGAAGAGCGTCCGGTCGCCGATCAGCACGTCCAGCACCAGCCGCTCGTACGCCTCGGGGCTGGACTCGGTAAACGCCTCGCCGTACTGGAAGTCCATCGCGATGTCCCGGACCTCCATGGTCGTGCCCGGCACCTTGGAGCCGAACTTCAGCACCACGCCCTCGTCCGGCTGCACCCGGATGACGAGCTGGTTGGGGCCGAGCGACTCCATGTCGGCCGCGTTGAACGGCAGGTGCGGCGCCTTCTTGAACACGACCGCCACCTCGGTGACCCGGCGGGGCAGCCGCTTGCCGGCCCGGATGTAGAACGGCACCCCCGCCCAGCGGCGGTTCTGGATGCCCAGCTCCACGGCGACGTACGTCTCGGTGGTCGAGTCCTCCGGGACGCCCTCCTCCTCCAGGTAGCCGAGCGCCCGCTCGCCGCCGACCCAGCCGGGCAGGTACTGCCCGCGCACGGTGCCCTGGGAGATGTCCTCGGGCAGGGTGATCGCCTTGAGCACCTTCAGCTTCTCGGTCCGGATCTCGTCGGCGTCGAAGCTGGTCGGCTCCTCCATCGCCACCAGGGCGAGCAGCTGGAGGAGGTGGTTCTGGAGCACGTCCCGGGCGGTGCCGACGGAGTCGTAGAAGCCGGCCCGGGTGCCGATGCCGACGTCCTCGGCCATGGTGATCTGCACCGAGTCGACGTACTTGGAGTTCCACAGCGGCTCGAACAGGTTGTTGGCGAACCGCAGGGCGAGGATGTTCTGGACCGTCTCCTTGCCGAGGTAGTGGTCGATCCGGAAGACGTCCTGGCGGGTGAAGACGTCGTCGACCAGGTCGTTGAGCTCCTTGGCCGACGGCAGGTCGTTGCCGAACGGCTTCTCCACCACCACCCGGCGCCAGCCACCGGACTTGGCGTTGTCGGCCATCCCGGTGCGGGCCAGTTGCTTGAGCACCACCGGGAAGGCCGCCGGGGGGATGGAGAAGTAGAACGCGGCGTTGCCGTGGATGCCGTGGCTGTCCCGCAGCTCGTCGAGGGTGGCGGCGAGGTGGTCGAAGGCGGAGTCGTCGTCGAACGAGCCACCGACGAACTTGATGTTGCCGGCGAGCCGCGACCAGACCTCCTCCCGCCAGGGGGTACGGGCGTGCTTCTTGGCCGCGTCGTGGGCCAGCGACTCGAAGTCGCCGTCGCCCCAGTCCCGCCGGGCGAAGCCCAGCACCACGAACCCGGGCGGCAGCAGCCCCCGGTTGGCCAGGTCGTAGACCGCTGGCAGCAACTTCTTGCGCGCCAGGTCACCGGTGACTCCGAAGATCACCAGAGCGCAGGGCTCCGGGATCCGGGGCAGTCGCCGGTCCTGCGCGTCGCGCAGCGGGTTCACGCCGCCTCCTCGCTCCGTCTGGTCCATGTCGCTCATCTCACGCCCGCCATCGTTCGATCGCATCCAGCAGCTGGGCCAGGCCCGCCGACCTGTCGGTCAGGTGCAGGCGTAGCACGGGCCGGCCCCCGTCGGCCAGCGCCTGCCGGTCGCCGGCGGCCTGCGCCGCCTGCAGCTCTCCGAAGGAGTACGGCCGACCCGGTACCGGGAGATCAACGTGCACCGCGCCGGTGAGCTGAAGGTAGCTGCCGACCGGCGGGCCGCCCTTGTGGTACTGCCCCGTGGAGTGCAGGTAGCGGGGGCCCCAGCCGAAGGTGACCGGCCGCCCGGCGGCCTGCGCCAGCAGCGGCCGCAGCCGCGCCGCCGCCGCGTCGTCCACCCGGTCCAGGTACGCCGTCACGGCGAGGTAGCCCGCGTCGCCCACGCCGTCCAGCAGGTGGCGCAGCGCGCCGGTGAGGTCGGCGGGCGTGCCCGGCGGGGCGTACACCTCGATCGCGCCCTCGGTGGAGGAGGGCGCCTGCGCCGGCGGTCCGGATTCCAGGATCCGCCGGGTGTTGTCCTTGCTCGCGACGACGTCCGGCTGGTCGAACGGGTCGACGCCGAGCACCACCGCCGCGACCGCGGTCGCGTACTCCCAGGTCAGGAACTGGGCCCCGAGGGGCCCGTTCACCGCCAGGTCGGGTTCGCAGCCGCCGCCGGGGACGTCCCCCGCGGTCAGCGCGCCGCCGTGGCTGACGGTCAGCACGTCCGGTCCGGTGGCCCCCGGCGCCTGCGGAGACTCCACCACCACGGGCAGGACGCCGAGCCCGGCCTTGCCGGTCGACTCGGCGAGCAGCTGCTCGATCCAGTCACCCAGGCCGTCCAGGCCGGTGCCGTCGGGGACCAGGGCGACCTTGTCCCGGCCGGTGGTGGCCGCCGCGGCGAGCGCCGCGCCGAGCGCCAGGCCCGGATTGTCCCGGTCCCCGCCCAGCGCGGCCGACACCGCCTCGGCGTCGTCCAGCAGCTCGGTCACCTCCACCCCGGCCAGCGCGGCGGGGACCAGGCCGAACGCGGTCAGCGCCGAGTACCGCCCGCCCACCTGCGGGTCGGCCGGCAGCACCACCACGCCCATCTCGTCGGCGGTGGCCTCCAGCGGGGAGCCCGGGTCGGTGACCACCACGAAGTGCCGGGCCGCCTCGGCCTCGGTCATCCCGGCGTCCAGGAACGCCTGCCAGTACGCCCGGCGGTGGCTGTCGGTCTCCACCGTCGTGCCGGACTTGCTGGCCACCACGACGACCGTGCGCTCCAGCCGGTCGGCCAACGCCGCCCGGACCCGGCCCGGGTCGGTGGTGTCGAGCACGGTCAACGGCCGGCCCAGGGTGCGCGTGATGGTCTCGGCGGCGAGCGAGGAACCGCCCATCCCGGCGAGCACCACGTGGTCAAGGTCCTCCAACTCCGCCGCCAGCTCGGCGAGCTGGGGGAGTAGCTCCCGGCTGCGGCGGTGGCTGTCCAGCCAGCCGAGGTGGGTCGTCGCCTCCTCCTCGACGGCCGGCCCCCAGAGTCCGGGGTCCCCGGCGGCCAGCCGGGCCGGGACGTCCCGGCCGGCCAGCGCGTCCCGCACGGACGCGGGCGCGGACCTGTCGACCGCGTCCGCGCCGTGCACGGCCAGCCCGGCGGCGACGTCCGCCGGGCCGGCCAGCAGGTCACCCATGTCGCCACCCGGGGTGGATGGCGGCGTGGAGCGTCGCGGGGCGGGGCCCCGCGACGCGTCCGACGCATTCCGTCACGCGTTGCCCCCGGCCTGCTCGGCGGCCTGCGCGTTGTCCTTGGCGGCCTTGTTCGGGGCGCCGGTGCCCTTGGCGGCGGCGGTGAGGGACTTACGCACCCCGTCGAGCAGCTCCAGCCAGCTGGCCTCGAACTTCTCCACGCCCTCCCGCTCCAGGGTGGCGATCACGTCGGACATGTCGACGCCCACCGACTCCAGGTCGGTGAAGACCTTGCGGGCCTCGTCGTACGCCCCGGTGATGGTGTCGCCCCGGGTCTCGCCGTGGTCGGCGTAGGCGTGGATGACCGATTCCGGCATGGTGTTGACCGTGCCGGGGGCGATCAGCTCCTCGACGTAGATGACGTCCCGGTAGTCCGGGTTCTTCGTCGAGGTGGACGCCCACAGCGGCCGCTGCGGGTGGGCGCCCGCGTCGGCCAGGGCCTGCCAGCGGTCGGAGGAGAAGACCTTGCCGTAGCGCTCGTACGCCAGCCGGGCGTTGGCGACGGCCGCCTTGCCGCGCAGCGCCTTGGCCTCGTCGGAGCCGATCTTCTCCAGCCGCTTGTCGACCTCGGTGTCGACGCGGGAGACGAAGAACGACGCCACCGAGCCGATCTTGGACAGGTCGTGGCCGTTCGCCTTCGCCTGCTCCAGACCGGCGAGGAACGCCTCCATGACCTGCGAGTAGCGGTCCAGACCGAAGATCAGCGTCACGTTCACGCTGATCCCCTGGGCGAGGGTCGCGGTGATCGCCGGCAGTCCCGCCTCGGTGGCCGGGATCTTGATGAAGAGGTTGGGCCGGTCGATCAGCCACCACAGCGCCCCGGCCTCGGCGACCGTCTTCTCCGTCTCGTGGGCCAGCCGCGGATCCACCTCGATGGAAACCCGGCCGTCGACACCCGCGCTCGCGTCGTACGCCGGGCGCATCACGTCACAGGCCCACCGCACGTCGTACGTGGTGAGCATGCGGACGGACTCCTCGACGTCCACCCCACGGATGGCGAGGTCCTTCAGTTGCCAGTTGTACTCGTCCGCGTCGCTCAGCGCCTTGGCGAAGATGGTCGGGTTGGAGGTCACCCCGACCAGGTGCTTCTCTCGGCGCAGCTGGTCCAGCCCGCCGGAGCTCAGTCGGGTCCGGGAAAGGTCGTCGAGCCAGATCGCCACACCCGCGGCGCTGAGCTCACCCAGCCTGTCAGTCATGCCGTCCACGCTCCCCTCAGTTGCCGGTCGTGAAACCGGTGATGTCGCCCACCCGGGTCAGCGCCGCGTGCGCGGCGGCCACGATCCGGTCGGGGGTGAACCCGAACTGCTCGAAGAGCACGGTGTGCGGGGCGCTCGCGCCGTAGTGCTCCAGGCTCACGGTCTCGCCGCACTCGCCGACGATCCCACGCCAGGACATGGCGATGCCTGCCTCCACGCTCACCCGTGCCTTTACCCCGCGCGGCAGCACCGACTCCCGGTACGCCTCGTCCTGCTCGTAGAACCACTCCTGGCAGGGCATCGAGACGACCCGGGTGGGGGTGCCGTCGGCCTCCAGCCGCTCCCGGGCGGTGAGGCAGAGCTGCACCTCGGAGCCGGTGCCGACGATGATCACCTGCGGCTTGCCGGTGGACGCCTCGGCCAGCACGTAGCCGCCCTTGGCCACGCCCTCGGCGCTGCCCAGCGTCTCCCGGTCCAGCGTCGGCAGCGCCTGACGGCTCAGCGCCAGCGCGGTCGGCCGGTCGGTGTGCTCCAGCGCCTGCCGCCAGGCCCAGGCGGTCTCGTTGGCGTCCGCCGGGCGGACCACGTCCAGGCCGGGGATGGCCCGCAGCGCGGTCAGGTGCTCCACCGGCTGGTGGGTCGGGCCGTCCTCGCCCAGGCCGATCGAGTCGTGCGTCCAGACGTAGACCACCGGCAGCTTCATCAGCGCCGCCAGCCGCACCGAAGGGCGCATGTAGTCGCTGAACACCAGGAAGGTGCCGCCGTACGGGCGGGTGCCGCCGTGCAGGGCGATGCCGTTGAGGATCGCTCCCATGGCGTGCTCACGGATGCCGAAGTGCAGCGTGCGGCCGTACTCGTGGCCCGGGAAGTCCTTGGTGGCGTGGGTGGCCGGGATGAACGACGGCTCGCCCTTCATGGTGGTGTTGTTGCTCTCCGCCAGGTCGGCCGAGCCGCCCCAGAGCTCCGGCAGCACCGGGGCGAGCGCCTCCAGCACCTTGCCGGAGGCGGCCCGGGTGGCCACGCCCTTGGCGTCGGCGGGGAAGGTCGGCAGGGCCTCGGTCCAGCCCTGCGGCAGCACCCGGCCGGCCATCCGCTCCCAGAGCGCCTTGCGCTCGGGGTTGGCCTGCGACCAGGCGTCGAACGCGGTGGTCCACTCCCGCTGGGCGGCCTCGCCGCGGCTCATCACCTGGCGGGCGTGGCCGAGCACCTTTTCGTCGACCTCGAAGCTCTGCGCCGGGTCGAAGCCGAGCAGCTGCTTGGTGGCGGCCACCTCGTCGGCGCCGAGCGCCGAGCCGTGGATCTTGCCGGTGTTCTTCTTGTTGGGCGCGGGCCAGCCGATGATGGTGCGCAGCGCGATGAAGGAGGGACGTCCGGTCTCCGCCTTGGCGGCCAGCAGCGCCTGGTGCAGCGCCGCCACGTCCTCGTGGTAGTCGCCCTGGTCGGCGTCGCCGGTCCGCCAGTCGACGGTCTGCACGTGCCAGCCGTACGCCTCGTAGCGGGCCGCCACGTCCTCGCTCTTGGCGATCCGGGTGTCGTCCTCGATGGAGATCTCGTTGTCGTCGTAGATCACCGTGAGGTTGCCCAGCTGCTGGTGCCCGGCGAGCGCGCTGGCCTCGTGGCTGATGCCCTCCTCGATGTCGCCGTCGGAGGCGATGCACCAGATGTCGTGGTCGAAGACCGAGCCGCCCGGCTCGCTCTCCGGGTCGAACAGGCCCCGCTCGCGGCGGGCGGCCATCGCCATGCCGACCGCGTTGCCCAGGCCCTGGCCGAGCGGGCCGGTGGTGGTCTCCACGCCGGGGGTGTGCCCGTGCTCCGGGTGGCCGGGGGTGAGCGAGCCCCACTGCCGCAGGGACTTCAGGTCCTCCAGCGCGAGGGGGTAGCCGGAGAGGAAGAGCTGGATGTAGAGGGTCAGGCTGGAGTGCCCGGCGGAGAGGACGAACCGGTCCCGACCGGGCCAGTTCGGGTCGGCCGGGTTGTGGCGCATCACCCGGTTGAAGAGCAGGTACGCCGCGGGCGCCAGGCTCATCGCGGTGCCCGGGTGGCCGTTGCCGGATTTCTCCACGGCGTCCATGGCCAGCACGCGGACGGTGTCGACGGCCCGGCGGTCGAGGTCGGTCCAGTTGAGTGCGGGGTGCTCGGGTCGGTTGGCAGGCACGATGGTTGTGCTCCTCGGCAGATGGGCGGAACCCTCACTGATGACCCTATCGAGCGGCCCTAAACGTCCGCCCGGGGATCACTCCACCCTGTTGGGTACGGGTCGGACCCGTCTGGTCGTTCAGGGGACTCGGTGTGACGGCCCGCACCGTTGTCGGGTCGCCCGGGCAGCCAAAACGACGACGCGTAGTCTGTGGGTCGGTGTGTGGACCCTTCCCGGTCCCGCCGACCTGATCACCCCTGCCGATGCCGGAAGGTGGCAATCCGTGAGCATGATCACCGAGCGCCCCGTCAGCAACTCTGCCGGGCAGCCGCCGGTGCGCACGGTGGTCGCGGAGCCGGCCCGCCGCGACGTTCGGGCGGTCGTCGCCGCGTACGTCGCGCTGACCAAGCCCCGCATCGTCGAGCTGCTGCTGGTCACCACGGTGCCGGCGATGATGCTCGCCGACGGGGGCCTGCCCTCGCTCTGGCTGGTGGCCGTGGTGCTGGTCGGCGGCTCGCTCGCGGCCGGCGCGGCCAGCGTGATCAACTGCTACATCGACCGGGACATCGACCAGCTGATGCGGCGTACGAAGCGCCGCCCGCTGCCGGCGCACACCGTCTCGCCGCGCAACGCGCTCGTCTTCGGCCTGGTGCTGGCGGCGGTGTCGGTGGTCCTGATGGCGGCCTTCACCAACCTGCTGGCGGCCGGGCTGACCCTGGCGGCGATCGTCTACTACGACGTCGTCTACACGCTCTGGCTCAAGCGCACCACCCCGACGAACACCTTCTGGGGCGGCGCCTGCGGGGCGGCCCCGGTGCTGATCGGCTGGGCGGCGGTGACCGGCTCGCTGGCGCCGCAGGCCTGGGTGCTCTTCGGCGTGGTCTTCTTCTGGCAGATGCCGCACTTCTACCCCCTGGCGATGAAGTACAAGGACGACTACGCCCGGGCGGGCATCCCGATGCTGCCGGTGGTGGCCTCGGCCCGCCGGGTCAACGCCGAGATCCTGACCTTCGCCTGGATCACCGTGCTGCTCTCGCTGGCGCTCTGGCCGATGGGGATGAGCCCGATCTACGGCGTGCCGACCCTGGTGGTGGGCGGGATCTTCGTGGTCGAGGCGCACCGGCTCTGCCGCCGGGTGGTCCGGGGCGAGGCCGTCAAGCCGATGCGGCTGTTCCACTGGTCGACGACGTACCTGACCATCCTCTTCGCCGCCGTCGCCCTCGACGCGCTGGTCTGACCGCCGTCGGGCGGCCCTCCGGGCCGGTCCGGCACGGTCCGGACGATGAATTTCCAGAGTCGGTTTTCCGTCTGAGTCCCATCGACTCAACTCGGACTCATCGGGGCGATCTGGTCCGCCCGATTCGCCTTCATTTATCCGACAAGTACGGGCGATTCACCTGTGGTCTTCCTTAAACCCGTGGGTAATTGGCATCACAAATAGTTCATCCTTCTCGCACGTACGGGGGCATGTCTGCTTAGGCTTCGCGTCATGGCAGATGGTTCCGATACGACGCTGACGGCTGAGCAGACCGCCGAGAACGCCCCCAACGGGCTGGTCTCGGGCATCAAGTCGTTCGCCGCCGGCCACGGTGGCGCCAAGGCGGTCATCGAGTACGTCGGCAAGCGTGGCGCACGGATCGTCCTCGTCGGCGAGGACGGCGCGTGGGCCGACCAGTTCGCGGACGACACCGTCGTCGCGCGGCAGGCGTGCGCCAAGGCGGGAGTCACCGTCGAGAACGCCTGGGAGCGTGAACTGATGGACCAGATGCGTCCGAGCAACGACCTCTGGCGGTCGATGGCCCGGCGCACGATGGCCCGTTGACATAAATTGACCAACCACCACCAGTCGACCCGGGGGGAACCCCGGGTCGCTCTCGTCACCTGTGACCGGCTCGCCGACCTCGACCCGGACGACCGACTCGTACTCGCCCCGCTCGCCGCCCGTGGCGTCACCGCCGACGTGGCCGTCTGGGACGACCCGAGGGTCGACTGGGCCGGGTACGACCTGGTCGTGCTCCGCTCACCCTGGGACTACGCGCTGCGCCGCGACGAGTTCGTCGCCTGGGCGCAGAGCGTGCCGGCCCTGGTCAACCCCGCCGACGTGGTCCGCTGGAACACCGACAAGCGCTACCTGGGCGCGTTGTCGGCGGCCGGCGTGCCGGTCGTGCCGACCTCGTGGGTGGCGCCGGGGGAGTCCTGGCGACCGCCCGCCGACTCCGGCGAGTACGTCATCAAGCCGGCGATCAGCGCCGGCAGCCAGGACACCGGCCGCTACGACCTGGCCGACCCGGGGCACCGCGAGCTGGCCGCCGCGCACGTGCGGCGGCTGTCGGACGCCGGCCGGCTGACCATGGTGCAGCCGTACCTCGATGCCGTGGACACCGCCGGTGAGACGGCGCTGCTGTTCCTGGCCGGCCCGCAGGGGCTGGCGTTCAGCCACGCGATCCGCAAGGGCGCGATGCTGGACGGCCCGGATCTCGGCGTGGACGGGCTCTACAAGCCCGAGGAGATCAGCGCCCGCGCCGCCGGTGCCGAGCAGTTGGCCGTCGCGGAGCGGGTCCTGGCCGAGGTGCCGGGCGGGACCGAGCGCCTGCTCTACGCCCGGGTGGACCTGATCCCCGGCCCGGACGGCGCGCCCGTCCTGGTGGAGCTGGAGCTGACCGAGCCGTCGCTCTTCCTCGGCTACGCCGACGGCGCCGCCGAACGCCTCGCCGACGCCGTGCTCACCCACCTGGCCCGCCGCCACCCCTGACCGCCTACCCCCGTCCGACCCTGCAGCGGGTGCGGCCGTCGTCCCTCACCGACGACGGACGCACCCGCTCTTTCTCATCCCGGCGTGCTGCTGGTGATCGACTCCGTTTGCGGCGTGTTGGGGTGTCCGGCACCTGGGATACCGCAACATGCCGCAAACGGGGCGCCGGCGCGAGCCGGTGGGACCGGGGCGAGTTCGGCGCGTGGTGGGGCTGGGCGGGATGCGGCCGGCGTGGCGATGCCTGGGCGGCTTGGCGTGGGAGAGAAGGTATGCGGTGGCGGCGGCAGGGGAAGAGGGGCGGTGCGCGCCGTCAGGCGGTGGCGGGGATGCGTTGCTCGGGGGAGGTGGTGGCCGGGACGGGGGCCGGGCGGCGTTCGCGGGTCGACCAGAGCACCGACAGGGTGGCCAGCAGCACCAGGCAGGAGCCGAGCATGTGCGCGCCGACCAGCAGCGCCGGCAGGTCGGTGAAGTACTGCACGAAGCCGATCACGCCCTGACCCAGCTCCACCGCGACCAGCACCACGGCGGCCCGGGCCGGGCCGGTCGCGCCGACCGCCCGGAACGCGAAGACGAGCGCCACCGAGAGCCCGAGCAGCAGGAACACCGCGTCGGCGTGCACCTGCGAGATCTGTTCCGGGTCGAGGCCGTTGCGCGCCGCGCCGCCGTCGCCGGCGTGCGGGCCGCTGCCGGTCACCCAGGTGCCCACGACCAGCACCGTGACGCTGACCACCGTGGTGAGCGCCGCCAGGGTGCGCAGCGGGCCGGGCACCACGGCGACCGCCGGGCCGTCCGGGTCCTTGATCCGCCGCCAGAGCGCGTACGCGGCCGCGATGACCGCCATCGAGGCGAGGAAGTGCAGCCCGACCACCCACGGGTTGAGGTTGGTCAGCACGGTGATCCCGCCGATCACCGCCTGCGCGGGGATGCCGAGGAACACCGCCACCGCCAGCCCCAGCAGCCCCTTGCGGCGCGGCCGGTGCGCCAGTACCGCCAGCAGGGTGGCCAGCGCGATGAGGCCGACGGCGAAGGTGAGCAGCCGGTTGCCGAACTCGATCACCCCGTGCACGCCCATCTCGGCGGTGGTGTGGTACGACTCGTCCGTGCACCGCGGCCAGGTCGGGCAGCCGAGCCCGGAGGCGGTGAGCCGGACGGCCCCACCGGTCACGACGATGGCCACGTTCGCCACGATCGAGGCGTACGCGAGGCGGCGCAGCAGAGCGGTGGAGACCGGGAACCGGACGGATCGCTTCACGGAGCGAATCCTACGCACCGTAGTGGAGCACGATCGGGTGACTCCGCCGGCCCGGTGTCAGGGATCACCGGGCGCCGGGTTTGCGGGCCTCCGGCGAATTACGTAACGTTGGCGTTGTGAAAAACGCGTCGGCGCTCCCTGAGCACCTGTCGGCGACCGCCCCGGTCGCCGGTACCGCCGCGTCCACCGACCTCTCCACCCGGGACCGGGTCACCCAGCTGCTGCTGGAGCGGGGGGCGACCACCGCCGCCCAGCTCGGCTCGGCGCTGGGGCTCAGCCCGGCCGCGATCCGCCGGCACCTCGACGCGATGCTCGCCGACGGTGACGTGGTCGCCCGCGAGCAGGCCGTGCGCGGCAGCCGCGGGCGCGGTCGCCCGGCGAAGGTCTTCCTGCTGACCGAGGCGGCCCGGGTCCGCTGCGGCACCCACCACTACGACAACATGGCCACCGCCGCGCTGCGCTGGATCGCCGGCAACGGCGGGCCGGAGGCGGTCGCGGCGTTCGCCGCCGACCAGGTGGCCGCCCTGGAGGCCCGCTGCCGGGCCGCCATGGAGGGCGCCGGCGACGATCCGATGGCCCGGGCGGAGGCGCTCGCGGGAGCGCTGACCGCCGAGGGATACGCTGCCAACGCGTCCACGATCGCCTCCGGCGGCCAGCTCTGCCAGCACCACTGCCCGGTGGCGCACGTGGCCGCCGAGTTTCCCCAGCTGTGCGAGGCCGAGACCGCGGTGATCTCCCGCCTGGTCGGCACCCACGTGCAGCGCCTGGCCACCATCGCGCACGGCGACGGGGTGTGCACCACGCACATTCCCGCCCAGCCGCGTGCCCAGTCCGGTAACACCGTCACCACTGTGAGGACAGATAGATGACCGAGCAGATCGTCCAGCCCCTGACCCAGGAAGAGCAGCTCGCCGCCCTGGGTCGCTACGAGTACGGCTGGTCCGACCCCGACGTCGCCGGGGCGGTCGCCCAGCGCGGTCTCAACGAGGCGGTGGTACGGGACATCTCGGCGAAGAAGAACGAGCCGGCCTGGATGCTCGACCTGCGGCTGAAGGGCCTGCGACTGTTCGGTCGCAAGCCGATGCCGGCCTGGGGCGCGGACCTCACCGGGATCGACTTCGACAACATCAAGTACTTCGTCCGGTCCACCGAGAAGCAGGCCACCAGCTGGGAGGACCTGCCCGAGGACATCAAGAACACCTACGACCGGCTGGGCATCCCGGAGGCGGAGAAGCAGCGCCTGGTCGCCGGTGTCGCGGCGCAGTACGAGTCCGAGGTGGTCTACCACAAGATCCGTGAGGACCTCGAGGAGCAGGGTGTCATCTTCCTGGACACCGACACCGCCCTGCGCGAGCACGAGGACATCTTCAAGGAGTACTTCGGCACGGTGATCCCGGTCGGCGACAACAAGTTCGCCGCGCTGAACACCTCCGTGTGGTCCGGTGGCTCGTTCATCTACGTGCCGAAGGGCGTGCAGGTGGAGATCCCGCTGCAGGCCTACTTCCGGATCAACACGGAGAACATGGGCCAGTTCGAGCGCACGCTGATCATCGTCGACGAGGGCGCGTACGTGCACTACGTCGAGGGCTGCACCGCGCCGCTCTACTCCTCCGACTCGCTGCACAGCGCGGTGGTGGAGATCATCGTCAAGAAGAACGCGCGCTGCCGCTACACGACCATCCAGAACTGGTCGAACAACGTGTACAACCTGGTGACCAAGCGCGCCGTCTGCCACGAGGGCGCGACCATGGAGTGGGTCGACGGCAACATCGGCTCCAAGGTGACCATGAAGTACCCGGCGGTCTACATGACCGGCGAGCACGCCAAGGGCGAGGTGCTCTCGGTGGCGATGGCCGGCGAGGGCCAGCACCAGGACGCCGGCGCCAAGATGGTGCACGCCGCGCCGCACACCTCCTCCACCATCGTGTCGAAGTCGATCGCCCGGGGCGGCGGCCGCACCTCGTACCGGGGCCTGGTCCAGGTGCTGGAGGGCTCGCACCACAGCCGGAGCACGGTCAAGTGCGACGCGCTGCTGGTCGACACCATCTCCCGCTCGGACACCTACCCCTACGTCGACATCCGCGAGGACGACGTGTCGATGGGGCACGAGGCGACCGTCTCCAAGATCAGCGACGACCAGCTCTTCTACCTCATGAGCCGCGGTCTGAGCGAGGACGAGGCGATGGCGATGATCGTGCGCGGCTTCATCGAGCCGATCGCCAAGGAGCTCCCGATGGAGTACGCCCTGGAGCTCAACCGCCTGATCGAGCTCCAGATGGAGGGCGCGGTCGGCTGACGCCGCCGCCCCGCGTGGCGGGCTGGCAACCCCGGCCCGCCGCACCAGGCCCCGACCTCGTCGTCCCGGAACAGACAGACCAAGGAAGAGATGACTACCCAGGCTTCCGCGCCGCCCAGCACCAAGACGCAGGCGCTCCGCTCGTACGACGTCGCCGACTTCCCGGCCCTCACCGGCCTGGAGGAGGAGTGGCGCTTCACCCCGCTCAAGCGGCTGCGCGGGCTGGTCGGTGAGGCGCAGGCCACCACCGCCACGCTCCGGCACGAGTACGGCGACCTGCCCGAGGGCGTCACCGTCGGGCGGATCGGCGCGGACGACCCGCGGGTGGGCAGCGTGCTCACCCCGGTCGACCGGGTCAGCGCCCTGGCGTACGGCGGCGCGGGTGACGCGCTGCTGGTGGAGGTCGCCCGGGACGCCGTGGTCGGCGCGCCGGTGACCCTGCGGGTGGTCGGCGACGGCGCCGAGGGGCTGGCCTTCGGGCACACCTTCGTCGACGTGGGCCGGTTCGCCGAGGTCACCCTGGTGCTGGAGCACGTCGGCTCGGCCACGCTGGCCGACAACGTCGAGGTGTCGGTGGCCGAGGGTGCGAAGCTGATCCTGGTCACCGTCGCCGACTGGGCCGCCGACGCGGTGCAGGCCCAGCACCTCAAGGTCAAGCTGGGCCGCGACGCCAAGGTGACGCACATCCAGGTCAGCCTCGGCGGCGACCTGGTCCGGCAGTACACCTCGGTGGAGTACACCGGCCGGGGCGGCGAGGCCGAGCTGTACGGCGTCTACTTCGCCGACGGCGGCCAGCACCTGGAGCACCGCCAGCTGGTCGACCACAACGTGCCGGACTGCCGCAGCTACGTCGGCTACCGGGGCGCCCTGCAGGGCGACGACGCGCACACCGTCTGGGTGGGCGACGTGCTGATCCGCGCCGAGGCGACCGGCACCGACACGTACGAGATCAACCGGAACCTGCTGCTCTCCGACGGCGCGCGGGCCGACTCCGTACCCAACCTGGAGATCGAGACCGGCGAGATCGCCGGCGCCGGCCACGCGAGCGCGACCGGCCGCTTCGACGACGAGCAGCTGTTCTACCTGATGGCCCGGGGCATCCCGGAGGGCGAGGCCCGTCGCCTGGTGGTGCGCGGTTTCTTCGCCGAGCTGATCAACAAGATCCCGGTCGAGGAGCTGCGCGAGCGGCTCGGCGACGCGATCGAGGCCCGGCTGGCCAAGGCGGGCGCCTGATGATCAAGATCTGCTCGACCGAGGACGTGCCGAAGGGGACCGTGATCAGCGCGGACGTCGACGGCACCGCGATCGCGGTCGTGCACGGCGAGGACGACACCTTCTACGCCGTCCACGACGAGTGCTCGCACGCCGCGGTCGCCCTCTCCGAGGGTGAGGTCGAGGGGTGCACGCTGGAATGCTGGCTGCACGGATCCCGTTTCGACCTTCGGACGGGCGAGCCCACCGGGCTCCCCGCCACCGAACCCGTCCCCGTCTATCCCGTCGAAGTCCGCGACGGCGACATCTACGTCAGCCTGACCCCGAGCAATGGAGTGACCCGATAATGAGCACCCTGGAGATCCGCGACCTGAAGGTGTCGGTCAAGCTGCCCGAGGGTGAGCTCAAGCCGATCCTGGCCGGTGTCGACCTGACCGTCCGCTCGGGTGAGACGCACGCGATCATGGGGCCGAACGGTTCCGGCAAGTCCACCCTGGCGTACTCGATCGCCGGCCACCCCAAGTACGAGATCACCGGCGGCTCGGTGACCCTCGACGGCGAGGACGTGCTGGCCATGTCCGTCGACGAGCGCGCCCGCGCCGGCCTCTTCCTGGCCATGCAGTACCCGGTCGAGGTCCCCGGCGTCTCGGTGGCCAACTTCCTGCGTACCGCCAAGACCGCCATCGACGGCGAGGCGCCGAAGCTGCGCACCTGGGGTGGCGAGCTGCGCGGCGCCATGGAGCGCCTGCAGATGGACCCGGCGTTCGCCCAGCGCAACGTCAACGAGGGCTTCTCCGGCGGTGAGAAGAAGCGGCACGAGATCGTGCAGCTGGAGCTGCTCAAGCCGAAGATCGCCATCCTCGACGAGACCGACTCCGGCCTCGACGTGGACGCGCTGCGCGTGGTCAGCGAGGGCGTGAACCGGGTCCGCGACACCGGCGACACCGGCGTGCTGCTGATCACCCACTACACCCGCATCCTGCGCTACATCAAGCCGGACTTCGTGCACGTCTTCGTCGCCGGCCGGATCGTCGAGCAGGGCGGGCCGGAGCTGGCCGACAAGCTCGAGGCCGAGGGCTACGAGCGGTACGCCGCCGGGGCCGGTTCGGCGCGGGCCTGACACGACACGACAGGGGCCGGCTGAGATGACCACCATCGCGATCCCGTCCGGGATGCCGCAGTACGACGACGTGCCACGGTTCGACGTGGCAGGAGTGCGCGCCGACTTCCCGATCCTGGACCGGGAGATCAACGGGCACCGGCTGGTCTATCTCGACAGCGCCAACACCTCGCACAAGCCCCGTCAGGTGCTCGACGTGCTCGCCGAGCACTACGCGATGCACAACGCCAACGTGTCGCGCTCGGTGCACACCCTGGGCACCGAGGCGACCGAGGCGTACGAGGGGGCGCGGGCGAAGATCGCCGCGTTCATCAACGCGCCGAGCGTGGACGAGGTGGTGTTCACCAAGAACTCCACCGAGGCGATCAACATCGTGGCGTACGCGTTCTCCAACGCCTCGCTGCGGCCCGACGCCGACCCCCGGTTCCGGCTCGGCCCCGGCGACGAGGTGGTGATCTCCGAGATGGAGCACCACTCGAACATCGTCCCGTGGCAGCTGCTCTGCGAGCGCACCGGCGCGACCCTGCGCTGGTTCCCGGTCACCGACAACGGGCGGCTGGACGAGTCGGGGCTGGAGGAGCTGGTCACCGAGCGGACGAAGATCGTCTCGCTGGTGCACATGTCCAACATCCTCGGCACGGTCAACGCCACCTCCCGGATCACCCAGCGGGTCCGTGAGGTGGGTGCGCTGCTGCTGCTCGACTGCTCGCAGTCGGTGCCGCACATGCCGATGGACGTGGTCGACTACGACGCCGACTTCATCGTCTTCACCGGCCACAAGATGTGCGGCCCGACCGGCATCGGCGTGCTCTGGGGCCGGGGCGAGCTGCTCGCCGCGATGCCCCCGGTGCTCGGCGGCGGGTCGATGATCGAGACGGTGTCGATGGCGGGCTCGACGTTCGCCGCGCCGCCGGCCCGGTTCGAGGCCGGCACCCCGCCGATCGCCGAGGCGGTCGCGCTCGGCGCGGCGGTGGACTACCTCACCGGCATCGGGATGCGCGCCATCCAGTGGCACGAGAAGGAGCTGACGGCGTACGCGCTGGACGCCCTCGCCACCGTGCCGGGGCTGCGGATCTTCGGACCGACGGTGCCGGTCGGCCGGGGTGGGACGATCTCGTTCGCGCTCGGTGACATCCACCCGCACGACGTGGGGCAGGTCCTCGACTCGCTCGGCGTGCAGGTGCGGGTGGGGCACCACTGCGCGAAGCCGGTGTGCACGCGGTTCCGCGTGCCGGCCATGACGCGGGCGTCGTTCTACCTGTACACCACCACGGAGGAGATCGACGCCCTGGTGGCGGGGCTCGAGCAGGCACGGAAGGTGTTCGACTGATGCAGCTCGACCAGCTCTACCAGGAGATCATCCTGGACCACTACAAGCACCCGCACGGGCGTGGCCTGCGCGACGCCGACCCGGACGCCCGGGTCGCCGAGGCGCACCACGTCAACCCGACCTGCGGTGACGAGATCACCGTCCGGGTGGCGACCGACGGCGACACGCTCGACGACATCTCGTACGACGGGATGGGCTGCTCGATCAGCCAGGCGTCGGCGAGCGTGCTGCACGAGCTGCTGCGCGGTCGGGGTGCGGGTGAGGCGTTCGCCGTGCACGAGGCGTTCGTCGAGTTGATGTCCGGGCGTGGCCAGGTCACCCCGGACGAGGACGTACTCGGTGACGGGGTGGCTTTCGCGGGCGTCGCCCGCTACCCCGCCCGGGTCAAGTGCGCGCTGCTGCCGTGGATGGCGTTCAAGGACGCCGCGGCACGCGCCGGCGTGGGCGTGAGCCCGACGGAGGTGAAGGCATGAACAGCGAGGACACCGCCACCGCGGCGACGCCGGAGGCCGGTGACGCCGCCACGACGCCGGCGACCGGCGCCGTGGCGACCGACGGCGCTCCGACGCCGGCGGGCGGCAAGGCCGTCGTCGCCGACATCGAGGAGGCGATGAAGGACGTCGTCGACCCGGAGCTCGGCATCAACGTGGTCGACCTCGGCCTGGTGTACGGCGTGCACGTCGACGACGAGAACGTCGCGACGCTGGACATGACGCTCACCTCGGCGGCCTGCCCGCTCACCGACGTGATCGAGGACCAGGCCCGGCAGGCGCTGACCACCGGCCCCGGCGGGGGACTGGTCAACGACATCCGGATCAACTGGGTCTGGCTGCCGCCGTGGGGCCCCGACAAGATCACCGACGAGGGACGCGACCAGCTTCGCTCGCTCGGCTTCAACGTCTGACCCACCGCGCCGGCTGGCCGGACGAAAGGCCCCGACCTCAGGTCGGGGCCTTTGTCGTACCTGCGGCGGCACCGACGGATAACCGGTGGCGTGCCCGGACGGCGGCCGGCGACAATCGCCACGTGATCGAGTCGAAGTCTTCCCGCACCGTCCCTGTCGCCGCGGCCATCGCCGCCGGGCGACAGCGGCCGGTGCCGCGGCGACTGCGACCCGGTACCCGCCGCCATGGGTGACGCGCTGCTCGCCGGCCTGCTCGCCGGCTACGGGGTGGCGGTGCCGGTCGGGGCGATCGCCATCGTGGTCATCGGGCTCACCGCCCGTACGTCGTTGCGGGTCGGCGCCGCCGCCGCCCTCGGGGTGGCCGCCGCGGACGGCCTCTACGCCGCGCTGGCCGTGCTCGGCGGCGCGGCCCTCGCCGGCCTGGTGCGCCCGGTGGCGACCCCGTTGCGCTGGGCGGCCGTCGTGATCCTGCTCCTCCTCGCCGGGCAGCTCGCCGTGGGCGCGGTGCGCCGGCACCGTCGCCCGCCCGGCCCGGCGCCGGCCGAGCGGGGTCTGGCCACGCCCGGCCGGGCCTTCGCCGGGCTGCTGGCGCTCACCCTGCTCAACCCGATGACCATCGTCTACTTCGTGGCCCTGGTGATCGGCCGGCAGGCGTCCGGTGGCTGGACGCCCGCCGGCCAGGTGGTCTTCGTGGCCGCGGCGTTCGCCGCCTCGGCGAGCTGGCAACTGCTGGTCGCCGGCGGCGGCTCGCTGCTCGGCCGGCTGCTCACCTCCGACCGTGGCCGGCTGGTCTCCGCGCTGCTGGCCAGCGCGCTGATCGTGCTGCTGGCGCTGCGGATGGTCTGGTGAGCCGGCCGGCTCAGTGCGGGTACACCTCCAGTTCCCAGAGCGAGAAGCCGTAGGAGGTGGCCCGGGTCAGCCCGACCATCCGCACGTAGCGGGCGCTTGTCGCGGCGAACCGGTCGTTGTCGGTGCCGCCGTCCCCGGCGGTGGTGGACCAGACCGTCCGCCAGGCGACGCCGTCGGTGGAGACGTCGATCCGGTACGACCGGGCGTGCGCCGCCTCCCAGCGCAGCACCGCGCGGGCCACCGGCCGGACCGCACCGAGGTCCACGGTGATCGACTGGTGGTCCGACCAGCCGCTCGACCACCGGGTGCCCGGATCGCCGTCCACCGCCCGGCTGGCCGGGAGGAAGAGCTGGCTGCTGGAGGCGGTGACCGGGCGGCCGGCGGCCAGGTTGGTCAGGTCGTCGCCGCGGCGGGCCGGGAAGGACACCACCTGCTGGTAGGTCGGCCGGTTCTGCCAGGCGATCACGGGCTGCTTCAGCCCGCCGAGCGGGGACTGCACGATGGCGTCGGCGCACCACTGGTCGCCGGCCGCGCAGCTCGCGTCGCCGGGATAGACCTCGGTCGCCGGCCGGGCGGCGGCGCCGCGCAGCGTGTCCAGCAGGATCTGCCGGCAGGTGGCGAGGTCACCGCCGCCGCAGTACCGGCAGTCCGACCCGCCGGGCACCGGCTCGCCGAGCACGGCCCGCAGGTCGGCGTCGACGTACCCCCACCAGCCGTACTGGAACGACGAGCCCTTGTGCCCCTGCGCCTCGTTGGCCGAGGTGGGCAGGGTGGACTCGTCGCCGCGCTGCTGCCCGGACGGCGACTCGTTGATCTGCATGGCGTTGACCAGCGCCTGGTACAGCTCCGGGCCGAGGGGTGCCTTGAACTGGCCGTTGACCAGCAGCGGCCACCAGGCGTCGAAGATCCGGATCGCGTCCGCGTGCCGGTACACCTTGGCGCCGGGGGCCGTCTCGACCCGCAGTGCGCCGTCGGCACGCCAGGCCCGGAGCTTGCCCACCACGGCGGCCAGGTCGGCGTCGGTGACCGGCTGGCTCTCCAGCACCCGGATCAGCTCGTCGAGCACCTCGGCGCCGCGCAGGTCGGTCAGGCCGGCCCGCTCGACCAGCGAGGTCAGCGTGGCCCGGTCGAAGGTGCGCCCGTCCGCCAGCGCCGCCCGGATCGGCCGGTCCAGCAGGTTCGCCCGGTGCACCGGACCGAAGCTGAAGTTGCCGTCGGCGGCGCCGAAGTCCTTGGCCTGCTTGTTGTTCCAGCTCACGTAGTAGTCCTGGTCCACCGAGTACGGATGCTCGGCCAGCGGTTGGTACGCGGCGGTGTTGGCGACCGGGTCGAAGTCGCGCCACTCGTACGCCGGGTCGGCCTTCATCGGCAGGTTCGGGTCGGACCCGGCCGCGCGCACCGGGTTGAGCCCCGAGTTGGCGTACGCCGCCTGGGTGGAGTTCACGTAGAACCAGTTGAACGCGTACCCGATGGTGCCGGCGGACTCGCGGAACGCCGCGGCGTCGCCCATCGCGGCCGGGTCGTTGAACATCTGGAAGCCGATCGCCGAGTCCGCCTCGTGCCGGTAGGTGGAGCGCAGGTGGGTGAAGGCGTGCGGCTGGCCGCCCACGGTGCCCCGCCAGGCGACCAGGCCGAGCGCGGTGCGCCGGGCGACCAGCCGGTACGACCCGGCGGCGGTGCCGTCGGCGAGGGTGGGCCGCCAGGCGTTGACGTGCGAGATCTCCTCCATCGGCTGGCACCGGCCCCGGTAGCGGTAGTGGTTGCTGGCCAGGGTGGGTACGCTGCCGTCCACCGTGCACAGCGGCAGCGCGTAGGTGTCGGTGATGTCGTGGGCCGACGAGGTGGCGCTCCAGGCGTAGTCCTGGCCCCGACCCAGCAGCACGTAGAGGTTGAGCCCGGCGAAGGCGGCGCCGCGCGCGCTGATCCCCGGTCCCTGCAACTCCTGCACCATCAGCAGCTGGGGTGAGAAGTAGCCGGTCTGCGGGCCGAACACGGCGATCGGGTGGCCGGTGGCGGAGTGCTCGGCCGAGATCACCGCCGCGTTCGACATGCCCCGGTTGGCCCGGCCGATGGTCAGCCCGGACAACGCGGCGGCCAGCTCGGACGGCCCGCCGGTGGCCGCGCCGGTGGCCGCGCCGGTGGCGTCGCTGACGACGGGTTCCATCCGGGCCGAGCCGCCGTCCGGCAGCATCACGCTGGACGCGTTCGCGGGAGCGCCACCGTACGGGAAGCTCTGCCCGTCGTGCAGGGTCAGCACCGTCTCCGGGTTCTCCTGGCTGCGGAAGGCGGTCCAGACCCGGTCACCCTCGACCACGCCGTAGCGGGCCCGCGCGGCCAGCCGGACCAGCGCCGACTGCATCTCGTTGCCGCCCCCGCCGCCGAACAGCCCGCCCACCACGCCGGCGATGGCGATCAGGTCGGTCATCCGGAAGGGCTCGGGCCCGCCGGCGTTGGTGACCGCGTCCAGGTGCCCGGTGAGCACGTACTCGCCGGGGCAGTTGCGGTGCGCCATGCAGTGCCCGATGTAGGCGTTGATACCGGCGATGTACTCCTGCACGTCGGCGTAGAGCTGCTCGCCCCGGGGGCCCTTGCGCCGCAGCGCCTCCACCTGCGCCGCCAGGTCCGCCTCGGTGTACGGCGAGTTGCGCCAGACGCTCTGCTCCAGCGCCCGGTTGCCGGGCGCGCCCCCGGCGAACGGGGTGAGGGTGCCCCGTCCGACGTGGCGCAGCAGGTCGATGGTGAACAGTCGGTCCTCGGCGCCGGCGTAGCCGGCCCCGAACATGGTGCCGCCGCGGGTGCTGCCGGTGACGTGCGGGACGCCGGTCGCCCGGTCGCGCACGATGGTCACGTCGGCGCGCGGCGAGTAGCGGCGCTCGACCTGATCGGCCGGCACCCCGAAGCCGGCGTCGTTGAAGAACGCGCCGAGCTGGTCCTCGCGCAGCCCCGCGTAGCCGTAGACCAGGTCGGCGTACCGGCCGAGCTGGTCACCGGCGTGCCGGGGCAGGGTGCCGAGGGTCTGGTTGGCGAGCACCTCGACGAGGGTGGCGTTGCCGTTCTGCCCCGGCGGCAGGATGTCCGAGCACTCGCCGAGACAGTGGTCGCCCGCGGCGAAACCGCTGGTGGTGGCGTTGGTGGTGGCGTTGGTGGCGGCGGGCGCGGCGGCGGCCGGGGCGGTGGGGGAGACGGTGAGCAGGGCCGCCGCGGTGACCGACGCCGCGGCGGCGGCGGTCAACCGGCGGGCGACGGCGCGGCGGGCGGGGTGCGGTGGGACGGGACCGCGTGGCTGCATGGGTACCTCGCAGACGGAGGATGGATCCGAGAAACATTCGGTTACCGGATGGTAAGCGTTCATCGATGCCCATGAAAGGCCCGGAGTGGGGTGCCGCCCGTGGTCCGGCAATTCGGTACCGTTCGGCCATGACCAGTCGACCCGCAGCCGGGGGTGGCCGGTGGGTCGAGGTCGACCCGACCCGCGTCGCCCGCTGGGTCGAGGGCTTCGCCGACCGGCACGGCCCGCCCACCACCACCCTCACCGGGTACGGCCTGCTGCTCGCCGCCCCGGACGGCGCGACCGCCGAGCTGCACACCCCGCCCGGGGCGTCGCCCACCCGGGACGTACCCGAATTCGTGGCCGCCGCGGCCGAGCCGCGCCGGATCGGCCTGCTGCTGGCCCGCAAGGGCGCGGTGGCGGTCGGCATCGCGGTCGGGGAGGACCTGGTGGTCTCCAAGGTGGACACCCGCTACGTGCAGGGCCGCACCGCCGCCGGCGGGTGGTCGCAGCAGCGCTTCGCCCGGCGGCGGGACAACCAGGCGAAGGCGGCCCTCGGCGACGCGGCCGAGCTGGCCGTACGGCTGCTGCTGCCGGAGGCGGCGACGCTGCGCGCGCTGGTCTGCGGCGGTGACCGGCGGGCCGTCGACACCGTGCTCGCCGACCGGCGGTTGGCCCCGCTCGCCGCGCTGCGGGCCGAGCGGCTGCTCGACGTCCCCGAACCCCGGCACGCGGTGCTGGTCGCCGCGATCGCCGCGGCCCGCGCGGTGCGGATCCTGGTCCGCGACGCCGCGCCCGAAGCCGACTGAACCGCTGCTCGGTGTGGCGTGGCCAACTCGTTGCGTTCCGGCCGCTAGCCTGCGGAAATGGCCGCACGCGAGGGGGCCGTGCCGGCGGCGCGGGGCACGACGACGACCGAGACCGACCGGATGACGGCGTTCAGCGACGGGGTGTTCGCCATCGTCATCACCCTGCTGGTGCTGGAACTTCGCCCACCGGCGTACGAATCCGGTGGGCTGCTCGACGCGCTCCTGCACGAGAAGGCCGCCTATCTCGCCTTCGTGATCTCGTTCGTCTACATCGGTGTGCTCTGGCTGAACCACCACGCGCTGCTGCTCCTGGTCGGCCGGACGAACCTCGCACTCAACTGGATCAACCTCGCCCTCCTGCTCGGCGCCGTGATCATCCCGTTTCCCACCGCGGTGCTCGCGTCGGCATTCGCCCAAGCGGGCACCGCCGACCAGCGGGTGGCGGTGGTCCTGTACGCACTGTCCGCCGCGCTGATGTCGGTGCCCTGGCTGGCCTTCTTCGCCTACCTGGAACGCCATCCCGCACTGCTGGCACCCGAGATCTCCCCCGAGCACCTGCACGCCCAACGGGCCCGCCCCATCACCGGCATGATCCTCTACGGCGGCAGCGCCGCAGTCGGCTGGTTCGTCAACCCCGTAGTGGGCCTGATCGGGATCATCGTCATGATCATCTACCACGCCGTCACGAGCCAGGGCCTCAGGCGGCGCAGTCACCGGCGGCTGTTGGGTCGACGGCGAACCTGACTCGACGAAAGCCATGCTGGCCGGACGCGGCCGGAACCGGTGATCCGAAAACGCCACAGCGGCCGGTGGGTGGGGAACCCACCGGCCGCCGCCGGATGCCTCGGACCGGGGCGGTCAGAGGCTGCCGCCGAAGGTGTCGCAGGACTTCGGGTCGCCGCTGTCGTAGCCGCGGCTGAACCACTCCTTGCGCTGCGCGGAGGAGCCGTGGGTGAACTCCTCCGGGTTCACCGGGCGGTTCGCGCGCTCCGAGATGGCGTCGTCGCCGATCTTCTCGGCGGTGTCGATCGCCTGCGCGATGTCCTGCTCGCTGACGCTCTTGAAGATCTTCTGGCCCTTCGCGTCGGCGGTGCCGGTGGCGTTCTTCGCCCAGGCGCCCGCGTAGCAGTCGGCCTGCAGCTCCAGCTTCACCGACAGCGCGTTGGCGTTGTCCGGGTCGCGCTGCTGCTGGCGGCGCATCTGCGCCTCGGTGCCGAGCAGGTCCTGCACGTGGTGGCCGTACTCGTGGGCCAGCACGTACGGCTGGGCGAACTCGCCCTCCGCGCCGAGCTGGTCGGCCAGCACCCGGTAGAAGGTCAGGTCGATGTAGACCAGGTCGTCGGCCGGGCAGTAGAACGGGCCCACGCCGGAGTCGGCCTGGCCGCAGCCGGTGTTCACGCCCTGGCTGAAGAAGACCGTCTTCGACGGCCGGTACTGCTCGCCGAACTTCTCCGGCAGCGCGGCCTGCCAGTAGGCCTGGATCGAGTTGACGTACGCGGTGTTGCGGCAGTCCAGCTGCTGGAGCGCGTCGTCGGCCGAGCACTTCTGCTGCAGCGACGTGTTGTCGCCCTGCTCACCGCCGCCGCCGTTGGTCGCGGCGTTCAGTCCGAAGCCGCCGCCGACCAGCGCGACCAGTACGGCGATGATGATGCCGACGATCCCTCCGCGACCGCCGCCGACCGGGATGGGGATGCCCATCCCGCCGCCCCCGCCGGACCCTCGCCGATCGTCCACCTGACTGGTGTCGATCTGCGCGTTCTCGTTCAGCTCCATGTTGACCCCGATCACCGATTCATCACGTTTGGTGGTTGCGGTACCGGACCGGGTCCGGACGGCGTTTCGGTACCCGATGATCTTGCTCGGTAATCCGGGCGGGGCGCCGAAGCCGGCCCGGTACACTTGCCTCGTGCTGCTCTGCGAAGGCTGAACCGCCCCGCGCCGACGGTCCATCGGGCCCGCCGGCCGTTTCGCGTGCCCTGAGTCAGCCCTTCCAGACCCCGAGAGCGAGTACCGGAAAATGATCACTGCCACCGGCCTGGAGCTGCGTGCCGGCGCCCGGATCCTGCTGTCCGACACCACCCTGCGGGTGCAGCCCGGTGACCGGATCGGCCTGGTGGGCCGCAACGGCGCCGGCAAGACCACCACCCTGAAGGTGCTGGCGGGGGAGGGGCAGCCGTACGCCGGCCAGATCGACCGGCGCAGCGCGATCGGCTACCTGCCGCAGGACCCGCGTACCGGCGACCTGGAGGTCACCGGGCGGGACCGGGTGCTCTCCGCCCGCGGCCTGGACGTGCTCATGGCCCAGATGACGGAGATCGAGGCCAAGCTGGCCGACGACGCCGACGACAAGCTGGTCCGCCGCTACGGCGCGCTGGAGGACCAGTTCGCCGCCCTCGGCGGGTACGCCGCCGAGGCCGAGGCGGCCCGGATCTGCGCCAACCTCGGGCTGCCCGACCGGGCGCTCGCCCAGACCATCGGCACCCTCTCCGGCGGCCAGCGCCGCCGCATCGAGCTGGCCCGGATCCTGTTCCGCGACGCCGGCGAGAACGGCGGCGGCATCCTGCTGCTCGACGAGCCGACCAACCACCTCGACGCCGACTCGATCACCTGGTTGCGCAACTTCCTCGCCAACCACAAGGGCGGCCTGATCGTCATCTCCCACGACGGCGCGCTGCTGGAGTCGGTGGTCAACAAGGTGTGGTTCCTCGACGCCACCCGCTCGGTGGTCGACGTCTACAACCTGGGGTGGAAGGCGTACCTGGAGGCGCGGGAGACCGACGAGCGGCGCCGCCGCCGCGAACGGGCCAACGCCGAGAAGAAAGCCGGCGCCCTGATGGCCCAGGCCGACAAGATGCGGGCGAAGGCCACCAAGACCGTCGCCGCGCAGAACATGGCCCGCCGCGCCGAGAAGCTGATCTCCGGCCTGGAGGAGGTGCGCGTCTCCGACAAGGTGGCGAAGGTGCGCTTCCCCACCCCGGCGCCGTGCGGCAAGACCCCGCTGACCGCGACCGGCCTCTCCAAGTCGTACGGCTCGCTGGAGATCTTCACCGACGTGAACGTCGCGGTGGACCGTGGTTCCCGGGTCGCCATCCTTGGGCTCAACGGCGCCGGCAAGACCACCCTGCTGCGGATGCTCGGCGGCCTGCTCACGCCGGACACCGGCGAGGTGCACGCCGGGCACGGCCTGCGGCTGGGCTACTACGCCCAGGAGCACGAGACCCTGGACGTCGAGCGGACCGTGCTGGAGAACATGCGGGCCGCCGCCATCGAGCAGTCCGACACCGACCTGCGCAAGATCCTCGGTGCGTTCCTCTTCTCCGGGGAGGACGTGGACAAGCCGGCCGGGGTGCTCTCCGGCGGCGAGAAGACCCGGCTCGCCCTCTCCACCCTGGTCTGTTCCGGGGCCAACGTGCTGCTGCTGGACGAGCCGACCAACAACCTCGACCCGGTCAGCCGGGAGCAGGTGCTCGACGCCATCGCCAACTACCCGGGCGCGATCGTGCTGGTCACCCACGACCCCGGCGCGGTGCTCGCGCTCAAGCCCGACCGCGCGATCCTGCTCCCCGACGGCGACGAGGACGCCTGGAGCGACGACCTGCTCGAACTGGTCGAACTGGCCTGACGGGCCCGTCCGGCGCCGCTGTCGTCGCCCGCCAGCATGATCGACTCCATGACGGCGACGTGGCGGTGTCGGTAGCGTCCCGACCCCGCCACCTCGCCGTAACGGGGTCGATCACGGCGGCCGGACGGGGCCGCGCCCGACGGGCGGGCTCAAATGGCCCCAGGGCGGTCGCGACCAGCGCGCCGATGCCCAGGTACTGGCCCGCCACGATCCGCCAGGGCCGGGGCCGGCCGGTGGCGCGGGCGGCCACGAAGAGCACGGTGAGCACGACGATGTCGTCCACGTTGGTCGTGGCGAACACCAGGGCCGCGCCGGCCGCGGCGGTGAGCGGGTCGGTGACGCCAGGCAGGGTACGGGCCGCGTTGCGGGCTCCGACCGGCCCCGGCGCGCACGTCCTGCGGGGCCGGTCGGAAGGATCACTCTATCGGGAAGCTGACATCGCATAGCGTGTCGGTTGGCGAAGAGTTGATATCTGGCGCATGATCGTTCGAGGCGGTCTAATAGGTGGGACCGTATCCGAACCGCACAGTCTGGGACGTGAGGAATCAGCATGGCAGCCACTGGCACAGCCACCAGCACTGAGAAGGGTCGCCGGATCGTCGGAGCCGAGCGTCAGACGCTCGCCAAGGACCTGGTAAAGCGGTACACCTCGGGTGAGAGCATCCGCGCGCTCGCGGCCTCGACCGGACGTTCCTACGGGTTCATCCACCGGGTGCTCACCGAGTCCGGCGTCCAGCTGCGGCAGCGCGGCGGCGCCCGGCGCCGCAAGAAGGCGTGACCCGCCCACCAGCGTCGTCCATCAGCGTCGTGTTCCGGGCCGTCCGGTGACCGCCGAGACGACCGGGGTACGACTCGACTGCGACGGGCCGGTGGCGACGGTGACGTTGTGCCGGCCCGACGTGCTCAACGCCCAGATCCCGGCGATGTGGCGCGCGATGAGCGACTTCTCGCGGGATCTCCCTGGCGACGTGCGCGTCGTCGTGGTGCGCGGCGAGGGGCGGTCCTTCTCCGCCGGCCTCGACCTGTCGGTGGCCGGAGCGTCCGGGCCGGGTTCGTTCGCCGAGCTGGCGACCCTGCCCGAGCAGGAGTGCGCCGACCGGATCGCCGAGTTCCAGGGCGGCTTCAGCTGGCTGCACCGCCCCGACGTGATCTCCGTGGCGGCCGTGCAGGGGCACGCCATCGGCGCCGGCTTCCAGCTGGCGCTCGCCTGCGACCTGCGGGTGCTCGCCGAGGACGCCAAGCTCTCCATGGCCGAGGTGACCCTGGGCCTGGTGCCCGACCTCGCCGGGACGAAGCGCCTCGTCGAGCTGGTCGGCTACTCGCGGGCCCTGGAGATCTGCGCGACCGGCCGGCGGATGGACGCCGCCGAGGCGGACCGCATCGGGCTGGCCACGCTGGTGGTGCCCACCCCCGACCTGGACGGCGCGGTACGGGACCTCACCGCCGGGCTGCTGGCCAACAACCGCGACGCGGTGGTCGAGATCAAGGCGTTGCTCGCCGGCGCGGCCGGCCGCTCGCACGCCGACCAGCAGCGCGCCGAGCGGGAGGCGCAGACCCGCCGCCTGCGCGACCTCGCCGGACGGGGAGAATAGTAAGGACCGTTCGGGAAGATCCGGGTTACTACTGAGGTTGTCGTAGTCGTCGGGAGAATCGAACCCGACGGTGCGCGCTGCCGCAGATCCCGGAGGTGACCGATGTCCAACCCGATGTCCGGTGGGGGCATGGCCGGGTGGAGCATGCTCCGGTCGATGCGCAGCAGCGACGAGGTCTCCGCGCACCGGCTCAAGCGGGGCACCGCCCGGCGGATCGTCGCCTTCGCGGGGCCGTACCGGCGGGACATCGTCGTCTTCCTGATCACGGTGGTGATCGCCGCGATCATCGGGGTGGCCACCCCGGTGCTGGCCGGAAAGGTCATCAACGCCATCACCCGGGGCGGCGCCGAGGCCGGGGCGACCGTGGTCCGCCTGGCGCTGGTGATCGCCGCGCTGGCGGTCGCCGACGCCCTCTTCTCCCTCGCCCAGCGGTGGTACTCCGCCCGGATCGGCGAGGGGATCATCCTCGACCTCCGCACCCGGGTCTACGACCACGTGCAGCGGATGCCGTTGCAGTTCTTCACCCGCACCCAGACCGGCGCGCTGGTCAGCCGGCTCAACAACGACGTGATGGGCGCCCAGCGGGCGTTCACCTCCACCCTCTCCGGGGTGGTCAGCAACGTCATCCAGCTGGTGCTGACCGCTGGGGTGATGTTCACCCTCTCCTGGCAGATCACCACGCTCTCGCTGGTCCTGCTGCCGATCTTCATCATCCCGGCCCGGCGGGTCGGCAAGCGGCTGGCCGAGATCACCCGGGAGTCGTACAACCTCGACGCCAAGATGAACGCGACGATGACCGAGCGGTTCGGCGTGGCCGGGGCGCTGCTGGTCAAGCTCTTCGGCTCGCCCGAGATCGAGGCCCGCCGCTTCGCCGGCCGGGCCGAGCGGGTCCGCGACATCGGCATCCAGTCGGCCATGTACTCGCGGACGTTCTTCGTGGCGATGCTGCTGGTCGCCTCGCTGGCACAGGCCCTGACCTACGGGCTCGGCGGCTGGCTCGCGGTCACCGGCGCGGTCAGCGCCGGCACCGTGGTCACCCTCGCGCTGCTGCTCACCCGCCTCTACGGCCCGCTGACCGCGCTGTCCAACGTCCGGGTGGACGTGATGAGCGCGCTGGTCTCGTTCGACCGGGTCTTCGAGGTGCTGGACCTGCGCCCCGGCATCGAGGAGAAGCCGGACGCGGTGCCGGTGCCGCGCGGCAACGGGCGGGTCGAGTTCCGCGACGTGCGGTTCCGCTACCCGGCCGCCGCCGAGGTGTCGCTGGCCTCGCTGGAGGAGGTCGCCACCCTGGACCGTACGGTCAACGAACCGGTGCTCAAGGGCGTGTCGTTCGCCGTCGAGCCGGGTCAGATGGTGGCCCTGGTCGGGCCCTCCGGCGCCGGCAAGTCGACGCTGTCCATGCTGATCTCCCGGATCTACGACGTCACCGACGGCGAGGTGCGCGTCGGCGGCGTGGACGTCCGCGACGCCACCCTCGCCTCGCTGCGCGACGAGATCGGCGTGGTCACCCAGGACTCGCACCTGTTCCACGAGACGATCGCCGAGAACCTGCGCTACGCCAAGCCGGACGCCACCGACGACGAGATCTGGGCGGCGCTGGCCGGCGCGCAGGTCGCCGACCTGGTCCGGGCGCTGCCCGAGGGGCTGGAGACGATGGTCGGTGAGCGCGGCTACCGCTTCTCCGGCGGCGAGAAGCAGCGCATCGCCATCGCCCGGCTGCTGCTCAAGGCGCCGTCGATCGTGATCCTCGACGAGGCCACCGCCCACCTGGACTCGGAGAGCGAGGCCGCGGTGCAGCGGGCGCTGGCGGTCGCGCTGACCGGGCGTACCGCGCTGGTCATCGCGCACCGGCTCTCCACCGTCCGCGACGCCGACCAGATCCTGGTCCTCGACGACGGCCGGATCGTGGAGCGGGGCCGGCACGAGGAGCTGGTCGCGGTCGGCGGGCTCTACGCCGAGCTGTACCGCACCCAGTTCGCGGTCGCCGACTCGCCGGCGCCGTACGCGGCGACGGAGCCCGAGCCGGTGATCACCACGGTGCCGCTGGGCACGTACGTCGCCCAGGAGGCGCTGCCCCCGGCCGCAGCCAACTAACCGGCGACGGCCGCCCGCAGCTCTCCGAAGGCCGCCCCGAGCGTCTCCGGGGTGAAGTGCGCGTTCAGGCCGCTCGGGTTCGGCAGCACCCAGAGCCGGGCCCCGGCCAGCGTCTCCGGCTGCGGGCCGAAACCGGCCTTCGGCCGGGCGAACCCGATCCGGTACGCGGTCACCCCGACCACCGCCACCCAGGCCGGCCGGTAGTGGGCGACCTTGCCGGTCAGGACCTCCGCCCCGGCCACCAGCTCCGCCGGGGTCAGCTCGTCGGCGCGGGCGCTGGCCCGGGCCACCATGTTGGTGATGCCCAGGCCGAGGCCGGGGAGCTGGTCCTGCTCGCTCGGGTGCAGCTGGCGTGGGGTGAAGCCGCCCCGGTGCAGGGCCGGCCAGAAGCGGTTGCCGGGTCGGGCGAAGTGCCAGCCGGTGGCCGCCGACCAGAGCCCGGGGTTGATGCCGACGAAGAGCACGTCCAGCCCGGGCGCGATCAGGTCCGGGACGGTCCGGTCGGCCGCGGCCGCCAACTCGTCCTTCGTCGGCCGTCCCGCGCCGGAGGCTCCCCGCGTCGCGCCGGAGGCCCCTAGCGTCGCGTCCGGCTGCGCGCCGGCGGGCGGCCGACCGGACGTCGGCCCCGGCCGCCGGCCGGACTGGTGGCCCCGAGGCCCGGACCCGGCCCGGGCAGCCGGGCGACCCGGCCGGGCACCGGCCGGGTCGTCGGAGCGGTCGGCGGGGCTCACAGGCCGCGCAGCGCGCCGCCGTCGACCGGCACGGTGACCCCGGTGACGTAGCTCGCGGCGGGGGAGAGCAGGAACGCGGCGGCCCGCCCGAACTCCGCGGGGTCACCGATCCGGCGCAGCGGGATGCCGGCCTCCGCCTCGGCCCGGGCCGCCTCGGCGTCCCCGGTGGCGGCGAAGAGTTCCCGGTTGCGGTCGGTCATGATCCGTCCGGGCAGCAGGCCGAGCACCCGCACGCCGCGCGGGCCGTACTCGTCGGCCATGTCCTTGGCCACCCCGGCCAGGCCGGGACGCAGGCCGTTGGAGATGCCGAGGCCCGGCACCGGGCCGCGGGCCGAGGTGGAGAGCACCAGCCCGATCGCGCCGCCGTCGGTGAGCGCGCCGGCCACCGTACGGGCGGCGCGGACGCTGCCGAGGAAGACCGTCTCGAAGGACTGCCGCCACTGCTCGTCGGTCACCTGGGCGGCGGTGCCGCGGGGCGGGCCGCCGACCGAGACCAGCGCGCCGTCCAGCCGGCCGAAGTGCTCCCGCGCCGCCACCACTAGCCGCTGCGGCGTCTCCGGGTCGGCCAGGTCGGCGGTGAGCCCGATGGCGTGCCGGGGACCGCCGAGCCGCTCGACGGCCTCGGCGACGCGCTCCGGGGCGCGGGCCGAGAGGACCACCCGCGCGCCGTCGGCCACGAGGCACTCGGCGGTGGCGAAGCCCAGGCCGCGGGAGGCGCCGGTCAGCACGTACACCCGGTCGGTGAGTCCGAGATCCATGCCGCCGATCCTGCCGTACCCGCCTACCGGCCGCACCGGGTGGGCGGTCAGCGCCGGGCGGGGCGCAGCAGGCGTACCCGACCGGCGAGCTGCACCGCGACGGCGCCGCCGGCGCGGGCGACGGCCGGCAGCCGGCGGGGTCGCGGCGGGTGGTGCCCGTCGTAGCGGCTGCCCGCCTCGCGGGCGACCAGCTCCTCCGCGCCGAGCGGGGGCAGCGTGCCCCGTTCGCGCAGCGTGCGGGCCAGGTCCCAGCCGTCGCGCAGCGAGCCGTTGCTGGGGCGGTCGGCCGCCCACTCGCGGAAGGTGTCCCACCAGGCGTCGCCGAGGGCGGCGGCGAGCAGCGGCCAGTGCCGGGCCACCTCGCCGGCCCGCTTGCCGAGCAGGGCGACCCGGGCGGCCCGCACCGGCCCGGGCGCGAAGCCGGCCGGGAGCGGCGCCCCGGCGACCAGCGCCGCCACCAGCGCCGCCTGCCGGGCGCTCAGTTCGCCGCCCGGCCCATCGTCGGGCGGACCGGCGACCGTCCGGTCGCTCATGTGACCACCGGGAATGTCGCTCATGTGACCACCGGGAATCCGGAGGCGGCGGCGAGCGCGTCCAGCTCGGCCCGCAGGGCGGGCGCGGGCGGGTAGTGCCCGTCGCGTTCGAGCAGCAGCGCCGGGGGCCGGCGGCGGGCGCAGAGCGCGCCGACCAGGTCGAGCACCTCCGGCGGCACCGGGTCGGTGTGCGTGTCGTGGTAGAAGCCGCCCCGTTCGGCACCGCCGGCCACGTGCACGTAGGCGACCCGGTCCAGCGGGAGCCGGTCGAGCAGGGCGAGCGGGTCGCCGCCCCGGTTGCGGGCGTTGGCGTGCACGTTGGCGACGTCGAGCAGCAGCGTCGCTCCGGTGGCGTCCAGGATCTCGGTGAGGAAGTCCGCCTCGTCCAGCTCGTCGTCGGGCCAGTCGAAGAGCGCGGCGATCGGCTCCAGGGCGATCGGCACCGGCAACTGCGCCTGCGCCCGCCGGACGTTGGCCACCACGGCGGCCACCGCCTCCCGGGTGCGCGGCAGCGGCAGCAGGTGGCCGGCCTCCAGGCCGCCGGCCCGGACGAACGCGATGTGCTCGCTGACCAGCGGCGCGTCGAGGAGTTCGGCGATCCGGGCCAGGTGGGTCACCCGGGCCGGGTCGACCGGTTCCGCGCCGCCGAGGGAGAGCCGCACCCCGTGCGGTACGACGGTGACGTCGCGTCCGCGCAGCTCGGCGAGCCCCGGCGGGAGCGGGCCGGTCGACGGTATCGACTCGGCCACCACCTCGACGAAGCGCACCCCGGGCAGCTCGGCGACGAACCCGGCGATCTCCGGCCGCCAGCCGATGCCCACCCCGCTCGGACCGGTCATCCGCCGCACCCGCCACCGCCGCCGCAACCGCCGCCGCCGCCACCGCCGCCACCGCAGGAACTGCCGCCGCTGCAGGAGCCGCCGCCGCTGCCACCGCTGCTGTTCAGCGCCTGCCGCTGGATTTCCGCCTGCTCGGCGAAGCCCGGGTCCAGGGCCCAGAGCGAGGCGGTGCCGAACAGAGCCACCCCCATGGCCGCCCCGGCCGCCCCGTAGGTGGCGTAGGCGGGTGCGGACGCGGGGGAGAGGTGGATGTTGCTCCGGCGCAGCTCACGCAGCGCGGTGTCGGCCGCGCGGGTCCGCCACGGCATCCGGGAAAGCAGCACCAGCGGGACGATCAGGGCGAGGACGGCGAGCAGCAGGAAGCCGACCGGTCGGTCGTTGGCCAGCCCGGCGGCGACCCGGGCCGCGCCGAGCGCCATCAGGGCGACCACCAGCCACGCGCCGCGTCGGGCCGCGGTGCGCTGCTCGGGGTGCAGCGCCAGGCCCTGCCGCTGCAGGCCCTCGCGCAGCTCGGTGAGGGCGTGAGAGACCCGCTGTTCGCGGGCCAGCTCCCGGGCGTGCAGACCGTTCCGGGCGGCGTGCAGAACCGCCTGGTCGAGCGGAGTGAGGCCGCTGGGCGGCGGGCCGCCGGTGGTGAGCCGCCGGTCGGGGCGCACCCCGACCGCGCCGCAGCCGCGCAGGCCGCCCAGCGCCGTCCAGATCGCGAGCTGGTCGCCGCCGTTGAGGTACGCGACCTGCTGCGGCCCGAGCTGGCCGGCCCCGGCCGCCGGCTGACCGGCGAGGATCCGGGACCGGTACACGATCGAGCCGACGACGACCACCAGGGCCGCCAGCAGATAGAACCGGAGGAACGTCGGGCCGGAAGTGCCCCAGGTGTCGGCCGCCAGCATCATGGCTCTGCTCCTGTCACGCGAGGGGACCGCGGCCTCATTGTGGAGCAGGGCCGCCACGCGCCGACCGCCGTGCGGACCGAGTTACCAAGCCGATACGTCCGGCGGTCAGCGCCGGCGTACGGCCTCCTCGACCAGGTCCAGCACCGGTCCCAGGTCGCCGGCCGGCCGGCCCATCGCCAGGTGCAGCACCAGGCCGTCGTACGCCAGCTCCAGGAACTGGGCCAGCACGTCGATCGGGACGTCCTCGCGCAGCACCCCGGCCTCCCGCTGCCGGACCAGCCGGTCCCGGGTGGCCTCGGCGATGGCGGCCGAGCGCTCGGCCCAGCGGCGGGCGAACGCCGGGTCGGTGCGCAGCCGGCGGGAGACCTCCAGCTGGCTGCCCAGCCAGCCGGTGGTGTCCGGCGAGATCGCCCGGGCCAGCAGGTCCCGCATGACCTGGACGAGGCCGTTGCGGGCCACGGTCTCCACCATGGCCGCCGCGTCGTCCTCGGCCACGGCGAGGAAGAGCGAGTCCTTGTCACGGAAGTGGTGGAAGATGGCGCCCCGGGACAGCCCGGTGGCCTCCTCCAGCCGGCGCACGGTGGCTCCCTCGTAGCCGTGCCGGGCGAAACAGGCCCGCGCCGCGGCGAGGATCTCCTGTCGGCGCGCGTCGAGCTGGTCCTGACTTACTCTGGGCACGGGTCGATCGTTCCAGCTGACCCTGCGTTACGCAAACCGTACGTACGGCTTGGGATCTTGCGTGGTGGGACGGGCCGGCCGGGGCGCTCCGGTTAGGATCGGCGGGTGACGACGCCCCCGGTCGCCTCCGCCCCCCTTCCGTCCGCCCCGCTGACCGTCGCCGCCGTGCAGGCCGACCCGGTCCCCGGCGACGTGCCCGGCAACGCGCGGGTCGCCGCCGGCCTGGCCGCCCGGGCCGCCGGTGCCGGCGCCCGGGTCGCGGTGCTGCCGGAGCTGTTCCTGCCGGCGTACCATCCGCCGACGCTGGCCGCCGATCCGGCCGGCACGGACGTGGCCGCGACCGGCGACGGCGCGGTCGACGACCCCCGGCTCGACCCGCTGCGGGCCGCCGCCCACGACAACCGGATCACCCTGGTCGTCGGTGCCGCGGTCCGCCACCCGGACGACCGCCGGACCATCTCCGCCCTGATCGCCGACCCGACCGGCGTGATCCGGGTCGGGTACGACAAGCAGCAGCTCTGGGGCGGCGAGCGGGAGCTGTTCGACGCCGGCCGGCGGGGCGCCACCCTGCTGGTCGACGACTGGCGGCTCGGGCTGGGCATCTGCTACGACGGGTGCTTCCCGGAGCACGCCCGGGCCGCCGCGGCCGACGGCGCGCACGGCTACCTCTGCCCGAGCGGCTACCTCGCCGGGTCGGCGCACCGGCGCGACCTCTACTACGCCGCCCGGGCCCTGGACAACACCATGTACGTCGTCTTCGCCAACGCCGTCGGGGGCGCCGAACCGTGGCGGTTCAACGGTGGCGCGGCGGTCTACGACCCGGAGGGGCGGCCGCTGGTGCGCGGCGCCGACGACGGCGAGGCCGTGCTGGTCGCCACCCTGGACCCGGCCGCGCTGGCGGCCACCCGCTCGGCCCACTCGATGCTCGCCGACCGGCCCGCCGACCAGGGGCTCCCCCGAACGGCGCTGCCGGCCTGACGGACGTCGCCGACCGCCCGGCCCTGTCGACGGCGACCCCCTCTCCCGTAAGGTGCCCGCGTGCCGCTGCTCCTGCTCGACCTGGACAACACCCTGCTCGACCGGGCGGGCCCGTTCCGCGCCTGGGGTGAGCGGTTCCTGGACAGCATCGGCGCGCCCCACACCGACATCGACTGGCTGCTCTCCATCGACGCCGACGGGCTCACCGACCGGTGGGACGTCGCCGACGCCATCCGCGACCGGTACGCGCTGCGCATCCCCTCGATCGACCTGGTGGAGGAACTGCACGACGGGGTGGTGGCGAACACCCGCCTCGACCCGCTGGTCGCCTGCGCGCTGCGGATCGCCGACGACGCCGGCTGGGTGCCGGTGGTGGTCACCAACGGCTCGGTCCGCCAGCAGGACGCCAAGATCCGGCGGACCGGGCTGGACCGGTACGTCGCCGACTGGGTGATCTCGGAGGAGGCCGGGGTCAGCAAGCCCAATCCGCGGATCTTCGCGCTGGCCGCCCAGCGGGCCCGGATGCCGCTGCGCGGGGCGTGGGTGGTGGGGGACAGCCCGGAGGCGGACATCGGCGGGGCCGCCGCCGTCGGCCTGCCCAGCGTCTGGCTGCACCGGGGGCGTACCTGGCCGGACAACCGGTTCGCCCCGACCCGCACCGTCGACTCGCTGATCGCGGCCGTCGCCACGGTGCTCGCCGGCTGAGGCACGGGCGGCCCGGGCGGGGTCCGGTAATTCGGTTGCCGCCGGATCGGGCGTCGGTTCAGCATGGTCCCGCGCGGGTGCGCAGCCGGGTCGAGCCCGGTCGAGGAGAAGGAGGTCGGTCATGGCCGTCTTTGCAGGGTCGTTCCACCTGCCTCCATCAGCCTCGATCAAGGGATCACCACTTCCGTGCGCGAACACGACCTCCCGGCGCCGCAGCGCCGTGGCCGCGGCAAGAGCCGCTTCGACGACGACGAACCACACTTCCTGAAGCACGGCCGGCACGTCGAGCCGGCCCTCGTCGAGCCCGACGACGAGCCCGAGCCCGAGGACCGCTGGTCCTCCTGGGACGAGGCCGTCCACGGCCCCGAACCTCACCCCGAGTGGCTGGTCACCGAACTGGCCGCCCGGGACACCGAACTCGGTGTGCTCAAGACCGGCAAGGAGGCGGACGTCCACCTCGTCCGCCGCGCGGTGCCGGACACCGACCGGTCCTGCCTGCTGGCCGTCAAGCGCTACCGGGACGCCCAGCACCGGCTCTTCCACCGCGATGCCGGCTACCTGGAGGGGCGCCGGGTGCGGCGGTCCCGGGAGAACCGGGCGATGGCCGGGCGTACCGCGTTCGGCCGGCAGATGATCGCCGGGCAGTGGGCCGCGGCCGAGTTCGCCGCCCTCAGCCGGCTCTGGGAGATCGGCGCGGACTCCGGGCGGATCGCCGTGCCCTACCCGGTCCAGTTGATCGGCACCGAGCTGATGCTGGAGTTCGTCGGCGACGCCGACGAGGGAGCGGCGGCGCCCCGGCTGGCCCAGCTGCGCCCCGAGGCGGGCGAGCTGCGCTCGCTGTGGGAGCAGATGGTGGACGCGCTGGTCGTGCTGGCCCGCGCCGGATACGCCCACGGCGACCTGTCGCCGTACAACCTGCTGGTGCACCGGGGGCGCCTCGTCATGATCGACCTGCCGCAGGTGGTCGACGTGGTGGCCAACCCGCAGGGGCCGGAGTTCCTGGCCCGGGACGTGAAGGTGGTGGGCGCCTGGTTCGCCGCGCGGGGGCTGCCGGCGGCCGAGGTGGACCCGGCCGAGCTGACCGGTCTGCTGCTGCGCGAGGCGGGGATCCGCTGAGCCGCGCACGCCCCGGACGGTCCGTGGACCGTCCGGGGCGTACCCGCCTCGCCCGCCGGGCATCGCCGCCCGGCGTACCGCTACTGGAGGTAGCGCTCGACCGCCGGGATCGGCCGCTCACCCTGGGCGTCCGGGTCGCCGTGCGCGCTCCGGGCCGCCCGGCGGCGGCGCAGCAGGTCCCAGCACTGGTCCAGGGACTCCTCCAACGCGCGCAGCCGCTCGCGCGCCTCGTCGTCGGTGCCGGACTCGTTGGCCTGCGCCGCGGAGCGCAGCCGGTGCTCCTCGTCGACGAGTTCGGAGATCCGGTTCAGGATGGTGGTGTCGTCCATGCCCCTGAGCCTGGCACAGGGCGCCCCGGCGCGCCCGGATTCGCACCCCCCGGACGGCGCCGCGTCGGGGTAGGTTCGGCCACCATGGCCCCTGTCGTACGCCCACTGCGACCCGCCGACGTGCCGGCGGTCGCCGAGGTGCTGGCCGCCGCCGCGCCGTACCAGATGATCACCGAGGAGTGGCTGGGTTGGCGCCTCACCGGCGCGCCGGCCGCCGAGCGGTTCGGCGTGCTGGTCGCCGAGAGCGCCGGGAGAGTGGTCGGCGAGGCGCGGACCGGGCTGCTGCACGAGAGCGCGGATCCGGGGCTGGGCTTCGCCAACATCTCCGTGCATCCGGCGTGGCGCGGCGGGGGTGCGGGCACCGCCCTGCTCGTCGCCGCCGAGCGGCGGCTCGCCGAGCTGGGGGCGGTGGCCGCGTACGCGAAGGTGGCCGACGACCCGGCCAGCACCGGCTTCGCCGAGCGGCGCGGCTACCGGCGCGGACGGCGGGCCGAGTTCCTGCTGCTGGACCTGGCCGAGGTGGAGCTGCCTTCGGCCCCGGCGCTGCCGGCCGGGGTGCGGCTGCTCGCCGCGGCCGAGCTGCCCGACCCGCACCCGCTCTACCTGGCCGACCTCGACGCCTCCCGGGACGAGCCGGGCGAGGTGACGATGGACGAGATCAGCTACGCCGACTGGCGGACCGCCTACTGGGAGCGCCCCGAGCTGGACCGGGACCTGACCACGGTGGCCGTCCGGGACGGGGAGGTGCTCGCGTTCGGCTTCGCGCTCACCGACGGCCGGACCCGCTACCGGTCGGGGATGACCGGCACCCGGCGCGGGCACCGGGGCCGGGGGCTGGCCCGCGCGGTCAAGCACCGCTCGCTGAGCCGGGCCCGGGCGGCCGGGCTGCGGTACGCGTACACCAGCAACGACGCCGGTAATGTGCCGATGCTCACGCTGAACCGCGGATTAGGTTACCGGCCGGTGGCTGCGGAGTGGCGCTACCTGCGCGATCTGTCAGGCTAACGTCCGGTTGGGACCGTGCACAGTGGACGTCTTTCGTTGACTGTGAGAATTTCTCCGGACGCAAAATCTGGAAAAGCCTTTTCATCAATGACATGCTCACCGCAACCGTCACGCACCATCACCACGGCACCACGCAGCGCGAGGCGGTGCAGCACCGGAGGAGGACCCGTGCAGGTGAGCCATGACTGAATCGACCGCCCCGGTTCACCGCAAGCCGCACGTCGCCACCCTCCGCCACACGTTGCCCAAGCTGCTCCGCGACCCGCTGGGCACCCTGGTCGGTCTCGCCGACGCGACGCCCGGGCAGGTCGTCCGGCTGAACCTGGGCACCATCCGGCCGTACCTGGTCACCGAGCCGGCGCACGTCCAGCACGTGCTGCGCGACAACGCCGCGAACTACACCCGGGCCGGCGACAGCATGCTGTGGCGGTCGGTCCGGAAGCTGGGCGGCGACGGGATCCTCTCCGAGGGCCCGAAGTGGGAGGCGAGCCGGCGGCGGCTCCAGCCGCACTTCACCCCCAAGCGGCTCGACGCCGCCGTGGCCGACATGAGCCGGGCGATCAGCGACGCCGTGGGCGAGCTGGCCGGCCCGGCGCGCGACGGCACCCCGGTCGACGCGGCCGCCGAGGTCTCCCGGATCATCTGCGCGGCCGTCAGCCGGGTCTTCTTCGGCGCCAAGATCGACACTGCCGACGCCAGACGGGTGGTCGTCGAGCAGAACACCGTGGCGACCGCGCTGCGGTTCCGGCTGCTCGCCCCGTTCCTGCCGGACGCCGTGCCGATGCCCGGTGACCGGGCCTTCCGTCGGGCCGTGCGGAACATCGACGAGATCCTGCTCCCACTGGTCCGCGCCGAGCGCGCCAGCCCCGAGGGCGGCGACGACATCCTCGCCGCGCTGGCCCGGGCCAGGGACGCCGACGGCAACAAGCTGGACGAGCGGCGGGTCCGCGACGACGTGGTGTCCACCTTCGCCACCACCACCGAGACCACGTACACCGTGCTCACCTGGCTCTTCCCGCTGCTGGAGCAGGTGCCCGACGTCGCCGCCCGGCTCTACGAGGAGATCGACCGGGTGGTCGGCCCCGGCGACGTGGTCACCCGGGAGCAGGTCGGCGAGCTGCGCTACACCCGGATGGTGCTGGACGAGCTGCTCCGCGCGTATCCGTCGGGCTGGCTGGTCCCGCGGACGGCGGTCGCCGACGACGTCATCGGCGGCACCCGGATCTCCGCCGGCGCGACGATCGCCCTCAGCCCCTACGTCACCCAGCGGCTGGCCCGGTTCTGGGACCGCCCGGAGGTCTTCGACCCGGAGCGCTTCGCCCCCGACGCGCCCCGGCGCGCGCACCGGTACGCCTACTTCCCGTTCGGCGGCGGCGCCCACCAGTGCATCGGGCAGTACCTGTTCCAGCTGGAGGCGACGCTGATCCTGGCGACCCTGTTCAGCCGGTTCCGGTACCGGCTCTGCGAGCCCGGGATGCCGGCACCGCAGCTCGCCGCCTCCCTGCGAGCCGGGGGGCCGGTGCCGCTGATGCTCACCCCGCACCGGCAACCGGCCCTGGCCTGACCGCCGTGGCACCTGACATCCGGGCGGTCGACGAGCAGCGGGAGGCCGCCGAGCACGGACGGATCTGCGCCCTCGCCGCGCACGGCCAGCGGGACCTGCAACGCTGCCTGGCCGCCCACCCGGCCCTCTTCGCCGCCGGGCCCTTCGACGCGGCCCTGGCCAGCAGCGTCGCCCTGGCCATCGCGTTCAGCGCCCCCGAGTGCGACGCCGCCGAGCTGCGGTTGACCAACCGGGCGGTGCTCTGGGGGTTCGCGCTGGACTGGCAGGTGGACCACCTGGCCACCTCGGCCGCCGAAGTCGACCAACTGGTGCGCCGGCAGCTCGCGGTCGCCGCCGGGGCACCCGCGACGGCGAACGACCCGCTGGGCCGGTTCCTCGCCGAGTTCCGCGCCGACCTGGCCGCCGCGCCGGCCTTCGCGACGCTGGGCGGGGCGTGGCGGGAGGCGGTGCGCCGGACGCTGGAGGCGATGCGGCGGGAATGGCACTGGCGGACGGCCGGCCGCGACGGCCTGCTGCCGCTGCCGTCGCTCGCCGACTACCTGGCCAACGCCGACAACCTGGCCTGCACGGTGGTGAACGTGGGGCACTGGATCTCCACCGGCGACCCGGACGCACCCGACCGGCTCGATCGGCTGATCGCCGCCAGCGACGCGGTGCAACGCGCCCTGCGGCTGGTCAACGACCTGGCCACCTACGAGCGGGACCTGCGCTGGGGCGACCTCAACGCGATCCTGCTGGTCGAGGACCGGGCCGTCGTCGAGCGGGAACTGACCCGCCTTCTCGCGCGGGCCACCGAACTCCTCGACGAGCTGCGCCCCGACTGCCCCCGGGAGGCGGCCTACCTCACCAGGCAGCTCGGCTACACCAGCGGCTTCTACCGGTCGACCGACTTCTGGGGGGTGGCGTGAGCACGGAGGCTCTGGCCCGGGACGCCGCACCGCCGGAGGATCCCGGGTACGCGATGGCGGCGGGCGAGCTGGTCGCCGGGCTGACCGTCCGTCCGGCGGGCCGTACGTCCGCGTCGCCGTACGAGACCGGCCGGCTGGTCTCCCTGGCGCCCTGGCTGCCGCAGCACGCCGAGCGGATCCGCTTCCTGCTCGCCGGGCAGCGCCCGGACGGCGGCTGGGGCGGGCCGGAGGGCTACGCGCTGGTGCCCACGCTGAGCGCCGTCGAGGGGCTGCTCGCCGCGCTGGAGCGGGACGCCCCCGTCGGCTGGTCCCACGACGGCGTGCGCAACGCCGTGGATCGGGCGCTGCGCCTGCTGTACGACCCGGCGGCCGGCCCGGCGACGTACCCCGTGCCGGACCTGCCGGCCGCGGACCTGATCGTCCCGGCGCTGGTCGAGCGGATCGGCGACCGGCTGGCCGAGCCGCCGGCGGCGCTCGCCGGCTGGCGCGCCGCCGGCCCGCCACCGCTGCCGGCCGGCATGGACTCGCAGCGCCTCGACCGGGTACGCCGGCTCGCCCGGTCCGGCCGTCCGATGCCGCCGAAGCTGTTGCACGCGTTGGAGGTGCTCGGCCCGGCGGCGCGGCGGCTGCCCACCGTGACCCCCACCGGGTCGGGGGCGGTCGGCGCCTCCCCGGCCGCCACGGCCGCCTGGTTCGGCGGCCCCGACGGGAGCCCACCGGCCAGCGTGGACTACCTGCGCCAGGCGATCGCCGGCCACGGGGGCCCGGTGCCCTGCGCCACCCCGATCACCGTCTTCGAACGCTCCTGGGTGCTCGCCACCCTGGCCCGGGTCGGCGTACCCCTGTCGGTGCCGGCTGGGATCCTCGCCGAGCTGCGGGCCGCGCTCGGCCCGGACGGCGCCGCCACCGGGCCGGGCCTGCCCACCGACGCCGACACCACCGCGGTCACCCTCTACGCGCTGGCGCGGCTGGGCCAGCCGGCCGACCCGGCGTGCTTGGCCGGGTACGACACCGGGGAGCACTTCTGCACCTGGCAGGGGGAGAACGGCGCGTCGGTGACCACCAACGCGCACGTGCTGGAGGCGCTGGGCCGGCAACTCGGCGACGGTGGCCCCCGGGCGGCGGGAGTGGTGCGCCGGCTCACCGGCTGGCTGCTCGACCGGCAGGAGGCCGACGGCCGGTGGTCCGACCGCTGGCACGCCTCGCCCTACTACGCCACCTGCTGC
This sequence comes from Micromonospora sp. L32, assembly GCF_052068055.1. Taxonomy (NCBI): domain Bacteria; kingdom Bacillati; phylum Actinomycetota; class Actinomycetes; order Micromonosporales; family Micromonosporaceae; genus Micromonospora; species Micromonospora sp. L32. Next base: position 10,848 of record NZ_JBQHDD010000017.1, on the reverse strand, counting down.
GCGGTGCTCGCCCTGCGCGACCACGGCGGCCCGTCGGCCCGGCCGGCGGTGGAGCGGGCGGTCGGCTGGGTGCTCGACAGTCAGCAGCCCGACGGCTCCTGGGGGCGGTGGGCCGGCACGGCGGAGGAGACCGCGTACGGCCTGCTCGTGCTCCTGGCGGGGCGGCCCTCGCCCTCGCTCGACGCGGCCGTGGCGGCAGCGGCGGGCCGACTGTCCGTGATGGACGATCAAGGCGAACGCCCTCCACTGTGGCACGACAAGGACCTGTACCATCCTGGACAGATCGTACGGGCGGCCGTGATCGCCGCGCGCAAGGCGGCTGGCGACCGACTGCGCGATGGCGCCCATACCCCGACAGACCCCTGGTCTGCACTGCTTGAGTGAACTTCCGGACACTGCTAGCGTGCGCCGGGGCCGGGGTCGCGCTATTCGGCCAATCCGAAACGTGAATCAGGACCGGCGAGGGACGGGTGTGATGGGTTCCCGCAGTGCAAGTCTGCGCACCAAGGTTGTGGCCCTGCTGGTCTCGCTGGCCGCGCTCTGGGCTTTCGCGGCCTGGGTGACCCTGCGCGACGGTCTCAACGTGCTCGGCGTGCAGACGCTCGACGCGCAGATCGCCGAGCCGAGTGAGTCGCTGCTCACCGAACTCCAGCGGGAACGCCGGATGTCGGCGGCCTACCTCGGCCGCCCGAGCCAGGAGCAGGCGGAGCAGCTGCGCGAGCAGCGCCGGCGCAGCGAGGAGCGGGCCGCCGACTTCGCCGAGTCGGCCCGCAGCTCGCGGGCCCGGCTCGCCTCCAGCGACGAGCTGATGGAGCGGATCGACGAGGTGGTCACCCGGCTGGACGCCCTGGGCGCGGTGCGGGACGCGGTGGCCACCCGGGCCGTCGACCGGGCCGGCGCCGTCGACTCGTACACGGGGGTGCTCGACTCGCTGTTCCGGGTGTACGCCTCCCTGGGCAAACTGGACGACGAGCAGATCGCCAAGGACACCGCCACGCTCACCCAGCTGGTCCGGGTGCGGGAGCTGATGTCGCAGGAGGACGCCCTCTTCGCCGGGGTGGCCGCCGCCGGCCGGATCAACGACCGGGAGTACGCCCAGTTCGCCCACCTGGTCGGCGCGCAACGGTTCCTCGCCGGCGAGGCGCTGGCCGAGCTGCCCGACGCCGACCGCGAACGCTACGTGCGGATGACCGACGGGCAGTCCTTCGTCCGGCTGCGGTCGATGGAGGACCGGCTGGTCCGGGACGGCCGCCCCAACGCGCCACTGCCCGTCGAGGCCGACGACTGGCAGGCCGCCATCACGCCGGCGTTGCAGGAGCAGGAGGCCACGGTGCTGGCCAGCGGCGACGCGCTGGTCGACCGGGCCACCCCGGTGGCGATCTGGGTGATCGTCCGGATGGTGCTCGCCGCCGGCCTCGGCCTGATCGCCGTCATCGCCTCGGTGATCGTCTCGATCACCACCGCCCGCGCCCTGGTCCGTCAGCTCGAACGGCTGCGCGAGGCCGCCTTCCGGCTGGCCAACGAGCGGCTGCCCGGCGTCGTGGAGCGGCTCGGGCACGGCGAGCAGGTCGACGTCGCCACGGAGGCGCCACCGCTGGAGTTCGGCGACGACGAGATCGGCCAGGTCGGCAAGGCGTTCAACGTGGTGCAGGAGACCGCCGTGCGGACCGCGGTCGAGCAGGCCGAGCTGCGCCGCAACGTCCGCGAGGTCTTCCTCAGCCTGGCCCGGCGCACCCAGGCCCTGGTCCATCGCCAGCTCACCCTGCTCGACGCGATGGAGCGCCGCGAGCAGGACGCCGAGGAGCTGGAGGACCTGTTCCGGGTGGACCACCTGGCCACCCGGATGCGGCGCAACGCCGAGAACCTGATCGTGCTCTCCGGCTCGACCCCGGGCCGCGCCTGGCGACGCAACGTGCCCATGGTGGACGTGGTGCGCGGCGCGGTCGCCGAGGTCGAGGACTACACCCGGGTCAACGTGCTGCCGCTGGGGCCCGTCTCGCTCGCCGGCCGGGCGGTCGGTGACGTGATCCACCTGCTGGCCGAGCTGATCGAGAACGGGCTCTCCTTCTCCCCGCCGCACACCTCGGTGGAGGTGCGGGGCCAGCTGGTCGCCAACGGCTTCGCCCTCGAGATCGAGGACCGCGGCCTCGGCATGACCGAGGAGGACCTGGCCGCCGCCAACGACCGCATCGCGGACCGCTCCGAGCTGAACCTGGCCAACGCCGCCCGCCTGGGCCTCTACGTGGTCAGCCGGCTGACCGAGCGGCACGGGGTGAAGGTGCAGCTCAAGGAGTCCGCGTACGGCGGTACCACCGCCATCGTGCTGATCCCCCTCGACCTGGTGGAGACCGGTCAGGACGCGAACACCTCCGGCGGCTTCCCGGTCGGCACCGGGTCGGCCCCGCCGGCCGCCGGGGTTCCGGCCGCCGTCGAGGGCGTGCCGCCGGCCGGGGCTCCGGCGGCCGACAGCGACACCGCCGCGGACGGCGATCCGGTGGACACTCCGGCACTGCCGGTCCGGGCCGGGACCGCGCCGTCACCGTCGCCGTCCGCGTCGGGGCTGCCCACCCGGTCCCGGACCGGGGCGGCGCAGGGTGCCCTGACCGGCCCCACCGTGCCGACCGGCCTGCCGACCACCGTGGCCCGGCCCGCCGCGCCGCAGCGGCCCGCGACGGTCCCGACGCCGGTCGACGCGGCCGTGTCGGACGCGGCCACCGACGAGCGGACGCCCGCCGGCACGGACGACCGGACGCCGGCCGGCACGGACGGCCGGGTGACGGATTCCGGCCTGCCGGTGCGGGTACGGCAGGCCAACATCGTGCCGGAGCTGCGCGCTGAGCAGGCGGCGGCCGACGACGAGCCCGACGAGCAGGCGGCGCGCCTGCCGGAGCAGGTGCGCAAGATGATGAGCTCCTACCAGACGGGCACCCGGCGTGGCCGGACCGATGCCGCCCGCCTGCTGGGAGGCGCCGCCACCGGGGCGCGGTCCGGCAACGGGCAGGAGAACGGGGACGGTCAGGCGACCTGACGGCGGCGCGAGGAGAAGCGACCGCGCGACGGGGCACGGCAACACCGACGTACGGCGACACCAGCCGGGGGAGAAGAGGACGACGAGTGGGGCAGAAGACGGCTTCGAGTGCCGACCTGACGTGGCTGCTGGACGATCTGGTCGGTCGGGTGAAGCAGGCCGAACACGCCGTGGCGCTCTCCTCCGACGGCCTGCTGATGGCCTCGTCGCGGGGGCTGAGCCGGGACGACGGTGAGCACCTGGCGGCGATGGCGGCCGGGATCCAGAGCCTGGCCCGGGGCGCGGGCAAGCGGTTCGGCGGCGGGCAGGTTCAGCAGACCATCATCGAGATGCAGTCGTCGTTCCTGTTCGTGACGGCGGCCGGGCGCAACGCCTGCCTGGCGGTGCTCGCCGCCGAGGACGCCGACGTCGGCCTGATCGCCTACGAGATGGCGATGCTGGTGACCCGGGTGGGCAAGTTCGTCGCGTCGCCGACCCGGGGGCTCGACCAGCCGGCCGGCGGGAAGTAGCGGCGATGAGGGTCGAGGGCGGTTCCGAGGACAGGTGGGTGGACGACCACGCCGGGCCGGTGGTCCGGCCGTACGCGGTCACCCGCGGCCGGGCCCGCCCGGTCACCGGCACGTTCGACCTCATCTCCCTGGTGACGGCGACCCGCGCGGACGCCGGCGCGGAGTCCGGGCTGGGCCCGGAACACCTGGCGATCGTCGCGCTCTGCCAGCGGATCCAGTCGGTGGCGGAGGTCGCCGCCCATCTGGACCTGCCGGTGGGGACCGTCCGGGTCCTCCTAGGCGACCTGATGGCCCGCGAACTGGTTTTGGTGCGGCCGCCGCGCGGCAGCGCCAACCTACCTGACGAGAGCGTCTTCGAGGCGGTGATCAATGGACTACGGGCACTCTGACCGGCCGGCGGGAGCGCCGCCGCTGCCCACCGCGATCAAGATCTTGATCGCCGGCGGCTTCGGCGCGGGCAAGACCACCATGGTCGGCTCGGTGAGCGAGACCAGGCCGCTGCGCACCGAGGAGGTGCTGACCGAGACGGGCATCGGGGTCGACGACCTGTCCGGCGTGGAGGACAAGACCACCACTACGGTGGCGATGGACTTCGGCCGGATCACCATCAGCGACGACCTGGTGCTCTACCTCTTCGGCACCCCTGGCCAGGACCGGTTCTGGTTCGTCTGGGACGAGCTGGCCCTGGGCGCGATCGGGGCGGTGGTGCTGGCGGACACCCGCCGGCTGGCCGATTGCTTCCCCTCGATCGACTACTTTGAGGAGCGGGGCACCCCGTTCGTGGTGGCGGTGAACTGCTTCGAGGATGCCCGGCGCTACCAGCTGCACGAGGTGCAGGCGGCGCTCAACCTGGACCCGGGCGTGCCGGTGCTGCTCTGCGACGCCCGGCAGCGGGAGTCCAGCCGGGACGTGCTGGTCACGCTCATGGAGCACGCCATGAAGACCCGGGAGGCCCGCCGCCGGGAGGACTGACCCGCGCGATCGACACCGTTTGCGGCGTGTCGCGGTGTCCGGCTACCCGGATACGGCGACACGCCGCATTCCGCGTGCGGCACAGCGCGTGGCCGGGCGGGCGGGGACCCGCGTACGCGCCCGGAAAGCGTCGACGGCTCCCGGCGGATCGCCGGGGGCCGTCGGGAGCCGGCGGATCAGCCGCGCTTGGTCGTCTCCACGAACCGCCGCCAGGCGGCCGGCGCGAAGGTGAGAGCCGGACCGGCCGGGTCCTTGGAGTCGCGTACGCCCACGACGCCCGCGAGGTTGTCCGCGACCTCCACGCAGTCGCCGCCGTTGCCGCCGCTCTTCGTGCTCTTGCGCCACCGGGCACCGCTCAGGTCCATGCTGCTGCCGCTTCTCTCAAGAGGTCCAGGGAGCGCCCGCGAGGAAGAGCCTCGCCCCGGATGCGTTCCCACCGTCGTTCCAGCGTAGCAATTTCGGAGCCTTGCTCGATTATCTGCGCACGCGCCTGACTGTCGACGTGCCCGACCCGCGTCCCGTCCGGTAGCTCCGCGAGCGTGAAGGGTCCGTCCAACCCGGGATACGTCGACGTGTCGTGCGGAACCACGTGTAGCTGAACGTTGGGCAGTTCGGCGCAGGCCACGAGGTGGGACAGTTGCGCGGCCATCAGTTGCCGGTCCCCGGCGGCCGGGCGCCGGAGGATCTGCTCGTCGACCACCGCGACGAACAAGGGTCCCCGTTCACGAGTGAGGATCGCTTGCCGATCCATCCGCGCCGTGACCAGATTGGCGACTTCGTCGGGCGTGAGCGGTTGGCCGATGAACGTCGCGCGCGCGTACGCCTCGGTTTGAAGCAGCCCCGGCACCCAGGCGAGTTGAAAAGCACGCAGTGCGACGGCGTCACGCTCGATGTCGACCCAGGGCCGGAACCACACGGGCTCGCGCCGGTGAGTCGCGTCCGGCCAGAGCGTGTCGGGGTGCTGGCCGAGAATGCTCGCGACGGTGGCGCGGTGCCGGCTCTGCGGGATGTGCCCGGGGTTGGCCCACCGGGCGACGGTCTTCGGGTGCACCCCCAGGCGGCCCGCCAGGCTCTCGGCCGTGTGGCCCGCCTCGGCCAGCGCGGTGACAAACGCATGGTTCATGCCTGTCCTCTCAGGAACAAAACAACCGTCCGAAGAAGATTAGCGAACGCTGTGTGATTGTCCGACAACCCTCGGCAAGCTGCGGGTTAGCCGATGTCGAGGAGCAAAGACGATGCCTGAGGACAAGCTGCGGCCGGTTCCGAAGCCGAGAAGCGATTCGCCACCGGCCCGCCCGATCGTGCCCGGGTCGATCGGGCCGCTCACCCCTGCGTACCGTGGCCCCGGCGGGGTGACGGACGTCGTGCCCGGACCGCGCTGGCGGACCGGGAGTGGTCCGCTCGCCGCGCACACCGCAGGCGGACCGTGGTGGAGGTGCGACGCCTGCGGTCGGGACTGGCCCTGTCCGACGCTGCGCGCGACTCCGACGGACGCGTCCCGACGGGCGACCCTGATCCCCGAGTTCTCCCGGATCACCCGCCGCGCGATCCGCGACCTTCGCGGCCGGCCCGGCGGCCTGGACCCGATCGCCGTCGTCCGCCGCTTCCTCTGGTTCCTGCCCCTCACCGATGAGGAGGCCCGTGCGGTCGCGCTGAGGTTGCGATGAGCAGCGGGCCGCGTGCGAGGTTCGGTGCCGGCGACGTGGTTCTGCTGTCCCGGGCCGCCTCTCCGCAGTTCGTGGCACCGATCATCGTCCGCGTGATTCGCGAGATGCGCGACCGGCACCCGCCCCACGGGTGGACCTGGATCGAGGGCTACCAGCTCGACTCCCGGGGCCTCGCGACCACCAAGCGTGAGCTGTTCGTGCTGGTCGAGGGGGTGCGCCGGGCTGCTGGGCCCGCGCCGACCGGTCCCACGCGATGCCGACCGGCCATCCGGCTCTCGGCGCGAGCGGAGGAGTGAGGCCCGCCTGGCGACCGGAGAATGCCCGAAGGGCCGCTCCCCGCGGGGAGCGGCCCTTCGGCGGTACGAAGTCAGCTCGCGATCATCCGGCGCAGCACGTACTGCAGGATGCCGCCGTGCCGGTAGTAGTCCGCCTCGCCCGGGGTGTCGATCCGGACCACGGCGTCGAACTCCACGCCGGTGTCCGTGGTGACCTTCACCGTGCGCGGGGTGTCGCCGTCGTTGAGCGCGGTCACGCCGCTGATGGAGAAGGTCTCCGTGCCGGTGAGGCCGAGCGACTCCGCGGTGGTGTCCACCGGGAACTGCAGCGGCAGCACGCCCATGCCGATCAGGTTGGAGCGGTGGATCCGCTCGTACGACTCGGCGATGACCGCCCGGACGCCGAGCAGCATGGTGCCCTTGGCCGCCCAGTCGCGCGACGAGCCGGAGCCGTACTCCTTGCCGGCCAGGATGACCAGCGGGACGCCCGCCTCCTGGTACGCCATCGAGGCGTCGTAGATGGAGGTCTGCTCGCCGGTCAGGTGGTTGACCGTGAAGCCGCCCTCGACGCCCGGGACCAGCTGGTTGCGCAGCCGGATGTTGGCGAAGGTGCCCCGGATCATCACCTCGTGGTTGCCCCGGCGCGAGCCGTACGAGTTGAACTCGTGGCGCGGCACGCCGTGCTCGGCGAGGTACTTTCCGGCGGGGGAGTCGGCCTTGATCGAGCCGGCCGGGGAGATGTGGTCGGTGGTCACCGAGTCACCCAGCTTGGCCAGCACCCGCGCGTCGGCGATGTCGGAGACGGCCTTCGGCTCCCGCTGCATCCCCTCGAAGTACGGGGGCTTGCGGACGTAGGTGGAGTCGTCCGCCCAGGCGAAGGTGTCGCCGGTCGGGGTGGGCAGCGACTGCCAGCGCTCGTCGCCGGCGAAGACGTCGGCGTACGCGGCGCTGAAGCCGGTGGCGCCGATCGCCTGCGCGATGACGTCCTGGATCTCGGCGCTGTTCGGCCAGATGTCGCGCAGGAAGACGGGGTTGCCCTCGTTGTCCTCGCCGAGCGGCTCGTTGGCCAGGTCGATGTCCATCGTGCCGGCGAGCGCGTACGCGACCACCAGCGGCGGGGACGCCAGGTAGTTCATCTTGACGTCCGGGTTGATCCGGCCCTCGAAGTTCCGGTTGCCGGAGAGCACCGAGACGACGGCGAGGTCGCCCTCGTTGACCGCGGCGGAGACCTCCTCCGGCAGCGGGCCGGAGTTGCCGATGCAGGTGGTGCAGCCGTAGCCGACCAGGTTGAAGCCGAGCTTGTCCAGGTAGGGCGTGAGGCCGGCGCGGTCGTAGTAGTCCATGACGACCTTGGAGCCCGGCGCCAGGGTGGTCTTGACCCACGGCTTGCGGGCCAGGCCCTTGTCGACCGCGTTGCGGGCGAGCAGCGCCGCGCCGATCATCACCTGCGGGTTGGAGGTGTTGGTGCAGGAGGTGATGGCGGCGATCACCACGGCGCCGTGGTCCAGCTCGTACTCGACGCCGTCGGCGCTGGTCACCCGGACCGGGTTGGTGGCACGCCCGCCGGCGCCCGCCGCGGCGGTCTCCAGGTCGCGCGGCTCGTCGGCCGGGTCGCTGAACTCGTTGGCCGGCGGGTCGCTGGCCGGGAAGGACTCGGCGCTGGCCTCGTCGGCCGGGCCGTTGGCGCCGCGTGGCAGCTGCTCGCGGGCGACGCCCGGCTTGAGGTCACGCTCACCCGCGGAGTCGTCGGCGACGTAGTCGGTCAGCGCGGAGCGGAACAGCGTCTTGGCGCTGCCCAGCGGCACCCGGTCCTGCGGGCGCTTCGGCCCGGCCAGCGACGGCTCGATGGTGGAGAGGTCCAGCTCCAGTCGCTCGGAGTACTCCGGCTCGCGCTCCGGGTCGTGCCAGAGGCCCTGCTCCTTGGCGTACGCCTCGACGAGCGCGACCTGCTGCGGGTCGCGGCCGGTCAGCTCCAGGTAGCGGACGGTCTCGGCGTCGATCGGGAAGATCGCCACGGTCGAGCCGTACTCCGGGGACATGTTGCCGATGGTGGCCCGGTTGGCCAGCGGCACGGCGCTGACGCCGGGGCCGTAGAACTCGACGAACTTGCCGACCACACCGTGCTTGCGCAGCATCTCGGTGATGGTCAGCACCAGGTCGGTGGCGGTGGTGCCGGCCGGCATCTCGCCGTGCAGCTTGAAGCCGACGACCCGCGGGATCAGCATGCTGACCGGCTGGCCGAGCATCGCGGCCTCGGCCTCGATGCCGCCGACGCCCCAGCCCAGCACGCCCAGGCCGTTGACCATGGTGGTGTGCGAGTCGGTGCCGACCACGGTGTCCGGGTACGCCTGGCCGTTGCGCTCCATGACCGTGCGGGCCAGGTACTCGATGTTGACCTGGTGCACGATGCCGGTGCCCGGCGGGACGACCTTGAACTCGTTGAACGCGGTCTGGCCCCAGCGCAGGAACTGGTAGCGCTCCTTGTTGCGCTCGTACTCCAGCTCGACGTTGCGCGCGAAGGCGTCCTCGCGGCCGAACAGGTCGGCGATGACGGAGTGGTCGATGACCAGCTCGGCCGGGGCGAGCGGGTTGACCTTGGCGGCGTCGCCGCCGAGGTCGCGGACGGCCTCCCGCATGGTGGCCAGGTCCACGACGCAGGGCACGCCGGTGAAGTCCTGCATGAGCACCCGCGCCGGGGTGAACTGGATCTCCACGCTGGGGGCGGCGGTCGGGTCCCAGCCGCCGAGCTGGCGGATGTGGTCGGCGGTGATGTTCGCGCCGTCCTCGGTCCGCAGCAGGTTCTCCAGCAGGATCTTCAAGCTGTAGGGCAGCCGGTCGTGGCCCTGCACCTTGTCAATCCTGAAAATCTCGTAGCTCGCGTCTCCGACGCGTAGCTGGGTCTTCGCACCGAAGGTGTCGAGGCTCGCCACGTCGTACTCCTTCACACCAGCGACCGTGAGTAGTCCTGAGCAGTCTGTCGCACCGGCCGGAGCGCCGCCCAGGTTAGGTGACACTTACCGCCGATTCTCGTCGTCAACAAAACCGTACGTCCGTCTTGCTATCCGCGCAACCTCGTGCCAGGGTTCGGGACGAGGAGGTGCCACCATGATCCATCACGTCCTGCTCGCCTGCCCACGCGGCTCCGAGGAGGCCTCCCGGGCCTTCTACGCCGGCCTGCTCGGCCTGGTCGAGAAGCCCAAACCGCCGGCCCTCGCCGCCCGCGGTGGTTGCTGGTTCACCGGGTACGGCGCGGAGCTGCACCTGGGCGTCGAGGACGGCTTCCGCCCCGCCCGCAAGGCGCACCCGGCCCTGCTCCGCCCCGACCTCGACGAGCTCGCCGCCCGGCTGGCCGCCAGCGGACACCCGGTCACCTGGGGTGACGACGAGCTGCCCGGGATGCGGCGGTTCCACACCGAGGACCCGCACGGCAACCGGCTGGAGTTCGTCGCCCCGATCACCGGCTGACCGCCGCCCGGTCCGCACCGGCCGTCCCGCTCCGACGGGGGTGAGCGGGACGGCCGGGCCGCCGAGCACCCCACCCGGCCGAGGCGGCGCGGGTAGGGTTCGGGGTCGGATCGGAAGGGGTGGCGGGTGGTCGACGTACAGCACTGGCTCTCCGCGCTGCCCCCGGTCGCGGTCTATCTGATCGTCGCCGGGGTGATCGGTGTCGAGAGCATGGGTGTCCCGCTCCCCGGGGAGATCGTGCTGGTCAGCTCCGCCCTGCTGGCCGCCGCCGGGGTGGTCGAGCCGGAGTGGGTGGCCTGCGCCGCGGCGTTCGGCGCCATCGTCGGCGACTCCATCGGGTACGCGGTGGGCCGGCGCGGCGGCCGTCCGCTGCTGGCCCGGTTGGGGCGGCGCTTCCCCCGACACCTCGGCCCCGCGCAGCTCGCCCGGGCCGAGCAGAGCTTCGCCCGGCACGGCGTCTGGGCGGTCTTCTTCGGCCGGTTCGTCGCGCTGCTGCGCATCCTGGCCGGGCCCCTCGCGGGCGCGTTGCACGTGCCGTACCGCCGGTTCCTGGTCGCCAACGCGGCCGGCGGCCTGGTCTGGGCCTTCGGCACGACGTACCTGCTCTACACCGTCGGCCGGGCCGCCGAGCACTGGCTCAAGGACATCTCCTGGGCGGGCCTGGTCCTCGCGGTGCTCGCCGGACTGGGCAGCACCTGGTGGCTGCGGCGCCGGGCCCGGCACCTGGACCAGGAGCCCGCGTTGGAGCCGGCAGAGCCGGTCCCGGCCGGCCGCGACGGCTGACCCGCCGCCACCACCAGAGACGACGACAAGGGCCGGCCCCGGGTGGGGCCGGCCCTTGTCGGTGGTGCTGGTGTCAGGCGGTGGCGGAGTAGCCGCGGGTGGCGATCCAGTCGGCGAGGTTGTCGACGCTCATCCGGTAGGAGGCCTGG
>NZ_JBQHDD010000016.1:0-79859 GCF_052068055.1 Micromonospora sp. L32 | reverse complement strand
ACGCGCGCAGCGCGTCGGCGTCCGCGACGATCAACTCATCCAGTTCAGCGCTCGCCATGACGGCAGGCTATCGCTGCGCCGTTGCCGCAGCCTCTGCCTGTGGGCCAGCCCGACTCGCCGGGCTGCCGACGCGCCGGTCGCTCGGCGGACCGTCGGAGGCAGGACCTCGATGCTCAGGACGGTCTCGACGTCGGGCCGGCCTGTCCGACTCCTCGTGCACGTGCCGGTTGCGGCGAGCGTCGTGCACGACCACGGGCCTCTGACAATCGCCAGCGCCATCCACGGTGGCGGCCAGACGCCGTACGAGCCGGCGACGCCCGGCAATCCAGCCACGCACCTCAACGGCTCGGTTGCGCCAGATCCGGATGCCGGCTGGTGCGCTGGTAGACGGGGTAGCGCAACCGCCAAACCTCCTCGATTGAACAGCTAGACCGTGCCGGCGGCTGTGTGGGTGGCCGGGCGCCTGGTGTCGACGTTGCCGGTCATGGTGTTGAGGATGGCGGGTAGTTCGGCCACGGTCTGGGCGGGCAGGCCGGTCACGGTTTCCTCCGCCAGAGCGTGCCATAGCTGCTTGACCTGGTCGGCGAGTGCCTTGCCGCTGTCGGTGAGTTCGACGATGCTGGCGCGCTTGTCGGAGGGGGCGGGTTCGCGGCGGATGTGGCCGGAGGCTTCGAGCTTGCGGGTCATGAGCGTGACGCTGGGCGGCTCGCAGCCGAGCGCCTCGCTGAGCTGGGCCTGGATTCTCGGGCCGGTCCGGTCGAGTTCGAGCAGGAGTGCCTCTTGGCCGGGGTGCAGGCCGAGCGGGGCCAGCAACGCGGCGGCCCTGGCCCGGTGGCGCAGGCTCAGCAGGCGGATGGCCTGGTTGAGGGCGTCGGCGTACTCGAAGTCCACGGGCTCTCCTTGACAGATTAGTTATGCGCATAACATTATGCGCGTAACTAATTCTAGCAACACCGAGGAGCCGGACATGACCGTGAAGGTCGCTGTCATCTACTACAGCGCGACAGGCAGTGTGCACGCACTCGCGCAGGCCGTCGCCGAGGGGGCCGCCTCGGCCGGGGCCGTCGTGCGGCTGCGGCGGGTCGCCGAGCTGGCACCCGACAGCGCGATCGACCAGAACCCGCAGTGGCGGCGGCACGCCGACGCGACCGCGTCGATTGCCCAGGCCTCACTTGAGGACCTGGCGTGGGCCGACGCGTACGCGTTCGGGACGCCGACCCGGTTCGGCGCGCCGGCCGCGCAGCTCAAGCAGTTCATCGACCAGGCCGGCGGGCTGTGGCAGGAGGGGAAGCTGGCCAACAAGCCGGTGACGGCCTTCACCTCAGCGTTCAACCGGCACGGCGGCAGCGAGGCCACAATCTTGTCGCTGGGCAACGTCTTCTACCACTGGGGGTCGCTGATCGTCCCGCCCGGATTCACCGATCCGGTCGTGTACGCCGCAGGCGGCAACCCCTACGGCACGTCGCATGTGACCAGCCCGAACGGAGACGGCCCCGATGCCGCGGCGCTGGAAGCGGCCAGGTACCAGGGACTTCGGCTGGCCAAGATCACGCTCCAGCTGCTGGGGGACCACGTCGTCGCCGATGCCGCCGTGGGCAACGGGAACAGCCACGGAGCCCTGGCCGGAGCAGCCTCCCGGACCGCGTGAGCGGCGGGTTAGCAAGGAGAGAAGTCATGACAAGCACCAGCACCGCAACTCAGCGGGCCAGGCTGCAGGCCGGATCCTCCTGGATGGTCCTGGCGCTGGCGTGTGCCTGCCAGTTCATGGTGATCCTGGACGTGTCCATCGTTAACGTCGCGCTGCCCTCGGTCCAGCGGGATCTCGGCTTTACCGCCACCGGCCTGGCCTGGGTGGTGAATGGCTACGTGCTTACCTTCGCTGGCTTCATGCTGCTGGGTGGCCGCGCCGTTGACCTGTTCGGCCCGCAGCGGATGCTGGTCGCCGGGCTGTTCCTGTTCTCCGCCTCGAGTCTGGTCGGCGGCCTGGCAACCGCTCCGGAGATCCTGGTGGGGGCCCGCGTCGCGCAGGGCGTGGGCGCCGCGATGCTGGCCCCGGCGACGTTGGCCGTGATCAACACCTACTTCACCGAGCCGCAGGCGCGGGCCCGGGCGTTCGGCGCGTGGTCCGCCTCGGGCGGTGTGGGCGGGATGGCCGGCGCGCTCGCCGGCGGCGCCATCACCACTGGCCTGTCATGGCGGTGGGTCTTCCTCATCAACGTACCGATCGGCGCCGTGCTGATCGTATTGGCCATGATGTCGCTGGTCGGCACGCGAGCCAGCCGGCGGGAATCGCTTGACCTCATTGGCGCGGTCACGGGCACGGCGGGGCTGGCCGCGTTGATCTACGGGGTCATGCAAAGCGCCGACCATGGCTGGACGTCCGTGCGGGTTCTCGGGCCAGCCGTGGCGGGCCTGCTCCTGCTCGTCGTCTTCACCGTGGTGGAGGCGCGTTTCGCCACCCAGCCGATGGTGCCCCTGCGGCTGTTCACGATCCGGACCGTGGCCGTCAGCAACGGCATGCTGCTGCTGTTCGGCGGGATTGCCATCGCGATGTGGTATTTCACGTCGCTGTTCATGCAGAACGCACTCGGCTACAGCGCACTTGAAGCCGGGCTCGGGCAGACACCCGCGGCGGTAATGTTCGTGGTGATCGCGCGATTCGCCGCCAACCTGCTGCCCCGAACCGGTGTACGCCCTCTGGTACTGGCCGGCAGCGCCTGCTTCCCAGCCGGCTTCGGCTGGCTCGCCCAGGCCCGCACCGACAGCGACTACGTCACCAGCGTGCTCGGACCCACGCTGCTCATCGCCGTCGGCATCGGCCTGACCTTCCCCACCCTCATGGCCGCAGCCACCGCCGACGTACCCGAAGGCGACGCGGGCATCATCGGCGGCCTGGCCAACACCGCCAGCCAGATAGGCGGCTCGGTAGCCCTAGCCGTACTCGCCACAGCCGCCAGCGCCAAGGCCGGAACAGACGCCGCCGACGCCGGCTCTCCTGCCGCCCTCGCCGCCGGCTACGACCTGGTCTTCCTCATGGCAGCCGGGATCGGCCTAGCTATCGCGATAGTCAGCCTGCTACTACCGCAACACCGGCACGGCTGACCACGGCGACGCCGCGTGCTCACTCGCCGCACCCTTGTCCGCGTACGACAGGGGTGCGGCGAGCGCCTGGTCAGCTCACCGCAGTTCCGCCAGCGCACGGTGCGGCTGCCAGACGAGCCCCGGGGAGACGAGTCGAAGTACGAGGCGATCAAGGCCGTAGCGTGAGGCTGGGAATCGCCGCAGAGTCGCTGCGCCGTTGGCAGCGCGCCGAGCAGAGGTGGGCGCCGGGCACAGCCCCAGCAAACCCATCGAGCCGGCATCAGGCCCACTGAGCCGTTGCGTAAACATTCCTGAACCGCATCAAATGCAGCAAGTCAGGACAGCAGCATAACGAGATGGCCATGCTGTTGATCGCTGCACGCGCACTGCTTTCGGCATGAGCGGACGTCGCCGGCTTGTGAAGCGGAGATGCCGGTGTCGTAGATGGCCCTCTCACAAGGGATGAAAGGCCCAGAGATCATTTTGTTAGGACCGCTTACTCTTGCCTCGGCGCTGTCTGCGGGCAGGCTGCTCACACTCGATCAGCAGCAGGCCAGCGGCCGACAGCGCCCGCGCCAGCCCTACCCTGCTTCTCGGGTTGTTTCGGGCCGTGCAAGGACTCGCTGTCAGTGCACTCGCGCTGATGTCGCCCCGCAGGTGAGTCTCTGAACCGCCAGGTCGTTGCCGCACCCCCCAGGCTCGCTGTTGAGAGTGCACATGGCGACTCCAACGACGTGAGCGGTGAGCGACGCCTGGGCGGCAGCATGCAGTCAGCCGGTGGCGTCCGCCATGATCCCGTTGACGTACAGCGACTCGGAGCACGTGCTGGGCGTTCTGGCGTTGACCGGGGTGCCCGGCCTGCGGCAGGCCACCGTCAGCGTCACCTGGGCTCGGGCCGGCACCCGGATCGGCGTCACGGAGTGGTAGTCCTGCTCGCGGAAGTTCTCCAGCCCGTACGTCACGATCTTCACGCCGTTGGCGCTCACGCTCAGCGTGCCCTCGTCGCCCTGCGGGTTGTCCACGAGAAAATCGGTGAGCAGGAAGATCTTCCTGGCAGGAACCGTGTAACTCCGCTCCGCCGAGCCGCCCGGATTCGTGCGGAACGAGATCGCCGTGGAGAACTGCGTCTCGCCATCGCCGTTGCGGCCACCACCGTTGCGGCCACCACCGTCCTCCGTGCCGCCCCCCGCCGGCGGTTTCGGCGCCTCGGGTGTCTGCCGCCGTTGCTTGTCGACCGCCTGGTCCGCAGCGCGGTCCGCGGCCTGCACCGCGGCCTGTTCGACCGTCCCGTCGACGGCTTCCCGCGCCGCCGAACGCACCACCGGTCGCAACAGACCGAACCAGAGCGCGAGCAGCAGCAACAGCAGAGCGAGCAGCAGCGCCAGCAGCTTGAGCAGCCACGCGGAGAGAATCGGCCGTTGCACGAAGGTGCCGTCGACCGTGCAGGCCACCCCGTCCTCCCGCAGCACCTGCGTGCGGAACGGGAGATGCGTCGGCTCGCCCCGCCACAGCAGGCTCTTCGCCCGCACCACGAGGACGGCCTCGAGCCGCTCGCCGGCCGCCAGAGTCGCCCGCGCGGGCCGGAGGGCGAGCGTGAGCTGTTCGGCCGTGTCGGTGGCAGCGAAGGCAAGCTGCTCCGTGAGGTTGCCGCGGTTCTCCGTCTCCAGCCGGTAGCGGGCGCGCCAGCGCCCGTCGCGCACCTGCGGCCGCAACTCCGCGGCGACATCGGCGAACGGCAGGACGACGAGCGTCCCCTCCTCGACCACGGCGGCCTCGGGATGTTCCGACGGCAGCACGCGCACCCCGAACGGCATGCCGCCGGCGGGCACCTGCGACGAGCGCGGCGGCCGGAACGTGACGGTCACGCTCTCCGCCGTGCCCGGGAAGAGCGACAGGACCGGCGGGTCGATGGTCACCCACTCCGCGGGTACGCCGACCATCTCGAACCGGTAGGCCTCGACGATGTCGACCGTGTTGCGGACGCTGATCGTGACCCGTGCCTCGCCGCCCGGCGTGACGGTGACCTCGGTGAGAGCCAGGTTGGCGGATGCGCTCATGTCGGCCGACTGTAGGCCCATGCGTGAACGGGGAAACCCGCCTTACGGGAACAGTCACGGGCAGGCCGGGTGCCCATCCGGGCCGGCGTTAGGTGCACGCAAAGCGGCTCCCCCCACCCTTGCGCCGCGGGCTGCCGAGTGGGCGCCAAGGGATGGGGAGGTATTTATGAACCGTGTGCCGGTCTGGGTCCACGCCGATGATCCGATCTCGCGGCAGGGGGTGGAGAGCCAGCTCCGGTCGCGTCCGGAGCTGCGGATGCTCGCGCCCGGTGAGGCGCAGGCCGCGGCGGTCGCGCTCGTGGTCGTGGACAGTCTCGACGAGGCGGCGGCCCGTGAGCTGCGCCGGCTGGGCCGTACCGGCACCGCGAAGCTCGTGCTGGTGCCGGCGCGGATCGACGATGCCGGGCTGGCCACGGCGGTCGAGTGCGGGGTGGTGGGCGTCGTACGCCGCGGGGAGGCCAGCGCGGAGAACCTGGTCCACGCGGTCAGCTCGGCGGTGCGCGGCGAAGGGGCGATCCCCGCAGACCTGCTGGGCCGACTGCTGGCACAGATGGGACGGCTGCAACGCCAGGTGCTCGACCCGCGTGGCCTGACGCTGCTCGGGCTGACCACGCGCGAGATCGACGTGCTCCGCCTGCTCGCCGACGGGTTCGACACCCGCGAGGTCGCGGAGAAGCTGTCGTACTCGGAGCGGACGGTGAAGAACGTGCTGCACGACATCACGAGCCGGTTGTGCCTGCGCAATCGCACGCACGCGGTCGCGTACGCGCTGCGGCAGGGGCTCATCTGACCGGCTGGCAGCACCCTGACGTCCGGTGGGTGCCCGAAGGGGTCACGGCTCCTGCCCGGGGGCGTGCCCGTCGGGCCCCCGCCGCCCGACGCCACCGGGTCGAATATGGACGGACGTGGTGCGGCCTCCGCCGAGCGTCGTGCGGACGGATCGGGAGCCGCGCCTGCCCCTGCCGTTAACCGCACCGCCTGTCGAGGTCCCGTTGCCAGGTCAGCGCCGAACGCCCACCATCGTGGCCGCAACGACAGCGGCCGCCGTCATGCTGCCCGGACTGGCCGCGTCGGCACCGCCGGCCGCGCCGCCCCGGCCCGCACCGGCCACGCCACCGGTGGCCGAGGAGCGCATCGCGTACGCCGGCACGAAGCACCGCAGCATCGGCGTGGTGCGCGGAGAGGGCGGGAGCGCCGTTTCGCTGCCGTTCTTCCCGATCGGCCCGGACCACTTCGACGACCAGGTGTCGGCGCGGGGCGACACGATCACCTGGGTGAGCCTGCGCGACGCCACCACCACAGAGGTCTACCTGCGCCGCGGCGACGGCCCCGTGCTGCGGCTGACCGTCAACACCTCCAGCGAGGCCCATCCGACGATCTCGCCGGACGGCACCCGGGTCGCGTTCGACTCGGGCGCCGGCCGGGGCGGTGCCGGGCACGACATCTTCGTGATCGGCGTCGACGGGACCGGACTGCGCCGGGTCACCGACGGAGTCGGCGACAACCGGTGGCCGAGCTGGTCGCCGGACGGCACGTCGTTGGCGTTCGAGGGGCGGCGCGGCGGCGAGGTGCCGCAGGTCTACCGGATGCCGGTCGCCGGTGGCGCGGTCACCCAGGTGACCAGCGAGCCCACCGGCGCGGGCCAGCCGGCCTGGGACCCGAACCCGGCGCACGACCGCATCGCCTACACCTGCGATCCGGACAGCTCCACCAACCAGAAGATCCATCTGGTGTCCCCGTCGGGCGCCGGCGACCGTCTGCTGCTGCCGGTCGAGTGGCAGAGCCGCGAGGCGGCCTGGTCACCGGACGGTTCCACCCTCGCGTTCGTCAGCCGCACCCCACCGGACGGCGGTCCGCTCGGCCAGGTCGACCTCGTCTACACCGCGACGCCCGCCGACGGCTGCACCTGCACCGCGCAGCTTCGCCTGGCCGAGGACCGACAGCTGAGCTTCCCGGCCTTCTACACCGCGCCCGGCGAGTCGTCCCCGGCGCTGATCGTGATCCGCAACAGCGCCCCCGACCGACTCACCGCCACCCTGCAGGACATCCGCCCCGACGGAGTCGATCCACGCGACCTGCGCCTGTCGATCCTGCGCGAGGATCCCAAAGCGGCTCGGGACTCCCGGTTCATGTGGCAGCCGACCGAGGGCGACCCGTGGACGGAGCGCCAGACGTACTCCCCGGACGGGCGCCGCATCGCGGTGAGCCGGTTCGAGACGGTGGATGGGCGCCGCGTCCAGCGCATCTGGACCGTCGACGCCGACGGGACCTCGCCACGTCTGCTGCCGGTGGCCGGTCGCGGTCCGGACGACCTCGAGCGCGACCCGGAGTGGTCCCCCGACGGCAGCCGGATCGCGCTGGTGCGCAGCAGACCGGGCCGCCCGGCGCGGGTGATCGTGGTCGACGCCTCCACCGGGCAGCAACTGCTGGCCGTGCCGACGCCCCCGCCGTACGCGGGGCTCGACGACACCCAACCCGCCTGGTCCCCGGACGGCGCCCTGCTGGCGTTCACCCGGGGCCGCTACAACGAGGAGGCCAGCCGCGCCCACGTCTGGACGGCGAACGCCACCGACGGCCTCGACCAGCAGGACCTGACGCGCGCCGTCTGCGGGCGGGACTGCGACGTCGTCGACGACAGCGCGGCCTTCGCCCCGGACGGCCGCCAGATCGCGTTCAACCGCCGGGAGGACGGGCTGGTCCTCACCGACGTCGACGGCACCCGCTGCCGGCTGCTCTTCCCGCCGGCCGGGGCCTCCTGCGCCGCCCCGGTTCCACCGCAGCCGGACGGCCCGTTCCAACCGCGCGACGTGAGCTGGTCGCCGGACGGACAGCGGCTGGTCTTCTCGGCCCGGCGCGAGCGCGACCCGAACTCGCCGGAGGCGCTGCACGTCTACGACATGACGACGGGCCGCCTCGCGTCGATCACCGGCGCGCTGCCCGGTCGGCAGAAGGAGCCGACCTGGCAGCGGTCGGTCGATGTCGCGACCGCCGTCGTGACCACACCCCCGACAACCACCGTCGGTGGCCGCACCGCCTTCACCCTGTCAGTCACCGACCGCGGGCCGAGCCCCGCGCCCGCCGTGCGGCTCGACCTCACCGTGCCGTCCGGCGTGCGGCTCACCGCGCTGGTGCCGGAGCGGGGGACGTGCCGGCTCACCCCAGCGGGCTGCGACCTTGAGGCCATCGGCGTCGGCCGCACGCTGACCGTACGGGTCGAGCTGACCGGGATCGCCGCCGGTTCCTTCCCGCTCTCGTGGTCGGTGAACCCGGGAGTGACCGACGCCGTGCCGGCGGACAACCGGGCTCGCACGGACGTGCGGATCATGCAGCCGCCACCGACCGCGCCGGCGGACCCGGCGCTGACCGTCTCGGTCACCCCCGCACCCGCGTACGTGGGGGGCTCCGCCGGCGTCACCTACACCGTGCGCAACGCGGGCGGGCAGCGGGCGACGGGCCTGCGGCTGACCCCGGCGCTGCCGCCCCGCGTCCGCGTCGCGGCCTCGCCGCCGGGCTGTGACCCGCAGGCGGGATGCCGGCTGCCCGATCTGGCCCCGGGCGGGGCGACCACGGTGACGTTCGTGCTGACGCCCGACGCGGCCCTGGTCGCGACCGTCGCCGGCGCCGTCACGACCACCGGCGGCAACGCCGACCCGACCAACGACACCGCCAGCGCGCCGCTGCGGGTGCTGCAGCCGCGCATCGTCGCCGTGCCGGCGATCGGGCCACCCGGTTTCGTCACCTCGGTGCGCGGCACCGACTTTCCCCCCGGAGCCCGGGTGCGACTGGCCTGGAACGTGGGCATCACCGCCGCGACCGCACCGGCCGTGGCGGCGCCGGACGGCACCTTCGCCGCCCAGCTGCTGGTGCTGCCGAAGGACCGGCTCGGCCCCCGCGAGATCCTCGCGTCCGGCACCGGCTTCGCCCCGGTGACCACCCCGTTCCGGGTGGTGCTGCCGCCGCTGCAGCCGCCCGGCCACGTCAACCGGCGGTGGTGACCGGGTGATCCACGAGGTCGACGATGCCCTGCGCGGACTGGTCACCGACGACGCGCTGGCCGGCACGGGGGTCGAGGTCACGTTCGACGCGCCCACGAGGGAGTGGGCCGCGCGGCGCAACGCACCGACGGTCAACCTGTACCTCTACGACATCCGGGAGGACCTCGCGCGCCGCAGACAGGGCGCCATCGCCGAGTACGACGATCGGGGCGCCACGGTGGCGCTGCACGACCCCGCGCGGTACTTCGCCCTGTCGTACCTGGTGACGGCATGGACCAACCGCGCCCAGGACGAACACCGCCTGCTGGCGACCCTGCTCGGCACGCTGATCCGGCACGACGCGCTGCCGCCCGCACGGCTGACGGGGTCCCTGGCGACGCTCGGCCTGACCGTGCCGATGACCGTCGCCCGGCCACCCGGGGAGGATCGCGCCTTCGCCGACGTGTGGTCGGCGCTCGGTGGAGAGTTGAAGCCGTCGCTGGACCTGGTCGTGGTCGCGCCCCTGTCGGCCCGGCGGACGCTCGCCGCCCAGCCGGTCGTCGACGGGTTGCGGCTACGCACCGCGGACCCCGCCGACGGGCCGGTCGAGACCGCCGCCCTGCGCTACAGCGACCCGGTCGCGTCGCCCGCCGGTCCCGGCGACGCGGAGCAGGGATCTGCCCTGTCGATGGTCGGCGCACGCCGCACCCGAGGCGCCGCGCGACACCGCGACGGGTCCGGGCCCCCGATCCGCGGCTCACAGCGGTGACCGCCCCCGCGCTGCCCGCGACCCACCTGCTCGCCCGACTCCGCCTGATCGAGCGGCGGGTCCGGCGCGCCGTGGACGAGCGCCGCCGCACCGATCCGGCGCCGGACGACGCGTTCCGGGGCCTGTACGTGTCGGACGAGATGGCGGACCGGCTGCTGGACACCGCCACCCCGCCGCCCCGGCACGACGACGTCAACGGCGAGGGGCTGGCCGTCGAGGCGGACACCGACGCGCACCAGGGCGAACCGCGACTGCGCCGGTTGGCCCGCGACTTCGCGCTCGCGCCACTGGACGTCGAACTGCTGCTGCTGGCTCTCCTGCCCGACGTCGACGCCCGGTTCGAGCGGCTGTACGGCTACCTCAACGACGACGTGACCCGGCGGCGGGCGTCGATCGGGCTGGCACTCGAGCTGTGCGGCGCCGCCCCCTCCTCGGCCACCGCGCGTGGCCGCTTCACCGCGTCCGCGCCGCTGGTCGCGGGCGGTCTCCTGCTGGTCGAGGAGGCAGCCGAGCGGCCCTTCCTCTCCCGGGGGCTGCGGGTGCCCGACCGGGTCACCGCCCATCTGCTCGGCGACGACACCGGCGACACCCGGCTGGCCGGCCTCGCCCGCTACGAGGAGCCCGACCCGGGTTGGCGGCCCGCGTCGGCGGAGCAGCTCGCCGCCGCCATCCGCGACGGACTTCGGTTGGCGTACGTGCGGGAGCGGCCCGGCGCGGCGGCGCAGGCGCTCGCCGCGGCGGCGCTGGCCGCGACCGGCGCTCCGGTGCTGCGCCTCGACCTCGACGCGCTGGCCGCCGACCCCGCGCCGGAGGAGGCGCTGGCCGCCGCCGCACGCGAGGCGCGGCTGCGCGGCGGAGGGCTGGTCGCCGGCCCGGTGGACGCGCTGGACCCCGCCGGGCAGCCGGGCCGTTCCCGGCTGCTGCGCCGGCTCGCCGCGCTGGCCGTACCCGTCCTGCTCACCGGCCGCACCGGGTGGGACCCGTACTGGGCCGAACGCTCCCCGCTGCTGGTGGCGGCCGAGCCGATGACCGTACGGGACCGCAGCGCGCTGTGGTGGGCCGGGTTCGGTGCGCGGCCGGGCGCGCCCGCCGGCGCGGACCTGGACGCCGAGCGCGAGCTCGCCCCGTACCTGCTGACGCCGGACCAGGTCCGGCGCGCCGCCGAGACGGCCGGCCACCGGGCGCTGCTGGAGGGTGCGGCGCAGGTCGGGCCCGAGCACCTGCGCGCCGGAGTGCGGTCGCAGAACGGGGCGGGGCTGGAAAAGCTGGCCCGGCGGGTCGAACCCGCCGTCGGCTGGGCCGACCTCGTCCTGCCCGACCCGGTCTTCGAGCAGTTGCGCGAGCTGGCCATGCGGGTACGCCACCGCGACCGGGTGCTCGGCGGGTGGCGGATGCGCCCCGGCGGCGGGCGCGGTCGCGGCGTGACGGCGCTGTTCGCCGGCGACTCCGGCACCGGCAAGACGATGTCGGCCGAGGTGGTCGCCGCCGACCTGGGCGTCGAGCTGTACGTGGTGGACCTGTCCACCGTGATCGACAAGTACGTGGGCGAGACCGAGAAGAACCTGGAGCGCATCTTCACCGAAGCCGCGAATGTCAACGGAGTCCTGCTGTTCGACGAGGCCGACGCCATCTTCGGCAAACGCTCGGAGGTCAGGGACGCCCACGACCGGTACGCCAACCTGGAGAGCGCCTATCTGCTCCAGCGCATGGAGTCCTTCGACGGGGTCGCGATCCTCACCACCAACCTGCGGGCCAACCTCGACGAGGCGTTCACCCGGCGGCTGGACGTGATCGTTGACTTCCCGCTGCCGGACGAGGCACAGCGGCGCGCCCTGTGGGACCGCTGCCTCGGCCCGGCGCTGCCCCGCGCCGAGGATCTCGACCTGGATTTCTGCGGCCGGGCGTTCGAGCTGGCGGGGGGCAGCATCCGGGCGTGCGCGGTCACCGCCGCGTACCTCGCCGCCGGGGCGGACCGGCCGGTGACGACCGACGACCTGATGGCCGCCGTGCGGCGCGAGTACGGCAAGCTCGGCCGGCTGCTGCTGGACAGCGAGTTCGGTCCGCACCTACGTGTCGGGCGAGGAGCGCTGCAGGAGCGCTAGGTGCTGGACGAGGTGACGGCGGCGGGCCGCTGCCCGTTCGGGCAGCGGCGAGTGCCCTCGACCACGCCCGGCGGTCCCTGGCACGACCCGGCCGGCGGGGACAGCGTGAGGACAGGGTTGGATCCGCGGCGAAGAGGACGAGCCATGCATGCCCATCAATCCGGGCCGGAATCGGCCCCACCATCGGTCCGGACGCCCCACCGGCGGCCGCCGTCGGAGTCCGCACCCGGTCCGGCACCTTATCCGGAGGCGGTGCTGGGGCTGCAACGCACGGCGGGCAACGCCGCGGTGGCGCGGCTGCTCGGCCGCGACGAGCACCGCAACGCGACCGACGACGGCCTGCGGGTGTCGGATCCGTCGGACGCCTTCGAGCGCGCGGCCGAGGCGAACGCCGCTCGCGCGATGGCCCGACCGCTGTCCACGCCCGCGTCGGCCGCCCGGCCTGACCGGGCGACCACCGGCTCCGGCGGCGCAGCCGACGGTCCGGCGACGGTGCAGCGTATGCCGAAGAAAGACAAGGGCAGGAAGAAGACCGCGGGGTCGTCCTCGGCGGGCGGCTCGTCGGCTGTGGAGGCGGTGCCCGCCGCGCCGGCCGAATCCGACTACGAGTACGTGATGCGGCAGATCGGCGACCAGGTCGAGGGATTCACCGAACTGGAGGAGAACCCGCGACAGGACCTCCTGGCGGCCGTGGGGCTGTTGAACCCTGACGACATGACGATCTTGCTTGAGAGGGACGAGGTCGACGCCCAATTGGACGATCTCGCCGCAGAGGTAGCGGACGAGTTCGCGCAGCGGGCGAACCGGCCGGGCTACCAGGTGAGCGGCGGCCGGAGCGACTGGGCTTCCAGCAGGACCACGGCCGAGCACGCCGCGCTCCGGGAGACACCGGCCAACCAGTGGGGCAGCCAGACGACACTGCACCACAAGATCTCGCGGAGCAACCTCAAGGAACTGCTGGCGGCGGCCGAGGCGGCCCGGCCTGCCTCGGACCCCCTGTTCACGTTCCTCGAGCAGTTGACGGACCGGGTCGGCTCGACGGGCCACGAGAAGCTCCTCTACAACATGCCGGCCAACCTCGAGATGGGCCCCGCCTCCGACATTCGTAGGACCGACCCGGGCAGCGGGTTCGACCCCAACCATGTCGACGGGCGGATGACTCCACGCTCGAGCCACCTGGTGGAGGTCGATCGGATGATCACTGCCGGCAGCTACGACTGGCAGCGGCTGGCCGAGCTTCTGGAAGCGGCCGACGCGGAACACCGGACGGCACACCGAGGTCAGCTGCTGTCACCGCCACGGCCGGAACTGTGGGAGAAGGCCGGCGCCAAGTACGAGAAGAAGGCGACCTGACCGGGCTCGTGGGCGAGACCGAGAAGCGTCGACGGTGCGATCGACACGTACCTCTCAACCCCCGGCTCCCGCCCGGAGCGGGTGACAGGAGCGATCATGCGCGACCACGAACAACGACCGGACCCCGGCAGCGCTCGGAGCAGCGCGCTTCGGCGGGCTCCGGCCGCCGGTGCACCGGTCACCGCACCGGACGGTCGGAGCCCCGCCCTCGACCAGCGCTGCATCCAGGCGCTCCAACGCTCAGTCGGCAACGCCGCGGTCGTCCAGATGCTGCACCAACGGCACACGCACACCGCCTCCTGCGGTCACGGCCCCGAGGGCCAGGACACCGCAGCGGCCACCGTCCAACGGTCGGCGGTGCACGATGTACTGCGGTCTGCCGGGCGGCCCCTGGCCGAGCCGCTGCGCACCGAGATGGAGGCCCGCCTCGGCGCGGACTTCTCGTCGGTACGCGTCCACGACGATGCCGCGGCCCGGCGGTCCTCGGACGAGATCGGCGCCCGCGCCTACACCTCCGGGGAGCATGTCGTCATCGGCGACGGCGGCGGCGACAAGCACACCCTCGCCCACGAACTGACCCACGTCGTCCAGCAGCGCCACGGCCCCGTGGCCGGTACCGACGCCGGCAACGGGGTCAGCATCTCCGACCCCTCCGACCACTACGAACGCGCCGCCGAGGCCAACGCGCGGCACGTCATGCGGGCGCCGCTCGACGCGCAACGCCCCGTGCAGGCGCGGAGCGCGGCCGCCGCCCCCGACGGCCCCGTCACCGTGCAGACCATGCCGCCGCCGGTGCCGGTCAAACCCGCCCACCTGAGGGCCGGTCAGACCAGCGAGGCCGCTGCCGCCGAGGAGGCGCCACCGCCGCAGCCCGCGGTTCCCAAACACGGGTACCTGCTCAAGGGAGACGCCGGGCCACTGCGCTTCTTCCGCGCCGACCGGCGCGCCCCCGAAGACCTCTCGCAGGGGATGAGATCCTTCCGCTCCGCGTCCGTCACGACCGAGCTGGCCGCGTTCCTCAGCGATCCCAGGGCCTACGCCCAGGACCATGTCAGCAACAACAACCCGCGCCTGGTATCCACCGCGCTGGACCAGGAGTGCGGCGGCTACGCCAGCAACGACAGGCACCTCTACCAGATCGAGGTCAGCGGCTGGTACAGGTTCGAGCAGGAGCCGCCCGCGAGAAGCAGGATCCTGGCCAAGCCGGCCATCTACGCCAACAGCACCTCCCTGGGGACGGCGACCGCCGCCGTCATCGGACCCATCGGCGCCACCCAGGAGATGGACTTCTTCGCGGAGATCCCCCGGTCCTTCATCACCGCCTGCCGCAGACCGGGCGCGAGCGACTTCACCCCGCTCTGACGTGCCTCAACGGGGCGACGCGTGCCGCATCCCTGCCCTTTCGGGAACCGGACCATGCCCCGGTCCACGCCCGCCCGGCCGTTTCCCGACGCGCCACGTGACCGGAAGGCTACGGAGGACCGACCACCGCCGGAAAAGGAGCGTTCATGCCGTCGTACCTGTCCCCCGGTGTCTATGTCGAGGAGGTCCCCAGCGGCTCCCGCCCCATCGAGGGCGTGGGGACCTCCGTGGCGGCCTTCGTGGGACTCGCCGAGAAGGGACCGTTCCACACCCCCACCCTGGTCACCACGTGGAGCCAGTACGTCCAGGTCTTCGGGGACGTCGTCGAGGGCGCGTACCTGGGCCGCGCGGTGTACGGCTACTTCGCCAACGGCGGTGGGATCTGCTACGTCGTCCGGGTGGGCGAGCAGAGCCCCGGCAACGGGCAGGGCCGCGACCGCGGCGACGGGGCCGGCAAGGACGCGCCTCGCGCGCTGCCGGCCGGCGAGCCGGTGGCGCTCGGCACGTTCAAGGTGGCGGCGCTGCCCGCCAGCGGCGGGAACATCACCGTCGAGGTGACCGATGCCGACACCGACGGCGCCGGCGAGGACCGGTTCAGGCTGCTGGTGCACCAAAACGGCACGGTGGTGGAGACGTACGACGTCTCGTCCAAGAAGAACACCAAGGCGTACGTGGTGACGCAGGTCAAGGAGCGGTCGCGGCTCATCACCGTCGAGGAGGCCGCCCCGGCGAATGCCCTGGCGCGCCCCGCCAAGCAGACGGTGACGCTGGCGACGCCGCCCGCGCCCGCCGAGGTCGTACCGGCCGCACTGTCCACCGAGGAGTACGTCGGGGACCCCGACGCGCGTACCGGCTTCGGCGGCCTGGAGGCGATCGACGAGATCACGATGGTCGCCGTGCCGGACCTGATGAGCGGGTACCAGCAGGGGCTCATCACCGCCGAGGATGTCAAGGCCGTGCAGCTCGGGGTCATCTCGCACTGTGAGCAGATGGGCGACCGGATGGCGCTGCTCGACCCGCTGCCGGACATGACGGCTCGGCAGGTGCTCACCTGGCGGCAGGAGGAGGCGGGCTACGACTCGAAGTACGCCGCTCTGTACTACCCCTGGATCAAGGTCTTCGATCCGGCGACCGGGCAGAACCGGTTCATGCCGCCGAGCGGGCACGTCGCCGGCCTGTGGTCCCGCACCGACACCGAGCGCGGGGTGCACAAGGCGCCCGCGAACGAGGTGGTGCGCGGCGCGATCGAACTCCAGAACAACGTCACCAAGGGTGAGCAGGACCTGCTCAACCCGGCCGGCGTCAACTGCCTGCGGGCCTTCCCAGGGCGGGGCATCCGCGTGTGGGGGGCGCGCACCCTCTCCTCCGACCCGGCATGGCGGTACGTCAACGTCCGCCGGCTGTTCAACTACCTCGAGGAGTCGATCCTGCTGGGCACGCAGTGGGTGGTCTTCGAGCCCAACGACGAACGGCTCTGGGGCACCATCCGCCGCAACATCTCCGCCTTCCTGCTGGAGGAGTGGCGGCGGGGCGCCCTGTTCGGCAGCTCCCCCGCCGAGGCGTTCTACGTCAAGTGCGACCGCGAGACCAACCCGCCGGAGGTGATCGACCGCGGCCAGGTGGTGTGCGAGATCGGGATCTGCCCGGTCAAGCCCGCGGAGTTCGTCATCTTCCGGCTCGCCCAGTTCTCCGACAGCACCAGCCTCGTCAGCGAATAAGACCCGAAAAAAGGCGGTAGCGACACATGGCCGAGACCGGCGACACCCTCATTGTCCACAAGTTCCAGGTCGAGCTGGGCGGCATCCAGGTGGAGTCCGTCCAGGAGGTCAGCGGCCTGACCGTCGAGCTGGACGCGATCGAGGTGAACCAGGTGACCCCCACCGGGGAGTACATCATCCGGAAGCTGCCCGGCGCCCGTAAGGGCGGCGAGGTCACCATCACGCGCGGGCTCGACAAGAGCGGCGCGTTCACCGAGTGGATCAAGCAGACCTTCGAGAAGGGGGCGGTCGCCGCCGCCCGGAAGAACATCAGCGTCATCCTCGTCGACGCCGAGAACTCCAACCAGCGTCGCTTCGACATGAAGAACGCCTGGGTGAGCAAGTGGGAAGGGCCGAGCCTCAAGGCGGGCGAGCCGTCGGCGGCGACGGAGAAGGTCACCGTGGTGTTCGAGGACATCACCACCTCATGAGACGACGTACCGTATCCACGCTGGCGCTCGCGGAGCTGGCCGCGGACGACCACGACCCCGGCGCCGAGCCGGGAACGCCACCGGCGCGGACCGCGCAGCCGCCCAAGCTGCAGACGGAGTTCGAGTTCGAACTGCCGCGCGGGTACGTCGACGACTCCGGCACCGTGCACCGCCACGGGAGCATGCGGCTGGCCACGGCTCGCGACGAACTCGCACCGCTGATCGACCTGCGCGTCAAGCAGAACCCCGCGTACCTGTCGGTCGTGCTCCTCAGCCTGGTCATCACCCGCATCGGCAGCATCACCGAGATCCGCGCCGAACTGGTGGAGAAGCTGTTCGCCTCGGACCTGGCCTTCCTGCAGGACTTCTACCGGCGGATCAACGCGGAGGGCCACACCCGCGCCGCCGTGACCTGCCCCGCGTGCGAGACGAGCTTCGAGGTGGACATCGCCGGTGGTCGCCCGGGGGAATCGTGACGTACGCGGCCGACCGGCTCTACGAGGAGGTCGCGTACGTCGCCTACCACTTCCACTGGCCCCAGCAGGAGATCCTCGATCTCACGCACGAGGAGCGACTGCGCTACGTCGAGCAGATCGCGCGCATCAACACCCGCATGAACGAAGGCGAGTAAGTGGGCCTACGCGACCTCCTACGCCGACGCCGCCGGGACACGCCGTCCGAGGCCGAGCGCCCGGCAACGGGTACGCCGGCTCCCGACGCCGGGCCCGCCGATGTCGGCTGGCGGTCCCTGGCACCGCCGCGGCGGACCTTCGACAGCGACCCGGGCCTGCTCACCGATCCGCACCACTTCGAGGCCCGGCTGACCACCCGGCAGGACCCGACCCTGCACACCGCGCCCGGCCACCTCGTCAGCCCCGACGCGCCGGCCGGTCTGGCGTACGACCTGCTGCGCGCGGCGCCGGTCCCGCCCCCGGGTTCGGCCAGCACCGTGCAGCGCCTACCACTGGCCTCGCCGACGCCGCCGCCGGAAGCCGGCGTGCAGCCAGCGTGGCTGTCCGAGCCGACGACGGCCACCGAGGCGGCGCCATCGGTGGCCGCGGGCACCACGGAGCCGGCGTCACCGGCCCGCGCGGCGGTCGTCCCCCGGACACCGGTAGCAGGGCGTCACCGCGCCCTGACCACGGCGCCGGCGGTACGGTCCGCCCGGCGGCTGCCCGCGGTCCAGCGGGCGGGGGGCGGAACGACCTCACGGCGCGCCCCGGTCCCCCCGCCGGCCCCGGCGATTCCATCGCCCTCACCGGCTCAATCGCCACCGGCGGCGGCATCCCCGTCACCGGCCCAATCGGCTCCGCCGGTCGGGAACGCTTCCGGTCCCGATTTCTCGCTGCCCGCGCGGCATCCGTCGACGGCGCCACCGGCGGGTGCCTCCGATGGGCCGGGCGCCTCCGATGGGCCGCAGCGACCCACCCTGGCGCACCGTGCCCCGGTGGCGTCGCAGGACGCCGCCGCGAGCGCCGCGCAGGACACCTCCACCGGGGCCGCGCCGCCCCGACCGGTGCCCGCGCCCCAAGCGGCGCAGCCCGCGTCCCCGGCGGCACCACCGCCGCCCCGGCCGGTCCTTTCGGGACAAGCGACGCCGGCGCCGGCCAGAACGCCCGCACCGGCGAAGCCGTCGCCCCGTGCCCCTGGCCGAACCGGGCTCGGCGACCCCTTGCCGGCCCTGCCCCCCACCGCGCGCGGGAACGCCCGGACGGGTGTTCCAGGGGTTGTGTCGGCGCCGCCCCTGCACCCCGCCACTCCCCCGACGCCCGCCCAGCGCGCGTCCACAACGACCGCCGCAACGGCTTCTCCGGCGCCCAGGACCGGCGCGACGGGATCGTGGGGGGCGCGGTCGTCCCGCCCGCCGTCCGGGTCGGGTCGCACACCAGCCCAACCCGGCCCCACAACGGCCCAACCCGGCCCCACGACGTCCGGAACGGGCCCCACAGCGGTCGGGACGGGCCCCACGAAGGCCCAGCCCGGCCCCACAACGCCCGGAACGGGCCCCACAACGTCGGGGACGGGCCCCACAAGGGCCCAGCCCGGCCCCCCAACGTCCGGGACGGGCCGCACACCGGCCGAGTCGGGGCGCCCGGCCGAGACAGTCCGCAGACCGGCCGGGACAGGCCGCACACCGCCGGAGTCCGGGTCCCCACCGGCCGGGACAGCCGGCAGACCGGCCGGGTCCGGCGGGGCAGCGCCGGGGGCCGGGATGTCAGACAGCGCCGCGACCTCGCGCCGGACGGCGGACGGGCCAGCCGCCCACGACGGCCCGGACGTACCCTCCACGCCGGCCATCGCGCCCCTCCTGCCGGGGCCGCACTTCGGACCGGTCGCGCCTGCTGCGGGCGGAGCAGCCGGACCCACCGCCGACGCGAGCGGTGCGCCTGTCGTACAGCGCGCGGTCATTCAGGCCGGCCAACCGCGGCGCGCGCAACCGGACGAGCCGCACGCCGCTCGTGACAGCTTCCACGCTCCATCGGCCCATGTCGGCACGGTGGCCCGCATCGCACCCACGGTCCCGGCCACCGCCGCCGACGCGGACACCACCCCGCGCGCGGACACCGGGACCGCCGGCGTTGCGCCCCCGGCCGCTGCCGCCCCGCCGTCTCCGCCGTCGGGCGCGCCCGGCCGTGCTGGGCCGGGTCCTCTCCACGCCTCCGCACCATCCGTGCCCGCCGTGCAACGGCTGCCCTTCCCGCCCGACCCGGCCCCGCCGGTCACCCGCGTCACGCCACGGCCTGCGGGAGTGCCGGCCGACAGCACCAGCCCGTGGCACACCGACGCATCCCGCACGGGACGGCCACGGCCTGCCGTGGCCTCCGCCGCTTCGGCCCCCGTCGCGCCCGTCGCCGGCTCCGCCGCGGTGCCCGTCGCGCGTGCACCGCTGCGGCAGACGGTGGGTGCGGCTGCCCCTCACGCCGGCACCCGATCGACCCCCGCGACCGGATCCGCCCTGCCATGGGTCACCGGCTCGGTACCCGCGTTATCGACCGGCGATGCCGGGCCGGTCCCGCCGGGTGGGTCGCCCACCGGCTCCTTCCGCCGGGCGGTTCACGTCGTACAGACGCTCGCCGCCCGGCCGCTGCACCCGGCGCCCACGGCGGTCGCCGCGCCGACTGCGCCCGCCGAGGTTTCCGCGGCCGGGACCGGCGCGGTGCCGGTCCGGTGGACCAGGCCGGGCGCGACGACGTCCGGGGAGCGCGGTCACGCCGCCACCGTCGGCGGCAGCGGGCAGGTCCGTCTCCCACCGGAACTCCACCCGACCGGCAGGCACGGAGGCGCAGGCAGCACACCGACGCGGGGCCGCCGTGGTGGCGGGGCGCGGGTTCCGGAGGCCCCGGCGCGCCGCCGGCCCCCGGTCGCGCCGGCGCTGCCCGCGGACCGCCCCGACGGCCCACGCGCCGAGGTGCCGACCGTCGGGGCCGTCCGACCGCTACCCGTACAGCGCGCTGCCGCACCGACGTGGCAGCGGCCGGCGGCCACCGGGCCGCTGCCCACCGTGCACCATCCGGCGTCGACTGCCGCTGCGGGGCAGCCCGCAGCCGCGCCGGGCACGCCCGCCCCCCGCGCCGACGGACCGCCGCCGGCGCCGCCCGCGCCATCGAGGCCCCCCTCGCGGGGCACGGGCGGGACCGCCCAGCGCGGCCGGGTACCCGTACAGCGAAGCGTTTCCGCGCCGCCCGCCACCGGCGTGCCCCACCGGGGCGGGGGCAGGGCCGCCGATGAACTGATCGGCTCACTCGACCGCCGCCACCTCGACGAGCTGGCGCACCGGCTGATCGGCCCGCTGGGCCGGCTGCTCCGCGCCGAGCTGCGGCTCGGTCGGGAACGGACCGGCCGGCTCCTGGACGGTGGTCGGTGAAGGGCCGCCGGCACGCTCGTGCCGGCCCGATCCGGCCGGCACGAGCGACGCGAAAGGACAGTGGCACAAGGAGAGGACGAGCATGGCAACGGTCGACCCCGGTACGAGCGTCCACTTCCGACTGAGGATCGACGGGATGGATCTGGGCGACTGGAACAGTTGTCAGGGGCTCGGCTGCCAGGTGGAGGTCGAGCAGCACTCCGAGGGCGGCAACAACAGCTTCGTGTGGCAGCTCCCCTCGCGCATCTCGTACTCCAACGTCAGATTGGCCCGGCCGCTCACCCCGGACACCGCCAAGGTCGCGCGGTTCCTGTCCCAACTGCCCCGCGGCGTCAAACGGGGCACCGCCCAGATCGCCGCGCTGCGACCGGACAAGGCGGTACTGGTGCAGTGGGCGTTGGCCGACGTGGTGCTGGCGAGCTGGGAAGGGCCGTCGTTCGACCCGAGCCGCTCCGAGGTCGCGACCGAGACCATCGAGCTGGCGTACCACGGTTTCCTGGAGGTTGGCGCGTGACCGCTGCATCCGGCAAGGTCGCCGCGTTCCTCCGGCGCTACCAGCCGCCCACCGACGGTCGCGGCCGGCCCGGCGGCGCGCTGGGCGGCCCGATCACGTTCATGTTCAACCCCAACCAGCTGACCCTCACCAAGTCGGCGAGCTGGATCACGCACATCGTGCGCGGCGCGGAGGAGGTCGGCATTCCGGAGTTCACCGGCTCCGGGCCCCGCACGCTGAGCCTGGAGGTGTTCCTGGACGTGACCGACACCCACGCCCGTACCGTGCAGCAACGGGTCGACGAGCTGTTGACGTGCCTGGTGCCGACCGCGCCGAGCATCCGGGCGAAGGCGCCGTCGCCGCCGTGGGTGAAGTTCGCCTGGGGCCAGTTCCAGACGGTGTCCTTCTACGCGTACGTCAGCAGTGTCAACGCCTCCTACACCCTGTTCGACGCCAACGGCACGCCGCTGCGGGCGACGTGCTCGCTGACCCTCACCGAGATCAGCGGCAACGTGCCCGGCCAGAACCCGACGTCGGGAAGCCGGTCGGCGCGGCGGGTGCACCGGGCGGTGGACGGGGACTCCCTCGCGCTGCTGGCCCACCGCGAGTACGGGGACCCGACGGTCTGGCGGGTCATCGCGGAGGCCAACGACATCGACGACCCGATGCGGCTGCGGGCCGGCACCGAGCTGCTGCTGCCGGCGACCGACGAGCTGCCGGCGCGCGGGTAGGAGAGCTCTGTGTCCGAAGGCAACTACACCAGTTACCTCGTCGTGAAGGCGCCGCGGGAGCTGCCGCCGGCGTGGGACACGAGGCTCGTGCACGCCTCGATCGAGGACAGCACGAACCTGCCGGCGTCGGCGACGCTGCGCTACCGCGACCAGAAGAGCCGGATGCTGCAGGAACTCGGCATCACCATCGGCACGAAGCTCACCGCCGCGGCGCGGACCGGCGACCAGCCCGCCCCGGTGCAGCTGTTCACCGGGGAGGTCGTCACGGTCGAGACCGAGTTCGACGGCACCGGCACGTTCACCACGATCCGCGCGCTGGACCTGTCGCACCGGCTGATGCGGGGCCGCCGGGTCGCCAGCTACTTCAACAGCAAGGCGTCGGACATCGCGGCGCAGCTGGCCAGGAAGGCCGGACTGCGAGTCGGGCGCATCGACCCGACGACCACGGTCTACGAGATGGTGACCCAGCCGAACATGACGGACTGGGAGTTCCTGCGCATGCTGGCCGTCGACAACGACGCCGAGGTGGTCATGATCGACGGGACGTTCGCGTTCCGACGGCCGGTGCGGGCCGCCACGGCGCCCGGCGCCGGTACGCCGGCGCGCCAGAGCCCGTACGTGGTCCAGATGAACGAGAACCTGCTGGCCGTACGCTCCACGGTCACCTCGGTCGGGCAGCTGTCGCGGGTCACCGTCCGCGGCTGGGACGTCCAGCAGCGCAAGGAGCTGCGCGGGCAGGCGGTCACCGCCACCAGTGACGAGCTGCAGCTCTCGGTCACCCCACGCGACGTCGTGCGGCCGTTCGGCGAGGCCGAACTGCTGGTCACCGACGTGCCGTACCGCACCGACGCCGAGGTGAAGGCCGTCGCCACCGCGCTCGCCTCCGACGTGACGTCGGCCTTCGCCGAGCTGGAGGTGGGGATTCGCGGCAACCCGCGACTGCGGGCCGGCACACCGCTCACCCTGCAGGACGTCGGCGCCCCCTTCGCCGGCAAGTACACGACGACCGCCAGCCGGCACGTGTTCGGCCCGGCCAGCTTCTACGAAACCTGGCTCACCGTCAGCGGGCGGCAGGACCGCTCGTCGTACGGCCTCGCCGCCGGCGCGTCGGCGGCGGCGCGGGTCACCCGGGTACCCGGGCTGGCGATCGGGATCGTGACCGACACGAAGGCCGGACTGGACCGCCGGCACCCGGAGCGTCGGGACCAGGGCTGGGTGAAGTTGCGCTTCCCGTGGCTCTCCGACCAGTACGTCACCGACTGGGTCCGCACTGTGCAGCTCGGCGGGGTCGGTGGCGGCGGGGTGATCAGTCCCGAGGTCGGCGACGAGGTGCTGGTCGGCTTCGAGCAGGGGCTGCTCGACCGGCCGTACGTGATCGGCGGCCTCTACAACGGCGTCGACAAGCCCAGCCCGCACGACCTGCCGTTGGTCAACCCGGCCGACGGGTCGGTCAACCGGCGCTCGCTGGCCTCCCGCGAGGGTGGCTCGCGCGGGCGCAGGTCCCGGCGGGGCAACTGGGTGGAACTGCTCGACGGCAGCACGGCGCAGGCGGCCCAGGGCATCCGGCTCACCACCCAGAGCGGCGCCGACAAGCTGGTCGTCCACCTCGACCGGGCGGGCACGTCAGTGGTCGTGCGCAGCGACGGCAGCGTCGTGATCGAGGCGAAGCAGGAGGTGGTGGTGAACGGGCAGGGCATCACGCTCGACGCCGGCCGGGGCCCGCTGACGCTGACGGGACGCTCGGTGTCCGTGTCGGGCACCGCCGACGTCGACATCAAGGCACCGATCGTGCGGATCAACTGACGTGTCCGCCAGGAGAGGAGGAGCCATGCCGCAGGCGGCCCGGATCAACGACCCCGTCAGCCATCTCGGCACCCCGCTGACCCCCGGGCCGCCGAACGGCACGCTGGGGGTACCGGCCGGCGCGGCCGTACCGGGGCTGCCCGCGAACGCCGGCTCGCCGCTGCTCGGTGTACCGAGCGTGCGCATCGCCGGCCAGCCGGCGGCGGTGGTCGGCAGCCTGTGCGTCTGCCAGCTGCACCTGTACCTGGCGCAGGGCAACCTCGTCCTGCCCGCCACGCCGCCCCCGACCAGCGGCAAAGTGCTCATCGGCGGCTTCCCCGCGGCCCGTCGGGGCGACCGCGTCACCTGTCAGGCGACGATCAGCACCGGCGCCCCGAACGTGATCATCGGAGGCTAGCCGTGGCCGAACAGTTCATCGGGGCGGGCTGGGGATTCCCGCTGCGCACCGACGCCACCGGCGGCATCGCGCTCGTGACCCGCGAGCGCGAGATCGTCGAGGCGATCCACCTGATCCTGGGCACCGCGCCGGGCGAGCGCCCGATGCGGCCGGAGTTCGGGTGCGGCATCCACGAGTACGTCTTCGCGCCGGCGGACGAGAACACGGCCGGGCAGGTCGCCTTCGAGGTGCGGGCGTCGCTGGAGCGGTGGGAGCCGCGCATCGAGGTACGCGACGTGGTGGTGGACTTCGACGCCGAGGAGGCCGGGACCCTCTACATCGACATCCGCTACGTCATCCGCGGCACCAACGACCCGCGCAACCTGGTCTTCCCGTTCTACGTCATCCCCACCCACGACGAACCCGCCGAGGAAAGTACTGCCTGATGCCGCTGCCCGCCCCGAACCTCGACGACCGCCGGTTCCAGCAGCTCGTCGACGAGGCCAAGCGCTTCGTCCAGCAGCGCTGCCCCGAGTGGAGCGACCACAACGTCTCCGACCCGGGGGTGACGCTGATCGAGGCGTTCGCCCACATGGTCGACCAGCTGCTCTACCGGCTCAACCGGGTACCGGACAAGGCCTACCTGGCGTTCCTCGACCTGATCGGCGTCACCCTGTTCCCACCGACCGCCGCCCGGGCGGACGTCACGTTCTGGCTGTCCGCTCCGCAGACGCAGCCGGTCGTGCTGAGGGCCGGCACGGAGGTCGGCACCGTGCGCACCGAAACCGAGGAGGCAATCGTCTTCGCCACCTCGGCCGACCTGACGATCGTGCCGTGCGAACTCACCCGGCTGCGTACGCATCCGGCGGACGGCCGGCCGGTCGACCTCACCGACGAGCTGCTCGACGGCCGTGACGTCGCCGCCTTCTCCCCCACGCCGGCGGTCGGCGACGCCATGCTCGTGGGCCTGTCCGCCGCGGTGCCGTCGTGCGCGGTGGTGCTGAGCCTCGACAGCCGCGTCGAGGGGATCGGCGTCGACCCCCGGCAGCCGCCGCTGGTGTGGGAGGCGTGGAACGGCGCGGACTGGACGGCCTGCGAGGTCGACCGCGACGACACCGGAGGGCTGAACAAGCCCGGCGACGTGGTGCTGCACGTGCCGGCCACACACACCACCTCGGTCGTCGCCGGCCGGCACGCGGCGTGGCTGCGCTGCCGCGTCGTACCGGCCGATCCGGGGCAGCCGTTCTACTCCACCTCGCCCACCCTGCGGGCGGCCACCGCGTTCACCGTCGGCGGCACCGTCGACGCCGTCCACGCCGAGACCGTGTTCGGCGAGGCGCTGGGCGAGTCGGAGGGCGTGCCGGGGCAGCGGTTCACCGTGGCACGAACGCCGGTCATCCCCCACGACGAGCCGTTCGTGGTCGAGGTCTCCGACGGCGACGGCTGGCAGGAGTGGTCCGAGACCGACGCGTTCGGCCCGTCCGGTCCCCACGACCGCCACGTGGTGGTGGACCGCACGGCCGGCGAGGTCTCCTTCGCCCCCGCGGTCCGGCAGCCGGACGGCTCGCTGCTGCGGTACGGGGCGGTGCCGGCGAAGGGCGCCCGGCTGCGGGTGCGGCGCTACCGCACGGGGGGCGGCCGCAAGGGCAACGTGGCGCGCGGAGCGCTGTCGGTGCTGCGCACCTCCGTGCCGTACGTGACGGAGGTGGAGAACCGGGAGGCGGCCGCCGGCGGAGTCGACGGCGAGACGGTCGAGAGCGCGAAGCTGCGAGGGCCGGTGCAGTTGCGGGCGCAGAACCGCGCGGTCACCGCGCGCGACTACGAGTCCCTCGCGCACCAGGCGTGTCCCGCGGCCGCCCGCATCCGGTGCCTGCCGGCCGGTGACGGCGCCGAGGCCGGCGGGGTACGCGTGCTCGTCGTGCCCGAGGCGACGGCAGACGCGGACGAACGGCTCCGCTTCGAGCAGCTGATCCCGCCGGACGACATGCTCGCCGGCATCGCCGGGCATCTCGACCAGCGCCGCGCGATCGGTGCCCGGCTGGTCGTCGAGCCCCCCTACTACCAGGGCGTCACGGTGGTGGCCCGGCTCGTCGCCCGCCCGGACGCACCCCCGGAGCGGCTGCACGCCGACGCGCTCGCGGCACTGTACGCGTACCTCAGTCCGCTGCGCGGCGGGCCGGACGGGACGGGATGGCCGTTCGGGCGGCCGGTGCACTCCGGCGAGGTCTTCGGGGTGCTGCACCGGCTGCCCGGCGCGGAACTGGTGGAGGAGGTCCGGCTCTTCCCCGCCGACCCGCTGACCGGGCGCCGCGGCGACCCGGTGGCCCGCATCGAACTCGACCGGCACGCCCTGGTGTTCTCGTACGAGCACCAGGTCCGCGTGCACGAGCGCTGACGGAAGGGAGTTTCACATGCGCGGGGCCGTCGAGGGACTGGGCACACCGCATCCGCTGGCGCGCCAACTGCCGGCGATGTACGCCGCCGACGAGTTCGCCCAACGCCTGCTCGCCGCGCTGGACGACGTGGTCGCCCCGGTCTACGCGACGCTGGACAACCTGGCCGCGTACGTCGATCCGCGGCTCGGGCCGACCGACTTCGTCGACTGGCTCGCCGGGTGGGTGGCGGCGACCGTGGACCAGGACTGGCCGGTCGAGCGCCGCCGCGAGGCGGTGGCGCGCGCGGTGCGGCTGCACGGCATGCGTGGCACGCCGCGGGGCCTCACCGAGCAGGTGCGGGTGGCGTTCGGAGTGACCGTCGAGGTGACCGACAGCGGCGGC
This sequence comes from Micromonospora sp. L32, assembly GCF_052068055.1. NCBI lineage: Bacteria > Bacillati > Actinomycetota > Actinomycetes > Micromonosporales > Micromonosporaceae > Micromonospora > Micromonospora sp. L32. The sequence goes on along the minus strand of NZ_JBQHDD010000016.1, from coordinate 52,928 downwards.
ACCGCATGGTCGCCGACGCCGGGTGCCGACCTGCCCGGTTCGCCGCAGGCCGAGGTGACCGTCCGGGTACGGCCGGAAGACCAGCACATGGTGCCGTTGACGCGGCTGCGCGAGCTGGTCGACGCCAACCGGCCGGCGCACGTGCGGTACGCGGTCGACGTCGCGGGGGTCGGGGCCACGGAGGCCTCCACGCCCGCGGAGGGGTGAACGTGTCGGCCCGGATCTGCGACGAATGCGGCTCCCCGGTGACGGTCGGTGAGGCGTTCTGTGGCGTCTGCGGGACGTTCCTCGCGTGGGAGAACGGTGCGGGGACCTCCGCACTGCCGCCCGCCCCGGCCCCGGCGGTCACCGCTCCACCCGGGACCACGCCGCCGCCGGTCCCGCCGCTCGAGGCAGCGGCACCAGCCCCGGGATCGCCGGATCGCGCCGGACCGCCCGACCCGCTGAACGGTCACGAACCGACCACGGCCGACCAGCCGAGCGCGGTGCAACCGGCGCGCCCGGCGGCGCGCCGACCGACCGTACGCACCCACGCCGACGACGGCGCCGGCCCGGACGATCTCCTGTGCCCGGTGTGCGACACCGGCAACGCACGCGGACGCAGCTTCTGCCGCCGCTGCGGCGCGAGCCTCGTCAGCACCGCGCAGCAGGCTGCCCGGCCGCCGTGGTGGCGGCGCTGGCGCCTGCCGAGACAACGCCGACGGTGGGGCCTGCTCGGCCGGCTGCTCACCTGGCTGCTCGTCCTCGCGCTCCTGGCCGGCCTCGGGTACGGAGCCGTCGTGCTCGGTCGCAAGGCCACCGACGCGGTACGTGACCGGATCGCCAAACCCCAACCGGTGCACCCGGTCTCGGTGCAGGCCTCAAGCTCGGCACGCGGGCACCCGGCCGCGTCCGTCGCCGACGGGCTGAGCAACCGGTACTGGGCACCGGCGACGACCGGTGCCGCCGCGGGCGAGTACGTGGAGCTCACGTTCCCCGCACCGTTCCGGCTGCTCGACCTGATCGTGCATGCCGGCGCCGCCACCGAGCAGGAGGTGTTCCTCACGCAGGCACGCCCGGCACAACTGGAGCTGACCGCCTGGACGCAGGACGGGCGTCAGCTGCGCAGGACGCTGCGCCTGGCGGACCGGCCCGGGGAGCAGAAGTTCCACTGGGTCGTCGGCGATGTGGTCCGCGTCCGTCTCACCATCGGTGCGGACTACGGCGCCGCGCGTGGCCGCCGGGTGGCCCTCGGCGAGGTCGAGTTCTTCAAGCGCCCGTGAGCGTGCAGCGTCCGGGGGAAGGGGTTCGGAGCGCGCGACCTGCCGTCGGGGTCCCTGCCCGCCTCCCCGGTGACGCCGAGCGACTCCAGCACGGCCTCGTACGCGCGCCACGTCCGCTCGGCCGCCGCCGCGTCGCCGCTGTCCCGGTACGCCGACGCGAGCGTACGCCAGGCCTCGTCGCGGAACCGGTCCAGTTGTACGCTGCGGCGCGCCGCGTCGACGGCGGCGTCGTGCCGCCCGGCGTCCAGCTCGATCCCGGCGAGCACCGCCGCCGACTCGGCGGCCATCACCCGGTACCGGTCGCGTTCGACGACGACCCACTCCGCCGGACCGTCCTCGGGCAGCAGGTCACCCGAGTAGTGCGCGAGCGCGCCACGCAGCCCGTCCGCCGCCACCTCCACGCGGCCCGCGGCCAGGGCCCGACGCGCCGTCGTCACCGACTCCTCGAAGACCCGCACGTCACAGAGGCCCCCGTCGGGGACGACGAGCAGGTACGACTCACCGTCGCGGCGGATGAACCGCGACGCTGCCCGGCCCACTCCCGGCTCCAGAAACGTGCGCAGGGTGGAGATGCCCACGTGCAGGTTGCGGATACCCGCCTTGGTGGGCAACTCCGGCCACAGGGCCGCCAGGATGCGCTCCCGGTGGACCGGCCGTTGCGCGTGTACGCCCAGGAACCGCAGCAGGGTGCGCACCCGGGGACGGATCGCCGCCCAGTCCAGCCGCCGGTCGGAGAGCTCGAAGTGGAAGCCGCCGAAGCAACGCACCAGCAGCGCCCGGTCAGGGCGTGAGGATGGCTCCCCACCCGCGCGGCGGATGCCCGGTACGGGGACCGTGAATCGCAGCTCGGCGCGGGCTCGGCGGGCCGCCGAGTCGGCCGCGCACCTGGTGGCGAGGGCGAGAGCACGGCTGAACTGCTCGTGCGCGTCGGATCTCCGCCCCGCGTCGCGCAGCGCGATGCCATGGTCCAGGAGCGCCTTGGCCAGTTCCGGTCGGGCCGGCGACGCCTCCAGCGTCAGCACCGCCTCCCCCAGCAGGCGTATCCCTTCGGCGCCGCCGGTCACCACTCCGCTCGCCCCCAGGGCGATCCCGAGCGCCCGGGAGCTGCCCCATCGGCGGCTCAGCTCGAGCTGCTCGGCGGCGAGCCACCGCGCCTCGGCCGCCTCGCCCAGGCGGTAGTGCGCGAGCGCGGCCCAGGCGCGCCACGGCTCGTACCCGGCGCTGCGCACCCCGAGGCTCTCCAGCCCCCTGCCGTACTCGTGGAGATCGGCCAGCGCACCGCGGAGATCGTCACGGGTCAGCCGCAGAAGACCGCGCGCGGCGAGCAGCTCCAGCGGCCACGTCGAGCCGCTCGCGCCGGGCGCGAAGCCGCCCCGGCCGAGCAGCGCCTCCGCCTCGTCCAACCGACCGCGCTCGATGAGGACGTACACCAGCATCGACCCGTGCAGCACCCACGACCTGTCCGGGTCGGCACCGATCTCGGCCATCAGCGAGAAGGCGCGTCGCCCGAACTGTTCGGCATCGACCAGGTAACCCGTCAGGTGACAGACCCGGCCCCGCACGGCGGCGGCAAGCGCCTCGTTGAGCCGCCAGCCCAGCTCGCGCGCCTTTCGGTCGGCGTCCGCGCAGAACGCCGGCGCGGCGTCGAGGTGCTCGGCCCGGGTCAGCGAGACGACGGCGGCCCAATAGGGGATGACCTCGTCGTAGCAGCCGGGCGGCCCGGCGGCGAGCGCCTGCCGCGCCAGCGCCACCGTACGCGCGGCCGAGATGCCCAGACGGCCTTCCTGCACCGCACGCGCCGCGGCGACCGCCCGCCGCACGGCTGGTCCCGAGTCTTCACCGAGCGCCAGTGTCCCGAGGCGGCGGTCCAGCTCCGGCGCCTGGGTCAGATCCGAGACTGTGGCACAGAGCGCCTGGAGCTGTAGGCGCCGAGCGAGTTCCGGGTCGCGACCGGCGACCCGCTCGGCGGCCCCGTCGAGCAACTCCAGCGTGTCCGCGCCCCTCCTGCCGGCGAGGAGACCGTTCGCCAGCTCGGATACCACCCGCCCGCGGGTGGCCTCGTCGTCGGCCGCGGCCAGCGCCGTCGCGAGCCGCTTCATCCCGGTGGGCATGTCCACGAGGAGCTCCGCGGCCCCGAGCTCGGCGAGCAGGTCCGCGTGGGGTTGTCCGACCCGAGGCTCCCGGACAGCCCGCTGCAGGTACCCGACCGCCGTCGTGGCGTCCCCCTGAGCGAGCGCGGCGCGCGCCGCCTGCCGCAGCACCGGCACGGCCCAGGGCTCACCGGCCGGTGACGCGCGCACGAGGTGCGCGGCCACCTCGGTGTCGTCGCGACCCGCCTGGTGCAACAGCCGCGCGGCGCGGGCGTGGGCGCGCCGGGCGTTCGCCGGCCCGATCTCCCGGGCGATCGCCGTGGCGAGGAGCGGGTGGACGAAGGTGAGCGGGTGCCCGTCGCGAAAGATCCGGCGGCGGACGAGGCCGTCCGCGACCTGCGCCGCCCGTCCCGGGTCGAGCCGGGCCAGCCGCGCCGCCAGGTCGGGCTCGGCTGAGCCGTCCAGCGCGGCGACGGCGCGCACCAGCGCGGTCGCCGCGGGATCCGCGCGGTGCACCGGGGCGAGCAGGGAGTGCGCCATCGCCGGTGTGGCGAACTCGCCGATCCGCCGGGCCGTCAGCGCCGTGGGTGGGGCGCCACGCGCCATGATCTCGGTGAGGAGTTCGTGGAGCAGCCGGGGGTTTCCCCCGGTGCCGTGCTGGCAGACGGCCACGAATTCCTCGTCGGGTTCGGTGGTCAACGCCTCGCGCGCGACCCGGGCGATGGCCCTGCGGTCGAGACCGGCCAGCGGGAGACGACGCAGCCGCCCGGTCACCTCGGCCAACAGGGGTCTCCCCGCGCGTTCCCCGGCGGGCACCGCCGCGAGCACCCCGACCGCCGTCGACTGGCACCGGCGCAGCAGGTAGGCCAGCCACCGCAGCGAGAGATCGTCGGACCAGTGCAGGTCATCCACCACGATCAGCAGCGGCGTGTGGGACGTCGTGCGGGCCACCACCGCCCACCACCGGTCGAAGAACTCGTACAGCCCGCCGACTCCGAGCGACCCGCCACCGGGCCACGAGTCGGACCGGTCACGATCGAGCGTCTGGAACACCTGCCGCGCGGCACCCAGCGGGATGCGCTGTTCGAGCACGTCCGCCGCCACCCGTGCCACGGCGTATCCCCGCGAGGTCGCCAGCTCCGCCGCACGTGCCAGCAGCGCGCTGCGCCCGATCCCGGCCTCGCCCTCGGCGAGCATGGCCGCACCGTGGCGCATCGAGAGGGCGTCGAGGAATTCGGCCACCGCGGTGAGCTCGTGGTCACGCCCCCGCAGCGGCGGCAGCTCGGCGGGAGCTTCGAGGACCTGCCCCACAGTGGACGTGCCGAGAGGCGAGGTGCCGTTCAAGGCCGTGCGGAGGCGCGGCGGCGTCGATCCGCGGGGTGACAGTCTGTAACGCGACACTGTATCGATCGTAGTGGCCGACGACGGCATGACAATGAAATCGATGTATGGCTGGTGCGATCTTTGCCACTCCCTCATGCCATCCTCCGCCGCCTCCAGCCCGCCGCCGGTGTTGGTCACAGACGTCGCGGTTCTCGGCGAGGTTGCGGGGACCGTTGGTCACGCCACGACCCGATGCCTCCACCGGAAGGGAACTGTCCCTGCTGGAGACAATCGCTGAGGGCTTGCGAGATCTTCGCTTCGTCGGCAGATGAATCCTGCTGATTCTGCGCGGTCCGCAGGTGGCGCCGTCACTTCCGGCGGGTCGTCTTGCTGTTGCGGGCCGAGGGCGGAGCGGCGCGGTGGTTAGGCTGTACGGGGCCACCCAGAGTCACACGTCGATGCAACGAAACCCTGGTGGCCGGCGTCAGCGGGATCCAGACGACAACGACACCAGCCAAGCGGGGAGCCACAAAGCCTGACCTCCTCGGTGTTCTCTGGGAGGTCACGCCAGACCGCTCGACTGCATCACCGCAGGTTGGAGCCCTCTGCTCTGTCCGAACTCGGTGAGCACTTCGGGGCGCTGACCACTTCGCCGACCTGCACCCAACCTGCTCCCAATCGCAAGGCCAAGGCATCCAGCAGCTCCTTACCGCCTTGACCTCCGCACACTCCCCCACCAGGCAACATAGAATGCGGTCGATTGCTGCCCAAAACCGTGGAGCACTCCGTGAGAAGCAGGACGCTCCGCCCGCTCTGACCTGCGAAAACGCAAGACCGCAGGTCGCGGCGTACGCCGTTGGGCGCCATTCGGTGCCGTTGAATGCAGTTCAACGCCGTTCAGTGCACCCGGCTGCTCCCAACCTGCTCCCCCGATTCCCGCCTCATTCGGTCAGCCGGGACAGTCTGCCTAACGCAGGTCCGCCCCGCGGGTACGAGGCGAGCCACCCGACGACAGTGGGAACGGACGGTGACGAGCGCGCTCGCGGACCCCGCGCTTTGTCAGCGGCAGATGCGCACACCTGACCTTGTTGATCCGCGGCCAGCGGCGAAGGTGCGTCAGCGGCTGATGTCACGTGCGGTCTCGAGAAGGTCATCGCGTTCGCGGATCCAATCAGCGGCAGCGGCGCGCACCTCGCCGACGGTGTCGTCCAGTACTGACCGGACGACGTCCACGTAGGGGTGGGCGTCGCGTTGCCACCACCGCAGGGACAGAACCGCCAGCCGACGCACGGTCGGATCCGGATCGTGCACCATCGCGTTGCTGAGCGCGGGCAATATCCGTCGGCCGACTGCACGGCCGAGTTGGCGCTCGCCGAGGACGTCCACGGCGTGTCGGCGGACGAGGACGTGTTCTGACTGCAGGCCGCGAAGGGCTTCGTCGACCTCGTCGGTGTTGATGCGGCACGGCGGGGTGCCTGGTTTCAATTCCTCGGCCAGGGCTGTTGCATACTCTGGTCGGCTCGTGAGGACGTCTTCGAGGGGACGGTAGTTCAAGGCGAGCGGGGTCCGCCCCTGATCACGGAAGCTCGTGTAAGGGGCGGCGACAGCTGTGACCACCGCTTCTTGGGGAAGTCGGTCTGCGTGGTCGAGTATCAGATCCAGCCGGCCGAGCCGGGCTAGTGCCCGAGCCGTCCACAGCTGGTCTGGTCCGTCAAGCCGGTTGAGTGCTGCGGTCAGTGCACCGATCACCTCTTCGTCGGGCAGGCCGAGGTCGGCGAGAAGTTTGGCGGCCTTCCACGCCCGCTCGGCCCTGCCCAGTAGTGGTATCACCCGCCTCGACCGGCTGTTCAGCGACGACCGCAACCCGCTGCGCGAGCGGGTGCTGTGGCGGATGCTCTACGAGACCTGCGCCCGCGCCGAGGAGATCCTCGGCCTCGACGTGCCCGACCTCGACATGGAGTTCCGCCGCGCCCTGGTCACCGAGAAAGGCGGCGACCGCGCCTACGTCCACTGGGAAACCCCGACCGCACGGCTCCTACCCCGCCTGCTGACCGGGCGTACCGCCGGACCGGTGTTCCTCGCCGACCGGCGCGCTCCCGCCGCCGGCCGCCGCGCGCCGGCCCTGGGTGACATCTGCCCCGACACCGGCCGGGGCGGACTGTCCTACCCGCGCGCCGAGTACCTGTTCAAGCAGGCATCCAAGCTCCATGACCCGCACGGTGTCGGGTACACCCTGCACCAGCTGCGCCACAGCGGGCTGACCCATCTGGCCGCCAAGGGCCGCAGCGCCGCCGAACTACAGGCGAAATCCCGCCACCGGCACCTGACCACCCTCGGTATCTACGTCCGGCTCGGCGAGGAGACCTCCGCCCGCATCAACGAGCACCACCGCCGAGACCGGCGCTGAGCCAGCAAGAGAAGTGACTATCCAGTAACTCCGCCCCTTGGGTCAGCTACCCAAGCACGGGGCCGTGATGGAGGGCCGGAGAAGGCTGTCAACGGCAGCGCGTCCGGGGGGCGCACCGACAAGTGGTGCTCGCTCGGCGGCACCAAGTTCCTCCGCGCCGATCTCGGCGCCAGCCACAGCATCCAGTCGTTCACCCTGCGCCACGCCGGCGCCGGCGGCGAGGACAGCGCCTGGAAACACCCGCGACTTCGACCTGCAGGTGTCGACGGACGGTTCGACCTGGACGACCGTGGTGCCGGCCCGGGGCAACACCGCCGACGTCAGCAACCACCCGGTGTCGGCGAGCAGCCGGTACGTGCGGCTGAACGTCCCAACAAGACCGCGGCATTGGGTGAGAAACGTCATCCTGCTCACCAACCTGGCGTGGTCGGCATGGCTGTTCCTCGGGTTCGTGCGTGGCCGCCTGCCCTTCGCCCGCCTGGAACACTGGCAGACCCGTTACGTGATCGTGTATGCCGTCTGGGCCTGGACTCTCCTCGCCTTCCCGCTCGTGTTCGACTTCGCCTGAGCCGGATCCGGCCCGCTCATCCTGCCCGGCACAGGGACAGGGTTGAGCGGGCCGTCCGGCGCGTTGGAGAGCACATGGATGATGCCGCGCTCGGGCTTGGGTGGGACTTTTGGCGGATGGCGTCAGCCGTGGCGGCTTCTCGCATCCATCGACCCAGGCCAACCCCGCGACATCCGTTGCCACGCACCATCGCAGGGGGTTGCGCGGGTTAAGGGAATGACGTGTCATTCATTTATGGCCCGTACCGCTGACCCTAACCGCCGGGAGTCCATCCTCGACGCGGCCCACTCGATCTTTGCCCGCAAGGGCTACGCCGCCGCCGGCATCGCCGACGTCGCCGGGGAGTTGGGCATCGCGCACGGCACCGTGTACCGGTACTTCGAGAACAAGCGCGACGTCGCCGCTGCGGTGCTGAACCGGGCGCTCGAGCGAATCGCTGCGGTGGTCATGGCGGAGGACGCGACGGCCACGGAGTCCCTGGCCGAGTACCGGGCACAGGTGGAGCGCCTCGGCCACCGGCTGTACGAGCTGTTCGTCGCCGACCGGGCACTCGGCCGGCTGGTCTTCTACGACCTCGGCGCCGTCGACGACGAACTGCGGGAGCGCTTGCGCGCCGCCCACGAGATGTTCGCCGAGTACACCGCGTCGTACCTCCGAAACGGGGTGGCCAAGGGATTCCTGCGCCCCGACCTGGACGTGGACACGACCGCGCGAGTGATCAACGGCATGATCTTCGAGGGTGCCGCCCAGGTTACGCATACCGATGATCCGCAGCGGCTGCGCGACCGGTGGATTCGTGCCGTCGTCGCGCTGATGTTCGACGGAATCGCCCGTTAGGGAGAGCCTAGGAGGAGCGGCATGGTCCAGGTAGACGTCTTCTGGTCGTACGCGATCGGCGCGGGGTTCGGCACGGCGGCCGCCCGCGCGGCCGTCGCCGAACCGGTCCGCCCGCTGTTGTCCGACCGCCGGTTCACCACGACAGTGCTGTTCCTGTCGTGTGTTTTCGCCCCGAGCGGGCTGTGGCTGGTGTGGCAGTTCACCGGCTGGGAGACCATGCACGCCGCGCCGACGACCGCCGACCTGCCAGCCTGGTTGGTCGCCACCTTCGCGATGACCAACGTGACCCAGGGGATCGTCGGGTACTGCGTGGCCCGGCACCTGTGGCGTAGCGGGCACCGGTACCTCTCGTGGCTGCAGATGCCGTTGGGCTACTTCGCGATGTTCTTTGTGCTGGCGTACGGCTGGGACGGCACCGGGTACCGGCGGTTCTTCGCGCCCACCACGGCAGCATGGCGGGCCGGCGAGTTCGATCCGCTCGGGTTCCTCACCAGCCCGGTGGCGCTCACCCTGTACGGGATGGGCGTGGTCCTGATCCCGACGATGCTGTGGCTGCAAGCGGGGTGGTGGGCCGGCGACGGGCTCGCCCGGGCGCGGGTGGGCGCACTGCTGCTGGTCGTCCCCTTCAGCCTCGGACTCGGTACGGCCGCCGTCGCCACGGTCGCGCTGCGCACCCTCGGCGTGCTGCCTGGACTGCTTGCCTGTGCCGTGCTTGTGGTGACCGTCTTCCATCCGCGAGGGCTCGCTGGGCTGCTGGCACGCGCCTTCCCGCTCACGACCAGGCGGAGTGTTCCGGCGCCGAGCGCCGCCTCATAGTTCAGGCGCTGCAACGTTGGCGCTACCCGTCCGGATCGCATCCGGGTCCGCAGCGGTCGGCCATCTGGATGAGTAAGCGAGAATAGGCCGAGCGACAAATTGGTGCCGGCACGAGCAGATCTTGTGATCGGCTTGCTCGGGCTGGAGACGTATCGGCACACTGTGCGGTCGTGGGGTCGGACTGGATCTGGGAACTGTGGGTACCCGTGGCAGCCGAATCGGCTCTGCCTCAATTGTATGCCCTCGCGGCCGAGCGGAACCTGTACCCACAGCGACCTGATGGGCGCATCAACCTGTTCACCAATCCCGACGCCGACCATCGCACGGTCGAGGACCCCAACACGGCGCTCGCCGCGATGGCGACGGGCACCGAGCACGGTCAGTTCTGGACGAACGGCGACACCGACATCTTCGTCAACTGGGAAGACGGGCGCCTCGTCTGGGCACTGGACGCATGCTTCTCCTACCGCCGCCCGACACCCGAGGCGGACACCTTCCGCGACCTGCACGGCCGCCTGACCAGCTTGTGGCTCGATGTCGCGCAGCGTCTCAACGCCCACGTCGGCCGAGTCCTCGACGAATGGTCCAGTGATCAGATATGGCACCGGGGCATCCACGACGCCGTGCACCCCGCCGGTGGTTGGCCGGCTGAACTCGGCTGGTGGACCTACCTCGGTCCCGGCCACCGTCTGCCACCACCACCGCTGCCCGAGGTCGCCACCCACACGCGTCGACTTCCCAACGGCGCCCTGCTGGTCACCCTCCTGGACGACCCGGCCGCCGTCGACGCGCTGCGCTACGAGGACATCCACAACCACTGGCTTCCGCCGGCATGAACTCCCGGGACAGATCCCTGTGACATGCCCACGGCCCACCGCGCCCACGGCGACGATCAGATCCAGCAAGCCGGAGCCGCCGTAGGCTTTTTTCGACGGGCGGCCCCGGGTCTGGTTGGCTCGGACGCTTCGGTCACCGTGAGCGTGTGGTCAGGCAGGCCCGTCAGGCCGGTGAGTGTGGCGGTGAGGACAACAGCCAGTGCGCGGTCCGCCGGACGGCATCGGGCAGGTCGCCGCGTTGCCGTAGTTCTGCCAGCAGTTCGTGATGTCGGTCTGTGCCGATGCCGTAGGCGATGCCGTGCAGGATGGATTCGCCCATGGCCGAGGGCCTCCGCAACCACGCCCCCTGTTGCTCGGCGAGTATCTGACGCCAGACGCGGAGCGGATACGTTCCAGCGCAATGGGGTGTGGCCCAGGCTGCGGCATGGCGGAGGCCCGCGCTGGAACCGTCATGGACCAGTATCGTCCGCATGAGCGGCCGGTGGATGTCGACACCGAACGTGGTCAACATGCCCAACGCCGACGCAGCCATCTCCTCGACCCGGCGGGACAGGTCGCTTTGGAGCTGGGCCAGCAGTGCGGCCGCCACGGCGTCACGGTATGGGGTCGCGGCGATGAGCATGGTGGCAATCAGACGCACATCTGGATTGGCGTCGAACAGCGCCTTCCCGACGAGTTCCGCCAGCACGGCGTCTCGACCGTGGCGATCGTCGTCCAGGCGGCACTGTGCCAGGTCGGCGATGCGCTGACTCACCGAGTACGCACCCGGCGGATATTCCGCCGTCCCGGCGGCGGTCAATGCGTCTGACTGCGGCACCCAGCGGCGTCGCGGAATCGCTGACTGCCCAGCCATGCGGCGGTCGAGTAACGTCGCCACCTGGCTGAGCAGCGGCGCTGTCGCCGCATCGAGCATCGGGTCGGACACTGCCTGTTGGACGACGCGGGCGAGCCGGGCCTGTTCGTCGCCGGTGAAGTGGCCATGGCGTACCTTCCGCACCGCGGCCAGCAGGCCGGCGTAGCGAGCGCGATCGCTGCTCGGATTCTCGATCTGTCGGAGGACGTACCTGTTTCCGTCCCCGTGCGCTACCACGTCGAGGAGCGACACGGGCTCGATGACAGCCGGCGAAGAGCGGTCTTCAGCCAGGGCAACGCATGCCGCTACAACGTGGGGACGAGCGATCGGGTGCTCCAACAGGCGGCTGAGTGCCTCCTGCCGTTGCAGCCATGCATTGTTCTCCGAGACCACGAGTTCGCTCAGCACCTGCTCGGCGATCGCACACCACAACCGCGGTGGATAGAGCACCAGGGCCGGTTGCCCGGCGATCAGCTCCGTCAGCATCGCCCAGTCGGCTCCCGCCATCTCACCGGGAGCAAGGACTCGGTCGAGGTATTGGTAGAGCAACCGCTGGTCGTCGGACCGGCCGGGCGTGACTTCGAGGGGCCTGGTTGCTTCGCTGCGGCGTATCGTGTCACCAAGAACGACGAGGGACTGGGGGGACGCTCCCAGGAGCTGCTCGTATCGGCGGACTACTTCCCGGCTGGCTGTCGTGGTGCCCTGCTCCCACCGGGTGATCTGTGACGGCGCAAGTCCGGGCTCTGCATCCGTGCGGAAAGCGCGAGCGAAGTTTCGTGCCACCTGAAAGTCGGAGTTCCTAGCGAGCCGCCGGTTGGTCCGCAACAACCAGCCCACGTGGCGCGATCCGTTGGTGGGAGACACGCCCACACGGTGCACGATGGCATTGATCGAATCAACCTTTTGCTTATTTCTCTACAGGAGACATCGCTCATTTCGATCCTGACACTTAACCCGATGGTCGAAATCGAGCTGGGTGAGCGCTTCGATCATCTCCAGGTCCGACCGTTCGGAGCTGCTCCGGTGGGCTGTCATTTCCTCGTGACAGCCCACCGGTTGGCTCGTTGGAAAGCGGCTATCCCTGCGGGTTCGGCGATCGCGAAGGAGGTCCGAGGGCGTTCTGAGCCCTTGGCGCTGCGCCAATCCGTGGAAACAGCCGTCGGCTCAGCGGTAAGGGATTCGCCTGGGCTCCGCCGGACCTGTCAGTTGTAGTACACGATGTACGAGTAGCTCGCGGACTGCGGCCAGGGGCAGGTCGTGTCGACATGACCCGGCCCGGTGATGATCCCACTGGAAGCGGTGCTTCCCCACGAGCACGCGGTCTTCAACTGCCACTTCCGGGGGCCGGGAACCGAGTTCTCCGTGCAGTCACCCCAGCCGTGGTTGCCGCCCCACGTACCCGCAGAGCAGACCACCTTCGCTTCCGCGGCCGAGCCGAGCCCGAGTACAGAGGTGGCCGTCGTCGCGGCGGCGATCGTCAGGACGCTCAGAGCACGCCGCATTGAGAAATTCAACATGTGGGATCCTTTCAATGTGGGATTTGCTTGGGGCGCTTGCCATCATCGGTTGACGGAAGCTAGCGCAGAGGGCCAGAGTCATGCGTTGTTCTCATTTTTGGAACTTCTCGCATGCGGGAGGCGCCCGTGGTGAGCAGGAGGCGCTTGTACGGTCTGCCGAGGTGCCAGTCACGGCCCCTCCTATCTCGCCGGCGGCGCCCGTGCCTTCATCACTGACACAGGCTAAGGATTGGGGCGGGCGGGTAGGGCACTGGTTGCAGCGAAATCGGGGGATGCAATCCCATCGCGGGAGCGGGTCACGGCACTGACGGTGATGGTGTAGGAGACGACCATCGCGGGATCCGGTTCGATGTAATGCGGCGGTCGGGGTCCGGTTGGCCTGGCCAGCGTTGTTTTGGTGTGACTGAACGAGGACGAGTCGGGCTTTGGCGGAAGTTCCAGGCTCATTAGCGGCGTCTTTCCGTCCACTCGTCGGTCTGCTCGGCTAGGACGGCGCCGACGATGCCGATGATCGCCGGTCGGTTCCGGGAGGGCCCGACGACGCCGGTGCGCGCGGTCGATCTCCTTTTTCAGCTGCTCTTGGGGTTGTTGTAGACGCTGCCGTGCGCTGCCGGCACTGCGGCCAGCCCGCCCACTACGACCGCGGCCTCGCCGACTACCGCCACGACGACCCCACCGCGTCGGACTGCTTCCTATCCAGCAAGACGACTAACCCAGCGGCAACCCGCTCGGCATCCCGGGCAGGCGAGGCGACGACTTGATCGGTGCGGAAAGTCGAGCGTCACTGCACCCGGTCGCCACCCCTGGCGGACCCGACAGCGGCATCCCCACAACCGCTGGCCGGCGGGTGGCGGCCACCCGAGCTGGCCCGACCCGACCGAAGGGGCAACACGCGTTGACCGAGCCGCACCGTCGCGCCATACCGCGCACCGTCACGACGTCCTGCTGTGGCTGCTCGCCACCGATGTCGCCGCCGCCCACCAACCCCAGCCCGACGCACCCGGCCGCTGCGCCAACCTGCGCTGCACCGGCCAGGCGTACCCCTGCCCGCCGGCCCGTGACGCCCACCGCGCCCGCCAGGCCTCGACCCGACCCACCCTGCCCGCCCGGGGCCGGGCCCGAGTCGCCGCATCCGTCGCACGGTTCGCCGGCTGGTTCCGGCCTACCCCGGCACAGCCGACGCCGCTGGCGCGGGCCGCCTGACGACGGCCCGCGCATCGCCGCCGTCGCGGCACCGCTTCCCGTGGCCGGCGGCGTACCAGTCGCCGGCCTCCGCACGCCCATGGAGGGACCGTGAGTTTCCGTATCGAGTCAACCCAAGCCGGCTACGCCCGCGCGGCAGTCGATCTGCGCCTGCGCATGGCCGAGTACTGCCGGGGCCGGTTCGCCCAGCAGTACCTCAAGGCGTTCCTCGAACCCCAACTCGAACAGCAGGCCGATCACCCCGACCAGCAGGACGACGTTCTCGGCGTGTTCAGCCGCGTCGCGCATCAGCCGTGGCAGGACGGCGAACCCTACGTCCTCGTCCCGGCCATGACCGCGATCATCGCCGCCGCCGCGCAAGCCCTCGACCTGACCGGCGACGTCGTGAGCAATGACGTCGCCCCCAGCGACGCAGGGGTGCTGTTCCTACCCGAACCCATCTACGAACGCGGCGTCCACGGGCAGGTCACCTCCATCGGCGCGATCACCTGGGCCAAGTTCCACACGCCGAACAGCGGGCGCACCGGCTGGTGGATCACCGGATGGGCCGACCGCGACGACCCCCTCGACCCCGCCGCCGCACGCCGCCGCCACCAGCTCGCCGAAGCACCGCAGCTTGCCGCGCAGCTCGGCCCGTACGTGTTGAACTCCTTCGCCGAGATCCCCATCGGCACCCCCATCACCGCCGTGCAGGGAAACCTTGCGCCGGTCGACGGTGACTGGGAGACCGCGCCGGACGGCCGGTTCTGCATCGACGAGTCCACGCTGCGGATGAGGGCAGTCGCGGCGGTGCTCTACGCCTTCTGGCGCATCCAGGAACAACCCATCGCCACCGTCGCCGCCCCACCCCTGGACCGGCCCGCCCGCCGACGTGCCCTGCGCGCCAGCCTCCGCCACGACACCCGCGTGGTCATGCTCCGACGCACCCACCCCGTCGCCGCACCCACAGCAGGGGAAGCGAAGTGGCACTACCGGGTGCGGTTCGTGGTGCGCGGGCACTGGCGGCGCCTGGTCAGCGCCGACGGCCAGGCGTACCGGATCTGGATCCACTCATACATCAAGGGCCCCGACGGGGCGCCGCTGCTGCTCGGGGAAACCGTCGCCGTCCTCGCCCGCTAGTGCCTTGACCACAAACGTTGGCCGGGTTGGTCATGCGGCTCGGCTGGCGGGTTGACCCCAGCGGCGGTGTCGTTCGCTGCGGACGCGGGCGCGGTGGCGGCGTTGGGCGGCCAGGACGTCGGGGTGGCGGGCGTTGGCGTTGCGCCAGCGCAGGTAGGCGCGCAGGCCGCGGGCCAGGACGGTGTGGTTGGGGTGGTCCGAGCCGGCGATGACGAAGGTGCGTAGCGGCCCGAAGTGCGCCTCGATCGGGTTGGCCCAGGAGGCGTAGGTCGGGGTGAAACACAACTCGACCTTGTTCCGGGCCGCCCACTGCCTGATCGCGAAGCCCTTATGCGCCGACAGGTTGTCCAAGATGATGTAGATCGGGGCGCCGTCAGGGCGGGCGGTCCGGATCGACTTGAGTGCGGCGAGGGTGTTCGCCGCCGATTTCTGTGTGCGGACCACACCCCAGAGGGTGTCGTCGCCGATCGAGTAGCAGCCGTGGAACTGCCGCACGCCGTGCAGCTTGTGGTAGTTCGCCGGGAGCCTGCGTGGGCGGCTCTTGGGCTGCCAGCCGACGCCGCCGTGCGGGCGGATCGTCAGCGGCCCGAACTCATCGAACGCGAACGTGCGGTGCGGGAAGTGCTCGATCACGTGCTCGATACGGGCCAGCTTCTGCTCCCGCTGGGGGTCCGTGGACTCCTTCCACGTCTTCATGCGTTGGAAGGTGATCTGGTGGCGGCGCAGCACCTGCCGTAGTCGTTCCCGCCCGATGATCACCCTCCGATCGGGGTTGTCAGCGAGGTATTCGGCGAGCTTGCGCACGCTCCAGCAGGTGAACGGCCGTCCCAGCTTGACGGGACGGGTGTTGGCCGTCGCGACGATGAGCGCCTCGTCGTCGCTACTGATCCGGCGGGGACGGCCACCCGCCCACTGAGGGTCCAGGCTGGCCATGCCCATCTCGTTGAACCGGTGGATCACCTGCCGAACGGAGTCTTCGTCGGCCTGCACGAGCCGGGCGATGACCGGCACACTGTTGCCGCCAGCTGAGGCGAGCACGACCATCGCCCGCCGCAGCCGCACGACGGAGCCGGTGCCCCGACGCACCAGACGTTGCAGCCGCTGACCCTCTTGATCACTTAATCGACGTACCCGAACCGGCTCTGCCACCCCGACAGCCTGACGGCCCCACGCCGGCCCAGCCCTTCACTCAGGCCGGCGTGTCACCAACACCGCCAACGTTTGTGGTCAGAGCACTAGACGCAAGTTGGTCGTACGCCGGCATGGTGTCGCATCATGTCGGCCAGCAGGGCATCCCCAGCTTCTTCGAGTCCATCACATGGCGGGCTCAGCTCACCATCTGACGTCAGATGTTGATTTGTTGCACGCGCGATGATCGGTGCAACTGACCCATCTCATGCCACGTTGCCACCCCATCATTGGCTGCGAGAACAGCTGACCAGCTGTTTCGTCGCCGACCTAGACGGCGTCGAGAAAGAAATTCAGGATGTGGGAGGGTCACATGAACGTCGGAAGTACACTTGGCCGGCGCCTCGCAACGGCGGTGGTTAGCCTGACAGCAGCAATGATCGGCATGGTGGCCTCCGCCGCACCAGCGCAGGCCGCCTACTACTCATCCACGGTAGTGTCCGGCGTGAACCTGCGGCCTTGCGTCGACACCAACAACGGTAACTGCAGCCCCGTAGGTACGACCGGAAGCTCCACCACCGCGAAGATGGAATGCTGGCGAGACGGTTCCTGGGCAACCGGCGCCTACTATTCCAATCGCTGGTTCTTGCTAGAGCTGAGCGACACGCGCGAAGGGTTCGTGCACAGTTCGTATGTAGGAAGCCAAACCGCCGTACCGAACTGCAACGACCTGCCCCGAGTCCGCGCCGCCGACTGGGCGATCGCACAGATCGGTCAAACCCGGGCATCAGAGGCTTACTGGTACTCGCCATACGATTGGAGGCCCGGCGAGCTTGGTGAGTGGTCCGGCGACTGCGCGAAGCTTCCCACAATCGCCTACCGCAATGCAGGCGTGAACTACTACCTGGCAAATGCCATCAACCAGTGGAACTACTACGCCAACGCCGGACTCACCCGCTCGGGAATCCCGCGCTACGGTGACCCAGTCTGGTGGAATGAAACCCAGTGGGGCCACACCGCGATTTACATCGGCGGCACAACGGCGGTCGGTACCCAAGGGCTGGATGGCCAATGGAAGCCCGTCGCCCGATACGACATCTACTCGCATGCGAACTATCTGGGGTGGGCGAAGGTCTCCTCGCCCTAGATGTACTCCTAGGGAGATTGGTTGAGGCCGTGTGACGACACGGTTTGAATCTGCGCGATGACGAAGGCCTCCGGTGTGGAGTGGAGCTGTCGAGAACCACTCCGCCAACCAGGAGGCTTTCGTGTCCTACCTCACGCCGCTTTGACGTTTGGCCTGATCAGGAGCTTGACGCCAGTTAGCGGCTGGCGTGTCTCATCACAGTCCTGCCATCTCCGCACCGGACCGGACCTCGCGTCCCCACGGTGAGGAGAGAACGCATGTCCATGCTGGCAGAACCCGGGGTCGGCCCGATCGTCGCCGCCACCGTGCTCACCGCCTGGTCCCACCCCGGACGCTGCCGCAACGACGCCGCCTTCGCCATGCCCGCCGGCACCGCACCCATCCCCGCCTCATCCGGCAAAACCGTCCGCTACCGGCTCGGCCTGACCAGTGCGGATCGGGCAGGCCGAAGATGGCTTCCCGGGCCGCTTGGGCGAGGGTGGCTTGGGTGGTGGCGGGTAGGCCGAGCCTGTTCCAGTGGAAGATCACGTGCAATGCGATTACTGCCCGTAGGCCACGGGTGAGGCTGCCCCTTTCCCGTTGGCGGTGTAGGGCTGCGCCGGCGGTCTCGAATGCGGCGTGCCAGTCGCCGGTGGTGCGAGGCGCGCCGAGCAGCAGGCGCCGAACGTCTCCGGGACTGCCCCGGGTTTGGTTGACTCGCGGGGTAGAGCAGTTCAGGCCGCGTGTGCGGGCCTGTTGATTGTCTCAGACCTTATCCGTGACAGGCGTGGGCAGCTCGGCCGTCGTCATACCTGTTCTCCCAGTGGTCCAATCACGCAGAGGGGGTGCGAGCTGCGCAAACCCTACCCAGACCAGGGAGCAGGAAAACCACCAGTCGCTCCCACCCTGGGCGACCGGGTCAGGCATGCCGGAGCCAACCAGCGCGAGCGGGTGGGGTTGGCTGCTGCTGGATGCAGCCGGTTCCGGCGGGGACCGGCCGTAGGCCGTGGAGCGGGGACCAGTCGTCGGTGGCCTGGGCACCATCACGTGATCACTACCAGCCGGGGCGCCAGTCACGTCACTGCCGGGTTGTCAGCCACGGCCGCACGTGCATCGTCACCGGCAGCCCCCCACTCGGTGCGAAGGGGGGCTCGGTCAGCCAGACGACGGAGCACCGCTGGTGTCGACCGGCTCGCCGCGTTACCTCAGCGGGGGATCAGCGGTAGCACCGCCAGGCGTAGGGGTCGCCGGAATTCGATGTCTGTGCGTAGGCGCCGGATTCGAACGTGTCGCGGCAGGCGACGTCCATGTCGACGATGGACGCGGAGAGAAGCCTCGTACACTGCCAACGGCCGTCGTTGCGGGGATCCGCTGAGCCCCCGGTGTACCGATCGCAGTACCGCTGGGCCATGTTCGCCACCCCGCGGCTGCTCGATGGGCCGAGCAGGACCGGGTTCGGGCTCCGGGTCTGCGTCGGCGTGGCCGCGGTAGGGGTCGGCGTGGCGGAAGGCGTGACAGACGGTGTGGCGCTGGGCGTGACGGAAGGCCTAGCCGACGGTGTGGCGCTGGGCGGTGCGGAGGAGCCGCCCGGTGCCGCGGAACTTGGCGACATCGACGGTATCTCCCCCGGGGTGACCGGCTCCTCAAACGGATCCGGCGCGGTGGTGGCCGCCGACACCGGCAGCCCGCTTTCGGGCGTTCGACCCGACTCCCACGTGAGCGCCAGAGCGGCGAGCAGCGCCCCCACCGCGAGCGCGCCGACCGGGATCAGCCAGCGCCGCCGCCGGCTGGCTGGCCGTAAGCCGGCACCAAGCTCCCGGTTGTACGTTCTTCGGGGCCGCCCGCCCTCGCCCGCCTCGAGGCCTAGCGCGTCGGACTCCTCACGGCGGTACTCACTGCGGCAGGCGGAATCAGCGTGCGGGTAGTAATCCTCGTGGGCGTTGCCCGTCTCGTGGGCGTACCTCTCCTGCTGCGCGGCGTACGCGTCCTCGTGGACCGAGCTGGCATCGGTCGGTCCGTACGGTTCCTGGGCCCGGCATTCCCCCCGATAGGCCTGGTCGTGCTCGGCGTACTGGTAGGCGAGTGGGCCGGACCGCCGCTGGGGATGCTCATGTTGGGAGCGGGCTCCGGCGCACTGCTCGTACTCATCCCCGTACTGCGGGTATGCCCGCTGCCTTGCGGGTCGCCCCTGGTGCTCGCCGGTGTTCTCGGGCTGGCGCGACTCCTGATACTGGTCCGACACGTCCTCGCGCCACTGCGGGGCGGCTGCTCCCTGCTGCACGTACGACGAGTCGGATTCGCTTGCTTCCAGCCGCGACCGTCGACCGATCCAGCTGTCTATGAGACTCGCCGGGTTGTCGTGATCTTGGGCAGCTCCATCGGCGGAACGAGCGGTCGATCTCTCGGCCACGGTGGCTGGCCTCCTCGGAAAGCGCAGGTGCGGACAGCTAGCTGACCTTACGATCAAGCGCTACGCCGGATGCCAGCGTTACAGCTCTCTCATTCCCTCGCGCGGCGCACAAGCGGTTTGCGCGGGAGCCGGCCCGGCGGCGCCGTACCGCCCGGTCAGCCACTGCGCCCTCGCCGCTTGCCTCCATGTGGCCCGGTGCGCAGGCCGCAAACAGAGGCTGACGCGGCTCACGCGCCATGGGCAACGGGAGCCATGTGCCGGCGAAGGCTCCACCAACGGATCAGCCGCTGCGACGGTTGCCCCACTGGCGCGGGCTCTGGACCGAGCCTCGGCCGCCGAAGCGCTGACCCTTTCCATACGGTTGAGGCGAGGCAACCTTGCCCTTCGCGCGTCGGGCAGCCCGATTTGCGTAAACGGCAGGACCGTCGGTCTCGGTCTCGGTCTCGGTCTCGGTCTCGGTCTCGGCCATGGTTGGCGTGTCCGCATCCTCGAGGTGGGCGCCTTGAACGGGCTCGGGCTCCGGCATCGGTGTCTCCCTGGATTCGTCGGGCGCCCTACGGACCATCGCCAGCCGGCAGACGCGGACTGCTCGACGCCGGTGTGGGCGTCTTGACGGTATCGCAACGCCGAGCCCGCTCGATCAACGGTCCGTAGGCCCCGCGCAGGTGACAACCGCCATCAGATCTGTGGTGTCAAGCCGCGGATGGTGTGGTCAGCGGCAGGCGCTGGGCAGCTGACGGTGCGCTTTGACACCGGCTTGTGCAGCCAGCCGGTGCTTGGGCTGCTACGCATGGTCCGTCAGCAACTGATAACCACCGCTCCCACACGCTGATGATCTGCCCAACCCTTCGAGGCGCTTTCCGCCACCTTGTCCTGCAATCGCTCGGGATCTAGAGCCAACCGGCGGCACGATTCGCACAGCGGAGGTAATCCACCCTCACCGCCGCCCAGATCGTTCGGCTTGCAACTAAGTCCGACCGGCACAGATTTCGAGATCGGGAGACAGTACTTCAGAAGACGTCCCGTACTTGCACACAAAAGAAGAGCCTTTACGTAGCACGGTTCCATCTTGCGACTCCTTGCCCTTGACCTGATCGGTGACCTCGCGTGCCAGCGCGTCACGGAGGAAACACACATCGAAGAACTCCCGCCGATGGGCTTGCGAAAGGCGTGCGCGGTCGCGTCGGGGTCGGCACAGGCAACGGCGATCCGCAGGCTGCGGCGGCGGCGACGATCAGGTCGGCGACGGTGGTCACGACCGGGAGTTGGCGGGTGAGGCAGACGAGGGTGTCCCGCCCCGACATGCCCCGGCACCGGATGACCCGGATCAGATGCCGCAGCGTCGTCAGTCACGCTCGCAGGCTAACAACGCTCCTTGTATCAGCTCATATATGACGGATGCGTGATCCGAGCATCCCGCGGCAGGGGCAGGACACCTCGCCGAGCACCACGTCGGCGCCGGCCTCCGCGAGCGCCGACGTGGTGCTCGGCGCTCGACGACCCCTCCCCGGCCCCCGGAGGATGGTTCCGGCCCCTGCCGCCGAAGGCTGACGCCGCCCTGTTGATCTTGGGCGGCCGGCCTCGCTCACCGAAGGGAGGTGTTGGAGACCTGCCGGACCGGCAACTCGAGGCGGGTGGCTGACAGGTCGAGCGTCGCGGCGACCGCCGTGTTCGGTGGCCGGTAGGTCGGCTGGTCGACCTGTGCCAGGTCCAGTCGGATTCGGTGACCGGTGGGGAACGTCCAGTGGTTGCCGTACAACGGCACCTGGACCATGCCGCTGCGTGCGTCGTAGCCGGTGAAGTCGAACCGGTATACGCCTCGGCTGACCAGCACTGCGGCGCCGTCGGGCGGCACGTCCCACACTCGTGCGGCCAGCACTGCCGTGGCGCCCGGCGTGGCGGCGTACCGGGCCTGAACGTGGCCGATCCCGACGAGGGTTTGTTCCGTCGGCAGCGGTGGTGAGACTGCGGTGTAGCCATCGGCTGGCGAGGCGATCAGTCGGGTGGACGTACGGCAGCCCGCACCGGTGGGGGTGATGTTGCCGCCGGCGACGGCGTCGGTTACGGCTGCGTCCGGGTCGGTGGCGCCTGAGATGGGCGCCAGGGAGACAGAGCCTTTGTAGTCGACCGTGAGCTTGCCGTTGGCGAGGCCGACCGGGTTGGGCGCGGTGATCGCGTCCGCGGCGGTCGTAGCACCCGCGCAGCGGGTGGGGTAGCTGGTCACCGAGGTACGCGCGGGCCGACTGCCGGCAATGTTCGCCTGCAGGAACCTCCACGCCTGTTCGTTGATCGCCTGCCACGCGCCCGGCGGGTTCTGCGCCCGGGAGTGGCCCACGTCGCCCACCGCGACGGCGACCGGCCAGTCGCGGTCGAGGCTCTTGAGGTAGGTGAACATGCGGAACGACTCCACCGGTGGAAAGAGGTCATCGGTCCAGCCGGAGACGGAGAAGATCGCCGGCATGCGGCCTGCGTCGCGGCCGATGCGCCAGCCGGGCTGGTAGTACGCGGAGTGCCAGCCGCTGAATGCCGTTCTGAGCTGGCCCATCATCGGGTCGTCCACGGGGCCCGGCGCGGTGTAGGGCTCCCCTGCGTCGACCCTGGCGAGCCACGCGGTGAACGGTTCGGGTCCGTTGCTCTGTGGGCTCGGGGAACCCTCGTCGAAGACGCCGTTGGTGGTGCCGAGACTGTAGAGCCCACCGACGTAGCTGGTCTTGGCGACGCCGATCGGGTTGCCGATGCCGAGGGTGTCGGGTGCCCCCTGCGAGGACGAATACAGGTCGTTGCCCTGGTACGGCTCGCCGACCGGCGCTAGGGAAGGTCCGCCGGGGTGGCCGTTGGGCATCAGCGCGTAGGCCAGATCGGTCCACGGATACTTGGGCACGGCAACCTGCAGACGCAAGCGTGGCAGGCCGGGCAGGTCGCTCCAGTACTCGCTGCCGGCCTGTGCGGCGGCCTGCAGCCAGCTCTCTCCGCCGCCGTAGGAGCCGCCGCTGACCGCGACCTGGTTCCGGTTGATGTCTGGGTAGGCAAGAGCGGTCAGGGCGGCCAGCCACTGGGTGTCGCGGATCTCGACGTCCTTGTTCTTCACCCGGATGGTGCCGGTGGGCGGACAGGCCGACCCGCCGGGCGGCAGGCACGTCGGCGCGGCCCCGGCCGGCGTTGACGGCTGGTAGCTGGCCCTCGGGCCGTTGTCGCGGAAGCCGCGGGCGGTGTAGGTGAGCACGTAGTAGCCGTGTCTGGCAAACCAGTGGTTGTTCCAGTGGTACTTGTCCGCCCCGTCGGCGACATCGGAGGTGGACTCCCATTCGTGCTTGTCGTTGCCGAAGCCGTGCAGCAGCACGATCAACGGATGGGTGTCGCCGGTGCCGGGCATGGGCCGCGTGACATCCACGTCGAGGGGTGCGCCGTCGAAGCTGGGAACCTGCGCCGAGCAGGTCGTCGCTCCACCCGGGTACGCGGCACAGTTTGCTCTCAGCGCCTCCGCATTCGGTGATCCACTTCCCGCGGCACTTGACGCAGCCGCCGTCGGGGGCACCGCCCCGGACAGCACCGCCAGTAAGACGAGGGCGCCGGCGTGTGCGGGCCCGGCCCACCTCGTACGCGTTGGTGTCACGGCATCCAGCCCCCTTCGGGAAGCGGCAGCGCGGAACGGCGCGCAAGCTCGCCTGGGCCCTCTGTCGCTGACCGCCCGGAGGGATGGTGGCGGCCGGCTGTCCGGCGGCCACCATCCCGTACCCCCGGGGGTCTGGCGGAGGTGTGGTCAGTTCATTTGGTGTCGGTTGCGGTGAGGGTGAACGGGACCGCGGCGCCCAGCCACAGCTGGGTGAGTACGTATCGGGTTCCGCTCGGGATCGTGCCGGTCTCGTCGGCAGCCGAGGAGGCCGCCGAGCCGAGCAGGGTGCATGACTCGTCGTAGAAGTACAGGTCGAAGTCGTACGGGGTGGCGGTGTCGCTGTGCACGTGCGCCTCGTGGGCGCCGTCGCCGAAGCTGTCGGGCAGCTTGGTGACCCAGCCGTCCGCGCCCTGCGCCGGTGCAACGGGCACGGCACAGGCCGTCTTGAATGCGGTGGCCGTCACGCCGGTGGCGTCGTCGGCCGTGCCGGTGGACGGGTTGCCCGCGACGATCATCCCGGTGTCGGTCACCGGTTCGTCCGGCGGGGACGGCGGCAGCGGCTCGACCCCGGTGGCGGTCTTCGAAAAGACCTGCAGTTCGGCGCTCTGCACGTCCGTCTTGGTCTCGCCGAGCGCGCTGTCGGTCCAGAACCGCACGTACTGGGCCTGCACCGGCTTCGACAGGGTGAACTGCTTGTAGTGCAGGTCGGGCGCGGTGGGGCGCGGCGTCTGGTAGCCGAACGCGTCCGCCCGGGTCAGGGCGGTCTGCCAGTTCGTTCCGTCGGTGGAGGTCTGCAGGGTGAACCCGCGCAGCCCTTCGAATCGGGAGGTGGTGAAGGCGCTGACCTGGACCGACGAGATCTGCGCCGGCGCGGCCAGTTTGATCACGGCGTTGCCGGCGCCCCGGGTGGCCTTCCAACTGCTGGCCTCGGTGTCGTCGATCAGCCGTCCGGCGCCGGTCGTGGTGGCCGAGACGACGGTGGCGCCGTTGGCGGCGGACGCCAGGTTGGGTGCCAGCGCGAACCGCAACGCCGAGGTCTGACCGGCGGTGACCTTCACGCTCGGGAAGGTGCGGGCGCCGAAACCCTCGGCCGCGATGGTCACCGGGTAGGTGCCGGCGGACACCGGCGCGGAGAACCCGCCGTCGGTGGACGAGGTCCGCAGCGGAGTGACCCGCGCTTCGAACACGCCGAGGATGATCCGGGCGCCGGGGACCGGCTTGCCGGTGGCGGCGTTGACGACGGTGCCGGTCAGGGTGCCGTTACGGGCCGGGTTGACGTGCTCGTAGGACGGGGTGGGGTCGGTGTCGTCGCCGCCGTCGGTGGCGGCGTGCAGGCCCAGACCCCGCTTGGCGAAGGCACCGTAGACCGTGTCCACCAGGGCGGCGTAGTCGGACCTGCTGTGGTAGCGGTTGTCCAGCGCGGTGCGGATGGCGTCACGCATGTCGATGAACGACGGGTCCGCCGGGGACAGCGGCATCGCGTCGGTGACCAGCCGCGCGGCCATCTCACCACCGGCCGCCTCGCCGTAGCGGGCGACGAGGGCCTTGCGCAGGTCCCACAGGGTGGCCGTCCAGATCTCGCCGTCGGAGTGGACCTCGGCGCCGCCGAGGTCGTATCCGATGTCGCCGTAGCCGGTGGGGTTCTGGTCGTAGCTCCAGTTGCGGATGCCGCGTGTGGTGTTGCCGGTGGCGTGCTGGCCGACCACTGCGGTGGTGGCGAGTTTCTTGCCGTAGAGGTAGTTCAGCGCGTACCAGTCGCCCCAGCCCTCACCCATGGAGCCGGACTGGTGGGTGTTGAGGGCGTTGTCCTCACCGCTGACGTACCGATTCGACAACCCGTGCGCGTACTCGTGCTCGATGACTGACGCGTCGAAGTTGCCGTCCGAGTACGGTCCCTCGAAGGTGTCGTTGATCGGCTCCCACAGGAACATGCCGCTCCACGCCGGGATGCCGTCGGGCAACGTGAGCATGTAGGCGTTGTCCCGCCCGGTGTAGGTGGGTGCACCGCCGCTGGCCGCGCCGGCGTGCACCAGCCCGAGGACCGGATCGCCGCCCTGACCGCCGCTGGCGCCGTTGTTGGCCTGGAAGTTGCCACCGGACTCGGTGAAGCCCAGCGCCCGAAACTCATCGTGGATGCGGTTGTGGTGCCAGAACAAGTTCGTCGCCGCCGAGTCGAGGTCCTGGACGTAGCTCGGCGGCAGCGTCTGCCCGTTGCTGCGCGCCCAGTTGGCGGCGTAGGCGTAGTTGAACTGGGCGGTGGGGCTCACCGGGCGCGGCCCCTGGTCGGCGGGGACCAGGAAGTTCGAGTAGTTCGCGTACGTGTTGGCGTTGTTGCCGAAGGTCGTCGGCCCGGCGATACCCGCCAGGCCGGTGGGGTCGACGTATCCCGACGGCGACTGGGCGGTCGGCCCGAACGACTTGATGACCGGGGCCCCGCCGGCCGGCGCTCCGGGGTAGTTCTCGTAGACGGTACCTTCGGCGTCGCGCGCCACCAGGGACGCCTGGTACAGCGTCTCCCCGGTCGCCGCGTCCACGACCGTGTCCCACGCCTCGTCGAGGCCCTTGATGAACAGGACGCGGTAGGCGGGTCGGGCGCCGTCGCGGGTGGGGAACGCCGCCTTCTGCACGTAGGACTCACCGGCGAAGGGGCCCTTGGCGAAGACCTCGAAGCCGGCACGGTCACCGGTCGGCTGCGCCGTGTAGGCCACCCCAGAGGCGAGCTTGCCGGCCACCCCCTCTACCGCCTGGCCGGCGGACAGCTTGTGCACTGCGTTGAGAGCCCCGCCGCGGGCGGAGTTGCCGGCGTAGGAGAGGACCTTCCCGTCGCTGGTCACGGCCACGCCGAGGCGCCCGCCGCGCACCGCCGGCAAGCCGGCGTACGTCTGCGCGAAGTTCACCACGTGCGTGCCGGTGCCGACGAGTTCGTGGTCCCGCACGACGGTCAGCGACGCGACGTCCACCGCCGTGAGGCCGAACGCGTCGCGGTTGGCGTCAATGAAGGACCGAGCCACCGCGATCGCATTCCCGGAGCGCGGGCCGGTGAGCCAGCCTCCGTCCTTGCGGATCGTCCGAGGCGTACCGAACCGCCGGTCCCAGCTGACCCGGGTACCGGCGCCCGCGACGGCGCTCAACTTGCCTACCGCGGCGAGTTGGGCATCGGTGGGTCGCACCGGGTCCGACGTACGGCGGACATCGAGTCGCTCGACACCGGATGACCCAACATCGACTACGGCGGAAGCGACCGATGGAGTAAGTGTCAGGACCAGGGCGAAGGCCGCCCCGACGGCCAGTGGTGGACGGATACGCATGGAAGCTCCCTCTGGGGATTGAGTCATGCCTGCGTCGTGCCGGAGGTAGTAGCCCCTCGCAATGGACATCGACGCCGACGGCTGAAGCGCAACAGCCATCGGCCAAACGCCAGCCCGCCGCCGATCACCAGCACGTCAACGACCCAGGCATACGCGGCACCTCTTGCGTCGAGTCGACCGCGGCAACCGGCGCGAACCGGCCCACAGGTACCGGTAAACGAGTCACCGACGGCATCCGACCGTCGCCTTCCTGTACCGAGACATGGTCACCGTGAGGGAGTGCCGCTCGGACGTCGCCGAGATCCACGCACGGCTGCCGCGCACGACGGCAGCCCTCTCCCGTGGGACCAGATGAAGTAGCGGCTGGTGTAGAGCAGCAAGCAGCCGTTCGGTAAGAACAGCCGGTGCATCGGCCGCGCGGACGGCGGGTCAGACCGATGGGCCGAGCCCTCAGGGCTTACAGGCTCACCCCTGCGTGCCGCCTCGGGCCAGTGGCGGAGCTACCAGCGGATGCCACGAAGCGGTTTCCATGAGCCGGCATGGCGCAACGGCCTCGTAGCAAGGCCTCCGGGCTGTCATCGTCTGTCAGCCGATCGCCCCGGGGCCGCCCGTCAGACAGGCGAGCGCCAGTGTCATGGGAAGCCGAGCCGCTGTCGGCCCTAATCCAGGCGCTACCCCTCGGCATTTCGTCGCAAGAGCCCCTAATCCCCTAACGCCAACCGCCACCCATGCCCTAACCCGGCCGAATAAGGCTGGGGTGCAACCCCGATGTCCGATACCGCCGCTACGCCCTACGGTCGATCCCGGGTCCGGGCGATGTTGTCTGACACGTCCTAACAACACCTATCGAGGAGACCGGCAACATGAGTGCAAGCGCCAGCACAAATTCGACCGCCGACGTGAACTCGACCTCTGCTGCCGACTGGACCGGCAACACGGAGGCAACCGCCGATACGAGCGCGACCATCAACGTGGACTCCACCGCCAGCGCGGGGTCGACCGCCGAGATGGGCGCAGCCGCTGGATTGGTGTCGCCGCAGAGCCTGCAGGACTTCGTATTCGGCCTGCTCACGAACGTCGACGCCCGAGCGGCGTACGAGGCGGACCCGCAAGGGGCGCTGGACAACGCCGGCCTCAACGACGTGACCCCGGCCGACGTGCAGGACATCGTTCCGCTCGTCTCCGACTACGTTCCTGTACAGGGCATCACCTCCTTGCTTTCCGAAGACAGCCTCGGCGTCAGCGCGGCCACCACCGTCGACGGACTTGGGCTCAGCGGCGCGACCAGCACCCTCGGCGGACTCGGCGTCAGCGGCGTGACCGGCCACCTGGGCGGCACCCTCGACAGCACCGCCGGCGGACTCGGCGTCAGCGGCGTGACCGGCGACCTCGGCGGCACGGCGTACGGCGCCACCGGCCTGGTCAGCGACGTGACCGGCGACCTCGGCGGCACGGCGTACGGCACCACCGGCCTGGTCAGCGACGTGACCGGCGACCTCGGCGGCACGGCGTACGGCACCACCGGCCTGGTCAGCGACGTGACCGGCGACCTCGGCGGCACGGCGTACGGCACCACCGGCCTGGTCAGCGACGTGACCGGCGACCTCGGCGGCACGGCGTACGGCACCACCGGCCTGGTCAGCGACGTGACCGGCGACCTCGGCGGCACCGTGCACGGCCTCGACAGCGTCACGGGTGACGTCGGTGTACACAGCGACGCGTACGCCAGCGCGGACGGCGAGCTCCTGGGGGGCCTGCTCTGAACTAAAGACGCTCTGCTCAATGCGGAGGCGGGGAGGGCGCTCATTGCGCGGTTCCCGGCCTCCGTATTGGTTTACTTGGGGTCGAGAGTCTCCGGCCGGGCCGGCTGGCCACAGGCTAGGGGTACGGACATAATTGGCACTATGCGCGGGTATCGGGATTGGATCACCTCGCCAGGCACCACAAGGGCGGCAGCGGCTGCCGTTCAGAGGGGCGCTCCACAATCAGCATCAGTACGACAGTCCGGTTGCGTTATGTAGATGCCGATTGATGGACGAACGGTCCCGCGTCGGCGGTAGCGGCTGGCCCGTCGCACATGACGTGGACGCTGTCCCGCGCCTTCCGCCGGATTGGCGTGCCGGCCGCATCGATCCACTACGAGGAGTTCAACTTCAGCTGACCCTGGCCGCGGGAATCCGTGCGATAGCGTGTGGCCCATGGGATCCGTGGACCTGGTCTTGGCCGTCGTGGTCGCCGCGGCCAACCTGGCCGTCGCCGCCGTACTGCTCGCCAGGAGCCGTGGCGGCACGGCGGTGCCCCGGATCTTCGGCCGCCCGCAGCCCTTTCCACGCCTGCGGGCCGCGATGCACGCCTGCCTGGGGCTGGGGATGGGCGTCGGCTGGCTCGTCAAGGACATCTTCCCGCCCCACTCCACGGGCGACATTGTGCTGTTCAACGTGATAAGGGTCCTGCTGGTGGCTGGCCTTGTCACCGCCCTGCTGGTCGCCTTCCAGCACGTGCGGCCCATTCGTGACAAGGCCACCCGCTAGCGCGGTGGCCGCTATGGATTCGTTATGTAGATGGCCGGTGATGCAGCCAGGCTGGTTTGGGCTGTTCGGCGTGTATGCAGGCACGGGAACGGCCGCCACGTGATCATCGTCGGCTTGTGGCGACAACTAAAAATCTTGTGGCGGCCGCTGGGCACAGCTTGGACGCAGACCAACATGGGCACTCTGTTCATCGGCTGTGATGGAGGTGGCAGGTCCGCGGCGGCCGGTCCCGGCGTACGCGGGGGCGAGGCCGTAGCCGACGTGGCGTTCTACCGCAGGTGAGGGTGGTGTGGCGTAGCCAGTGGGTACACGTTTCCTTACGCGGCCACCCACGGCAGCTGGTGGCCGATGCGTTTCCACAGCAGGTCGTCGGCGCCGTGCCGGGGGGCCGGTGAGGTAGGCGGCGGTGAGGCCGAGGTGGGCAAGCAGGTGTGGGCGGTGGTGGCGCGTCGGCAGCTCGTAAACAACGGAAGGACCCCCTCCTATCGCTTTCCGCACAGGAGGGGGCCCTTTCTAACCGGTCAGCGGTGGTCGAAGGCAACCGCTCACCGAAGGGCGAACGTGACCACGTTGTCGGTCTGCTTGGCGTCGTCCACGGGGTCGCGCTCGGTGTTCAGGCGCATCACCTGAGCGGTGCCCGACACGGTGCCGAGCTGCCCTGGGTGGAAGAGGCCGAGCACCAGCGTCTTCGTCTCGCCGGCCCGCATCTTGCCTAGCAGGCAGGTGATTTTGGTGGGCTTGATGTCGTTGCGGCCCACCTCCAGGCAGCCCGACCAACCCGCGCGCTCCTGGCGCACGTCACTGTCTCCGAAGTTCAGCCACAGGAAGGCGTAGTCCACGTCGGCGGGTCCCGCGTTGTGGATCGTGACGGTGGTGTTGCCGTGCCGCGTACCGTCGGCGGTCGGCTCGCCGAACGTAACGTCCGTGGCGGTGACCCGCAGGTCAGCCTGCTTCGCGGCAGGGAAGGTGGTCGGGCCGCCGGTCTGCTCGAACCTCTCGCCGGTCCACTCGTACTTCCGCCACTGCCACTGGATTGTCTCCGCCGATTCGCCGCCGCCCGGTGCGCTGTCGCCCACCTTGACCCGGACGATCCCATCGGCGCGCGGATCGATCCCGGAGATCCAGCCGATCTTCTCTGCCGTGGGGGCGCCCACGATCCGGTCGGTCGCGACGACCCGGCCGAGCGTGACGATATTCCCGCTGTCGTTCCGGTCGAACGCCACAACCTGGGACTGTCCCGTCTGCAGGTAGACGCACCGGATGATCGCTATGGTCTCCTGGGCGCCGTCCCGGTCGACGTCCCCGTACTTGACCGTGGTCAGCCAGTTGTCTCCGTCCTGGACGCCCTTGTCGGACAGCCGGGCGCCGGCGTCCGCGCAGGGCGCGTCGCTCGCCCATGCCGGCAGGTCGACCGTCGCGGCGAGCAGTTGAGCCCGGCTGATTCGCCCGTCCGGGGCCGCCTGCGCCTTGGACGTAGCGCTCGCCGATGGGCTTACCGACGGTGCCTGGGTGGTGCCCGGCGTTGGCTCGGTCGAGGTGGCCGGCGCTGGCGGCGCCGGACCACGGCCGAGGGCGGCGTACCCGGCCGCCGGGCCTGCGATGAGGACGAGGGCGACCGCCGGTCCGGCCGTGACCGCGACCTTGCGGCGGCGGCGCACCGTCGTGCGTACGGCGTGGGAGCCGGCCGGCGTGACGTCGGCCATCAGCTCGTTGCGGTAGGCGGCGAATTGGGTGTCCAGGAAGGTGTCCTCGTTAGTCACGGCTCTTCTCCTCCTTGCGTTCGGTCAGGTGGGCGGCCAACGCCGTGCGGCCGCGGTGCAAC
The DNA here is from genome assembly GCF_052068055.1 of Micromonospora sp. L32. Taxonomy (NCBI): domain Bacteria; kingdom Bacillati; phylum Actinomycetota; class Actinomycetes; order Micromonosporales; family Micromonosporaceae; genus Micromonospora; species Micromonospora sp. L32. The sequence goes on along the minus strand of NZ_JBQHDD010000016.1, from coordinate 22,159 downwards.
CAGGACTTGACGGTTCCTTCCGCCACGCCCTCCTGACGAGCGATCTCCGAGACGGGCATATCGGCGAGGTGGTGCAGGACGACGGCCCGGCGCTGGTTGGCGGGCAGGACCGCAAGTGCGGCCTCCATTGCGACCCGATCCGGGCTGGGCCCGGGCACGTGCTCTTCGCGCTGACGACGCAGGAAGAGCTGGGCGGTACGCATCCGCCGCCACCGGCTGGTGGCCAGATTCCAGGCGACCTTGCGGACCCAGGCGGCCGGGTCGTCGTACCGGACGATCTTCTGCCACCGGGAAAACGCCCGGCAGAAGGCCTCCTGTACCAGGTCCTGGGCCTGCCCGAGGTCGCCGGTGTACGCGCATAGTTGCACCGTTATCCTCCGGAAGTGGGCCTGGTAGAACTCATCGAAGTCGATCTCGAGTGATTCCCGCCCGGCGCCTGGCGGCGGTGGCTCGTCGAGGCGCGGCGGCGTAGTCAATTGCACGATCCCTCCCCATGTCGATCCCGGCCACTGGCCGGGAGGCGCTGTTAACACGTGCCGCCCTCGGCATCGGTTGCAGGCCGAAGCCCTTGTGGTCGACTTGGTCGTGCAGCTGCCAGGAGTGCTCGGCGAACCCGCTGTTCCACGGCGCGGCCGACTTCGCCGTCCTACACGTATTGATCGACCGGCCGCAGCGAGGGCACCCCGACTCAGGCTGGTAACGGCTCCTTAACTCTTTGAGTGTTGGAGTCGGCGCCAGCAGTTGATGGCGCAGGCGAGGGTGAGGAAGGCTTGGTGGATGTCGTCGCGGATCTCCCAGCGGATGCGTAGGCGGCGGAACCAGTGCAGCAGGGCGATGGTCTGCTCGACGACCCACCCGTCGGGTGCCAAGGCTGGAGCCGTGGTCGATGCCGCGTCGGGCGATGACCGGGTGTGATGCCCTTGGCCCGCAACTCACGGCGGTAGCAGTCGTAGTCGTAGCCCCGGTCGGCGTAGAGACGCTCGGGTCGCTGCCGGGGCGGCCGCGGATGCCCTTGATTCGGGGGACCATGTTGACCAGGGGCATGAGCTGGGCTGACGGCGAGGGGGATGCCGCCCGCGTCGGTGATGACGTGGTGTTTCGAGCCTGGCTTGCAGCGGTCGACCGGGCTCGGACCGGCTTTGGGCCGTCCTTGAGCGCCCACACGTGGGAGCCGTCGATCACCGCCTGGGACATGTCCAACTGCCCGGCGGCCCGCAGCTTGCCCAGCAGCACCGCATGCAGCTGTTGCCATACCCCGGCGTCTTTCCAGTCCCGCAACCGGCGCCAACAGGTCATCCCTGAGCCGAAGCCCAGCTCCTGGGCAGGTACTCCCACGGGATCGCGGTGTAGAGCAGGAACATGATCCCGCACAACACCTTGCGGGGCTACCCGCAGCAGGCGTCGACCGATTGACTGAAGTTGACTTTTCAACCCATCACGCACTACCGATCACCCAGGTCACTGGCTCAGGCGGTACGGCGGAGTACGCCGAACAACGCGCCCGCATCCTCGGCGAGCTGCAACCGCCGGGGTCACCGATGAGTGTGGGGCAGCACAGCACGGCGCCGATGGAGTTCGCCGGGCATGCTCCGGATGCCTTGACCCTGCCGCGCTTGGATACCGGCTTCGCGGCGACGGCGGCGGTTTACTGCCAGCTCGATGTCAAGCGGCGTGCTGACGCCGGTCAGGACATGGTCGTCACCGAGAGCCGGGCCACCGATCTGACCGCACTGCTCGCGCTGCGTTTGCCCGACGAGAGCCTCACGGTTGAAGCTTGCACTCTGGAGATGCCCTGGGTGCCGAACCTGCTGCTCCTTGACGCGCAGGCCGATGGAGCCGTCCCGGCCTGCCGGCGACCGGCTGCGGCACGCCTCGCACCCAGGCGCAGGAGGCGGTACGCGATCTGCGGTTAACCCCCGTCACGGAAGCCGTCGTCAGGTAGACCGAGTCGAACCCTGCGACGTGCGACCGGCTTCTCCAGTATCCGACCGGCCCGGATGGACCGGTAATCCAGTACCTTGGCCGGGCGGCTCAGCGCGGTCGGACACCGCAGCCTGACGCCGTCCTCCCAACCTGCTCCCAATTTAAGGGGCAGAAGGGCGAAAGCCGGTTACCGGCCGAACCGGTGACGGGCTTTCTACCTGCCTATATTCACGGTGGGCGATACTGGGATCGAACCAGTGACCTCTTCGGTGTGAAACAGGACGCTGCACCGACTCTGACCTGCAGAAACATGAAGCTGCAGGTAGGCGTGGGTGCAGTTGAGCGCCGTTCGGTGCCGTTGGGCGCGGTTCAAGGCCGTTCAGGGCACCCTGATGCTCCCAACCCGCTCCCCCGATCCGGGTCTCGAACCCCGCTGCCGCCGGTCGCCTTCGCCGATGCCGGTTCCGCAGGCGGTCGGTCATGTGGTGCCGGTCTACCGGATTCGTCGTGACCAGTCCGGGCTTAAGCCAGTCGGTCCCTGACGCTCCCGAACTGCTCCCCGAGGTCGGATCACCGCCGCCTCACCCAGCGGAACCGAGTCATAGGATGCGAACAAGGTCGCGCATCGTGGCGAACTGAATGTCGGGGCGCGTCAGGCCCGCGCTAGCACTTCGAACACAGTGCTGCTCCGAGGCCCTCCAGGCAATAGTCGGCGAGATGGTGCAGATGCACGGCGGCCTGGTCATCACCCGGGAGCACGACGCCCACCCCTACCTGCGCAACGCATTCGCGTCCACTCAGCTGTTCGGCGCCCCCAGCACCCACCTGAACCGTCTGGCGGCGAAGTTGCTGCCCTGAGGATCTCGACGTCGGGTGGAAGAATTGCCGGCATGGCCGACCCGATCTCCATCGCCATTGCCGGGTTCCTCGCCGACCAAATTCGCCGCCGTGCCGAGGACAGCGCCTGGGATTTCGGACGGCGTCTCTTCCGCGGCGACCCGTACGAGAAGGAGCTCAGCGGCTCCCTGACCGAGTCGCTACGACGGGCGCTGCAGGTGGCCGTCGGCCTGGACCCGGGCAGCCCGGCGAACGATCGGGCCATCGACGTTCTCCTGCACCAGGCCGATGTGCGGCAGGCCTCCCCCACATTCGACCCCGGACAGCCGATGTTGCTGCAGATCGGGGCGATTATGATCGCTCAGATCGCGCTCATGCGCAGCGATGTCGAGGGTCTCGATGCGACGTGGGGGCCGACCAGCCCGCTGGACTCCCTCGAGGAGGAACTCGGCGTCACCATCGACGACGAGACGCTGGCTCGCCAATGGCTCTCGGAGTTCGTCGCCGATGTCGAGGCCAACCGCCTCCGCGGTGGGGCGCTGGCCTACCTGGCGGTGCAGTTCGACGCGGAACGCAACCGCACGCAGGTCGACAAGCTGGCAGACCATCTTCGGCTGCTCGGAGCCCGGATAAGCGGCTGGGACAACCGTCTTGCCGCGCTCCAGGGCACCGCGGCCGCCGCACCGATGCAGCGGATGATCGGGCACGTCTCGTCCGAGGACGCGGTCCGTGCGCTCGCCGCGACCCGGGCTCGCCGGGTGATCGACACACACCCTTTACTGCCGTCCCAGCCGGTGCGGGTACTGCTGTCCGACGGCTCCTCCGTCGCCGAGTGGATTACCACGGGCCGGGGACCGCTGTCGGTGACCGGCCACGCCGGCACCGGGAAGACGGTGGCGCTGGCCGTGGCAACCGTGGAACTGGCTAGCGCCGCAACCGTGATTCCGGTCTGGGTGCACTGGTGGGACATCGCCGTCCAACTACCGAGCCTGCCAAGCTCCGAGGACTTCGAGCGGGCCGTGGTCAACGCGGTAGCGCCGGACAGCCTGGAGCTGCGGGACGCGCTGCTCGCCGACGTGGCGTCGGGGGGCGTTCAGCTGCTGATCGACGGGATCGACGAGACTGATGGAACCCGGGAGAGCACCGGCCGCAGGCGCGTGTTCCTGCAATGTCTCGTGCGCTGGCGTCATGAGCGGGTCGGCAACTTCGTGCTGGCCGGGCGCCCGGGGCCGTTGGAGTCGCCACTCGACGTCACGGCGATCAGCCTGGCCCGGCCGGATGCCGAGCAGATCCGCAGCATCGTCGCCGACCGGGTCGGAGCCGCTGACGCGCCAACGGTTGTCAAGCGGATCGAGCGGGGGCATCTCGACGACAATCTGCTTCTGATCAATCTGGCGGCGATGGCTGCGGCAAGCGACACCGAACGAACGTGGTCCGAGGCCACATCCTGGTCGAGCACGAGTTCGCTGGTTCCAGTCATCACCCGGACGCTGTGCGAGGGGAGCTGGCGGGACCGGGGTCTGCAGAACCCCGAGCGCGTCGTCGACGACCTGCTCGACGCGGCCGGAGTCGCGGCCTGGAACCTCGGCAAGGGCCGCAGCCCCGGACCGTTCACGCATCGGCAGTTCGTCGAGGCGCTGGGCGGCGACCGGGACCTGGCCTACCAGCTCGAGGACTACAGCAACCTGCTGATCGGCGGACCCCGACGGCTTCAGTTCGTCCACCGACTGGTGGCCGACCACCTCATCGCCCTGCACGCGGCACAAGACCTGAACCTGCTGAAGGCGACGCTGTCGGCTCGGTTCTGGGAGCACGACACGAAGTACCTCTTGCACGACGTCTCGATCATCTCCAACGAACGGGCCGCGTTGCTTGGTGCAGTGGCGATCGTCGCCGACGAGCAGGGACCGGCCTTCGATCGGGGCGCGGAACTGACGGCCGCGGTGGCGAACGTCGACGACTTCGACCTCGACGACCCGAAGTGGGGGTCACTCCGGAACGACACATACGCCATCTGCGCCGCACGCCCAGAGTTCGCCGTCCGGCATCTGGCCACCTGGAAGCACTACTGGGCCGACGCCCGCCAACTCCTCGAGGCATGCCGCATACCGGCCGAGGCTCCGTTAACCGGAGACAGGTTCGACGAGCATGTGACGGCGCTCCTGAGCCGCATCGGCGGTTCTGACCATCCCGAAGCCCGGGTCGCCGCGGCGAACGAGCTCAAGTTGTGGCTCAGAGTCCGGCGCACCGGCCGGGTGAGCGGTGGTGTCGGCGTCGAGGACACATTCGCACCAACCGGTTCGGTCATCATGCCGACGCCCGAAAGCGACAAGAGCGAGTACCTGACGCTCTACAAACGTGAGTCGGCGACCTATCCGTGGACCGAGCGGAAGCCCGCCATCGGATGGCTCCTCTGCCGGCTGCGACCGACACACTGCGACCTGAACGGCGAGGATGTGTGCGAGGGCGGATGGTCCAACCGGTACGTCAAGAGCATCTACAAGCCGTTTGGGCTGCGCTGTGCCTGGGTTTCGGCGATGGCCCGGGATCGCGACTTCGTGCAGCAGTACCTGAACGCCGACGATCTGGCTGCGATCGTGACGGCGGACAGGTTCGAGTGGTCGCGAGCCCATGCCCTCGCCCAACTCGCCTTGGTCGACGCGCAGCGGTTCGCATCACTGCTCGAGGACTGGTGGAACGCGGACGACACGACCGCCGACGAGCAGGCCTGGGTGGTGAGCGAGATTCAGAAGCGCATCGAGTACGAGTCGATCGGTGCCGCGCTCGCCGCGATCGGCCCGTTCCTGCGTGATCCGAGTTTCCTCTCAGCGGCGGGCTTCCCGCCCGCCCACCCGTCGATGCTGGCCGGCAATTGGCGAAGCCACTGGGTCGCGGCGACGTCGCCGACCTGACCGATCTCGATGGGGGTGTTGCGTTGCCTGCGGACAGGGGGCGAGGCAGGCTTGACCGGTGAAGCTATCGCGTCGTGGTTCCTGGTCGCCGCCGAAGTCGGCGTTCGCTGGGTTCCGTTTCCCGCCCGAGGTGATCGTCGTCGCGATCCGCTGGTAATGGTTTGTGTCCGAGGGGCCACACGGACCATTGCCCCACCACCGATGACGATCGGCCAGACCTTGAAGCTCACACAACTCTAGCTGTTTGGTGACCTCTTCGGGCTCGCCGAAGAGGTCGCCACGAGCGGACACCGGTCAGTCAGTGCCTCAGGTTGTGGCGGACCCGCCTCAGGTGGTGGCGGACCGGGTGCCGACGCGGGTCACGAGGTAGCCGAAGGCCGCCGCGGTGAAGAACATGACGATGCCGTAGACGGCCCCCGGGATCGCCATCTGGGTGCTGTTGAGCAGTGCCGGGTTGAGCGCGATCGTGATGGCCAGGGTGCTGTTGTGGATGCCGATCTCGAACCCGGCCGCCGTCGCGGCGCTCCGATCGACCCCGGCCAACCGAGGCAATCCGTATCCGATCGCGAGGCTCAGCAGGTTGAACGCGAGCACGGCCAGGCCGACCGAGACGAAATAGTCGGCAATGTTCTCGCGTTCGCCAAGCACGGCGCCGGCGATCACCGCGACGAGCACGACAATGGACAAGGTCCGTACCGGGCGGTTCAGGCGTTCGGCGACGCGGGGCACCCGGGCCCGGATCAGCATGCCGATCGCGACCGGGATGAGCACGATGGCGAACACCTGCAGCACCTTGTCGAACTGTAGGCCGACGCTCCTCCCGTCGGCCAGGAAGTGCCCCGCCGACAGGTTGACCACGATCGGCAGGGAGAACAGGGCGAGCACTGAGTTGATGGCGGTCAGGGTGATGTTCAGGGCCACGTGCCCGCCGAACAGGTGGCTGTAGAGGTTGGCCGTCGTGCCGCCGGGGGAAGCGGCCAGCAGCATCATCCCGACGGCCAGTTCCGGCGGTAGGTTGAAGGCGAGAACTAGGCCGAAGCAGAGCGCCGGCAGCACCAGCACCTGGCACACCAGCGCGATGGCGGCGGCCTTCGGGTGTTGAGCTACCCGGCGAAAGTCCTCGATGGTCAGTCCGAGACCCAGGCCGAGCATGATGATGCCGAGGGCGATGGGCAGTCCGATCAGGGTCAAGGCTGAGTCCATGACATGACATCGTTACCACCCGGTAACGCCCTCACAATCCCCCATGTGGCTGGGTACGGCCGCCAGCGGCCGAAGACGCCGAGCTCGAATAGGGCGTAGCCGTACCGGGTCAACGCCCGCTGAGTGCAGTAGATCCGTACGCACCGGGCGGCGCCGGTGACCGCGACGTCGACACCGCGGGAGTGTGACGGTCACGCCCGGACGAGCGTGCCAAGTCAGCTCTTGACCGCAGAAGGTGATCGGCTTAGCTTCATCAATCAGGAAAGTCTCTTTACTGATTTCCCTCCATCCCTCGATGGGAGTGCCGATGCGACCATTCCGTCACCGCCTCCTCACCGCAGAGTGACGAGCCGGCGCGCCCGCAACACCCGGGGCAGGTGCCGGATCAAGGCCGCGAGGACAGCTCGGTCCGCCCAGTCCAGTCGTGGCCTCGGATGCTGCCGTCGCAGGACCGCGTTCTCGTGGCGCAGGACAAGGATCTCCACCTCCTTGGCCGACGGTGTCCGGGTGAACAGGATCAGCCAACCGGCGACCCGGCAGAACACGAGATACAGCGGACGAAATCCTACGATCACGATCATCGCCCACGATGCAAGGCATCGCGTTCACCCAGTTCAGCGACCTTGACCCAGTTTGGTACCCCACAGGCCGTGAAGCTGCCGGCTTGTTTATCTACGGGTACGGGACCGCCGCAATGGTGTGGCATTCCGCTCCGTGGACGAGATCGGAAGGCCGGGAGCTACAGCCCAGCGGCGTCGAGTGTCTTGAGAAACGTCGGTCGGCGTTTGTGCTCGATGCGCAGTTCCGCCAGGTACCGCGGGAACGCTGCGGGTTCTCCGGTCGCCTGGTACACCGCCCCCAGCGCCGGTAGTAGGGCGACGGCCCGCCGGTAGCGCCGCTTGTCGGCCGAGTTGAGGATCGCCTGCTCGACGTAGGTCCCGGTACGGCTGGATCACCTCCGCCGGATTCGTCACGGCCCGTCGCTCGAGCAGAGTCTGCCACTGCGCCCCACCGATCGACCGCCGATGGTGCAGGGCTTCGTGCCAGGCCTCGTCGTCACGGCCCACCGCCAACAGCACATCGACCAGCTCCGAGGCGCACGCCGGCTGCTGGGCGACCCGCTCGCGCAGCACCCCCACGGCCCACCCCCTTTGGATCGTCCCCACCGACCACCGCCACTGTGTCGACCAGCGATCGGTACGCCATGGCGGTGGGATGCCGGGCGAACTCCTCCCGCCGGACCCGCACAGCACCCTGCGTGTCACCGGCGGCGACGAGCATGTCGACCAGGACGTCACGGAGCCGGTCCATGTACGGCGAGCCCTCGTTGGCGGCCACGCCCCGCCGGGCCCAGTCGACCGCATCGTCCCGGCGCCCAGCGGCACGTAGCGCCTCGGCGATCCGTTGGTACTGCACGGCACTGGCCAGGTGCTCGGCCAGCACGGTGACATACCGGTCGACGTCGCCCGACACCTCGGCGAGCTGCTCGCGCAGGTCACGCACCGCGAACGCACCGGTCCACGACTGCCGGTCGGCGGTGAGTGCCCGCTCGGCGACCAGTCGCTCCACCTCCGCAATACCCCGCTCCCCGAGCGCGGGAGCGAACTCACTCAGCAGGACACGGGGCCAGCCGGGACCGTCGCACTCCAACTTCAGGCTGATTCGGTCGCGGACCTGTGCCGGTGGTTGCACGGCCCGACTGTGCGCCGCTTGTGGCCAAGCTTGTGGCTCCCGGCCCGGCTGCGGGCGTTGTGGCAGGCACGCTTTCCCGAGCTGACCACGCCGCCCCAGGCGCTGGCCGGGTAGGAGTGGATCAAGTTCACCTCCGCCTGGCGGAGATCGGACTGCGGGTCGCTGCCCGCTACGGGTTCGCGTTGGCCAGCGGCTACGCCGTTCAGGCCCACGGCATCCTGGACCGGCCGAGCAAGGACATCGACCTGTTCACGGCGTGGGAGCGACGTGGCGAGTTCGCCGCAGCAGTGGACGCCGTCGTCTACGGCTACCGCGACGGCGGGTAATCCGTCGAGGTGACGCAGCGGTTCGACACCTTCGCCCGGCTCGCGGTCACCGATCCCGCTCAACCTGAGCATCCGTACAAGGTCGAGCTGGCGGCCAACTGGCGCGCGTTGCCGCCGGTGATGATGGACGTCGGGCCAGTGCTGCACGCCGACGACGTCGTCGCGGGCAAGATGTCCGCCCTGTACACGCGAGCCGAGCCTCGGGACTTCCTGGACATCGACGCGGCCCTCATTACCGGTCGCTACACCCGGACGCGGCTGTGCGAGCTGGCCGAACAGTCCGACGCGGGGTTCGACCGGCGCGTCCTGGCGGACCTGTTCGGAATGTTGGAGCGCTACCCGGACCGGCGTTTCGCCGCCTACAACGCCGACCCCGCCCACATCTGCGAGATGCGCAAACGCTTCGCGCAGTGGCGCGAAGAACTCACCGCCAACCTGCCCTAGCGTTGTTTGAAAGGTGCGAGGCGCGTGCCCTGGTGGCGGTACCGCCACCGCAGCCCTGTATCAATGGATGCGTGACGGCCGGGGCGGCGCCGCGCCGATCGGCGGCGCTCAGGCCACGTGGGCGAGGTAGCCGGCGACCGCCTCGTCCAGCACCTCGCGGCCCGGACGCGACCACACCTCCTCGGCGAAGACCTCCACCTCGATCGGGCCGGCGTACCCGGCGGCGTCCACGGCCTCCCGGAAGCGGCGCAGCTCGACGCAGCCGGTGCCGGGCAACCCCCGGCCGAGCAACACCCCGGCCGGCAGCGGCGTCACCCAGTCGGCCACCTGGAAGCAGGCGATCCGGTTCTCCCGCCCGGCCCGAGCGATCTGCGCCCACACCTGGTCGTCCCACCAGAGGTGGTAGGTGTCGACGACGACGCCGACCGCCTCCGGCGGGTACGGGTCGGCCAGGTCGAGGGCCTGGCCGAGGCTCGCGACCACGCACCGGTCGGAGCAGAACATCGGATGCAGCGGCTCGACGGCGAGTCGTACGCCCGCGGCGAGGGCGTGCGGCACGAGCGCCCCGAGCGCCTCGCCGACGTGCGCCCGGGCGACGTCGAGGTCCCGGCTGTCGGCCGGCAGCCCCCCGGAGACCAGCACCAGCACCGGCGCGCCGACCGCCGCCGCCTCGTCGATCGCCCGCCGGTTCTCGTCGAACCACCCGGGGGCGTCGAAGAACCCGCCCCGGCACAGCGAGGTGACGGTGAGGCCGGCGTCGCGCACGCGCGCCGCGGCCTGCTCGATGCCGTACGCGGCCAGGTCCTCGCGCCACAGCCCCACCCCGGAGACCCCGGCGTCGACGCAGCCCGCGACGAGTTCCGGCAGCGGCCACCGCTTCGTGGTGGCCGAGTTCAGCGCGAACCGCTTCACTGCGTCACCCCCACGGTGGTCATGAACGACCGCGCCCGGTGCGCGGCCAGCTCGGCGTCGGGCAGCAGCCCGGCCGCGTCGGCGAGCCGGATCAGCCGGGCCAGGTGCACCGGCGACCGTCCGGACTGGAGGCCGCCGACCATGGTGAAGTGGTCCTGGTGGCCGGCGAGCCAGGCCAGGAACACGATGCCGGTCTTGTAGTAGAACGTCGGTGCGCCGAACAGGTGCCGGGCCAGCGGCAGCGTGGGCGCGAGGATCTCCTCGTACGTCGCCAGGTCGCCGGCGTCGAGCGCGCGCAGCGCCGCCGCGGCCGGCGGCGCGATGGCGGCCAGCACGCCGAGCAGCGCGTCGGAGTGGCCCTCGCCGTCGCCGCGGATCAGGGCCGGGTAGTTGAAGTCGTCGCCGGTGTAGAGCCGCACCCCGGGCGGCAGCCGCCGGCGCAGCGCGACCTCGAAGTCCTCGTCGAGCAGCGACAGCTTGATGCCGTCGACCTTGCCGGTGTGCGCGCCGATCAGCGCGGCCACCGTGTCGGCGGCCCGCGCGGGATCGGGGTCGCCCCAGTAGCTGGCGAGGGCCGGGTCGAACGCAGGGCCCAACCAGTGCAGCACGACCGGGCCGCCCGCCTCGTCGAGCAGCCGGCCGTAGACGTCGAGGTACTCCTCGGCCGAGCGGGCCGCCGCGGCCAGGTGCCGGCTGCACATGAGCACCGGCCGGGCCCCGGCGTCCTGCGCGTCGGCGAGTTGTTCGGCGTACGCCTTGCGGATCTCGTCGAGGGTGGCCGGACCCGCCGGCAGCTGGTCGGTGGCGACGCCCGCGCAGATCGCGCCGCCCTCGGCCCGAGCCGCACGCGCCGAACGTCGCACCAGCTCGCGCGCGGTCGGGTAATCCAGACCCATGCCCCGCTGGGCGGTGTCCATGGCCTCGGCCACACCGAACCCGTACGACCAGAGGTGCCGGCGGAACGCGAGCGTCGCATCCCAGTCCACGGCGGCGGGCGCACCCGGCACGTTCTCCGCCCCCGGGTCGGCGACGACGTGCGCGGCGGCGTACGCGATCCGGCTGGTGAAGCGGGCGCCGGGCGCGGCGTGCTCGCGCCCGGCGCCGGAGAGGGCGAGGGGCCCGTCGGGCAGGGTGACGGTGGTGCTCACGAGGACAGCTCCGCCACCTCGAGGCGCCGGCCCTCGCGCGCCGACCGCAGGCCCAGCTCGGCCAGCTGCACGCCGCGCGCGCCGGACCACAGGTCCCAGGTGTACGGGGCGTCCTCGGCGACGTGCCGCAGGAACATCTCCCACTGCGCCTTGAACCCGTTGTCGTACACCTCGTTGTCCGGCACCTCCTGCCACTGGGCCCGGAAGTCGTCGCTGGACGGCAGGTCGGGGTTCCAGACCGGCTTCGGGGTCGTGGCCCGGTGCTGTACGCGGCAGCCGCGCAGCCCGGCGACCGCGCTGCCCTCGGTGCCGTCGACCTGGAACTCGACCAGCTCGTCCCGGTTGACCCGGACGGCCCAGGACGAGTTGATCTGCGCCACGATGCCGCCGTCGAGTTCGAAGATGCCGTACGCGGCGTCGTCGGCGGTCGCCTCGTAGGGCTGGCCGTCCTCGTCCCAGCGTCGCGGGATGTGGGTCGTGACGTGCGCGGTGACCGCCCGCACCGGGGCGAAGATCTGCTCCAGCACGTAGTGCCAGTGCGGGAACATGTCGACCACGATGCCGCCGCCGTCGGCGGCCCGGTAGTTCCAGCTCGGGCGCTGGGCCTCCTGCCAGTCTCCCTCGAAGACCCAGTAGCCGAACTCGCCGCGCACCGACAGGATGCGGCCGAAGAACCCGCCCCGCACCAGCCGGTCGAGCTTGCGCAGGCCGGGCAGGAAGAGCTTGTCCTGCACGACGCCGTGCCGCACGCCAGCCGCGTCGGCGGCCCGGGCCAGATCGACCGCGCCGGAGAGGGTGGTGGCGATCGGCTTCTCGGTGTAGATGTGCTTGCCCGCCTCGATGGCCAGGCCGATCGCCTTCTCCCGCTCGCTGGTGACCTGGGCGTCGAAGTAGATCGAGACGTCCGGGCGGGCCAGCGCGGCGGTGAGGTCGGTGGTCCAGTCGGTCAGCCCGTGCCGGGCCGCGACGTCGCGCAGCTTGGCCTCGTTGCGCCCCACCAGGACGAGCTCCGGCCAGAGCCAGCCGCCGCCGCCCAACGGTACGCCGCCCTGCGCACGGATCGCCAGCAGGGACCGGACCAGGTGCTGCCGGTAGCCCATCCGCCCGGTCACGCCGTTCATGACGATCCCGATCGGGACACGTGCCGTCATCGTCTCACCCTCCAGGTAGGCGCTTCCTCCGGCACCCGACTCCTCCGGGTGCCGCAAACCTCGTCCCGGTCTCCCCGGGGACCGCCGGCGGGGACGGCGACGTTGCCGCCGCCCCCGCCGGGTTGGACTCAGGCCGGCGCGCCGGTCACCGTCAGGTGACGCAGCCGGCCGACGTTGTCGAACGAGCCGAACCCGACCCGCCCGGAGCCGAACGTGGTGTCCTTCGCGGTCATCAGCGGGTCCTTGCGGCCGTCGACGTACACCGCGATCTCCCCGGTGGCCGGCAGGTGCACGACCCGCACCTTGTGCCAGTCGGCGTCGGTGACCGCCGGGTTGGCGCCGCGGGACCGCCCGTTCCACTGGTAGTCGATGCGCTGCCGGTCGGCGTTGTTGACCTTGAAGATGCCGTTGTGCGGCAGGATCGTGTTGTCGGTGGAGACGTGGGCGTAGTAGAACTCCGTGTCCGAGCGCCAGCCGAACACGATGATCACGTCCCGGTTGCTGACCTCCACCGGCGTGTCCAACCGCACGTCCGCCTCGATCTCCGCCGAGGACCACTCCGGCCCGTCGGTCACGACCGCGTACTCGAACGGACGGCGCGGACCCGGCCGGCTGTCGCCCGCCTCGGCGAGGATCACCTCGTCCTTGTCGAACTGCCACTTCGACGGGGTCACCGGCGCCCAGCTGTCCGGGCCCGAGGGCTTGTGGAGCCTGGTCTTGCCGACGTCGCCGCTGGCGAACTCCTGGGTGTCGGTGACCTTCCAGATCTTCCCGTTGGCCTTGGCGAGGATGTAGAGCTCCCCCGCGGCGTCGGTGCCGAAGCGCAGGTCGACCCGCTCCGGGTTGCCCGGCGCGCCCGGGCCGGAGAGGTCCTGCATCCGCACCGGGCTGCCGGCCGCGTTGAACAGGGCCAGCCGGTGGATCGGCGCCAGGCCGGCACCCCGGCGCATCTCGTGCGCCTCGGTGTAGAGGACCTGACCGTCGACGAGGTCACCGAAGACGTACTTGCCCTTCAGCGCGGGCAGCTCGTTGCCGCGGTAGACGAACCCGCCGGCCACCGCGACACCCACGTCCGAGGTGCAGTTCCACCCCGGTGCCGGGTTGTGGTCGTACGCGGCCACCGGGTACGTGTAGCCGTACTGCGCGTCGTCGGCGGGCAGCGGGTAGAGCTTGTTGCAGGGGTTCGTGGCCGTCTTGTCGAACCGGAACGCCCCTTCCCGCTCGCTCCAACCGAAGTTGTCGCCGGCGCGCACCTCGTAGATCGCCTCAATGGCGTGCTCGCCGATGTGGCCGAGGAACATCCGGCCGGTGGCCGGGTCCCAGCTGAACCGGTGCGGGTCGCGGAAGCCCACCGCGTAGATCTCGCCGAGCGCGCCGGCCTGGCCGACGAACGGGTTGTCGGCCGGGATGCCGTACTTCCCGTTGGCGGAGTTGGTGCCGTGCGGGTCGATCCGCAGCAGCTTGCCGTGCGGCATGGCCAGGTTCTGCGGGTCGGTGTTGCGGACGCCGAGACCGCCGTCGCCGACGGCGAGGTGGAGCAGCCCGTAGTCGCTCTGGCCGGGCTTCGCCGTGGGGTTGAAGTTGATCTCCTGAATGCCGTGGACCTGGCCGCCGAAGCCGATCCGCAGCACCTCGCGCCGGCTGCCGGCGAACGTGTCGGCGGCCGGGTCGGTGGCCGTCCACTCGGTGATGACACCGTGGAAGAGGACGTTCGTCTGGGCGTAGTCCGGCACCTTGGTCGTTAGCGAGGCCTGTTCCGTGTGGATGGTGTAGAACCGGCCGTTGGTGCCGAACTCCGGGTGGAACGCCACGTAGCCGAAGCCCTGCCCGAGCCCGCGGCCGGAGAAGAACTGTGGCGCGAAGGTCGCGGCCACGTCGAGGTAGACGTGCGGCACGCCATCCTTGACGAGGTACAAGTTGCCGTTGAGGTCGGGTACGGCGCGGCGGCCGGAGCCGTCGGGCAACTCCATGATGGTGTTGATCCGGGCGGTCCGCATGAGCCGCTGGTCGACCGGGGCCGGGTTGGGGAACGACTGGGGGAAGTTGACGTACTCGGAGAGGACCAGCCCGAGCCGGGACTGGGTGGGCATCTCGCGGACCGGGTCTAAGACCGGGTCGGCGGCCCGCGCGGGGCCGGACACCAGGGTGGACAGGACGAGGGTGGCGACCGTGAGTCCGGCCGTCAGCGCGGATCTGCGGATGTTGCCGATACTGCGCACGCGGGTCTCCTTCTCGGTGGGGACGGTGCCGAGGGTGGTCAGCGAGCCATGTAGCGGTATTGCTTCTCGACGTCGGTCGCCGAGGCGACGCTGTCGAGGAACATCAGGGCGTCCATGCGGCAGTCGCACGGGTTCCGCTCCAGCGTGTCCTGCGGGAAGCTCCCGCCGATCTTGATGCCCCGGGGGTCGGAGGCGGTGGTCACGTGCGGGCCGGGCCCCGACACGAGCCACGGGTCGTCGGTACGGGTGTAGAAGCCGTCCACCGGCTGGCCGTTGCGGTAGAGGGCCATGGCGCCGGTGGTGAAGTCGAAGGTGGCGGCGAGGTGCACCCACTCCCCCTTCGGCAGCAGGGTGCGCCAGTCCTCGCTCGCGGCGAAGGTCTGCGAATTGCCGCCGTCGAGGCGCCGGCCGAGCGCGACCAGGCGCAGTTCCCCGTTGACGTCGATCAGTTCGAGCAGCGCTCGGACGCCGTGGCCGTCGGAGTCGCCGGTCAGCACGCCGGCCAGCCCGATCGCGTTGAACCGGTCAGCCGGGTTGCCGGTGGTGGAGTTCAGCGCCGGGCCGTCCATCTCCCGCTTGAACCAGCCCATCACCGTGGTGCCCTCGACCCCGCTGAACGCGCGCAGGGTACGTACGCCGCTCGCCGACCAGATGCCGGCCTTCCAGTCGTCGTTGCCGGCCGCGGCCGGGTTGACCTGCCGGGTCTGCAACGCGTTGCCGCTGCCCGGGTAGGCGTGCTCGGCCACCCGCATGTCGGGGCCGCCGTTGACGAGCTCGATCTCGGTGCCGGAGCGGCCCTGGTCGCGCTCGAGCGCGGCGTCGCCCTCCACGGGGTGGTCGAAGTCGTAGAAGGCGACCAGGTTCGATCGCAGGTGCGGGTGGACGTCGCGCGGGTGGTTCCGGTCCGCCTGCGCCGGGGGTGCCCCGGCGCCCGCCAGCACACCGGCCGCCAGCAGGGCGGCGGTGGCGACGACGGCCCGTCTGGCTGTGGTCATCGCGTACACCTCATTTCGCGTTGCGAGCGGGGGGACGCAACCGCTTTCGGAAGCGCTTACGTGCGTGCATTCGAACTGCCTGGTTGTGCCGCTGTACCTGAGGGCGTTACGGCATGGGCGAGACCGGTGGCTCGGCGGGCCGCCCGCCGAGGTAGAGCTCGCCGAGTTGGGGATCGGCCAGCAGCTGTGCCGCCGGCCCGGAGATGTGCACGCGCCCGAGGTCGAGCACGCAGCCGAGGTCTGCCGTCTCGAGCGCCCGCCGAGCGTTCTGCTCCACCAGCAGCACCGCCGTGCCGGCGTCGCGCATGCGCACGACCTGTTCGAAGACCGTGGTGGTGGCCTTCGGGTCCAGCCCCATGGACGGTTCGTCGAGGAGCACGACCTTGGGGTTGACCATGAGCGACCGGGCGAACTCCACCTGCTTCTGCTGGCCGCCGGAGAGCAGCCCGGCCAGGGAGTTCCAGCGCTGCGCGACGACGGGGAAGACCTCCTTGACGAAGGCCGTCCGTTCGGCGATGAGCGCCTTGTCCTTTAGGGTGTAACCGCCCAGGAGCACGTTCTCGGCCACGGTCATCTCGCGGAAGACGCTGTGCCCCTGCAGGACGTGCGCGACCCCCGAGGCGAGCATCCGCTGCGGGCCCTGACCGGTCACGTCCACGCCCCCGACGAGAATCCGCCCAGAACGCGGCTTGAGCAGCCCGCTGGCGACCTTGAGGACGGTCGACTTGCCGGCGCCGTTAGGCCCGACGAGGCAGACGATCTGGCCGGCCGGCACCGAGACGGTCAGGCCGCGCAGCACCGGCGCCGCGCGCCCGTAGCCGGCCTGGATGTCGACGAGTTCGATTTCAGACGCCAAGGTAGGCCCCCAGCACGCGTTCGTCGGAGCGGATGAGCGACGGCGAGCCCTCGGCGATCGGGCGGCCGCGGTCGAACACCACGATGTGGTCACTGACACTCATCACCAGGTCCATGTTGTGCTCGACGATCACGAAGGTCCTTCCCTCGGCGTTGAGCTCGCGGACCAGGGAGCCGATCCGGTCCAGCAGCGCCGGGTTGACGCCGCCGGCCGGCTCGTCGAGCAGTACGGTCTCCGGGTCGCTCATCAGCACGCCGGCGAGTTCCAGCAGCTTCTGCTGGCCCCACGACATGTTGCGGGCCTCCACGTCGGCCAGGTGCTCGATGCCGAGGCGGGTGAGCCAGCCCCGGGCCCGGTCGACCTCCGCCCGGGCGCGAGCGCCGCGCAGCTGGCCGGTCAGGCCGGCTGGGCGGACCGCGGCGAGCACGTTGTCCAGCGCCGACATCCGGGGGAACACCCGGCACAGCTGGAAGGTACGCCCCACGCCGGCGCGGACGATGGCGTGCGGCGCCTTACGGGTGATGTCCCGCCCCCGGTAGGTCGTCTGCCCGCTGTCCGGACGGATCATCCCGGTGACGCAGTTGAAGAACGTCGTCTTGCCCGACCCGTTGGGCCCGATCAGCGCGTTGACCTGGCCGTGCCGGAACTCGACGGTGGCACCGTCGAGCGCCACCACACCGCCGAACGCCTTGGTCAGGCCCGCGGTCGCCAGGCTGCGTACCTCGCTCATGCCGTCACCTCCCTGCGGTCGGCGACGG
This sequence comes from Micromonospora sp. L32, assembly GCF_052068055.1. Lineage (NCBI taxonomy): Bacteria > Bacillati > Actinomycetota > Actinomycetes > Micromonosporales > Micromonosporaceae > Micromonospora > Micromonospora sp. L32. The sequence goes on along the minus strand of NZ_JBQHDD010000016.1, from coordinate 4,783 downwards.
CATGAGGCTCCACCGCACTGTGCCTGATGATTCGCTCGCAGCGCTCGCTCATGCCCGCTCCTTGGTGGGCTCCGGGCGACCCCCCGTGGTGGCCGCCGCCGCGTCGACCGGCTCCCGCGCTCCCGCCGGCGTACCTGCACCCGCCGCCCGCTGGTCGCGGAGCTGCCCGGCCGTGACCTCGCGGATGGAGCTCTGCGCCGGCCGGAGCATCCGGTTGAGCAGCCCGCCGATCGCCGGCAGGACGCCGTCGGGCATGAAGAGCACGACCAGGGCGAGCAGCAGGCCGGTCGCGACCAGGTGCAGCGGCGTGTTGCCGAACTCCACCTTGAAGTACTCCAGCGCGGTCCCGACCACGAGTGCGCCGACCAGCGGGCCGAACAGGTGCCGGACGCCGCCGAGCAGCGCCATCAGCACCATGTAGGAGCCGGTGAGGATGGAGAACTGGAAGACCGGGTCGAGGTCGCCGAACCAGAGCGCGTAGAGCCCACCGGCCAGGGCGGTGAACCCCGCCGAGACCACGAAGACCACGAGCTTGTACGCGAACGTCGGCGTGCCCAGCGCCTCCGCCTTGTCCTCGTCCTCCCGGATCGCCTTGAGCCCGAGGCCGAACCGCGAGCGGTCGATGAGCCACCAGACCAGCAGCGCGAGTCCGAGCAGACCGGCGAAGAGGAAGTAGAAGACCCGGTGGTGCTCCGGGCGCAGCAGCCCGGGGAACGGCCGCGGGACCACCAGCCCGCGCGACCCACCGGTGACCGAAGCCCAGCTCTGGAAGACCAGCAGCAGGATCAGCACCAGCGCGATCGACACGATCACGAACGAGGCGCCACGCACCCGCAGCGCCGCGAAGCCGATCGGCACGGCGAGCGCGGCCACCAGCAGTGCCGCGACCACCAGGGCCACGAAGCTCGGCAGCCCGGCCTTCGTGACCAGCAGGGCGGTGCAATAGCCGCCCAGCCCGGCCAGCGCCCCGTGACCGAGGGAGATGTAGCCGGTGAACCCGCCGACGAAGTTCCACGACGTGGAGAGCACCGCGTAGTTGAGCACCACGATGCCCGCCGACAGGATGTACGGGTTGGGCGCCAGGGACGGGAAGGACAGCACCGCGGCGGCGAGCACGAGGACCGCGACCGCCTGGACGATCCAGCCGACGGGCCGGCGCGCCGCCGCCGTCGCTGTTGCCGCTGTTCTCGCCGCCGGCGCCGTGGTCGGTTCAGAAGCGCTGGGCAAGGCGACCTCCGAAGAATCCTTGTGGCCGGAACGCCAGGGTCGCGAACAGGGCGAGGTAGAAGATCGTCTGCGCCCAGGTCGTACCCAGTGGAATCTGCAGCAGGCTCTGCATCAGGCCGAGCACCATGGCGGCCATGGCGGCCCCGGGTACGCTGCCGAGCCCGCCCACCACGATGATGGCCATCAGCGGGCCGATCCAGTGCCAGTGCAGCGAGGGGTAGATGGTGGTGTCGAGGGCCAGGGCGGTGCCGCCCACCGCGGCGGTGGCGAGGCCGATCCCGAAGCCGTACCCGGCGACCCGCTCGGTCTCGATGCCGATGAGCCGGGCGGCGTCGCGGTGCTGGATGGTCGCCCGCAGCGCCCAGCCGAACGTCGTCTTCTTCATCAGCAGGTAGAGGGTGAGCAGGGCGACGGCGGCGAGGCCGAACGCGATCAGCTTGACGACCGCGATGCGGGCCCCGAAGAGCCCGAAACTCGCCGCGCCGTAGCCGAGCTGGATGCGCCGCTGGGTGCCGCTGAACACGTACCCGAGCAGCCCCTCGATGAGAACCGCTATCGCGAACGTCAACAGCACCGACATCATGGTCAGGGTGACCGGGCGCAGTCGGGCCAGGAGCAGCCGTTGCAGCGTCACCCCGAAGCCGAAGAAGAGCGGCACGGTGACGATCATCGACAGCAGCGGGTCGACGCCCAGCCGGGAGTGGGACCACCAGGCGAGGTAGGCGGCGAGGATGAGGAACGCCGAGTGGGCGATCATCACGACTCGCATAATTCCGAAGTAGAGGGTCAGGCCCGCCGCCAGGAGGGCGTAGAGCCCTCCCAGCAGCAGACCCAGGATGATGCTCTGGAAGAGCAGGGCACCGGATGGCATCTGGCTACCAGGCCGGCTTCGGGTAGACGAACTCGGTCTCCTTGGCGTCGGCCGGCAGCACGATCTGGATCTGGCCGCCCACCCACTGCTGGATCATGTGTGCGCCCTTGGGCTTGCCCGTCTCGTCCCAGGAGAGCGGGCCGACCACCGTTTCCACGGTGTTCTTGCGTACCCAGTCGACCAGCCTCTTTTGGCAGTCCCCCTGCTCGGCGCAGCCGGCGGCGGTGACCGCCGCCGCAACGACCTGGCCGGTCGTGTACGCGTTGGCCTCGTCCTCCTCCGGCGGCGAGCCGAACTGCGCCGTGTACTTCTCGACGAACTCCTTGTTGCTCGGGTACGGCGCCTTCTGGGTGTAGCCGGTCGGGGAAAGGATCCCCTCGGTCTTGTTGCCGATGGCCTTGGCGAACTCGGGGTTCGTCGGCGCGGTGGAGAATGCGGCGAGCTTCGGCTGGTACTTGAGCTGCTGGAGGGCGACGATCAGGTTGACGCCGTCCTGGTACTGCGAGCCGCCCACCAGGATGTCGGCCTTCGAGGCCGCGATCTTCGCGGCGATGCTGCCGAAGTCGGTGGTGTTCGGCGGGTAGACCTCGTTGACGACCGTGCGGATGCCGGCCGCCTCGAGCTTCTCCTTCAGCCCGTACGCTGTGCCCTGCGCGAACGGGTCGTCCATGGCCGCGTACGCCGCGGTCTTGGGCCGCTGGTCCGCGGGCAACGCGAGGAGGTACTCGGCCAGGTGGTTGTAGTGGTCGTTGGCCACCGCCGGGGCGGCGTAGAACAGGTTCTTGAAGCCCTGCTCGAAGACCTGCTTCGCCGCGCCCGCGGGCTCGACGAAGAGCATGCCGTACTCCTCGGCCACGCGGCCCGCGGGCACGACGAGGCGGGTCGAGAACGGACCCACCACCAAGTCGACCTGGTCCTTGCCGATGAGCTGCTCGTAGTCGGCGACCACGCGGTCCGCGTTGGACTGGTCGTCGAGAATCTTCAGCTCGACCTTGCGGCCCAGCAGGCCGCCCTTGTCGTTGATGATCTTGGCCCAGGCCTCGTAACCGCGCTGGACACCCTTGCCCGGCTCGGAGAAGTCTCCGGTCAGCGGGAGGGAGATCCCGATCACAATCGGTTCATCGGGGGCGGCCGATCCGCCGCCGCCGTCGCCACTGCAGGCCCCCAGCGCAAGCGTCATCGTCGCGCCGAGGGCTGTCATCCACTGCATTCGCCTGAAACGGGTTGTCATCCCGTGACGCTCCTTTGCCGGGACGGAAGCGCTTACGGAAGCGCTTTCGTAGACTAGGCTGTGTTACGCGTCACTAGCAATAGTCAGATGACATGGATGTTTCTGGGGAGTTGCCGAATGCCCAAGCCTGGCCCGAGACTGCGCCTCGTCGACGTGGCCGAGCGCGCCGGGGTCTCGCTGGCGACCGCGTCCCGCGCTCTCTCCGGCCGGGACGGCGTCAGCGAAGAGGTAGCCAGTCGCGTCCGGCAGGTTTCGCGGGAGCTCGGGTACGTCGCCAACCCGTACGCCCGCACCCTTGCCGGCGGCGCCAGCTCCACTGTGGGGTTGGTGGTCCACCAGGTCGACGACCCGTACTTCTCGGAGATCGCCGGTGGGGTCATCCAGGTCGCCGCCGAGGAGGGGCTGCTGGTGCAGATCTGCCACTCCGGCCGCGACCCCGAAGCCGAGCTGCGGCAGCTGCGCCACCTCATCGCGCAGCGGGTGGGGATCATCCTGATCGCCGGGTCCGGCTACGACGACCCCCGGGTGGAGGCCGAGGCGCGGGCCGAGCTGTCGGAGTTCCAGAGCCTCGGCGGCCGGGTCGCCGTCATCGGCCGGCACGCGCTCGGCGTCGACGCCGTGCGGCCCGACAACGAGGCCGGCGGCCGGGCGCTCGCCGAGCACCTGCTGGAGCTCGGGCACCGGCGCATCGCGGTCGCCGCCGGCACGGCGGGACTCACCACGGTCGCCGACCGGCTCGCCGGGGTCTCGTCCGCCCTGCGACAGCGCGGGCTCTCCCTCGACAGCCTCCCCGTCGTCCACTCCGATTTCACCCGGGACGGCGGTCGGGTGGCCGCTGAGCAGATCCTGCGCGACCACCCGGAGACGACCGCGATCATCGCGCTCAACGACGCGATGGCGATCGGGGTGCTGTCGACGCTCCGCGCGCACCGCGTCCCCGTGCCCGAGCGGATGTCGGTCGTCGGCTTCGACGACATCTCCGTCGCCGCCGACCTCGCACCCAGCCTCACCACCGTCCGGCTGCCGATGACCGACATGGGGCGGATGGCGCTCACCCTCGCGCTCAAGCCCCCCTCGACCCGCCCCCGGCGCCGGGCGACCGGGCACGCCCTGGTGGTACGCGACTCGACCGGCCCCGTACCGCCGCGCTGAGTGTCGAGACCGGCCGGTGCCGACACCGGGTGTTACGTCCGCAAGGGCTACGCCGCCGCCGTGTGGGGCTCGAATACTCGGTTCGGCCGTCTGAAGTGCGGTTCTGTGCGAGCTCGACGTCTCACCCAGCCGGTCACTGCGCAGCGGACGACCAACCACCAGCCGCTTCAACAAACTCAACACACCACAGAGTCAAGACCCACAAACCAGCCCCGCCGGAGATCTGGGACTGCCCCGGGTTCGGTTGACTCGCGGGGTTGAGTGGTTCAAGCCGCGTGTGCGGGCCTGTTGATTGTCTCAAA
>NZ_JBQHDD010000015.1:0-89460 GCF_052068055.1 Micromonospora sp. L32 | reverse complement strand
CGCGCGGCCAGGATCGCCGAACACCTCCTCGGCCCCCGCCTCTTCTCCGGCTGGGGAGTGCGCACCCTCGCCGAGGGGGAGGGCCGCTACAACCCGCTCGGCTACCACGTCGGCGCGGTCTGGCCCTCCGACAACTCCCTGATCGCCTGGGGACTGCGCCGCTACGGCTTCGCCCACGAAGCGGGCCGCATCGCCGAGGGGATCATCGACGCGTCCCACCACTTCCACGGCAGGCCGCCGGAGGCCTTCGGCGGCTTCCACCGCGGGTTGACCCGGGGCCCCGTCCCGTACCCGACGGCCAACAGTCCGCAGTCCGAAGCGACCGGAGCACCCCTGCTGCTGGTGCGCACGCTGCTCGGCCTCGAGCCGTACGGGGACGATCTGGTGGTCGAGCCGGCGCTGCCCGAGCGGTTCGGGCGCATCGAACTGCTCGACATCCCGGGGCGGTGGGGCCGGGTCGACGCCATCGGCAGCGTGGATCGGCGCGGCGCGGAGACGGACCGGCAGACCAGCCTGGCCACCTCGCCGCGCGAAGCCTGACGAGCGATCACCGTTGCGGGCGGACCAGGCCCGTCTCGTAGGCCAGCACCACCGCCTGGACCCGGTCGCGCAGCCCCAACTTGGTCAGCACGTGCCCGACGTGGGTCTTGATCGTGGTCTCGCTGACCGACAGCGCCGCGGCGATCTCGGCGTTGGACAGCCCGCGGGCCACCTGCACCAGCACCTCCCGCTCCCGTTCGGTGAGCGAGTTGAGCGCCTTCGGCGGGGTGGCCGCCGGGTCGGGCAGCACGTCGGCGAAGCGGTCCAGCAGCCGCCGGAGGATGCGAGGCGCGACCACCGCCTCCCCGGCGGCGACCGTGCGGATCGCGGTCACCAGGTCCTCCGCCGGCACGTCCTTGGCCAGGAAGCCGCTCGCCCCGGCGCGCAGCGCCCCCACCACGTACTCGTCCAGGTCGAACGTGGTGAGGATGAGCACCCGCACCGGCAGCCGGGCGTCGACGATGGCCCGGGTGGCCGCCACCCCGTCCATCCGGGGCATCCGGATGTCCATCAGCACCACGTCCGGCAGCAGCCGCCGGGACAGCTCCACCGCCTCCTGGCCGTCGCCGGCCTCGGCCACGATGTCCAGGTCCTCCTCGGTGCCCAGCACCATCCGGAAGCCGGTACGCAGCAGCGGCTGGTCGTCGGCGAGCAGGATCCGCACCGGCCGTGCCGCCGCCGTACCGTCGCTCATGAGCTCTCCCTGTCCTGCTGGTGGTGCGGTCGGTCGCCCGTGCGGTGGTGGCCCGGTCGCCCGCTCCGGCGCCGTGCCGGCGCGGCCCGGCCGGCGGTGCCCGCCCGGCGCTCCCGGGTCACGCCGCGGCCCCGACCGAGTCCACCGGAATCCGCGCCGACACCCGGAAGCCGCCGCCCGGCCGTGGACCGGTCCGCAGGGTCCCACCGTAGAGGCCGACCCGCTCCCGCATGCCGACCAGGCCGTGCCCGATCCGGTCGGGTCCCGGTCCCGGCCCGCGCCCGGTGTCGGTGACCTCCACCGTCAGGCAGCCGTCGGCGACGGTGAGCCGCACCTGCGCGGTGGCCTCTCCGGCGTGCTTGAGCGCGTTGGTCAACGCCTCCTGCACGATCCGGTAGACCGTCAGTGACACGCCCTCCTCCACCGGCCCGGGCGTGCCCTCGACGTGCAGGGTCACCGGCAGGCCCGCCTCCCGTACCTGCTCGACCAGCGCCTCGATCCCCGCCAGGCCGGGCTGTGGGGTCAGGTCCGCCGCCGGCTCCGCGTCCGTGCGCAGCACGTCCAGCAGGCGGCGCATCTCGCGCAGGGTGACCCGGCTGGTGTCCTCGATGGTGGCGATGGCCTCGTCGGCGGCGTCCGGGTCGCGGCGCAGCACCCGGCGGGCCCCGGTGGCCAGCACCCCCATCACGCTCACGTGGTGGGCGACCACGTCGTGCAGCTCCCGGGCGATCCGGCGCCGCTCGTCCGCGACCGCCTGCTCGGCCAGGGAACGCTGGTTCTCCTCGGCCACCCGGGCCCGCTCCCGCAGCGCCCGCACCGACGTGCGCCGCGCCTGCACCGCCCGCCCCACCGCGTACGACAGCAGGGCGATGAGCAGGTTGTTGAGCAGCAGGTAGCCGGGGCTCACCGCCAGCACCCCCTCCGGCGGGGCGACCAGGTTGGCCACCCCCACCGGCACCCAGAGCAGCACCGCGGCCAGCACCGCCTGCCGCGCCGGCCGGCGCGCGGCCATCGTGTACGTCAGGACCATGAACGCCAGGCCCTGCGTGCCGGGCGCGAGCTTGAGCAGCACCGGCAGCATCAGGGTGGCCACGGCCAGACCCACCGCCGTCCACGGAGCGACCCGGCGCAACGCCACCGGGGCGGCCGCGAGCAGGCTCCACGCCAGCGCGCCCGGCATCCGCCCGGGCCAGAACTCCGGCGGGGTGAGCAGCAGGAAAGCGACCTCCAGCAGCACCAGGGCGGCGGCGAAGAGCGCGTCACCGGCGAGCGGTCGGCGCTGCCACCATCGCGCGGGTCCGTCGGTCATACCGCGACGCTAACCGCCGCCCGGCGCGCCAGGTCGTCGCCGACGGTGAACCCGCCGTCCTCCTCAGGGAGGAGACGGCCTCCGCCCGGGGGTGGTGCGGAGCTGATCGGCGGCCGGTCACTGCCGGTATCGGGGCCGGCCGAACGGGGTGCCGAGCCGCCGATCACCGGTCGGCGCCGACGGGCGGTCGGGCCGGGTGTCGGGCGGCGCAGGGAAGGAAGGTCACTCGTCGGCGCCGGGGGCGGCCGGGCCGGAGCGGGCGTCGCGCAGCGGGTCGGCGGCCGCCGACCGGTCCGGGAACGGCGGCGGGGTGCCCCCGAAGGTCGGGCAGTGCGCCTGGTGGCTGCACCAGTCGCAGAGCCGGCTCGGCCGGGGCCGGAAATCCTGCCGCTCGGTGGCCTGCTCGATGGCCTGCCAGAGCGCCACCACCGTGCGCTCGAAGCGCAGCAGCTCCTCGGCGTCGGGGGAGTAGTCGCAGACCTCCGCGTCCTTGAGGTAGAGCAGGCGAAGCACCCGCGGCACCACCCCCCGGGTGCGCCACAGCACCAGCGCGTAGAACTTCAGCTGGAACAGCGCGCGCGCCTCGAACGCCTCCCGGGGCGCGCCGCCGGTCTTGTAGTCGACCACCCGCAGCGCGCCGTCCGGCGCGACGTCGAGGCGGTCCAGGTAGCCCCGGATGAGCAGCTGCTCGTCGACCACCGCCGAGATCAGGCTCTCCCGCTCGGCCGGCTCCAGCCGGCGCGGGTCCTCCACCGCGAAGTAGCCCTCCAGCAGCCCCGCCGCCGAGCGCAGGAACTCGGCGGTGCCCGCCTCGTCGCCCGGGTCGAACAGGCCGGCCAGCTCGGGCTGCTCGGTGACCAGCCGGTCCCACTGCGGGGCCACCAGACCACCGGCGGCGTCCGGCGTACGCCCGCCGGCCGGCAGGTCGAACAGCCGCTCCAGCACCGCGTGCACCAGGGTGCCCCGGGCCTGCTCCACCGTCGGGCGCTCGGGCAGCCGGTCGATGCTGCGGAACCGGTAGAGCAGCGGGCAGGTCTTGAAATCCGCCGCCCGCGACGGCGACAACGACGCCCGGATGGTGGCCGGCAGCGCCGCCGCCGGAGTGGCCTGCTCGTCGATCACCGGTTCCGCCGTCATGCCCCGAAGGTTAGGGCACCGGTGTGACAGGGCCGTGATCGGCGCACCGGAGCATGATCCGCGCGGCGTAGCATCGGGGCGGTGAAACCCCGCAGCCGAGCGCCACGCCGGTCCGGCCGACGCACCGGCCTGACCGTGGGCCGGGTCTTCGGGGTGCCGCTGCACGTCAACGTGTCGATGCTGCTGCTGACCCTGCTGATCACCGTGACGTACGCCGAGTTCGCCCGCGACCGGCTCGACCTCGGCCCGCTCGGCGGCTACCTGATCGGCCTCGGCTTCGTCGTCTCGCTGCTCGGCTCGGTGCTGCTGCACGAGCTCGGCCACGCGCTGACCGCCCGCCGGTACGGCATCGGTGTGCGCGGGATCACCCTGGAACTGCTCGGCGGCTACACCGAGATGGAGTCCGACGCCCCCACCCCCCGGGTCGACCTGCTGGTCTCCCTGGCCGGTCCGGCGGTCTCCGCCGTGCTCGGCGCGATCGCCGTCGGCGTCACCATGGCCCTGCCCCCGCACACCCTGGCCCACCAGCTCGCGCTGCAGGTGGCGCTGAGCAACGTGATCGTCGCGCTGTTCAACATCCTGCCGGGGCTGCCGCTGGACGGCGGCCGGGCGCTGCGTGCCGCGGTCTGGGCGCTCACCCGGGACCGGCACCGGGCCACCGAGATCGCCGGCTGGGTGGGGCGCGCCGTCGCGGTCGGCACGGCGGTGCTGGTGGTGCTGCTGACCGTCCAGCGGCTGCTGATACCGCTGGCCCTGCCGCTGATGCTGCTGGTCGCCGTCACCCTCTGGCGCGGCGCCGGCCAGTCGATCCGGTACGCCCGGATCAGCCGCCGGGTCCCGCTGATCGACCTGGCCCGGCTGGCCCGGCCGGTCTTCGGCGTGCCCACCGGCACCCCGCTGGCCGAGGCGCAGCGCCGGCACGCCGCGCAGGCGCCGGCCGGGGCGGCGGTCACCGTGGTCGACGGCACCGGCCGGCCGGTCGCCCTGGTGGACCCGGCCGCGGCGGACGCCGTACCCCCGGAACGCCGGCCCTGGGTGGCGGTGGACGCGGTGGCCCGGCCGCTGGACCGGCTGCCCGCGCTGCCGGCCGGGGTGGCCGGCGACCGGGTGATGGAGACGGTGCAGCGCCACCCGGCCGCACAGTACGTGGTGACGGCAGGCGAAGATGTGGTCGGCGTTCTGCACATCGGGGATCTCGCCCAGGTCCTCGAACCCACACGGAAGATGAACAGGTGACCGCAGCACATCCCCCCGCCCTCCCGGCCGAGAACGGCACACCGGCGCCCGTCGCCGTCGGAGACCTGCCCCCGGTGCACCGGGGGCCGTTCCGCCCCGGCGACCGGGTCCAGCTGACCGACCCGAAGGGGCGGATGCACACGGTCGTCCTGGAGCCCGGCAAGGCGTTCCACACCCACCGCGGCATCCTGGAGCACGACGCGCTGATCGGGCAGCCCGACGGCAGCGTGGTGACCACCTCCGGCGGCGGCACCGCGTTCCTCGCGCTGCGCCCGCTGCTGTCGGACTACGTGCTGTCGATGCCGCGCGGCGCGCAGGTGATCTACCCGAAGGACTCGGCGCAGATCGTCGCGATGGGCGACATCTTCCCCGGCGCGAAGGTGCTGGAGGCGGGCGCCGGCTCCGGGGCGCTGACCTGTTCGCTGCTGCGCGCCGTCGGCACCGGCGGCGAACTGCACTCGTACGAGCTGCGCGACGACTTCGCCCAGATCGCCCGGCGCAACGTCGAGTCCTTCTTCGGCGCCCCGCACCCGGCCTGGAAGCTGCACGTCGGCGACGTCGCCGACTGCCCGGAGACCGGTTTCGACCGGATCATCCTGGACATGCTCACCCCGTGGGAGACCCTCGACATGGTCGAGCGGGCGCTGCTGCCCGGCGGCGTGTTCATCGGCTACGTCGCCACCACCCCGCAGCTGTCCGAGCTGGTGGAGGCGCTGCGCGAGCGCGGCGGCTGGACCGAGCCGCGGGCCTGGGAGTCGCTGGTGCGCGACTGGCACGCCGAGGGGCTGGCCGTCCGCCCGGACCACCGGATGATCGCGCACACCGCGTTCCTGGTCTCCGCGCGTAAGCTCGCCCCGGGCGTCACCGCCCCGCCGCGGCGTCGCAAGCCCAGCAAGGGCGCCGAGGCGTACGCCGAGCGCAAGCAGGCGCTGCGCGAGGCGGCCGCGGCCCGACAGGCGGCGGCCGCCCAGGCCGCCGGGGTGGAACCGGCCGCGACGGGCGAGGCGGACGCGTCGTGACGGCGGAGCGGGGCGGCTGGGAGTGAGCGGGCGGATTCCGCCGGCCGGTGCGGGTCGGCGGCGCGACCTGGGGGAGGTGGCATGAGTCGGCCGGGCTTCGGCGGTGGGGATCTGCCGGCGGTGTTCCCGGACTGGTCGCCCTACCAGGACCTCGAATCGGCGGCGCGGGCCTACCTTCGGGACCCGGACATCGCCCTGGAGGCGCTCGGTGGGGTGCTGCGCGGTGCGTCCGTGCTCGGCTTCACCCTGGAACGCTTCGTCAACGAGGTCAACGGGGTGTGGCAGGAGGTCGTCGTCTGCGACGGCAGCCGCCTGGTGCTCTGGCACGGCGAGGACGTGCCGCCGGGGGAGGGGCCGCCCGGGTCGATGACCTCGTCGCTGCGGGTGGTGCCGGTCTCCACCGTCACCGAGGTCGGCTGCCGGCGGCGGCTGACCCGCGCCGACAGCGGCGAGGTCCGGGTCGACAGCATCGACGTGTACCTGCTGCTGACCTCGCTGGACGAGGCGCCGCCCGGCGACGAGATCGCCGGCGCGCCCCGGCACGACGCGCTGCGCTTCGGCAAGACGCTCGACGACGGCGGCGCCGGCCAGATCGCCCGGCTGGAGGAGTTCGCCCGGCTGGTCGCCTCCGTGGTGGGCCGTCCGGTGCTCTGAGGGCCCGACCGACGCACGCGGGGCCGCGGACGACGATGTCGTCCGCGGCCCCGCAACGTCTGTGCCCGCTCGGGCCGGGTCAGTCCTCCTCGGCCTCCGGGCCGGCCACCTCGACGCCGTCGCTGCCGCGCACGACGTGGATGCAGTCGCCCGGGCACTCCTTCGCCGAGTCGATCACCTCCAGGCGCAGGTGCTCCGGCACGTCCACCCGGCTGCCCGGGGCCAGTCGCAGCTCGCCGTCGGGGCCCTTGACGTACGCCAGGCCGTCGACGTCGAACTCGAAGACCTCCGGCGCGTACTGCACGCAGAGCCCGTCGCCCGTGCAGAGATCCTGGTCCACCCAGACCTGAAGCTGGTCCGTCACGACCTCCGCCACGATGCACCCCCCATGTTCTCCCGTCCCACGCCCCGACGGTACCCGAACGCCCGTACCCGCCCCGGAGGCGACCCTTGGCGATCAAGGTTCGGTGACGAGGGTGTTGCGTAGGACCGAATCGCGCTCATAGCGGCTAGTGTTAGGGCAGAACGTTCAAGCCCCCCGGGGAGGTGGGACGTGGCACGCAGCGACGACGCGGACTCGCGCGCCGCACGGTGGGAGAAGGAAGCCCACGATCTCTCCACGCAGGTCGCGTTCCTGCAAGAGGAACTCGCTCTGGTGCGGCGCAAGTTGACCGAAAGCCCCCGACACGTCCGGCAGCTCGAAGAGCGGCTGGCGGCCACCCAGGCACAGTTGGCGCGGCTGACCGAGAACAACGACCGGCTCGTGAGCACCCTCAAGGAGGCTCGCGCGCAGATCGTGACGCTCAAGGAGGAGATCGACCGGCTCGCGCAGCCACCGAGTGGCTACGGTGTCTTCCTCGCGCGGCACGAAGACGGCACGGTGGACATCTTCACCGGCGGACGCAAGCTCCGGGTCGCCGTCTCGCCCTCGCTGGACGCCGCCGAGCTGCGGCGTGGCCAGGAGGTCCTGCTCAACGACGCGCTCAACATCGTCGACGCCTTCGGCTACGAGCGGGTCGGCGAGGTGGTGATGCTCAAGGAGATCCTCACGGGTCCCGACGGCAGCACCGGCGACCGCGCGCTGGTGGTCTCGCACTCCGACGAGGAGCGCATCGTGCACCTCGCGGAGACCCTGATCGGCTCGCCGATCCGGGCCGGCGACTCGCTCATGATCGAACCCCGCTCGGCGTACGCGTACGAGCGGATCCCGAAGAGCGAGGTCGAGGAGCTCGTCCTGGAGGAGGTGCCCGACGTCGACTACGGCGACATCGGTGGCCTCCAGTCGCAGATCGAGCAGATCCGCGACGCGGTGGAGCTGCCCTTCCTGCACGCCGACCTGTTCCGCGAGCACCAGCTCCGGCCGCCGAAGGGCATCCTGCTCTACGGGCCGCCCGGCTGCGGCAAGACGCTGATCGCCAAGGCGGTGGCCAACTCGCTGGCCAAGAAGATCGCCGAGCGCCGGGGTGAGGAGAAGCACACCAGCTTCTTCCTCAACATCAAGGGCCCCGAGCTGCTCAACAAGTACGTCGGCGAGACCGAGCGGCACATCCGGCTGATCTTCCAGCGGGCCCGGGAGAAGGCCGGCGAGGGCACCCCCGTCATCGTCTTCTTCGACGAGATGGACTCCGTCTTCCGCACCCGTGGCTCCGGCGTCTCCTCCGACGTCGAGAACACCATCGTCCCGCAGCTGCTCAGCGAGATCGACGGTGTGGAGGGGCTGGAGAACGTCATCGTGATCGGCGCCTCCAACCGGGAGGACATGATCGACCCGGCCATCCTGCGCCCCGGCCGGCTCGACGTGAAGATCAAGATCGAGCGTCCGGACGCCGAGGCGGCCAAGGACATCTTCTCCAAGTACATCCTCTCCGGGCTGCCCCTGCACCCGGACGACCTCGCCGAGCACGGCGGTGACCCGCAGGCCACCGTGGCAGCGATGATCGACGCGGTCGTGCTCCGGATGTACTCCGAGACCGAGGAGAACCGCTTCCTCGAGGTGACCTACGCCAACGGCGACAAGGAGGTCCTCTACTTCAAGGACTTCAACTCCGGCGCCATGATCCAGAACATCGTCGACCGCGGCAAGAAGATGGCGATCAAGGAGTTCCTCACCTCCGGGCGCAAGGGCCTGCGCCTGCAGCACCTGCTCGACGCCTGCGTCGACGAGTTCCGCGAGAACGAGGACCTGCCCAACACCACCAACCCGGACGACTGGGCCCGGATCTCCGGCAAGAAGGGCGAGCGGATCGTCTACATCCGCACGCTCGTCTCCGGCGGCAAGGGCGCCGAGGCCGGCCGGTCCATCGAGACCGCCAGCAACACCGGCCAGTACCTCTGACCGGACGACGAGGAAGCCCCGCGGCGCCCGCGCCGCGGGGCTTCCTCGCATGTCACGACACGTTCACCTGGGCGATGCGTCCCCACGGAGAGGAATGCCGGACTCGTCGGTAGACTTCGCACACCGCCGTCGACCGTCCGAGGAGCTTCGTGTCGTCCGAGGTCACCGTCGTCGAGCCGCCCACCACGGCGGTCGAGGACGCGCACCCGCCCGCCCCGACCCGGCGCCCCTGGCGACGGGTCCCGGTCGTGCTCGCGGCGCTCGTGGCGGCCTGGGCCGTACCCGCCGCCACGCACGCCCTGCACGGCGACTGGCTGCTGCCGCCGCTCGTACTGCTCGCCACCGCCAGCGTGCTGCGCGGCGGCCGTACCCTGCTCGACCGGCTGGTGCTCGCGCTCGCCCTGCTGCTCGGTGCGGCCACCGCCGGCGGACTGCTCTTCGCCGTCTGGCCCTGGGGCATGCGGCCCGTGCCGCTGACCGGCCTCGCCCTCACCGTGGTCGTCCTCGGCGCCGCCGGGCTGCGCCGACGCCCCCGCCTGCCGCGCCCCGGCCGGGTCGACCTGTTCCCCGTCGCCGGCACCGCCGCGATGCTCACGTACCTCTCCGCGCCCTGGCAGCGCGCCACCGACCTCGCCGACCAGCTGACCATCCTCGCCCGCGGCGAGGACAACTGGCGGCACCTGGCCCTCTTCGACGTCGTCGGCCGCCTCGGCGGCTACGCCTTCGTCGACCCCGCCGCCGCCAAGGACCAGATCCTCTCCCAACTGCTCTACTACCCGCAGGGCTGGCACCTGGTCACCGCCCTGCTCGACGGCTTCCTCACCCCCGTCGGCGCCGCGCCCCGCGGCCCCGCCGCCGTCGACCACTACGCCGGCTGGCTGATGGCCAGCTTCGGACTCCTCGTGCTGGTGCTGCTCTGGGCCGCGCACCGCATCGCCGGACCCGTCCACCCGATGCACCGCATCGTGCTCACCGTCGTCGTCGGCGCCCTGATCCTCGGCACCCAACTGCCCCGCCTGATCGTCTCCGGCTACCCGACCGAGATCCTCGGGCTCGCCCTCACCGTGCTGCTCGCCGCGCTGGTCGGCCGGCCGCTCGCCAACACCCGCGAACAGGTCGTCCTGCTCGCCGCGCTGCTCGTCGCCATCGGCTTCACCTACTACCTGTTCCTCCCGCCCGCCGCCGTGCTGGTGCTCTGCTGGGTGCTCGGCCACCGGCGGGAGGCGCTGCGCCGCTGGCCCACCGTGCTCGCCGTCGGCCTCCTCACCGCCCCCCTCGCCCTGGTCGCCCCGCTGCTCGGCGTGCTGCGCGCCAAGCAGACCGAGGCGCTGGCCGTCAACGGCGGCATCGAGGCCCGCACCGAAGCCTGGCGCGCCCTCATCTGGCTCGGCGGTATCGTCGGGGTGGCCCTGCTCGTCCAGGTCCGCCGCGCCGATCCCACCTGGCGGCGCTGGCTGCTCGTCGCCGCCATCGGCGTCGCCCTGCCGTTGGGCATCGCCCAGTACAACACCACCTCCGGCGTCGAGCCCGGCTACTACTTCATCAAGTCCACCCACCTGGCCACCGCGCTGCTCGTCGTCGGCGCCGCCGCCGTGGTCCGGCTGCTGCCCGTACCCCGGCCCGGCCGGTCGCCGCGCGGCGTCGCGACCACCGTCGCCGGCGTCGTCGTCATGGCCATCGCCGTGACGCTCTGCGGCGTCACCGGCTGGCACCCCAGCCTGCTCATCGCCAACGAGCGGACCTGGACGCAACGGTGGGTGCACCAGGACCTGCACCTGCCGTCCAAAGAGGCGTGGGTCTGCGCCGCCGCCGTGCAGCGCTACCCCGACCTGCCCGACACCACCACCATCGTCCTCGACCGCGGCCCCTACCGGGGCTACGTCGAGACCCTCTGCGTCGACGCCCTGCACGGCACCACCGCGCGCACCGAACCCGGCGTATACAACCTGGACTTCCTCGAACCCGAACGCACCGACCAGATCGTCCGGCGGGTCTCCGGGCCGATCCGCTTCATCACCGCGGACCCCCGCGCCGAACGCCGGATCCAGCGGCTGATCAGGACGGACCCGTCACTGCGGCACCGGGTCAGCTTCGTCTCCCTCACCGTTCCCGAGTGCGACGTGCTCCCCTCCGAGCCGCCCCCCGTGCCCGGCGCCCCGCCCGCGACACCCGCGCCGCCTGTGCCGGCGTGCCCCTCTACGCCCTGAGGCGGACTACGCTCGACGTGACGGGGGACCGGGTCGGGCGAGCGAAGCGGGTAGGTCGATGAGCGTAAGACGGATCATGGGCACCGAGGTCGAGTACGGGATCTCCGTGCCCGGCCAGGCCGGAGCCAACCCGATGGTCACCTCCTCCCAGGTGGTCAACGCCTACGGAGCGCGCCCCGAACTCAACCGGGGCGGCCGGGCCCGGTGGGACTACGAGGAGGAGTCGCCACTGCGCGACGCCCGCGGCTTCACCTACTCCGGAGCCGCGTACGACCCCGCCGAGGCGCTCGCCGACGAGGACCTCGGCCTGGCCAACGTGATACTCACCAACGGCGCGCGGCTCTACGTCGACCACGCCCACCCCGAGTACTCCACCCCCGAGGTGACCAACCCGCTGGACCTGGTGCGCTGGGACAAGGCGGGGGAGCGGGTGATGGCCGAGGCCGCCCGCCGCGCCGCCACCATCCCGGGCACCCACCCGATCCACCTCTACAAGAACAACACCGACAACAAGGGCGCCAGCTACGGCGCGCACGAGAACTACCTCATGCGCCGGCAGACCCCGTTCGCCGACATCGTGGCGTACCTGACGCCGTTCTTCGTCACCCGGCAGATCGTCTGCGGCGCCGGCCGCGTCGGCATCGGTCAGGACGGCGGCCAGAGCGGTTTCCAGATCTCCCAGCGGGCCGACTTCTTCGAGGTCGAGGTCGGCCTGGAGACCACCCTCAAGCGGCCCATCATCAACACCCGGGACGAGCCGCACGCCGACGCGGACAAGTACCGACGGCTGCACGTCATCATCGGCGACGCCAACCTCTCGGAGATCTCCACCTACCTCAAGCTCGGCACCACCGCGCTGATCCTCACCATGATCGAGGAGAAGGCGCTCGGGTCCGACCTGGGCATCGCCGACCCGGTGAGCGAACTGCGCGCGGTCAGCCACGACCCGTCGCTGAAGCACCTCATGCGGATGCGCGACGGCCGCCGGCTGACCGCCCTCGACGTCCAGTGGGCCTACCTGGAGCGGGTCCGGTCCTTTGTCGACGACCGGTACGGCGACGACGTCGACGAGCAGACCACGGACGTGCTGGACCGGTGGGAGAGCGTGCTGGACCGGCTCGGCCGCGACGCGTTCCTCTGCGCCGACGAGCTGGACTGGGTGGCCAAGCTGCGGCTGCTGGAGGGCTACCGGGAGCGGGAGAAGCTCGGCTGGGGCTCGCACAAGCTCCAGCTGGTCGACCTGCAGTACTCCGACGTGCGCCCGGAGAAGGGCCTCTACCACCGGCTGGTGTCCCGCGGGTCGATGAAGACGCTGCTCGACGACGAGCAGACCCGCACCGCGATGGTCCAGCCGCCGGAGGACACCCGCGCCTACTTCCGGGGCCGCTGCCTGGCCCAGTACGCCTCCGAGGTGGTGGCCGCCAGCTGGGACTCGGTGATCTTCGACGTCGGCCGGGAATCGCTGGTCCGGGTACCGATGATGGAGCCGGAACGGGGCACCCGCGCGCACGTCGGCGCGCTGTTCGACCGGTGCGCGAGCGCCAAGGACCTGCTGGAGACGCTCACCGGCGGCTGACCGGCCGCCGACGTACGCCCGTCGGGTGCCGCGAGCCGGCGCGCGGCGGGCTTTTCGTCGCTCAGGCGAGGTAAGTTCATCGCAGACGATCGTGGAGGAGGCAGCCATGGCCACTCGTGACAGCGGCGGGCAGTCGCAGTCGGGCAAGGCCCGTCAGGGCGAGGAGATCGAGGACGTCACCACCGAGGCGAACCCGGAGGTCGCCGAGCGGCACGCCGAGATCACCGAGGACGTCGACGACCTGCTCGACGAGATCGACTCCGTCCTCGAGGAGAACGCAGAAGAGTTCGTGAGGGGCTATGTACAGAAAGGGGGCCAGTGAGGGATATGTCCGATTTGCCCTCGGACAAGGTGTATCCGCAGTGCAAGCGGGCACTTCCCCTCACTGAGTTCCACCGCGACCGCCGACGGGTGGACGGGTTGGCCTTCTACTGCAAGGCCTGCGCGGCCGCCCGGTCGGAGGCGAGCCGTCGCAGGCGCGGCATCGCCCCGCAGAAGAGGTCTCCCGTGCCGGTCGCCGAGGGTCTCAAATGGTGCCCGGACTGCGAGCAGATCAAGCCGGTGGAGGACTTTCCCAGCACCACCAAGGCCAGCGGCCGGCACAGCTACTGCAAACCCTGCCATAATGCGCGGGGCAAGGAGACCCGGCAACGGCTCTACGGCGGCAGTCGCGAGTACCACCTGCGCCGCCGCTACGGCGTGGGGCAGAAGGAGTTTGACGAGCTCCTGGCCGAGCAGGGCGGCGTCTGCGCGATCTGCGGCGGCGAAGATCCGCAACACCTGGACCACGATCATCGCACCGGATGGGTGCGCGGGATACTCTGCTTCAACTGCAACGGTGGTCTTGGCCAGTTCCGTGACAGTCCCACGAGGCTGGCCAGGGCGATCACGTACCTGAGAGGAACCACGTGGCAGCGGGCTTTGATCCATCCGGGCGTCTACCAGATGTGTTCACCAACGCGGGGACGTCCTCCTTCACCTCGTTCCTGAGCAGGGTGGCCCCCGAGATGCTGCCCGGCCGACGGCCGCTGCCGCCGGGCATGGCCGCCGACCTGGCGCCGCACGCGACGACCATCGTGGCCATCTCGGCCACCGGTGGCGTGGTGATGGCCGGCGACCGGCGGGCCACCATGGGCAACCTGATCGCCCAGCGCGACATCGAGAAGGTGCACCCGGCCGACGCGTACTCGCTGGTCGGCATCGCGGGCACGGCCGGCATCGGCATCGAGCTGATGCGACTGTTCCAGGTGGAGCTGGAGCACTACGAGAAGATCGAGGGCGCGATGCTCTCGCTCGACGGCAAGGCCAACCGGCTCGCCTCGATGATCCGCGGCAACCTGGGCGCGGCCATGCAGGGGCTCGCGGTCGTGCCGCTCTTCGCCGGCTTCGACCTGGCCGCGAAGGACCCGGCGACGGCCGGTCGGATCTTCAGCTTCGACGTCACCGGCGGCCCCTACGGGGAGACCGGCTACGACGCGATCGGCTCGGGCTCGCTCTTCGCCAAGTCCGCCCTGAAGAAGCGCTTCCGCCCCGGGATCTCCCTGGACGACGCGGTCCGGCTCGCCGTCGAGGCGCTCTACGACGCCGCGGACGACGACACCGCCACCGGCGGCCCGGACCTGACCCGGCGGATCTACCCGGTGGTGATGACGGCGACGGCCGACGGCACCCACCGGCTCACCGACGCGGAGACGGCGGCGATCGCCGAGGCGGTCGTGGCCGCGCGGATGGAGAACCCGGGCGGCTGAGGCCCGCTCCCACCTCACAGTCAGCAGTCGTCAGCACAGCGCCCGAAGGAGAACCGCCGCCGTGGCCATGCAGTTCTACGCCTCGCCCGAGCAGATCATGCGCGACCGCTCCGAGCTGGCCCGTAAGGGCGTCGCCCGGGGTCGCAGCGCGGTGGTCCTGAGCTATGCGGGTGGGGTGCTCTTCGTCGCGGAGAACCTCTCCAGCGCCCTGCACAAGGTCAGCGAGATCTACGACCGGATCGGCTTCGCCGCGGTCGGCCGTTACAACGAGTTCGAGAACCTGCGCCGGGCCGGGGTGCGGATGGCCGACCTGAACGGTCTGAGCTACGACCGGCGTGACGTCACCGGCCGGGCGCTGGCGAACGCGTTCGCGCAGACGCTGGGCTCGATCTTCACCGAGCAGTCCAAGCCGTTCGAGGTGGAGATCTGCGTGGCGCAGGTGGGTGCCACCGCCGAGGACGACGAGCTGTACCGGATCACCTACGACGGTTCGGTCAACGACGAGCCGGGCCGGATGGCCATGGGCGGTCAGGCCGAGGCAATCACCGGGGTGCTCAAGGCGCAGCACCGGCCGGAGATGACGCTGAGCGAGGCGGTGCGGGTGGCCGTGCAGGCGCTCAGCAGCGTCGGCGGTGAGGGTGGGGCCGCCCGGACGATCGCCGCCAACCAGCTGGAGGTGGCGGTCCTGGACCGGCGCCGGGTGGGGCGTACCTTCCGGCGGGTCACCGGGGCGGCGCTGACCGCGCTGCTCGACGGGGACGCGGCGGGTGACGCCGCGCCGGCCGGCGGCCGGGCGAAGACGCCGACGGTGCCGACGGAGGAGGCGCACAAGCCGACCACCTCGGCCGCCTCGGCGGACCTGGAGGGTCAGCCGGAGGAGACGCCGGAGGCGTAGCGATACCTGGTTCGCGGGGGCCGGGGAGTTCCCCGGCCCCCGCCGCATGTCCGGGTCCGCGCGGACCGGCCGCGGAACCCGCCGTCGCGTCCGACCGCACCCGGCCCCCGCGCGCCCACGCCCGTCTCAGGATCCAGGCACTTTCACGGGGTGGCTATTCCAAGCGCGGAATAGCCACCCTTTCCGTGAAAGTGCAGCGTCACGGGGACGCCCCGACGCGGCCGGGACGCCGTCGCCGCGTCGTCGGTCGGCGGGGGTTCGTCCGGGTCGGGTTTGGCCGGCGAGCGGCGTCACGAGGTGCCTCGGGGCGCCTGCGGGGGGGGCGTGGCGCGGATATGGCGACGGCCGCCCGGCGGCTGCCGGACGGCCGTGCACCGTTGGAACGGTCAGCGCTGGCGCAGCAGCGGCTTGGCCAGGGCCCAGTAGCCGGCGGCGATGGCGTTGAAGACGCCCATGCCGGGGGGCGAGTCGACGTTCGACGGGGCGACCCGGGCGGTCATCAGCTCGGCGATGACCCCGTCGGGCACGATCCGCTCGTCCTGGAGCTGCCGGCGGCGGGACTTCAGCCAGGCCCGGTTGGTCCAGAGCCAGCCCCAGCCGCGGAACTTCTGCGTGACCCAGCCGCCGGCGAGCGCGGCGGCGAGCATGGCCGCCTCGGTGAGCAGCAGGACCGGGGCGAGCACCACCAGCGTCCGGGTCTCGTACGCGGTGAGCAGCGTGACCAGCCGGTTGCGCTCGACCAGGTACAGCTTGAGGGCGTTGCGGGAGAACTCGTAGTGGTGCCGCACGACGGCGTCCGGGACGTACTCCAGCCGCAGCCCGCGCTGCCAGAGGCGCAGGCTGAGCTCGGTGTCCTCGTGGTAGGCGAAGTACTCGGCGGCGAAGCCGTCCAGCTCCCGCCACAGCGCCCGGTTGATGACGAAGCAGCAGCCGCTGAGCGACGGCACGGTGGTGCGGACGGCGTGGGCGCTGGCCGGCTCGCCGTTGCCGCCGGCCCAGGACAGCCCAGTGAAGTGCAGCGGGTTGCCGGAGGTGTTGATCAGCTCCGGGTTGTCGGCGAGGCGGATGGAGGCCATGGCGGCGCCCACGCCCGGCTCGCCGGCCACGGCGACGACCTTGGCCAGGGCGTCGGGGGCGACGATGGCGTCGCTGTTGACGAAGGCCAGCCACTCGCCGGTGGCCTCGGCGGCGCCGACCCGGCAGCCGCCGGAGTAGCCGGTGTTCTCCTCGGGGCGGATCACCCGGACACCGGGGAAGCCCTTGACGACGTCGATGCCGTCGCCGGTGCAGCCGTTGTCGACCACGATCAGGTCGATGTCGACGTCGGTGCTGTCCAGCACGGCCCGGGCGGCGTCGACCAGGTACGGCTCGGCGCCGTAGGCCAGCATCACCGCGGTCACCTGCGGGCGGGTCATCGGATGCCTCCGGATACTCCGGTCGCCAGGGCGTCGTCGAGGGACCGGGTCGGGGTGGGGGTGGGACGGGACTGGCGGCGCAGCAGCAGCGCCATGGCGGCGGCCACCACGACGGAGCCGACCGTGTAGGCCAGCTCGACGCGGAGCGCCACCGACGCCGGGGTGAGGGTCACGGCGACCAGGGCGGCCACGCCGACGGTCCAGGCGAGGGCCTGGGCGCGGTGCCGGTCGAGGGCGAGCAGCGCCTGGCCGAGGACCATCGCCCACAGGTAGGCCAGGGTGGCCACGGCCAGCCAGGCGAAGTCGCCGTGGCCGAGCACGTCGGCGGCGTCGAACAGGGTGCCCACCAGCCAGGGGCCGAGGGCGATCGCGCCGATTGCGCCGAGGACGCCGAGCGCGGTGACGATGCCCAGCGCCCGGCGCAGCAGGCTGTGGAAGCCGCGCAGGTCGCCGGTGGTGGCGGAGGTGGCCAGGCCGGGCAGCAGCGACGCCTGCAGGGAGGCGAAGACGAACAGCGGGATGCGGACCAGCACCAGCGCGGAGAGCAGCGCTCCGGCGGTGGCGACGTCCGACGGGTCGAGCAGCCGTACGTTGATCACGCCGACGTTCACCACGACCTGGGAGAGCAGGCTGGAGACGGTGAGCAGGCCGAGGCCGCGCAGCAGCGCGCCCCAGGCGACCGGTACGCCGCCGCCGGCGGCACGCAGCACCGGGGGCAGGGTGAGCAGTACGCCGGCCAGCGGGGCGATCACCAGCACCAGCCCGTACCACAGGGGTGAGGTGACGCCGGTGAGCCCGAGCACGGCCACCATGGCGATCCGCAGTCCGCCGTCGACGCCGAGCTGGGTGCCGTACCAGGGGAAGAGTTGCAGGCCGGAGAGGACGCCGCGGGTGGTGTAGGCGACGGCCATGGCGACGAGCGCGCCGATCAGCACGGTGACCATGGCGGCGTCGCCGGCGAAGAGCCGGTCGGTGAGCGGCCCGCGCGCGGCGAGGATCACCACGACCATCACGGCGAGCACCCCGGCGGCGAGGACGGCGCCCCGGGCCAGCACCGGACCGGGCGGCAGTCCCTGGCTGCGGCGGGCGGCGACGACCCGGGCGACCTCCTGCTCGACGGGCATGAACACGCCGATGCCGAGGGTGAAGACGATCGCCCAGAGCACCGACAGGGTGTTGTAGTCGGACTCGGTGAGGCTGTGTCCGGCCACCGCGAGGTGGACGTAGGAGGCCAGCCCGAGCAGGGCCAGCCCGGCACCCACGGCGAGGGTGCCGGGCGGGACGAGGTGGAGCAGCCGCCGGATCACCGGCGGATGAGCGCCAGCGTGAGTACCGCGAACGCGCGACCGAGGTAGATCATCGCCTTGGCGGGGGAGTGGCTGGGCGTGCCCGCCATCCGCTTTCGCATGGCCACCGGCACCTGCCGGATCTTGTAGCCGCGCCGGGCGGTGTGCACCAGCGTCTCGACGGTGTCGCCGAGGTACTCGGCCGGGTACCAGCCGGCGAACATCTCGATCACCCGCCGGTTGGCGGCGCGGAAGCCGGACGTGGTGTCGGTGAGCTTGGTCTTGGCGACCTTGGAGAGCACGGCGGAGAGCATGACCATGGCCCAGCGGCGGGGGCCGCGGACGCTGTAGTCGCCCTCGCCGGCGAACCGGGCGCCGATCACCAGGTCGGTGTCGTCGAGCAGGTCGACGAGCTTCGGCACGTAGCGTGGGTCGTGCTGGCCGTCGGCGTCGATCTGGATGGCGACGTCGTAGTCGTTGTCCCGGGCGTACCGGTAGCCGAGCCGCATGGCCCCGCCGACGCCGAGGTTGTACGGCAGCTTGGCGACCCGCGCGCCGGCGGCGGCGGCCACCGCCGCGGTGCGGTCGGTGGAGCCGTCGTCGACCACCAGCACGTCGACGCCGGGCAGTTCGCCGCGGACCTCGCCGACGACGTCGGCGATCGAGCCGGACTCGTTGAGCGCGGGGATGATGATCAGAACGCGCTTGCCGTTAACCATCGTGGGACACCAGTTCGTCTCGGGCTGATTCGGTGCGGGCCGCGCGGTCGGCGTCGACCTGGGCGCGGAGCAGGGCGAAGTCTTCGGCCAGGGTGCGGGTCTCCTCCTCCAGGGCGCTGACCTCCCAGCTGAGGTGCACGCACACCAGCAGCAGGAAGACGATGCCGAGGAAGAGCACGAGGCTGACGCCGGAGACCACCCCGAAGAAGCCGGCCACGTTGTCGAGCAGGCGGGGGAACAGCGACAGCGGAATGACGATCAGGAGTACGGCCAGCCAGAGCATGCCGTACTTCTCGCGGAGCTGCCGGCGGCGCAGCAGCTCGACGATGGTGACCAGCAGGAGCAGGCCGGTCAGACCGGTGACCAGGGTGAGCTTCATGCGACCTTCCACGGGGCGGGTGGAGTGGGGGAGTCGAAGGCGTCGGACAGCGTGTCACGCCAGTCCGGCAGCGGCGGAAGACCTGCGGCCGCCCAGCGGTCGTGCCCTAGCACACTGTACGCCGGTCGGGCGGCCGGACGCGGAAACCGGTCGCTGGTGGTGGGTCTCACCCGCTCCGGGTCGAGCCCGGCCAGGGTGAAGGTGGCGCGGGCCAGGCCGCACCAGGTGGTCCGGCCGGAGCAGGTGCCGTGGTAGACCCCGGCCGGGGCGCGGCCGGCCAGCGCCGCGTCGGCCAGCGCCACCAGCTGGGTGGCCAGCGCGTACGACCAGGTGGGCTGGCCCTGCTGGTCGTCGACCACGTCGAGCTGCTCGCGCTGCTCGGCGAGGCGGAGCATGGTGGCCACGAAGTTCGGCCCGTGCGCGCCGTAGAGCCACGCGGTACGGACGACGTAGCCGGTTTCCGGGAGGAATCGGGCCACAGCCCGCTCCCCGGCCAGCTTGCTGCGGCCGTACGCGTTGACCGGGTCGGTGGGCGCGTCCTCGGCGTACGGCTGCTCGGCGTCGCCGGGGAAGACGTAGTCGGTGGAGACGTGCAGCAGCCGCGCGCCGGTGGCGGCGCAGGCCCGCGCGAGGTGCGCGACCGCGTCGCCGTTGACCGCGGTGGCGGCCGCCTCGTCCCGCTCCGCGCCGTCGACGTCGGTCCACGCGGCGGTGTTGAAGACCACGTCGTGGCCGGCGACGGCGGCGTGGACGGCCTCGGCGTCGGTGATGTCCAGCTCGGTGCGGGTGGCGGCGGTCACCTTCAGGTCCGGCCGGGTCGCCAGCACGGCCAGCAGGTCCCGGCCGAGCATCCCGCCCGCGCCGGTGACGAGCACTCGGCTCATGCGCCCTTGGCCGCCTTCAGCGGCTCCCACCAGGCCCGGTTGTCCCGGTACCACTGCACCGTCTCGGCCAGGCCGCGGTCCAGGTCGATGCTCGGGGCGTACCCCAGCTCGGCGCTGATCTTGCTGATGTCCAGCGAGTAGCGGCGGTCGTGGCCCTTGCGGTCGGCGACCGGGACCACCCGGTCCCAGTCGGCGCCGCACGCCTCGAGCAGCCGGCCGGTGAGCTCCTTGTTGCTCAGCTCGGTGCCGCCGCCGATGTTGTAGACCTCGCCGGCGCGGCCCTTCTGCTGCACCAGGGCGATGCCCCGGCAGTGGTCGTGCACGTGCAGCCAGTCGCGGACGTTGCCGCCGTCGCCGTAGAGCGGGACGGTGCCGCCGTCGAGCAGGTTGGTCACGAACAGCGGGATGACCTTCTCCGGGAACTGGTACGGCCCGTAGTTGTTGGAGCAGCGGGTGACCACCACGTCCATGCCGTGGGTCCGGTGGTAGGCCAGCGCGAGCAGGTCCGAGCCGGCCTTGGAGGCCGAGTACGGGGAGTTCGGGGCCAGGGGCCAGGTCTCCGTCCAGGAGCCCTCGTCGATCGAGCCGTACACCTCGTCGGTGGAGACGTGCACGAAGCGGCCGGTGCCGTGCCGCAGCGCGGCGTCCAGCAGCGTCTGGGTGCCCAGCACGTTGGTGGTGACGAACGGCGCGGCGCCGGCGATCGAGCGGTCGACGTGCGATTCGGCGGCGAAGTGCACGATCACGTCGTGATCGGCGACGACCTGGTCGACCAGGACCGGGTCGCAGATGTCGCCCTGCACGAAGCGCAGCCGGGCGTCCTCGCGCACCGGGGCGAGGTTGTTCAGGTTGCCCGAGTAGGTCAACTTGTCCAACACCGTCACCGCGGTGGGCTCGACGACGGGCACCCCGGCAGCGTCGCCGCCGGGCACGCCCAGCAGCATCCGTACGTACTCCGACCCGATGAATCCGGCTCCGCCGGTGACGAGAATCCTCACGGGTCCGGAAGTGTACGCGAATCCTCGCGGACCCCGGGGGACGGCGACCCCGGTGTCCGTTTGACGCCGGTGCAGGTAGTCTCCCCGGGTGCGTGGAATCCTTCTCGCTGGTGGCACCGGGTCCCGGCTCTGGCCGATCACCCGGGCGGTCTCCAAGCAGCTGATGCCGATCTTCGACAAGCCGATGGTCTACTACCCGCTGTCGACCCTGGTGATGTCCGGGGTGCGGGAGATCCTGGTGATCACGACGCCGGAGGACCAGTCCCAGTTCGAGCGGCTGCTCGGTGACGGCAGCCAGTGGGGCCTGCGGCTGGAGTACGTCACCCAGGCCCGCCCGGAGGGCATCGCGCAGGCGTTCGTGCTCGGCGCGGACTTCATCCGCGACGAGTCGGTGGCGCTGATCCTGGGCGACAACATCTTCCACGGCGTTGGCCTGGGCCGGCAGCTCGCCGCGCACGGCGACCCGGTCGGCGGGCGGGTGTTCGCGTACCCGGTGGCCAACCCGGAGGCGTACGGCGTGGTCGACTTCGACGACGAGGGCAAGGTGCTGTCGATCGAGGAGAAGCCGGAGAAGCCGAAGTCCCGGTACGCGGTGCCGGGCCTGTACTTCTACGACAACCGGGTGGTGGGCATCGCCCGCGACCTCAAGCCCAGCGCCCGGGGCGAGTTGGAGATCACCGCGGTCAACGAGGCGTACCGGGAGGCCGGGGAGCTGTCGGTGACCGTGCTGGACCGGGGCACCGCCTGGCTGGACACCGGCACCTTCGCCTCGATGATGCAGGCCGGCGAGTTCGTCCGGGTGATCGAGGAGCGCCAGGGCATGAAGATCGGCTGCGTCGAGGAGGTGGCCTGGCGGGCCGGCCTGATCGACGACGACCAGCTGCGCGTGCTGGCCGAGCCGCTGACCAAGAGCGGTTACGGCGACTACCTGCTCGGCCTGCTGGCCGAGAAGCACGGCGAGGCGGTGGCCCGCTGATGAAGATCCGGCAGCTGGGTATCGAGGGGGCCTGGGAGATCAGCCCGCAGCAGCACGGCGACCCGCGCGGGCTGTTCATGGAGTGGTACCGCTTCGACCGCCTCGCCGAGGCGGTCGGGCATCCGCTGCGGCTGGCCCAGGCCAACCTGTCGGTCTCCGCGCGCGGCGTGGTGCGCGGCATCCACTTCGCCGACGTGCCGCCGGGCCAGGCCAAGTACGTCACCTGCGTACGCGGCGCGGTGCTGGACGTGATCGTGGACCTGCGGGTCGGCTCGCCGACGTTCGGCCGGTGGGAGGGCGTCCGGCTCGACGACGTCGACCGGCGCGCGGTCTACCTCAGCGAGGGGCTGGGGCACGGCTTCTGCGCGCTGACCGACGACGCGACGCTGAGCTACCTCTGCTCGACGACCTACAACCCGACCGGCGAGCACGCGGTGCACCCGCTCGACGCCGACCTGGCCATCGAGTGGCCGGCCGAGGTCCCGCAGCTCTCCGCCCGGGACGCCGCCGCGCCGACGCTGGCGCAGGCCCGCGAGTCCGGCCTGCTGCCGGAGTACGAGGCCTGCCGGGCGTTCACGGCGAGCCTGCGGCCGGACGGAATGTCGCACTCGGACGGTATGTGATCGACCGGAGAGCACGACCTGTGCGGTGACAGTGACGAACGGGGCCCCCGGGCGGCTAATGTCACAGCATGGAGCGGCGAATCTTCGGCCTCGAGACCGAGTACGGCGTCACCTGTACCTACCGCGGGCAGCGTCGGCTGTCCCCTGACGAGGTCGCCCGGTACCTCTTCCGCCGCGTCGTGTCGTGGGGCCGGTCCAGCAACGTGTTCCTGCGCAACGGTGCCCGGCTCTACCTGGACGTCGGTTCGCACCCGGAGTACGCCACTCCGGAGTGCGACTCGGTGGTGGACCTGGTGGCCCACGACCGGGCCGGCGAGCGGATCCTGGAGGGGCTGCTCGTCGACGCCGAGAAACGGCTGCACGACGAGGGCATCGCCGGCGAGATCTACCTGTTCAAGAACAACACCGACTCGGCCGGCAACTCGTACGGCTGCCACGAGAACTACCTGGTCTCCCGGCACGGGGAGTTCGGCCGGCTGGCCGACGTGCTCATCCCGTTCCTGGTCACCCGCCAGCTGATCTGCGGCGCCGGCAAGGTGCTGCAGACCCCGCGCGGGGCGGTGTACTGCCTGTCGCAGCGGGCGGAGCACATCTGGGAGGGCGTCTCCTCGGCGACCACCCGCAGCCGTCCGATCATCAACACGCGCGACGAGCCGCACGCGGACGCCGAGCGCTACCGCCGGCTGCACGTGATCGTCGGTGACTCGAACATGAACGAGGTCACCACGCTGCTCAAGGTGGGCAGCGCCGACATCGTGCTGCGGATGATCGAGGCCGGGGTGGTGATGCGCGACCTGACGCTGGAGAACCCGATCCGGGCCATCCGGGAGGTCTCCCACGACATCACCGGCCGGCGCAAGGTGCGGCTGGCCTCCGGCAAGGAGGTCAGCGCGCTGGAGATCCAGCAGGAGTACCTGACCAAGGCGACCGAGTTCGTCGAGCGCCGGGGCGGCGACCAGACCGCCAAGCGGGTGGTGGAGCTGTGGGGCCGGGTGCTCAGCGCGGTGGAGAGCGGCGACCTGGACCCGGTGGCCCGCGAGATCGACTGGGTGACCAAGCTGCGGCTGATCGAGCGCTACCAGCGCAAGCACGACCTGCCGCTGTCGCACCCCAGGGTGGCCCAGATGGACCTGGCCTACCACGACCTGCGGCGCGGCCGGGGCCTCTACGGGCTGCTGGAGCGGCGCGGGCAGGTCGACCGGGTGGCCACCGACCCGGAGATCTTCGAGGCGAAGGAGACCCCGCCGCAGACCACCCGGGCCCGGCTGCGCGGCGAGTTCATCCGGCACGCCCAGGAGAAGCGGCGCGACTTCACCGTCGACTGGGTGCACCTGAAGCTCAACGACCAGGCGCAGCGCACCGTGCTCTGCAAGGACCCGTTCCGGGCGTACGACGAGCGGGTGGAACGCCTGATCGCCAGCATGTGAGGACGTCGGCGGCCGGTGCCGGGCACCGGCCGCCGACGCACCGGTACGCTGGCGTCGCGATGAACACTTCCTCACCCTCCGACCGCGATCGCGGCACCGAGAAGCTGAACTGGGTCGAACGGCGCCGGGAGAAGATCCGCGCCGAGATCGAGCGCAACCGCCGCGGCGAGTACAGGGTGCCGACCTGGGTGCTCGCGGTCGCGCTGGTCGCCATCGTCGGTGGCTGGCTGGCGCTGATCTTCCTGGTCGGCTGAGCCCGCCGCGCCGCCGTTTGCGGCGTGTCGCGGTGACCGCCGCCCAGGACACCCCGACTCGCCGCAAACTATGAAACGGGGCCGACGCGCCGGGCGGTCAGCCGATCAGGCGGGCCGCGTGCCGGCCGGCCGCGGCCGCCGCCAGGAAGTAGGCGTGATCGGCGTCCAGGCCCCGGCCCATGGTGGACAGCCCGACCGGCAGGGCGCGCAGCGCCGCGTCCAGCCCGTCGGTCGGCACCCGGACGAGGGTGTGCCGCCCCGCGAGGGGGGCCAGCGCCGCGTCCACCTCCGCCGCCAGCGCGGCGTCCAGGCCGTCGGGCACGACGAGCTCCGCCGGGGCCAGCGCCACCCGGCCGTACGCGGTGAGGCTGTGGTGCGACACGCCACGGTGCCGGGGGCGCGGATCGGCGTCGGAGATCCGCAGCGAGCCGACCGACCGGCCGCCGAGGGTGGCGACCGCGTTGACCGCCTCGCCGACGGCGACCCCGGAGAAGCCCCACGTGGTCCCGGTGCCCAGGTTGCCCGGGCCCTGGGCGACGATCGCCACGTCGGCGCGGAGCACGTGCCGGGCGGCCAGCAGGCCGCTGTGCAGGGTGGTGGCCTCCAGGTCCCCGCCGAACGCCTGCCCGACGCTGACCGTGCCCACCAGCTCCCCGCGTAGCCCGTCCAGGGTGCGGGAGAACCAGGCCGGCAGCGCGCCCCCGTCGGTGAGCAGGTACGCCACCCGGGCATCGGGGGCGTCGGCGCGTACGCCGGCCAGGATCGCCGGCAGCGCCGAGTGCAGGTCGGCGGTGACCACGGGCAGCCCGTCCAGGCTTTCCGCCCGGGCCAGCAGCTCGTGGTGCTCCGACGCCTCCTCGTCCACCCCGAGCATGATCGCCTGCAACGGGGTATAGCGGGCCTTGACCAGGTGGCCGGCGTCGCGGGTGTCGCCGGCTTGCGGCGGGTCCGGCGGCAGCCGGTCGGGCAGCGCCACGACCAGGGCGTAGCCGCCGGTGCCCAGCCCCATCAGCAGGGCGCCGGCGTTGAGCAGCACCCGGTCGCCGGGCACCGGGTCGCCGACCAGGGCGGGGTACGCCAGGGCGCGCAGGGCGCCGCCGTCGGGCAGGTCGACGTCGAGTTCCACCGCGCCGGCCCACCGCCGTCGTACCGCCGTCACCGTTCCGGACCGCCATCGCACCATGCCGGGCACGCTATCCGCGCCCGGCGGCGGCGCCGCGCCCGGGTCAGGGCGGGCCGGGCCGCCGGCGGTCCTGCTCCTGGTCCTGGGTACGCCGGGCCCGCCGCCCGTCGGTGCCGGGCATCGAGCGGGTGGGATCGAGGAAGACGAACCGGATCTCCGGGTAGCGGTCGGTGAGCCGGCGCTCGGCCTCGTCGGCGGCGGCCTCGATGTCGGCGCCGGTGGCCTGGTCGTGGAAGTCCACCTTGGCGGCGACCAGGATCTCCTCCGGGCCGAGCAGCATGGTCATCAGCGTGTCGACCCGGTCGACCGCCGGCAGTTCGGCCAGTTCCCGCTCGATCTCGCGGTGCAGCCGCTCCGGCACGGACCGGCCGACCAGCAGCGACAGGTTGCTCCAGGCCAGGATGGTCGCCACCACCAGCAGCAGGAGACCGATCCCGATCGAGGCGAGTCCGTCCCACAGCTCGTCGCCGGTGAGGTGGGACAGGCCCAGCCCGACGGCGGCGAGGAGCAGGCCGACGAGGGCCGCGCTGTCCTCCAGGAACACCGCCTTGACGGTGGTGTCGGCGGTCAGCCGCAGGAACCGGCGCGGGCTGGTCCGCCAGCGGCGCGACTCGTTGCGCACCTGGCGCACCGCCCGGGTCAGCGAGATAGACTCGATGACGAAGGACACCCCCAGCACGACGTAGGAGACGAGGTAGTCCCCGCTGTGCCGGTGCACCAGGATGGTGGTCACGCCGTGGGTGATGGCGAAGCCCGCCCCGGCGACGAAGGTGAACAGCGCGGCGAGGAACGCCCAGACGTAGCTCTCCTTGCCGTACCCGAAGGGGTGCCGGGTGTCGGCGGGCCGCGCGCCCCGGCGCAGCGCCAGGTAGAGCAGCACCTCGGTGGTGGTGTCGGCGACCGAGTGGGCGGCCTCGGAGAGCATCGCCGCGGAGCCGGAGATCAGGCCGGCGACCAGCTTGGCCACCGCGATGGCGAGGTTCGCCGCGCCCGCCACCACGACCGTGCCGACGCTCTCGGCCTTGACTTCGCCCTCCGACATGCGCCTCACCCTAGGGCGGTCGGGCCGCCACCGTCCGGTGACCGGCGGCACTGCGCCGCGCGCCGCGCCCGCGCGGGTGCACGGCCGTGGCGCGCGGGCTGCTAGCGTTCACATCGTGTCGCGGAGCCGTACCGAACGCCTGGTCAACCTGGTGATCTGTCTGCTGTCCACGCGACGGTTCCTGACCGCCGCGCAGATCGCCGCGACCGTGCCCGGTTACGAGCACGATCCGGACGACGCCAAGGAGCACGAGGCGTTCCAGCGCAAGTTCGAGCGGGACAAGGCCGAGCTGCGTGAGCTGGGCGTGCCGCTGGAGACCGGCACGGCCAGCGTCTTCGACGCCGAGCCCGGCTACCGGATCGCCCACCGGGAGTACGCGCTGCCGGAGATCCCCCTGGAGCCCGACGAGGCCGCGGCGGTGGGCATCGCCGCGCGGCTCTGGCAGCACGCCGGGCTGGCCGCCGCCGCCTCCTCCGGGCTGGCGAAGCTGCGCGCGGCCGGCGTCGACGTGGACCCGCAGGCCACCCTGGGCCTGGAGCCGATGGTCACGGTCGACCCGGCGTTCGCGCCGCTGACCGCCGCCGCGCGGGACCGGCGCGAGGTCGGCTTCGACTACCGGGTGCCCGACCGGGACGCGCCGACCCGCCGCCGGTTGCAGCCGTGGGGCGTGGTCTGCTGGCGCGGCCGCTGGTACGTGGTCGGCCACGACCTGGACCGGGACGCCACCCGCTGCTTCCGGCTCTCCCGAGTGGTGGGCGCGGTCCGGGTGACCGGCGAGCCGGGCGGGTACGAGCGGCCCGCCGGCGTCGACCTGATCAGCCACGTGGCCCGCTGGTCCGGGCCGGTCGAGCGCACCGGCCGGGCCACCGTGCTGGCCGCCCCGGGCCGCGCCGCCGGCCTGCGGCGCTGGGCCGTGCAGACCCTGCCGGGCCCCGACGGCGACCGGCTGGTCCTGCCGTACGCCGACCCGGACTCCCTCGCCGGCCACCTCGTCGGGTACGGCCCGGACGTGCGGGTGCTGGAACCGCCGGAGGTGCGCGACGCGGTGATCCAACGACTCAAGGAGATCGCCGTCCGGCAGGACGACCTGGCCGTGGCCGGAGGCCCCCGGTGACCCGACCGGCCGCTCGGAGCGGCTCCCGCACCTCCGCGGACCGACTGGCCCGGCTGCTCAATTTGGTGCCCTACCTGCTCGCCCGCCCCGGCATCGAGATCGCCGAGGCGGCCGGCGACCTGGGCGTCACCGAGCGGCAGCTGCGCGAGGACCTGGAACTGCTCTGGGTCTGTGGGCTGCCGGGCTACGGCCCGGGTGACCTGATCGACATGGCCTTCGACGGCGACCGGGTCACCATCACCTACGACGCCGGCATCGACCGGCCGCTGCGGTTGACCCCGGACGAGGCGCTGGCCCTGGTGGTGGCGCTGCGGATGCTCGCGGAGACGCCCGGGGTGGCCAACCGGGAGGCCGTGGAGCGGGCCCTGGCGAAGATCGAGAACGCGGCCGGCGACCTGGTCGGCGCGCCGGTGGCGGTGCGGCTGCCCGGGGACACCCGGCAGGTCGAGGCGCTGCGCTCGGCGGTCGAGGGCGGTCGGGCGCTGCGGATCACCTACTACACGGCGGCGCGGGACGAGACCAGCGAGCGCACCATCGACCCGCTGCGGATGCTGATGGTCGGCGGCCGGGCGTACGTGGAGGCGTGGTGCCGCCGGGCCGAGGCGGTCCGGCTGTTCCGGGCCGACCGGATCGACGCGGTCGCCGAGCTGGACGAGCCGGCAGTGGTGCCGCCGCAGGCGCGCCCGCACGACCTCACCGACGGGGTGTTCCGCCCCTCGCCGGACCTGCCGCTGATCACCCTGCGGATCGGTCGGGGCGAGCGGTGGATCACCGAGTACTACCCGTGCGAGCGGGTGGAGGCCGGCGACGGCGACCAGTGGCTGGTCTCGCTGCGGGTGACCGACCTGGGCTGGGCCCGCCGGTTCGTGCTCGGGCTGGGGCCGGACGTCACCGTGGTCGCCCCGGCCGAGCTGGCCGATCAGGTGCGGGCGCAGGCGCTCGCCGCGCTGGAGGCGTACGGCACCCCGGTGGGCGACAACGCGCCGTCGGCCGACCCGGCGGTGGGGGCCGTCACCCAGTAGGCTGACCGCCGTGGTGAAGTGGATCGTTCTCGCGGTGGTGCTGTTCGCACTCGTCGTGCTGGCCCTGGCGGTCCGGCCGGTGCTGGCGCGGCTGCCCCGGCTGCGTCGGGCGGCGGTCGCGCTGCAGCGACGCCAGGCCGACGCGGACGCGCTGCGCGAGGCCGCCGAGGCGCTCTCCGAGCGGGCCGAGACACTCCAACGGCAGGTCGAGACGACCCAGCAGCGGGTGGAGCTCATCAAGGCCAAGCGCGGTAAGTGATCGACCCCGGTCGGTGAATCGCGCGTCGGCTGCGCGATCCGGGTGCCTTTCGCGCACGGATGGACGTCCCCAGGTGGTTGACGGGACACGCGAGGGTGGTCAAGACTTCACCGGCCGGACGCGTCACCAGCGGCCCGGCGGGTGGCAACGGCTCTCGACGCACGTACGATGGGCTGCGACACACCCTTCGACACAGAGCGACTGGAGCTTCCCATGGGTGCCCTCAAGCCGTGGCACATCGCCGTACTCGTGGTCGTGCTGATCCTGCTCTTCGGCGCGAAGCGGCTCCCCGACGCGGCCCGTTCGCTGGGCCGCTCGCTGCGGATCATCAAGGCGGAGACCAAGAGCCTGCAGGACGACGACCGCGACCTGGCCGAGAAGGCCGACGCGCAGGCCGGCTACCAGCCGCTGCCGCCGCACGTGCAGCAGCAGTACGCCCCGCAGCAGGCCCCGCAGCAGCCGGTCGCCCCGCCGGTCGACCCGGTGCAGCGCGTCCGCGACAACTGACCGAAGGGCCCGAGCACCGTGGCCTTCGCGCTTCGCAAGCGCGGCCCGAGCGATTTCGAACGGGCCGCCGACGGCTCCATGACGCTCATGGAGCACATCCGTGAGCTGCGCAACCGTCTCTTCCGCGCCTCGCTGGCGATCCTGGTCGGCTTCGGCTTCGGCATCTGGCTGGCGACGCCGGTCCGGGAGCTGCTGTCCAAGCCCTACTGTGACCTGCCACAGGCGAAGGACCCCGAGACCGGGCTCTGCAAGTTCGTCCAGCTCGGTGTGGCCGACGTCTTCCTGCTGAACCTGAAGATCGGCCTCTGGGTCGGGCTGATCATCGCGGCACCGGTCTGGCTCTACCAGCTCTGGGCGTTCATCGCGCCGGGCCTGCACCGGAACGAGCGGCGGTACGCGTACGTCTTCACGGCGCTCGCCGCGCCGCTCTTCGCGGCCGGTGCGGTGCTGGCGTTCTTCGTCACCACCAAGGGCCTGGAGTTCCTGCTCGACGTCTCGGGTGACGACATCTCCACGACGCTGGAGGTCACCCGGTACATCTCGTTCGTCACCAACCTGATCCTGCTGTTCGGGGTGGCGTTCGAGTTCCCGTTGATCGTGCTGATGCTCAACTTCGTCGGCCTGGCCAGCGCGCGGAAGCTGCTGAGCTGGTGGCGGGTGGCGGTCTTCGTGTTCTTCGCCTTCTCGGCGGTGGTCACGCCGACCCCCGACCCGTTCGGCATGACGGCGTTGGCGATCTGCCTCTGCGCGCTCTACTTCGCCGCGGTCGGGGTGGCCTTCATCAACGACAGGCGGCGGGGTCGGGGCAAGGAGAGCTACTCCGACCTCAGCGACGACGAGGTGTCGCCGCTGGAGCTGGACCCCGAGCCGGTCGAGGCGTCCGCCGGCGTGGACTTCTCCGGGCCGGTCGGGGCGCCGGCGCCGGTCGCCGCGCCGGCCCCGATCGACCGACGCTTCGACGACATGACCTGACGGGTTCCGCGCCCCGGGCTGTCCACGACGCCGCCTCCGCCTGCCGGGGGCGGCGTCGCCGTGTCATCCCCGCCGAACGACGAGAGCCGCCGGGTCAGGGAACGGCGACGGGTCGGGACAGGCATGGGCCGGGCCCCTGTTCGGGACCCGGCCGGCGGGAACGTCCTGATCGGGGCTAGCTCGAGTAGCCGCGCGCGGCGATCCAGTCGGCGAGCTTGTCGTCGGTCATCCAGTAGGTCTTCGTCGGGTCGTACGGGTCGGCGACCTTCATGGTGTCACCGCCGTCGCGGTATCCGACGATGGTCAGATAGTGTCCGCCCTCGTACGAGTAGCGGTTGCCCTCGGTGTCGACCGAGGTGCCCATGATGTTGGCTACCACGCCACGGTTGGCGTCGACCGCCTCCACCACGTCGGTACGCAGCTCGGCTTCCTGCTGCGGGTCGGCCTCGGCGCCCTGGATCTCGGTGGTCTCGTAGCCGCCGGCGGTCATCTCGTTGAGCACCCGGGTGGTGGCGTCCACCGAGTCGGTGCCGGCCTGCGTGGTGCCCAGCTTGTCGGCGACCTCACGTTGGCTCACCACCTTGCCCTGCGTGGACAGGGCGATCCGGGTCGCGGCGGGTGCGCAGTAGTACTCGTTCGGCTGCCGCTGATAGTCGTAGTGCAGCACTCGCTGACCGTCCTCGGGCGGAGGAGCCGGCGGAGGCGCCTGCGCAGGAGCCGGCGGGGGCGCGGGCGGCGGCGGGGGCTGGTCGGCGGAGGCGGGCACGCTCTGCACCGGGGCTGGATGCGACGGGGTCATCGGATCGGCGGACGCCTGGGCGGCGATCGCCGAACCAGTGAAGGCGCCGCTGGCCAGCACGGCAACGGACAGCACGCTCTTACGGAACAGGGAATTCATCGTGATGCTCCCCTCGACTGGTCTTACCGGCCTTCGCCCGCCGCTTACCCGGGCCTGGTCTGCGAAAACGCGCGACACTACCCGAGTAGCGGGGGTTCCGGCCGGCTTTGCCCGATCACGCGCGGAAATCCCGCAGGAGGAGTAGAAGGGGCCGGGCCGCGCGGGGGTTGGTGCGAAAGATGGCGGTGGGACCGGGTGCGACGTGAGGGATGTCGGAGCCGGGTCATCCCACGCGGCGGGCGGGCGGCTATGCACCGATGCGCGGATTGTCCTGGTCCAGTGGGCCTTCCGTGAGGCCTGACGGGCGGCATTTTGTTGGCCGGTGGAGGTGGTCATCGAGCGGGGCGTCGCACGAGCCGGATCGGCCTCGTTGACGACTTAGCGGCCTCGCCGGTGTCCTCGGTGTGTGGGCGGGGATAGGGTCTTCCGGCCGCCCACCGCCTCGTCGTGGCTCCGGACGGCCTGCCGGCACAGTCAGGCTGCGTACGTGAGCCACGGTGCCCGCAGGGCGTCCCTCGGCCCGACTGCGCCCGGCGGTGAGGACCGCATCCCGGGGGGCTGACGAGGGGTCCAGCGCTGCCCGGAGCAACCTCGTGGTCGTCAGTTCACCCTGAGCTTTAGCGCTGGCCGGGCGGTGAGCGAGTGGCCGTCCAGGAAGGCCAGGTCGACTGCCACGCCACTGAACGTGACCGGGCCCGGCGAGGTGGTGGCGATCCCCGGGGGGAGCGGCAGGTCCGGGCTCAGCGTGATCGTCACGCCGAGGATTCGTCCGACGAATCGGGTGGCGTAGACGGCGACCTCGCCGCTGAGCGTCAGCTGATCGGTGGCGACCCGCATGGTGCGGCCCGCCGGGCCGGGCGAGCGCAGTCGGGCGTCGTCGGTCATCACCCGATCCATGCTGAACTTCAAGGCCCGCAGGGTGCCGCCGGCGGTGGGCAGCTCGACGATTCCCTCGATCCGCAGCCCCGTCATGGTCATGGTGGAGCCGGTCAGGTGGACCGGGCTCTTCGCCACCAGCGGCTGGCCGGGCTCGGCGGGGATCCGCGGCAAGGTTCTCCCGGCCCCGGGGGCGGCCGGGGTCGGCTCGGGGCGGGCGCAGTCGAGAGCCAGGACGATCGGCCCGGAGCTGGCGGCCAGCAGGGTCGACAGCGGTGGCGGGCCGGGCGCAGCCGCACGCTCCGACTGCGCCCGGGCACTTTCCTCGTCGTCCTGGCCCCCGTGGAACGCGCCGAGGCCGCCGAGGCCGCCGAGGCCGAGGACGTTCCGGTTCGCCCTGGCGTACCCGCTCGGGCTGATCGAGGACGAGCCGGCCGGCCCGTCCGGCGCCGGTTCGGTCGGGCAGGTGGGTCCGTCCCGAGCCGGGGCGGGTACGGCCGACGCCCTCGCCGGGCCGGGCGCGGCGAGCGTCACGGTGGCGGAGATCCCGAGCAGCCCCAGCAGTGCCGCGAAGAACCGTAGGCCGCGCTGTGGGGGCCCCGGCTGCTCGGGCTTCGTCCGCTCGGCCGGCCAGAGCCTCAGGGCCGCAGCGGACTCCTGGTACGCGCCGGGCGACGGCCGGGTGAGGTGCAGCCCCAGGCTGTCCCGGCCGAACATCAGTTCGTCGACGAGGGCCGGCTGCCCGTGCTGGGGGCAGCGTCGGGGGCCGACAGGTCAGCTCCCGCACCTGGCCTGGGCTGGTCCGGCCCCGTCCCGTCCGCCGGCGTCCCGGGCCGCGCCGTCTCGTCGCCCGCGGCCTCGTCGGGCACGGCCGCGTCGTCCGCTGGCTCGTCGCGCGTCCCTGCCGCGCCGGCCGGCTCGCTGGCCGGTGCGGCGCTCGGCGGGGTGTCCGGCGTCCAGGCGAAGCCGAGGGCGCTGCCGACCAGGCCGAGCAGCAGACCGACGAAGAAGCCGCCGAGGTTCACCCCGATCAGCGAGAAGAGCGCGGTCACGGCGGCGACCACGGCGTAGAGGACCCGGTGTGGGGGCTTGAACCACATCAGCAGCCCACAGGTCACCAGGATGGTGGGGATCAGCCAGGACAGGAAGCCGGTCGTCCCCGTCTGGAGAGTGAGACCGGCGAGCGACATCTGGGTGGTGCCGAAGATCTGCAGACCGGCCAGTGCGGTGAACAGGCCGCCCCAGAATGGTCGGGTCCGCCGCCAGCGGCGGAAGCCGCGCAGGTCGCGGAGCCGCTCCGGCCGGGCGTTCCGCGGTTCGCCGTTGTCCACCCATGCCTCCTGCCGAGTGAGGGGTCGAGCGCAGCCCCCGCCACACGGAGAGCGGGGCGGTGGTCAGCTCAGAAGCACTCCTTGGCGGCCGCGCCCGTTCTGACCTTCAGCTTCAATCCGGTGAGGTTGAACGTCCGGGCCTCGGTGGAGCGGGCCACCTGGCGGAGGTTCGTGATCGTGACGGTGTCGGCCTGCTGGCCGAACGTCCCCCGGGGACCCCTCGCGTTGGGGGGGCCGCCCTCGAGGGTCGACGCGTCCCGATTGATCTGGATGTTCGTGAACCGGGCGTCACCCTCGAGCTGTTCGGCGTCGATCAGCAGGTCGGTGGCGGTGGCCGGCCGGCCACCGCCGCCGGCGTTGATGGTGATCACGACGGGCGCGCCGGGCGCCTTCACCGACTGGCAGAGGTCGAAGAGCTGCGCCCTGCGGATACCGGTGGTCGCCACCGGATGCCTGGT
The DNA here is from genome assembly GCF_052068055.1 of Micromonospora sp. L32. Taxonomy (NCBI): domain Bacteria; kingdom Bacillati; phylum Actinomycetota; class Actinomycetes; order Micromonosporales; family Micromonosporaceae; genus Micromonospora; species Micromonospora sp. L32. The sequence continues at coordinate 55,487 of NZ_JBQHDD010000015.1, read as the reverse complement.
CCCGTCTACCTCCGTGGCGACGCCGCCGTACTGGACGAAGCCCTCGCCGCGCAGCTCCGAGGCGGAGACCTTGAACGTCTGCCCGGACACGGCGAACGAGGCGGCCATGGCGCCGTTGGCCATGCCGAGCACGATCGCGCCGGCGACCGCGGTCGCCGGGATCGCCAGGGCGGCGAAGCGCCGCCAGCGGGTACGTCCTGGGATGTCGGACCTCTCCTGCACGGTTCCTCCTCAGGGTGGATGTCGTGCCGGTGGTCGGACGAGCGCCAACGAGGGCTCGTGGCCAGCTGGGCGATGACGGAGGCCGAGATGGGCCGTCCCTGCGCGTGCGCCAGCAGGCACCGCCACCCCGACGCTAACACGCTGTAGACAGCCGGGTGCGGATTCGTCACCTAGCGTTAGACGTTCCGGGTGGGCTCGACGCGCCGCGGTCCGTTCGCCGTACTGCCCGGTGCCACCTTCGACACCCTCGTCCCAGCGGCCACGACTTCTCGCGATGCCCTGCGGGGTCACCCGAACGAGAACCATGATGCCGGTGTCGACTGCCTCTCCACGTCGGTGCGTCGACGACTGTGCCCGCGTGCAACCGAATGTGCCAGCCAACGGCGGGAGCCGTCCCTTCGGAACGGACAGCAGGGCGAAGGCCTCACGCGATCCGAGCAGATTCGTGTTCCGAGGCCGCGGCATCAATCCCGGGAGGTTGTTGTATGTACGCACGGAAGCGGCGCCTCTACCTGTCCGCGCTGGTGCTGACGCTCGTCTTTCCGGCCCTGTCGTCAGCGGTCACCGGAGCGAACACGGCTGCGGCGCGTGCCGATTCGTGCGCGAATCCCACCACCGGCCGGGAGGCCGACGCCGTGGGACGGAAGTTCATGGTGGCGGCGGCCAATCCCTTCGCGGTCCAGGCCGGCTGCAAAATCATCGCCAAGGGCGGCACGGCCGCGGATGCGGCGGTTGCCGTGCAGGCGGTCCTGGCCGTCGTGGAGCCACACGCCTCCGGGCTGACCGGTGGCACGCTCATCAACTACTGGGATCCCGACAAACACACCGTGCGGTATTTCGACGGCATGTCCCGAGCACCGAAGAACGTGCCGCAGAACCTGATGAGTCCCACCGAGCAGGAGCGCAAGGCGCTCGGTGTCGACCGCTTCCCGTACGCGGCGTCGGCGACGGCCCGGGCGTTCGCCGTCCCGGGCACGCTGCGGGTGCTTGCGGACGTCCACGAGGTGTACGGGGACCTCCCCTGGGACGAGCTCTTCGACGACGCCATCAACCTGGCCGCGAACGGCTTCCCCATGCCGGAAGCCCTGAGCAGTGGGCTCGACGAGCGCAACAACGGGCGCAAGCGCTGCAACTACCCCGATCTGCGCCCCCGTTACTGCAACGGTGACAAGGCCAAGAAGCCGGGTACGACGATTCGCAACCCGGAGATCGCGGAGGTGTTGCGGGAGGTGCGGGACGGCGGGGCGGACGCCTTCTACGACCCGAACGGCAAGATCGCCCCGGCGATCGTGCAGCACGCGGCCAAGGGCCCGATCAAGCTCAAGGGAAACACCGCCGGACCGGTCGTGATCCCCACTCTCATGACCGCCGAGGACTTCGCCGAATACGCCGCCGTCGAGCGCAAACCGCTGTGCCGGAAGGTGTTGGGCGTGCTGGTGTGCACGTCGGCGCCGCCCGCGTTCGGGGGAGTGTCCGTACTGGAGATGCTGGGCCTGCTCGACCGCGGCAAGGTGGGCGAGAGTGAGCCGGACTCGGCCGATCGCATGCACCTCTTCGTCGAGGCCAGCCGCCTGGCGAACCTCGATCGTCGGGCGTACATCGGGGACCCGGCCTACCACAAGGTGCCGGCGGCCGGTCTGCTGGACAGCAAGTATCTCGACCAGCGCTTTTCCCTCTATTCTCCGGACCGGGCGATCGACCCGATCAGGCCGGGAGAGCCGCCGGAGCGGATCCCTCCCGGGCCCACCGGGGACGTCCCGAGCACCATCGACGTCGGCGACCCGACCAGCAACGTGAGCATCGTGGACAGCGACGGCGACGCCATCTCGATGACGACCACCATCAACACGCACTTCGGAGCGCACATCGAGGCGCGGGGGATGATCCTCAACAACGCGATGAACAACTTCACCGACACGTCGTCGGTCTCCCCCGGCAAGCCGGTGAACGTCATGCAGTCGAAGAAGCGCCCCACGGCGTCGATGGCGCCGACCATCGTCCTCGATGAACAGGGACGGCAGCTGAAGCTGGTGGTGGGCGCGGCCGGCGGCTCGCACATCCCGGACTACGTGACCCAGGCGCTGGTCGGTGTGATCGTCGACGGCATGGGGCCGGCCGAGGCCATCGACCAGGGGCATTTCAGCGGGCAGGACATCACGCGCAAGTGCGGGGGGTCTGTCGGGGCGCCTTCCGAGCTCGAAGCGGGCCGGCGGATCAGCGCGATCATGGCCGAACTCGTGGTCCGGGAGCATCCGTGTCCCCGGCTCATCGCACTGGACAGCGGTCTCACCGCGATCGAGGTACGCGGCGACCAACTGCTCGGCGCGGCGGACAAGCGCCGCGACGGCAGCGCGATCGGGCGCTGACGTACCGGTTCACCTCCGCGGTATGAGCCGCCCTCACCCCGCCGGCCGCCACGCTGGTGCCACCGCTCGACGTGGCCGCGACGCGGATTCGACCCCCGCCGAGTTCATCCCGGTCGGGTGAAGTCTCCTCACCCTGCCGAGTTCGATGATCGACACGACGCGCAAGTTCCGATGTCGCCGAGAGCGAAGGGTCGCCATGAAGAGCAAGAACGGAGGCGAGCAGCCCGCCCCCGACCGGGGTCGCGATCAGCAGCCCTTCCGCGGACGCGCGTCCGTGCCGTCAGTGCCGTCGGACCCACCACAGGAACAGGCGGTCCCGTGGCGGCGGCGCGCGCTGGACCAGCAGCTCCCGGCAGCCGGCTTTCCCGCCGGCTCCGGTAAGCCGTCACTGCTGTATCTCTGGGCGATCATGGGTCTGGCGGCCGCCATCGTGCTCGGATTCGCCATCAACAACCAACGAGGCGTCCCCCCGGCCGTCGTCGACTCGCAGCGGGACAACGTGTCGAAGGTCGCCTCCAGCATGCGGCTGACCATCAACCACTACGTGGAGGACCTCGACCAGCGCATCGCGGCTCGGCCCCCGACGACCCCCGACCCGGAGTTCGTCAAGCAGGTGGTGGGCAACGGTACGGAGTGGACCGGGGCCGTGATCGTGGAGACCGCCTCGCGGCGCCCGTTGGCCACCGCCGGCACCGGCGTACCGATGGAGCTGCTGCCACCGACGCTTCCCGCCAAGGACACGTTCCCGATCACCACTCCGGACGGGCCGACGCTGGTCCGCAGCGTCGCGCTGGACGGCTCGCGGACGCTGCTGGCGACCCAACCGCTCGACGTGGACGAACTCCGCCTCAACCCCAACGCCCGACAGGGCATCTTCGTCATCACACCGGACGGCAAGAGCACCCTGATGCAGGGGGTCAGCGCCGTACCCGATGTCCACCTGCCGGTGGTCTTCCAAGGGCTGGCGCAGTCCCAGTCCACGGAGGGCCACCCGATCCGGGTGACGGAGTGGCTGAACAAGCAACTGGTCGTCTCCTCCGCTCCGGTGGGGGAGACCGGGGCGACGGTGGCGACCCTCATCGTCGCCGAGGAGACGGGCGGCACTTCCACCCTGCACGGCTTCCTGCTCGGCCTGACCCTGCTGGCGATGGCGGTGCCCAGCTTCCTGCTGATGCGGCTGGCGCTGGTCAGCCCGGTCCGGTCGCTGCTGGAGCGGGCCAAGGCTGACGCCTGCGGTGAGGTCCCCGGCAAGCGGTACCCGTTGCGCATCGCGGAGGCCCACCGCATCGCCCGGGCACTGTCCCTCACGTCCGACGATCCATCGTCCGGCACCGGCGGCCGGAAGCGCTGGCGGTGGCGGTGGCGACCGACCGCGAACCAGGGCCTGGCCCTGGCCACCGTCGTGGCGCTGCTCTGGCCGGCGGCGGCGGTGGCCTACACGCTGAGGTCACCTGAGCCGCAGATCCCCAACCAACTCGTCCGGGACGAGGAGAGCAGGGCCGAGGCGGCGAGCAACGTGATGGGCAAGGCGCTGAACAACGGCCTGCAGACGGTTACCCGGATCTCCCAGGCATCGGAGGTGACGCCCGACCCGGCTCAACTGGCCCCGCAGCTGAAGCAGGAGCTGGCCGACAAACACCGCTTCCGCAGCCTCTACCTGATGGACCCGAACGGATCGGTCGTCAGCGCCGCGGGACGGGACCCGCTGCGCAAGGAGCCGCTGCGCGGTGAGACCGGCATCGAGCTGGACGGCGCAACCGCGCGCGTGCCGCTGGTGTACGCCTTCCGGGTCGCTCCCAACGGCGTCGCGACCGTCGGCGAGTTCGACATCGACTACCTGCTGGAGATGATCCGGGCGGTGGACGGGCAGGTACGGGTCGTCGACGAGGACCTGCGCACCGTCTTCGACTCCAACGGCTTCCGCGCCTTCCAGCAGTTGGAGGGCACCGCCCGGGTGGCCGCTTCCGAGGCGCTGAAGGGCGGCACCGTGGGTATGGCGAAGACGCCGGACGGCAGGCCGGCACTGATCGCCGCCGCCGGCCTGAACAAGCCGAACACCGTCGCTCCGCTGAAGTGGTCGCTGGTCGTGGAGCAGGACCTGGCCGGGCTGCGGCTGCCGGAGAGCGACGGCCGGCGGTGGACGCTGCTCGTGGCCGGTGCCACGACGGGCGTGGTGCTGCTGACCCAGACGTGGCAGTACTTCGTCTTCGCGCGGCCACTGCGCCGCCTCGCCGTGCAGGCCGACCGGATCAGCGACGGGGACGTGGAGGAGCCGATCTCGCCGCAACGCCACGACGACATCGGGGCGTTGGCGATGTGCCTGGAGGTCTGCCGCCAGGTCCGGCACACCGGCTCCAGTCGGCTGGGCGGTGCGAGCCGGCTGCGCGGCACGGAGGAGGACCGCACCGTCGTGCTGCCCGAGGTCCCGCCGCAGCCCGAAGCCGGTCGGGCCACCCTCTGGTACAGCGAGAGTGCCGACACCCGCGCCGACGACCGAGACGAAAGGAGCTGACGTGGTATACCTCTACGTCGTTTTCGTCCTCTGCTGTGTGGCCCTGTTCGGCGCGGGGATGGTCGAGCAGCGTAACCACTATCGCAACCTGAACATGATTCCGGACCGGGTGCTGGTCAACGGCATTCGGGGCAAGAGTTCGATCACCCGGCTCTGTGCCGGCGCGTTGCGTGGCGGTGGGCGGGTGGTGGTGGCGAAGACCACCGGCACGGCGGCCCGGTTCATCTTTCCGGACGCCAGCGAGGAGCCGGTGCACCGCAAGTTCGGCATCGCCAACGTGGTCGAGCAGATCGGCATCGTGCGGCGGGCCGCCGTCTACCACCCGGACGCTCTGGTCATGGAGTGCATGGCGGTGATGCCGGCGCTGCAGGAGGTCAATCAGAGCAAGCTGATCCGGTCGAACATCGGGGTGCTGTGCAACGTGCGCGAGGACCATCTCGCCGAGATGGGGCCGACCCTGGACGATGTCGCCCGGTCGCTGAGCCGGTCCATGCCGATCGGCGGCACCTGCATCACCGCCGAGCGGGAACGGCTCGCGATCCTGCAGGAGGAGGCCGACCGGCGGGACTGCCGCCTGATCGCGGTCGACCCGGAATCGGTCAGCGACCACGAGATGAACGGCTTCGGCTGGATCACCTTCAAGGAGAACGTCGCGATCGCGCTGGCCGTCGCCGGCGAACTGGGCGTCGACCGGCAGAGCGCGCTGCGGGGCATGTGGGAGGCGCCGCCCGACCCGGGCGTGCTCTCCGTGGCCCGGGTGATGCACGGCGACAAGCGGTTCCGGTTCGCGAACATCTTCGCCGCCAACGACCCCGAGTCGACCTTCATGAACATCCAGCAACTGGAGGACCAGCAGCTCATCACCCGGCCGCTGACGATGGTGATCAATTGCCGGCCGGACCGGATCGAGCGCAACGGGCAGATGGGCGAGCTGAGCGGCCGGGTGCGACCGGAGACCATCGTCCTGATCGGAGAGGTCACCAAGAGTGCCCGGACGACCGTGCCCGCGGACCTGCAGGACCGGGTGGTCGACCTCGGCGGCAAACCGGACCCGGACAGCCTGCTGCAGGGCGTGAGCGCGGCGACCCCGGACGACTCCTCGATCGTCGCCGTCGGGAACATCCACGGGCAGGGTGAGGTGCTGGTCCACCAGCTGGCGACACTGCCGGGCTGGACCTGTGAGGACGGCTCTCCCTCCGCCTCCACCCTTCGTACGTCCACCGGAGAAGGGAGCCAGTGATGACGTTCGGCGGAGAACTCAGCGCCCAGCTGGCCACGGCGAGCCTCGGCATCGGGCTGGTGTTCGCCCTGCTGTGTTACCTGACCACCAACCTCTCGCCCGGGGGCATGATCACCCCGGGCTGGATCGCGTTGACCCTCATCGAGGACCAGCTCCAGTCGGTGATCGTGGTCGGGGTCACCATCGTCACCTACCTCATCGCCCGGCTGATGCACCGGGTCATCATCCTGTACGGGAAGCGGCTGTTCGCCGCCATCGTGCTGGTCAGCGTCCTGTTGCAGCTGACCATGTTCGTGCTCGTCCAGCGCGACCTGCCACTGCTGTTCGCCCACCAGACGCTGGGCTTCGTGATCCCCGGCCTCATCGCCTACCAGTTGGTGCGCCAGCCGCCCAGGGCGACCATCCTGGCCACCGTCATCGTGACGGCGATCACGTTCGGCATTACGTACAGCGGCGTGGTCGCGGGTTTCGTGCCGGTGACCTGACCCTTCCTCGCAAACGTCACTGAAAGGAGAAGCAGGAATGAGCTACCGCAGGTACCTCCGCAGGCCGGCCGTGTCGAGCGTCATCGGGCTCGTCCTGCTGATCACCGCGAGCATGCTCACCTACCTGGTGGCCCGGCCGTCGCCGGCCGACGAACGCGAGCTGACCCTGGGCCTGGCAAAGGCGACCGAGGGCCAGGCGGCCGGCGCGTCGGGCTACCACTACCAGCGGTCGTCCGAACCGGACCGTACGGAGATCATCGACTCGTCGGGGGAGCCGGTCGCGGTCATGACCGACGGCGCGCGGACCGCGCACATCTACGGTCCGTCCCGGACGTTCGAGGAGCCGAGCTTCACGGACGCGAAGGTCGAGACCGACATGTGGGTCCGGCTCGCGCCGCAGCCGTGGCGGGCCGGCGCCGAACAGGAGCAGTGGTTCATCGACTGGTTCGCCGCGGCCCGCCGGGACCGCTCGCCGGACGTGCTGGCGATCTCCTTCGAGTACGTCGACGGGGCCCCGGTGAAGCGGGACAACCAGGGACAGCAGTATTCCGGAGACGCCTCGTTCGGGCCGCCGGACCCGGCGGACCCCGACGGCCGTCAGGAGCGCTCCGACTTCTACGACTACCTGGGTCTGCCCTGGTCGTTCCTGGACGGCAAGGCGGCGGTGCCCGAGCCGCAGCGCAAGCTGGCCCTGGACTGCTCCGGCTACCTGCGGATGGTCTACGGTCACCGGCTCGGATATCCGCTGCGCGGTACCAACACCCCGGGTGAGGGTCTTCCGCGCCGAGCGTACGCCATGGCGGAGCTGGGCCCGGGTGTTCAGCTGATGCCCAACTCGGGCCAGCGGGCCCGCGGAATCGACAAGCTGCTCCCCGGTGACCTGGTCTTCTTCAACGCCCAGCCGGTACCGAACCGCCAGATCGACCACTCCGGCATCTACCTCGGCATCGACGACGGCGGGCACCACCGCTTCATCTCCAGCCGGTCCCAGACCGACGGTCCCACCATGGGCGACGTCTCCGGTGCACCCCTGCTGGACGGGGTCGGCTACTGGCCGGACAGGTGGCTCACCGCCCGCCGGCTCTGACCGGCCCCGCCGGGGTGTCCGCCGCTGCTCAGAGCACCTGGGACAGGAAGCGGCGCAGCCGGGGGTGCTCCGGCGCCTCGAAGATCGCGGCCGGCTCCCCGGCTGCCAGGACCACGCCGTGGTCCATGAAGGCGACGGTGTCGGCGACCTCGCGGGCGAAGCCCATCTCGTGGGTGACCACCACCATGGTCATGCCGCCTGCGGACAGGTCGGCCATCACCGCGAGGACGCCCTTGACCAGTTCCGGGTCGAGCGCCGAGGTGGCCTCGTCGAAGAGCATCACCTGCGGTTGCAGCGCCAGCGCCCGGGCGATGGCCACCCGCTGCTGCTGCCCGCCGGACAGGTGCGCCGGTCGGGAGTCCGCCTTGCCGGCCAGCCCGACCAGCTCCAGCTGGGCGCGGGCGACCGCGGCGGCCTCGTCCTCGGAGAGCTTCCTGATCCGGCGCAGCGCCAATGTGATGTTGCGCAGCACGCTCATGTGCGGGAAGAGGTTGAACTGCTGGAAGACCATGCCGACCCGCTGGCGCAGCGCGTCCGGGTCGTCGCGCAGCACGCTGCGCCCGTCGAGCAGCACGTCACCCCGGTCCGGCTCGATCAGCCGGTTGATGGTGCGCAGCAAGGTGGACTTGCCCGAGCCGGAGGGGCCAATCACGCAGGCGGTGCCGCCGCGCCCGACGTCCAGGTCGGCGCCGCGCAGCACCCGGTTGGCGCCGAAGGCGAGGTGGACGTCCCGGACGGCGAGGCTGACCGAGGTGGTGGTGGCGGTGCCGGTCATCGGTGGTCCTTTCCGGTCTGCGGGGGCAGGGCGGTCTCGCCGGCCAGGGCCAGCCCGCCGTCGTCGTCGGGGTCGACGGTCACCGACCGGCCCTGGCGCAGCCGCCGGTCGATCCAGTTGACCGCGTGGGTCAGCGGCACGGTCAACGCCAGGTAGAACAGGCCGGCCAGCAGCAGCGCCGACTCGTTGCCGGTGGTGGCGGCGTAGTCCTGGCCGATCCGGAACAGTTCCCGCTGGCTGGCCACCAGGCCGAGGAAGTAGACCAGGCTGGAGTCCTTGATCAACGCGATCAGCTGGTTGACCCAGGCCGGCAGGACCCGGCGTACGCCCTGCGGGATGATCACCAGCCGCATCGCCTCACCCCAGGAGAAGCCGAGCGCCCGGGCCCCCTCGAGCTGCGCGGCCTCGACGCTCTGGATTCCGGAGCGGAAGATCTCCCCGATGTACGCGCCCGCGATCAGCGACAGCGCCAGGATGCCCAGCGGGTACGGGTTGGGTCCCCACACCTCCATGCCCAGCGGCGCCAGGCCGACACCGATGAGCAGGATGGTCGCCGCGGCCGGCAGGCCGCGGAAGACGTCCGTGTAGACCCGCGCCGGCCACCGCAACCATCGGGTACGTGAGATGCCGGCGATGGCCAGCAGCATGCCGAGGATCGAGCCGAGCAGGGCGGCGGAGATCGCCAGGATCAGCGTGTTGGGCAGCCCGACGGTCAGCATCTCGGGCAGCGCCTCGCGCATCGAGTCCCCGTCGAAGAAGGTCTCCCAGAGGTTGCTCAAGGTGTCCATCGGTCTCGTCCCCGTCCGCCCTGCTCGCTCGTCATCCGTACCGTCAGGAGGTGGTCGATGCCGACGCCGCCGGCAACGCGACGGTGCCGCTGCCGGGCTTGAAGTCGGCCGGGATCGGCCGGCCCGGGTAGTACTGCGCCTGGAGCCGGGTCCAGGTGCCGTCGGCGATGACCTCGTCGAGGCCCTTGTTCAGCGCCTCGCGCAGTTTGTCGTTGCCCTTGGCGAACGCGTACGCGGTGGGGGCGGGGCTGAGCTGCTTGGCCGCCACGGTGATCTTGCCGTTGCTGTCCGCCGCCGATTTCTCGCCGATCTCGGCGGGGGCGATCCAGGCGTCGGCGGTGCCGGCCTTGAGCTGGTTGATCGCGCCGTTGTAGTCGGGCACCCGGACCGGGTCGAGGTTCCGGCCGGTGGCGTAGTCGTCCTGCACCGTGCCCTGCACGACGACGACGCGCTTGCCGGCGAGCTGGTCGAAGCTGGTGATCGGGGAACCGGCGGGCACGTCGAGGCCGAAGTAGCCGAAGTCGTAGCCGTTGCCGAAGTCGACGGTCTTCTTGCGCGCCTCGGTGATGGTGATCGAGGAGCTGCCGATGTCGAACTTGCGGTTGTTGACCTGGGACAGCAGCGCGGAGAAGTCGGTCCCGACGAACTCCACCTTCAGGCCGACCTTCGCCGCGGCCGCGGTGAGCAGGTCGTTGTCGAAGCCGGTGAACGTGCCGTCCTTCAGGTACACGTTCGGCGGTGCGTCGGTCAGCGTGCCGGCGCGCAGCACGCCCGGCTGGAGCAGGCCGTAGGGGTTGTCGGCGGCCTCGGACGAGTCGTCGCCGCAGGCGGTCAGCGCGGTGGCGGCGAGGACGGCGGCGGCGCCGAGCGCGGCCACCTTGGACAGAGCGGGAAGGAATCGCACAGGTGTCTCCGGATCGATCGGTCGGCGGGCACACAGGCGCGCCGGGAGACGGCGTGCCGGACCGGCACACCGCTGCGGGTGGTACGAGGAAGGGGTCGTCGACTACGCGGTCGGGCGGCGACAGCCGTCGCTGCAGACCCGCATCAGGTCGACGTGTCGCCGCTTGACCAGCATCAGGCCGGCAGCCGGCGCGTCGGACGGGGCCGCGGGCACGGCGCCGCCGACGGGCGGGGCGAAAAGATCAGCAGACATGGTTCTCCTGGGTCGGTGCTGACCTGGGAACCAGGCCACGCTTGCACCGGTGCCACACCGGTGCCTGGTCCTCACCCGGAGCACCCCACCGTGGAGGAGGGTTGCCGGCCAGCGAGCCGGGGCTTGACGCTGGCGCTCATGACCTGCCGAGAAGGCTAGCAGCAGGGCCGGGCCGATCGTCCAGCCGTTATGACGGCCCTCACGTCCGCCCCTTACCGGTCACCGTCACCCGGGCGTCTCGAGGGGCAGTGCTCGCCACCACCACCGCCCTCGGCGGCGCAGGCCACCACGGCGGAATTGGCCGCCGCGCGCCGCACCAGCCGGTGCCAGGGTGGGGACACCGGCGCGCCCGTCGCGGTGCCGTTGCGTTATCTGATCGGGAGACGCGGTACGCCCGGGTCGGGTCCGCGTCAGATGACCCGGGCGAGGTCGCTGAACGCCGAAGCGACTCGGAGCTTGGGCTGACTGTCGAGCCCGAGTTCGTAGTGTCCGCGGCGGAGGTTCTGGATGAATGCGTGTCCGGCGATGATCACTTGTGCGGTCTGGTCGGTCCGGAGCCCGCGCATCGGTCGTAACCGGTGCTTGAGCTGACTGTGGTCGGCCTCGATCGGATTGTTGGCGTGCTGCTCGACGTGGTGCAAGGCCGAGGGGATCAGGTCGTCGAGCACGGCGGGGTAGACCGGGGTGGCGTCGGTGACGACTTCGCTGGGCGTCACCTTCAGCGCCTTCAGCGCCCGCTGGAAGAACCGCCGGGCCGCGGCGGCATCACGGCGGGCCGAGACGAGCACGTCAATGACCTGCCCGTGCTGGTCGATCGCGCGGTAGACGTAGCGCTACACGCCGTTGACCCTGACGTAGGTCTCGTCGACGAACCACCGATCACCGGGGGAGTGGCGGGCGAACCGGGCGGCGTCGGCCAGCAGCGGGGTGAACCGTTGTACCCACCGGAACACGGTGACGTGGTCGACCTCGACACCGCGCTCAGCCAGGAGTTCCTCCACGTCCCGGTAGGAGAGGCTGTAGCGCAGGTACCAGCGGACCGCGACGACGATCACCTCCGCGGGGAACCGGAACCCGGTGAACGCCGACTTCGGCGGCGACCAGGGACGACGAGGACTCGACCGCTTCACCCGTCAAGCCTGCCTCGGTCCCTGGACATGGACACGGGCAACGCAACAGACCCCTCCGGCGGGTAGCCCCGTCGCCCCATGCCACTTTCCTCAACATCGAGTGACACAAGATCCCAACAATCCGCCTCCGCGCAACCGGGGCAGACTCTGCGGAGGGCCCGATGACGCGAACGGAGCTGGTTGGGGCGTTGGGCCTGCCGGTGCGAAGGTCGAGCATGGACCGAGTTGGAAACGTACTCCATGGACTTCCGGCTCTTGTCCAGGTAACGGACTGCCGGAGCGCGGGCGCATCATGAGCCGGAGCGCGTCAGCCACTCGGTCAGAGGTCTGTCAGACAGCTGACCCTGTCGAGACCGGGTATCGCCCGGAGACAATACTTTGCGCACGAGCGACTGCTGTCGCATCGCGTACAGCCGGGGAGGGTGTCGTGGACGAGGCCGCTCCGTTCACCGTCATCAGCACCGAGCTCGCCGATCTGCACGTCGCCCACGACGTCGACGTCGATCCCTTCACCGGTGCCGCCTCGGTCCGGGTGCCACTGCCGCTGACGGAGGGCCGGGCGGATCACGGTCCGTCGCTGGCCCTGTCCTACAGCTCCGGCGGTGCCAACTCGATCTTCGGGCTGGGCTGGTCCCTCGCCGGCATGACCCCTGTCACCAGGAGTTTGAGGCGGCGCCTGCCGAGCTATGACGACAGCGACGGCTACCGCTACGGCGACTGCGATCTCGTCCCCGCGCTCGAGCCGGCCCAGCCGTCCGGGTGGCGGCGGCGGACGGCGACGGTTGGGCCGTACAGGGTGCAGTTCTTCCACACGCGCGCGGACATCGGGCCCGTCCGGCTGGAGCGATGGGTGCGCGCCGACGGCGAGCAGCACTGGCGGATGCGTGACCGGCACGACGTGGTGACGGTCTTCGGCCGGCAGGCCACCGCGCAGATCTCCGATCCGGACCAGCCCGAGCGCGTCTACGCCTGGCTGCCCCAGTCGCGCCACGACTCGCACGGCAACGTCGTGCACTTCGTCTACCGGGCCGAGGACCAGGCCGGGGTGGTGCAGTGCACCTCGGCCGCGCGATCGCACTCGCGCCGCGACGGCTGGCCGCAGCGGCATCCGGCGAGCGTCCGCTATGGCAACACCGTCCCGTTCGGACCCGACGAGGCGGTGCCTCAAGGCAACTCCTGGCTGTTCGAGGCGGTCTTCGACTACGGCGACCATGCCGACGACCGGCCGCTGCCGTCAGGGACGTGGCCGGCGCGGCTCGACCCGTTTTCCTCGTACCGGCCGGGGTTCGATCTTCGCACCCACCGGCTGTGCCGCCGGGTGCTGATGTTCCACCGCTTCGCCGAGCTAGGACCGCAGGCCGCGCTGGTCGGCGAGACCTCCTTCGGCTACGACGAGCAGCCGGCGGGCACGACGCTGGTCCGGGTCGTCCACACGGGGGTACGCCATGACGGCGGCGCCGTCTCGCGCCGCTCGCTGCCCCCGCTGGAGTTCGCCTACTCGGCCGCGCAGGTGACGGCGGACTTCGCCGACGTGCCGGCCGACTCGCTGCGAAACGCGCCGCACGGGCTGGCCGAGCCGGGCAGCCGCTGGATCGACCTGCACGGCGACGGGCTGCCTGGGTTGCTGACCGAGACCCCCGACGCCTGGTACTACAAACCCAACGACGGTGGCGGCCGGCTCGGGGCGCAGGTGCTGCTGGCCGCCCGGCCCACCCGGGCCGGGGCGAGCGCCAGCCTCGGCGACTTCGACCGCGACGGCAACACCGACCTGGTCAGCGTGTCCGGTCGCTGGGCGGGCGCGGCGTCGCTGGACCGCACGACAGGCCGCTGGTCCGGACACCGCCCGTTCGCGGCGATGCCCCGCACCGACGGCCTGGCGCGGCCGGGCACCTGGCTCGACGTCGACGGTGACGGCCTGGCCGAGCTGCTGGTCGCGGGCGCTTCCGGGCTGACATGCTATTCGGGGCAGGCGCGCGGCGGGCACGGTTTCGGCGCACCGGCCGGGGTGGGCCGCAGCGCGGGCGTTGACGCGCCGCCCGCCGTGCTGGAAGCGCCGGAGAAGGGCCTGTTCCTCGTCGACATGAACGGCGACGGGCTGGTCGACCTGGTGCAGGTGCGCAACGGCAGCGTGCGCTACTGGCCGCAGCTGGGCCACGGGCGGTTCGGCGACGTGGTGACCATGGACGGCGCCCCGGTCTTCGAGCCCGACGGCGGGTTCGACCCCGCCCGGCTGCGCTTCGTCGACCTCGACGGCAGTGGCACCGCCGACCTGATCTACCTCGGCCGGGGCGAGCTGCGCCGCTGGATCAACGCCGCCGGCAACGGCTTCCTCCCGCTGCCCGCCATGCAGGGGATGCCCTACCTGGACCGGCTCGCCGCGGTCGACGTGCTCGACTTCCTGGGCGACGGCCGCCCCTGCCTGGTGTGGTCCTCCCCCCTGCCCGGCCAGTCCGCCCCCGTGCGCTGCGCCCCGCTGGCGGGTCCGGTGCCCCCCCGGCTGCTCACCGGCGTCACGAACTCGGTGGGCGGCGAGATCCGGCTGCACTACGGCTCGTCGGTGCGGCACCTGGTGCGCGATCGCGCGGCGGGCCGGGACTGGCACACCAGGCTGCCCCATCACCCGGTGGTGGTCGACCGCCGCGAGCTGCTGGACCACGTGCTCGGCCAGCGGGCCGTCAGCCGGTACGACTACCACGACGGTCACTTCGACGGTGACGAGCAGGAGTTCCGCGGATTCGCCCTGGTTGACCGCTATGACGCGGACACCGCCGCGGACCCGCTGGCCGAGGGTGACCCGGTGGCCGTCTCCTGCGTGCGCACCTGGTCGCACACCGGCGCCGCCGACTGGCACCGCAGCCTCGCGGACGGCTACCGCGCCGATCCCGGGCTGGTCACCCTGCCATCGGCGACCGTGGCGGAGTCCGGCGTGCTGGACGCGGACGACGTCGCGGCGGGCCTGCGCGGCCTCGCCGGCCGGGTCGTCCGTGTCGAGACGTACGCGGTCACCCCGTCGGGCGAGCGCGCTCCGCATCCCTGCCACGTGACGCAGACGCACCACCGTGCCCGGCTCCTGCAACCGGGCACCCCGCCGGGGCGAGGCCCGGCACAGCCCGCGGTGCTGCGCACCCACGTCCGCGAGACCGTGCACCACGTCTACGAGCAGCAGCCGTTCGACCCCCGCGTGACGCACCAGGTCAACGCCGAGGTCGACCAGTACGGCACGGTGCTGCTCGCCGTCGAGGTGGGCTGCCCCCGCCGCCCGGGTCCGGACCGGCTCCCGCCGCAGGCCACGGCGGTGGCGACCGCCCAGCAGCTGCACGTCATCAACATCGACATGGCCGAGCGGTTCGAATGCGGCCTGCCCGCCCAGGGCACCGGCTTCGAGCTGGCCCTGTCTGGCGCGGCGCCCGGTGACACCTGGCCGGTCGACGCCCTCATCGCCGCGGTCACCGCAGCGGTGGCGAGCCCGCTCCTGCCGCACCAGCCGCTGCCCCCGCCCGCGACGGCACCGGCACCGCGTGGCTCCGGTCCGGTGGTGACGGCGCGCGTCGCCGGCCGCACACGGCACAGCTACTGGTCCACCGACCGGGCCTCGGCACTGCCGTCGGGCCAGGTCGGCGCTCCGGCGCTGCCGCACCACGTGGAGATCGCCTGCTTCACCCCGGCCCAGGTGACCGGGGCGCTGAACACTCCTGATCGGACCAGGGTCGACGACTCGCTGCTCAACGGGCTCGGTTACCGGCTGCGAGAGGGCTTCTGGTGGCGGTCGGAGCCCGTCCGCACGCATACGCCCGCGGCGGAGTTCGCCCAGCCCGCGGGCACGATCCGGTGGGACGGGGCGACGGAGGTGCTGCGCTACGACGCCTACCACCTCGAGCCCGTCGAGCAGGTCGACTCGGCCGGAAACCGCAGCTCGGCGGCCGTCGACTATCACCTGTGCACCCCGAAGCGGTTGACCGACCCGAACGGCGCCGTCGAGGAGGTGCGCCACGACCCGCTCGGCGTGATCGTGGCGCGCGGCAGCCGGGGCAGCGTCCTGGCCCTCGGCAGCACGGGTGCCGGGTCAGGCGCGAGTGCCGGGTCAGACGGCACAGTTGGTGGGTCAGGTGGCGCGACGGTCCTGCCCTACGGTGACGGTCCACTTCCGATGGTGGTGTCCTGGCCCTCCGGCGACCCGGCCGACGTGGTCGACGCCCTGCTCGCCGACGCGGGCGCCGTGCTCGGCGCGGCCGGGCTGGACCAGGCCGGGGAGGTCACCGCCTACGACGTCGGCTCCTGGAACCTGGGCATCGCGCCGAGAATGGTGCGGGTGGCCAGGGAGCGCCTGGTCCACGACGGAACCGGCCCGCCCACCGCACCAGGCGTGGGAGACACGCCCACCGCACCCGGCACGGGCACCGCATCCGGCGCGGGCGAGTCCGGCCGCAGGCAGGTCTCCGTGCTGCATCTCGACGGCTTCGGCCGCGCCGCGCAGGCAAAGTCGCTGATGTCCGCCGGTCGCTGGCTAACCTCGGGCACGATCACGCACGACG
Source organism: Micromonospora sp. L32 (assembly GCF_052068055.1). NCBI lineage: Bacteria > Bacillati > Actinomycetota > Actinomycetes > Micromonosporales > Micromonosporaceae > Micromonospora > Micromonospora sp. L32. The sequence continues at coordinate 39,194 of NZ_JBQHDD010000015.1, read as the reverse complement.
CCCGCCAGCATCCCGTCCGCGAATACGAGCCCTGGTTCAGCGCCACCCCGGACCTGGAGACCACCCTGGTGGGGGTCGCCCGGTCACATGGCTACGACGCGGTGGGCCGCGTGGTCCGGGTCGACGAGCCCGACGGCAGCCACGCGCGCAACGTGTTCTTGCCGTGGCAGAGCAGCCACTACGATCGCAACGACACCGTGCAGCAGTCGCTCTACCGGGTGTCCCGGGAGGCCCTGCCCGATGGCGAGCCGGCAAAGGAGGCGCTGCGCACGGCGCAGGAGCACGCCGGCACCCCGCTGGTGGTCATGCTCGATCCGCTCGGCCGCCAGGTGCGCCAGGTCGAGAACACCGGGGCCGAGTTCGGCGCGTCAGCCCAGGACGTGGTTACCCAGACCAGGCTGGACGCCCACGGCGAGCCGTGGCAGGTCATCGACCCGCGGGGCATCGTGGCGCTTACCTACACCCGTGACCTCGACGGCAGGCTGCTGCACCAGCACAGCGCCGACGCAGGCGAGGTGTGGCTGCTGCCCGACGCGGCGGGCCGCCCGGTGCACCGCTGGGACGGTCGCGGCGTGCACCTGCGCACCACCTTCGACAACCTCGACCGCCCCATCACGGTGCGCCTGGACGACGGCTCCGGGCAGGCGAGCCGCCTGATCGAGGACATGCTCTACGGCGAGGATCCGGGCATCACCGACGCCGCCGCCCGCAACGCCCGGGGCCGCCTGATCAGGCACCGCGACCAGGCAGGTGTGCTGGTCGTGACGCACTACACGCCGGACGGCGCGCTGATGCGCAGCACCCGGCAGCTGTGCGCCGACTACGTCACCGGGCCAGATTGGGCCGACCCGGCCTCGGTGCTGATGGACCCGACCGTGCACGTCACCGAGCAGGGCTTCGACGGGCTGGGACGGGTGCTGTGGCGGGTGCTGCCCGACGGGACCCGACGCGGTTTCGACCACGCGCCGGAGGGGGGCGTCACGCGCGTACGGCTGGCCCTGCTCGACGGCTCTGCGCCCGAGCAGACGCTGCTGTCGCAGGCGGTCTACAACGCCCGCGGCGATCGCACCAGCGCGGTGCTCGGCAACGGGGTGCGGCTCAGCCACGACTTCGACCCGGAGACGTTCCGCACCACCCGGATCACCGCCGACCGCCCCGACGGCACGCCGCTGCAGGACCTGGCCTACACCTACGACCCGGTCGGCAACCTCATTCACAGCGTCGACCACGCGCAGCAGCCCTTGGCGGTCACGCCCCTGCTGACCGGGTCGACCGCGTCGACGCACAGCGACTACCGCTACGACGCGCTCTACCGGCTCGTCTCGGCCACTGGCCGGGTGCACCAGGCGCTGCTCGAACCCGATTACAGCGCGGGCTCGTTCACCCCGGGCGGCTACCGGGGCACCCGGCATCTGAGCCTCAACAACGGCCAGGCTGTCGAGCGCTACACCCAGAACTACACCTACGACCTCGCCAACAACCTGACCCGGCTGCGCCATCAGGGTGTCAGCCGCGGCTGGACCACCGACTTCTGGACCTCGGGCAGCTCCAACCGATCACTGCCCAGCCTCGACCCGGCCGGCGTGCCGATCGCCGACCCGGAGCGGCACTTCGACCCGGTGGGCAACCTGAGCAGGCTCTCCCACCTGGCCGCCGTCGAGTGGGGGCACGAGAACCAGGTACGGCACGCGGTAATCGTGGACCGGTCTGCGGCCAACCGGCCCGACGACGCGGAGTACTACACCTACGGCGCGGACGGCCTGCGGGTGCGTAAGGTGAGCCAGCGCGTCGTCGACGTGCAGACCGGCGAGGTCGAGACCGTCGACAAGGTCTACCTCGACGGCTGCGAGATCGTCCGGATCCGCCGTGGCGGGCGGCTGGTGCTCGAACGGATCTCGTCCCACGTCGACGACGGGGATCAGCGGGTGGCCGTCGTGCACCGCTGGACCGTGGACACCGCCACCCGCGAAGTGCAGCCCGCTCCGTCCGGCGCGGCCGTGCTGCGCACCCGCTACCAGCTCGGCGATCAGATGGGTTCGGCGGTTCTGGAGCTCGACGGCGGCGGGGGCGTCGTCAGCTACGAGGAGTTCTTCCCGTACGGCGGAAGTTCCTTTCTCGCCGGTGACGACCTGCGCGACGTGGGCGCCAAGGACCACCGCTTCCGGGGTGCCGAGCGCGATGACCTGACCGGCCTCTACTACGGGGGCCACCGCTACTACGCGGCGTGGATCGGGCGCTGGCTGAGCCCGGATCCGCTCGGCCCGGCGGACTCGCTCAACCACTACGAGTACTGCCGTTCCAATCCGATCGTCTACCGCGACCCCGACGGCCTCGCCTCGATAAAGCGCGCTCCGGCGAAGGCGGCCAAGAAGGCCGGCGCACCTCCGGCGCGTACGAATCTGGAGAGCGTGCTGCGCAACCAAATCGCAGACATGAAGCCACCGTATCGTGCGCTCGCCGAGCGTGTGCTCAAGGACATGTCCGGTGACCTGTCCACGGCCACCGCTGCGCGGTTGACCGTCACCACCACCGTGGTCAACGGGGAGACGACCGAGACTGTCACGCTGGATGTCGCGTACGGCACGCCGCAGCCGTGCGCCGAGGTCGGCGAGCTGGGCGCGGTGATCGTGCCGCCACCGGCCAAGCGCCCGCCGGCCCCTGCGGCAGCCGCGCCGCCGCCCGCGCCACCCGGGCAGCCGCCGTCGTCCGCTCCGGCGGCAACGGCGTCCGACGCCCCGAACGCGGTGCCCGCGCAGGACCCCAACCTCGGTGGCGCGACCCCGTCGCCTCAGGCCGCGCAGGCTCCGGAGGAGAGCGCCGAGGACCTCGACGACCTCGACGGCGCCTCGGTGCCGCAGGATCTGGGGCTGACCCCGGAGGATCTGGCGGAGCTCGAGTCGTTGGACCCGGCCGACCTTGCGCTGCTGGAGGACCTGCTGGCCGAGATGGAGGGCGCGTTCGGAGCCGGCGAGCCTGGCGACGAGAGCGTGCCCGTCGAGGATGGCCTGGAGTCCGCCGGCGACGGCGTGCCGCTGGTGGGCTCGGTCGAGTCGGGGTGGCGGCTGGAGGTCGATCCGTCCGAGCCGGCCGACGACCAGCTCGACGGCGAGCAGGAGGGGCGGCCCCGCGGACTGCGGGACGACTTCTTCGACGGCTTCCTGGACGAGGCGCTGGAGCAGGTGACGGACGCGATCGTCGGCGTGTTCGTCAGGAGGGTCGACCCGACCGCCCCGGCACGCGGGTTCGCGCAGCTCGGCGTGCAAATCAGCGAGACCTACCACGAGGAGGGTGGCGGCGGCTACGGCGTGCTGGGTGTGGTCAACATGTTCAACCCGCTGTCCCTTGCTCTGCGCGCTGGCTACACCTCCGACCAGGAGGCCGAGCAGGCCCTCTACCTGAACTCGCTAGGTGACAAGGAGGCCGCGGCGGCGCACGCTAAGGCGAGCGGCCAGGCCTACGCCAACGTCGTGATCCAGTCGATCTATCTCGGCATGCTGGCGGGCGGCGTGTCCGCCGTGGGCAAGGGGAAGGGGAAGGGGAAGGTCGTCGGCAAGGGCCAGCCCGGCGACGCGGGCGCGCACGGCAAGGTCAAGCCGACTGCCCGCAACACCGGCCTCGACTCGCACCACATGCCCCAGGCCGCGCGGAACTTCGCGCCCCGGGCCAAGGGCGGCGCGATGCTGGCGTGGCGCAAATTCCACAAACTCACCCGCACCTACGGGTGGAAGGGCCTGATCACCAAGATCAAGGAACGCAACCTGCCGTTCCGCCAGACCCTCACCCGGGACTTCTACGACCTGCGCAAGATCAGCAGGGAGCAGAAAGGGTCCACGCGTTACTTCAACAAGGGCATGCTGGAGCTGCTCGAGTACTACCGCAGCGGGCCCACGAAGGCGATCAAGGATCGGATGCTCCCGCCCAAGCAGCGCGTCCTGCCGAAGAAAGAGCTGAACTACCTCAAGAAGAACCACCCCAATCTATTCCTCAATTTCTGACATCACCTCTGAGATCTCCACCTCTGAGCCGGGACCGTGACATGACGATGCAGCCCAGGAACTCCGACGATCTGCCGCGCCCCCGACCGGCCGGCAGCGGTGCAGGCCACGGCGGAACGGAGCAGGGCGGTCCTGGCCGGATCATCAATCCAGACCAGGGCGGTCCAGACCTCAGCGGTCCGGAGCGCGGCGGTCCAGCGCCGGGTCCTGACAGCGGTGGTCCAGGGCAGAGCGGGCGGATCAATCGTGACCGGCTGGCCGAACGGCAGTTGCGGCAGCGCGAGGACCGGCGCGGCCTCGCGGTCGAGCTGGTCCGTACGGCAGGACTCGACGACGAGGTGGCCGCGAGGCTCATGACGAGCAACCCGGACCCGGTCGACCTGACCGGCCGGGCGCTGCGCCCGCTCGTCGAGTCGGGGCAGCTCAGCGCCGCGCAGGCCGCCAACCTGCACCTGCTCAACGGCATCGTCGGGCTCACCGACGGGCAGACCGCGCTCGGCGCGGTGATCCTCAAGGCCGAGCTACCCGGTCGCGGGGAGCCGCCCCGCACCCTGCGCGAGCTGGCCACCCTGGACAGCGGCGACTGGGCCGGCCTGATTACCCGGTCGGGGATCACCCCGCCGCGTGAGCTCTCCGTGCGCGGCTACGCCGACACGCTGCGGACCCGGTTCGAGCGGATCTTCCCCGGCGAGGCGCTGGCCGCCCGGCTCGCCCCCGACCTCAAGCATGTCGCGGAGGACCTGAACGCCGGCAAGGACGAGACGGCGAGGGCACGGCTGCGGCGACTGTGCGCGTCGTACCCGGGACTGGGCCTTGACCAGGTGCTGGCCGACGAAAAGCTGTCCCCCCGGCAGAAGGTCGAGCACATCGGCGCGGGCATCGACGGGTTGCGCCGGGTGCGCGAGGCGAACCCGGACGTGGAGCTGCTGGCGCTGGACCTGGCACCGGGCAGCGGCGACCTCGCCGGGCTGAACCTGAAGGTGCTCGACGAGCGCGACCGGGACGGCGTGCTCGCCACCCTCAAGGCGCATCAGCGCGTCTACCAGCTTTCCTCCGATGTGGAGGATGCTAGGACCCTGCTTGCGTCGGGCCTGGACAGCGGAGTCGCGGTGGCGCGTCTGACCCTGCAGGACCTCATCGACCGCACCGGCCTGCCACCGGACGTGGCGGAGCTGCACCACCACAAGGCCGCCCGGATGCTGTCCACCGTCACAGGGCTCTTCGGCGGCATCCTCGACCTCGAGGTGTCGGCACCCGCGACGGCGGCAATCGCGGGGACCGGCACGGCGACCAGCCCGCCGCCCGGGGTGCTCGACTACCTGCGCACCCTCGACGGCTACCGGGAGCTGTTCGGCAGCCAGGCCGCCTGCGACTGCGGTCACTGCGAGTCGATCCTGGGACCACCGGCCTACTTCGCCGACCTGATGCTGTTCGTGCAGCGGCACGTCTCCGACAGCGTCTTCGCCGGCGCGCGCGCAGGCCATCCGCTGCACCTGCGCACCCGGCGCCCGGACCTGTGGACGACGCCGCTGACCTGCCAGAACACCTCGACGATGATCCCGTCCCTGGACATCATCAACGAGATCCTGGAGAACTACACCGCCACCAGCCGCGGGCACATCGGCAGCCTGGCGGATCGGACCGCGGTGCGCCACGCCGTCTACGCCCAGGCGCTGGCCGTGTCCCAGGAGTCGCTGCGGCTGCCGTTCAGCCTGCCGACCCAGCGGGTGCGGGTCTATCTCGGCGACGGCGACGTCACCCGCTCCGACGTGGTGCTGGCCACCGGCGCGCCGGCCCGCGCCCAGGTCGCCGCGCGGCTTGAGCTGTCCGATCAGGACTATCATCTGATCGTCACGCCGGACGTGGATCTGGTGTCGCTACGGGCCCGGTACGGCCTGCCGCTGGTGCCCGACCAGGCCGGTGTGGTGCCCGGCTTCGACGCGCAGGAGCTGGTGCGGGCGGCCGAGGTGACCCGCGAGGAGCTGGGCGCGCTGCTGGCCACTAGGTTCGTCGGCGCCGCCGGGGCGGCCGTCACGATCCGAGCCGAGAAGACGAGCGCGGCGAGCGTCCAGCACGACGTCGAGCGGGTGCACGGGCTCACCGCCGCCGCGCTCGACCGGCTGCACCGCCTCATCCGCCTGTGGCGCAGCCTCGACTGGGGCGTCGGCGAGCTCGACCTGGTGCTGACCCAGCTCGCCGTCACCACGCTGACCCCCGACGAGTTGGCCTTGGTCGCCACCCTCCAGGACGTGCAGCTGCGGCTGGAGATCCCCGCCGCCGAGGTGTGCGCGCTGGCCGGTGCGCTGCCGCGGGTGCCCGCCGAGCCGGGCGCGCCGTCGCTGTTCGACCGCCTGTTCAACCTGGCCGCGTTCGTGGCGCAGGACGGCGCCTACCCCAAGGACACCACCACGTTCCTGCACCCGGCGCTGCGCGGGGCGGCCACCGCGCCGATCGCCGGCCTCACCCAGCACCGGTTGCAGACCGCGCTGGGCGTCACCGAGTCCGAACTGCTCGTGATGATCTACGGGTTGAAAGCCGAGCTGGACGTCGATCCCGCCGCGACCGACCCGGCCGCCCGCGCCTTCACCCTCACCGCCGCGCACCTGTCCGCCCTCTACCGGCACGCCCGCTTGGCCCGGCTGCTCGGCCTGTCCGTCGTGGAGCTGCTGCGCCTGCTGTCGCACACCCCCGCGACCACCCCGCCGGCCGCCGACGCGCACCGCCCCGCCGCCGGGCTGACCGGCCTCACGGCCCTGCTCGACCAGCACCGGTGGTGGTCCGGCAGCGGCCGGACGCTCGACGACCTGGACGTGCTCGCCGACCGGGCACCGGTCGATCCGAGCCGCTACCCCGACCCGGCCGCGCTGGTCACCGGACTGCTCACCGAGACCGCCACCGAGCAGGCCCTGTCCTTCGCCGACACGGTCCTAGGCTTCCTCGACGGGGTCACCGAGGACAGCTCGCGGGCGGTGATAGCGGCCAACCCGACCCGGTTCAGCCCGGCCGGGACCGGCCGCTTCCGGCTCGCCGACGACTTCGACCTCGACACGCCGCTGACCATGCCGGCCGGGGTGACGCTGGTCCCCTCGGACGTGCGTGACCTGCTCACCGCCTTCCACCCGAGCGCGGTGCTGTCGACCAGGCTCGCCGGTCGCCTGCGGCTGCCGGTGGAGACGGTCCGCACCCTGTTGGAGCTGCTCCAGGCCGACCTGTCCGCCGGGGCGCTGCCGGCCGCCCTGCACGGCACCGCGTCACCGGCCGCGCTGGTCACGCTGGTCACCGAGCTGGTGCCGCTGATGGTGCTGTTCGCGCCGCCGAGGCTGGACACCGCGGCGGTCGGCTTCATCGCCGCGCACCCGGCCACGGTCGGGCTGACCGACCCCCGGCACATCGGCATGGCGACGGTACGGGCGCTGACCGTGGTCACCGCCGCGGGACCCGACGCCACCGCCCTCGACGCCCTGGAGGTGCTGGCGTCGTACACGCAGGCGGGTGGCTTCGCCGCAGCCGACCCGGCGAAGCTGGCCAGGGTGGTGGCCGCCCCGGTGGGGCTGCTGCCGGGCCTGCTGCGCGCGCTGACCCCGCCCACCGGCGGCAGCCAGCCCGCGATCGAGAGCGCGGCGGCCCTGCACCGGCTGGCTGAATGCGCGGCGCTGGCGCAGCGGCTCGGCGTCGGCGGCGAGACGCTGGCCCTGATCGGCTCGGCGAGCTACGGCGACCTGGACGCCGCCGCGGACGCGCTGCGGGCCGGCATCCACGCCCGCTTCACGCAGGCGCAGGCGGCCGAGCGCATCGAGCCGTTGCAGGACGTGCTGCGCTCACGGTGCCGGGATGCCCTGGTCGACTTCCTGATCCACTCGTCGTTCCCGCAGTTCACCACGCGCAACGATCTGTACCAGCACTTCCTGATCGACGTCGAGCTGGAGGGCTGCGTCCGCACCTCGCGGGTGGTCTCGGCGGTCTCGAGCGTGCAGCTCTACGTGCACCGCGTCCTGATGAACCTGGAGTCCGACCGGCGGGCGCCGTCGGACCCCGCGCACGTAGCGGTGTCACCGGGCGCCATCCCGGCCGACGAGTGGGCGTGGCGGCGCAACTACCGGGTCTGGGAGGCCAACCGCAAGGTCTTCCTGTGGCCGGAGAACTACCTCGAGCCGCACCTGCGCGACGACAAGTCACCGCTGTTCGCCGAGCTGGAGACGGCGCTGCTGCAGAGCCCGGTCGACGAGCAGAGTGTGCTCGACGCCTACGCCTCCTATCTCGCCGGTTTCGAGGAGCTGGCCGGGTTGCAGATCACCGGCAGCTACCACGACAAGGACCCGGCCGGGCGCACCGACGTGCTGCACCTGATCGGCGTCAGCTCCGCCGACCCGGCGGTCTTCTACCACCGGGCGGTCCGCAACGCGCACTACGGCGTCAGCGAGACTGACCGCGGCACCGTCTGGGAGCCGTGGCGCAAGATCGACGTCCAGATCGGATCTCGCCACGTCGCGCCCATCGTGGTGCGCGGCCGGCTGCACCTGTTCTGGAACGAGTGGACCACCAAGCCGAAGAGCCGGATCGTCGAAGGCGACTCGGTCTTCTCCGCCTACCTGCACACGATGGCGTTCAAGTGCACCACCCTGCGGCTGGATGGCAGCTGGTCGGCACCGCAGCGGATGAGCCTGCAGAACGTGTACCCCTTCATCAGCGACGGGATCTTCGAGGAGACCGTCTACAGCAATTTCACCACCGATCTGGACCCGCTCGGGCGGACGCACCAGGAGCCGATCGAGGACTACCGGCCGCGCGGCTTCGCCTACGACGTGGTCTACCCCGGCTTCACCGACTTTGGCAGGCTGAAGGTCGGCTCGGTCGGCTTCCAGATGGAGGCCTACGTCGACCTGCGCACCCGTGCCTGCGCCGACGCCTGGGATTCCTTCGACCCGGCCGAGGCCGGTCTGGCGCACGTCTACGCCTACCGGGGCGGCGGGCCGCGCACGCTGAGCCGGCTCACCAAGGCGTACTTTCCCTCCGGATTCGACATCCGGTCGATGTACCTCGACGGAAACAAGCTGGACGGCCTACGCGGCGTGGCCTACACGCCCGGCGAGTTCGTCGAGCGCGACTTCGGCCCGCTGCCGATCCTGACCCTGCCGCCGGGCGCGAACCTCCAGCTCGTCAACGGTTCGCTGAGCGACGCCCTGATCGACGTCGCCGGGGACGTCCTGCTGCTGCAGGGGTCGGTGCGGCCCGCGCCCGGCTACCTGCTGCGCCGGGTCGGCACCACGCTGGCTCCCGCGCTGGCCGAGACACTGTTCCTGGGCGGTGTGGACGGGCTGCTCGACACCGCCCACCAGCTCAGCCTGGCTGAGGCGGCACTGCCGGTGTCCGACCTGCACGACGTCGCCGGGGACGTCGCGGCCGGGAAGGTCGACTTCACCGGGCCGTACGGGACCTACTACCGGGAGATCTTCTTCCACATCCCGTACCTGCTCGCCAACCATTTGAGCAGCCAGCAGCGCTTCGGCGCGGCGCAGCGCTGGTACCACTACCTGTTCGACCCGACCGCGAACGAGACCATCACGGTGCCGGGCGGCGTGAGCCCGGCCGAGCGCGCCCACCGCGAGCTCGACCGCAACTGGCGCTACCGGGAGTTCCGCGGGCTGGACGTGCCGGCGCTGCGTGCGATCCTGACCGACCCACAGGCCATCGAGGCCTACCAGCGGGATCCGTTCAACCCGCACGCCATTGCCCGGCTGCGGCTGAGCTCCTACCAGAAGAACATCGTGATGAAGTACGTGGACAACCTGCTTGACTGGGCTGACAGCCTGTTCGCGCAGTTCACCACGGAGTCGATCAACGAGGCGACGCTGCTCTACGCGACCGCGCAGGCCATTCTGGGCGAGCGCCCGGCGCGGCTCGGCGACTGCGGCGACGGAGCCGTCGTCCCGAAGACCTACGAGGCCATCCTGCCCCTGCTGGAGAAGGGTTCGCAGTTCCTCGCCGAGCTGGAGACCACGGTCGTCGGCCGGCAGGGCAGGCTCAAACACCAGCAGCGCCGCGACACCGACGAGCTGGTGATGAGCCTGGACGACGAGCCGGAACACCGCCGGGTGCGGAACGTCGCCGCCGCCTCGGCGGCCTCGGCCGAGCAGACGGCGGCTGCCACGCAGGACGGGAGGAAGGTCAAGGGCACCAGCGAGGTGTACGGCTGGCGCCGCGCGACGATCGCCCGCTGGGAGCCGGCCGGCACGGCCGAGCAGCCGCAGCTGGACCACATCCTGGTCAAGAACGGCAGCTCGGCGGTGGCCGGGCGCTTCGGCTGGAGCATCGTCACGCAGGTGAGCCCGGTGTTCTGCGTGCCCGCCAACCCGGAGCTGGGCCGGCGCTGGGACCGGGTCGAGGAGCAGCTTTTCAAGATCCGCAACTGCCTTGACATCACCGGCGCCCGGCGACAGGTCGCCCTGTTCGCGCCCGAGATCGATCCGCGCCTGCTGGTGCGCGCCCGCGCCGCCGGGCTCTCCCTCGACGACGTGCTCGGCGCGACCGCCGGCAACCTGCCGCCCTACCGGTTCCTCTACCTCGTCGACCGGGCCAAGGCGCACGCGGCGCTGGTGCAGTCGTTCGGATCGGCGCTGCTGGGCGCGCTGGAGAAGAAGGACGTCGAGGAGCTGACCCAGCTGCGCGCCATGCAGCAGCAGAACCTGCTGAAGCTGGCCAGCCAGGCCCGCCAGTGGGAGATCTCGGCGGCCGACGACGCCATCGAGGTGCTGGCCCGCCAGCGCACCGCCGCCGAGTACCGCCGGGACTACTACCAGGGCCTGGCCGACCAGAACCTCATCCCCTCCGAGCAGCAGCAGTCCGACTCCCGCATCGCCGCCTCTGGTCTGCAGAAGGCCGCCGGCGCGATGGACCTGATCGCCGCTATCACGCACCTGGTCCCGCAGGCAGGCGCGCCGACGGCGATGAAGTTCGGTGGCATGGAGGTCGGCCACAGCAGCGCCCGCTTCTCCGACGTGCTGCGCACCATGGCGAGCATGTACGAGGCCGACGCCGCCGCAGCGGGCCTGCGCGCCAACTTCGAACGCCGCCGCGAGGGCTGGCTGCACCAGACCAAGCTCATCCACCACGAGCTGGGCCAGCTCGACAAGCAGCTGGAAGCCGCCCGCATCCGCCGCGACATCGCACAGCGGTCACTGGAGCTGCACGAGGCGAGCATCGCGCAGGCCGACGAGGTGTTCGCCTTCTACGGTGAGAAGTTCACCGGGCTGGGCCTCTACACCTGGCTCGCGAGCACGCTGCAGCGCGCCTACCGGGAGGCCTACAACGGGGCCTACGCCATGGCCCGCCTGGCCGAGCAGGCGTTCCGCTTCGAGCGCGGCGACGACACCAGCACCCTGCTCGACGTGTCCTACTGGGACGCCGGCCGGGTCGGTCTGCTGGCCGGCGAGCGGCTGCTCGTCGACCTGCAGACGATGGAACGCCGCTTCATTGAGACGAACTACCGCACCCTCGAGGTCGACCAGGCGTTCTCGCTCACCATGCTCGCCCCCCAGGCGCTGGTGAAGCTGCGGGAGAAGGGCACCTGCGACTTCAGCGTGGACGAGTTCCATCTGGACCTGCTCTATCCGGGCCACTACCGGCGGAAGGTCAAGTCGGTGCGGCTGACGATCCCATGCGTCACCGGGCCGTACACCAATGTCAGCGCGACTCTGACGCTGCTCGGCAGCTCGCTGCGCCGGGAGCCGAAGACGGCGCCGACGGCGGTGGTGGAGGTGCCGCTGCGCCGCAGCGTGTCGATCGCGACGAGCACCGCGCAGCAGGACGCCGGGGTGTTCGAGTTCAGCTTCCGCGACGAGCGCTACATGCCCTTCGAGGGCGCGGGCGCGGCCAGCAGGTGGCGGCTGACCCTGCCGAGCACGCTGCGGGCGTTCGACTACCGCACCATCACCGATGTCATCCTGCACGTCACCTACACGGCGGAGTCCGAGGAGCTGCTGCGGCAGCGGATGGAGGCGCCCGTGACCGAGGCGGGCAGCCTGCTGCACCGGCTCAAGAACACGCCCATGACCAGGGTGCTCAGCCTGCGGCACGACTTCTCCTCGGCGTATCGGCGGCTGCTGGCGAGCCCCGCCGGCACGGTGGTGCCGCTGCGGATGGGGCCCGAGCACTTCCCGATGTACCTCGACCGCAAGGCGATCACCCCGGCCGGGGTCTCGCTGGCGCTGGTGCCCCGAACCGGACACGCGCCCGGATCGGTGACCCTGGCCGTGGACGAGGTGGCGACGAGCCAGTTCCCGCCGGCGACCGCGCTCGGCGGGCTGCCCACGGCCGACGTGACGGCGGCGTTCGGCGCCTCGCTGGTGGGCACCCACACGCTCGCCGTGGTCAATCCCGGGGCGCTCGGCGTGGTGGACCCGGTGCCGGGTGACGTCGCCGTCATCGATCATGACCTGCTGGAGGACGTGCTGCTCGTGCTCACCTACACCGCGGCTTGATCCGGACCAGCCTGATTCGAAGGCAGGGCCCGCGACCGGCCTGCCCCGCGGCCTGGTCTGGCGGCACGTGCCCGGACCAGGCGGTCCGGCACGTGCCGGCAAACCGCCCGGGAGATCGGGCAAACCGGGCTAACCTGCGGTTACGGCCGACAAACCGATCGCCGATTACGCTGGGTGCTATCCGGCAGCTGGTGCAAACAGCCGCAACAGGTCGGCCTGTTCCTGCTTCACTGTCAGCAGTGGATTGTTCGGCCGGGGGTAGATTTCCGCAGTGGCCCACTGGGCAGCCTTCACGCTCGACCCCGTGCCTATACACACGCCTCGGGCAAGCAGCTCGCCGCGCACCTGCCGGGCATCGAAAAAGTAGACGGAGGCGATACACCACGGGCGGGTGCTGCCGCGCGAGGACAAGAGCGCTGATGCCGGCCCCGCCAGTACCAGGTAGTGGTCGAGCGTCTCCGAGTCGGTCAGGTCGAGTAGGCCTTCACGCTTGAGGTACCACTTCACGTTGACGGTTCGTCCTTGAAGCGGGCCCGACGTGAATCGGCCGTCGATCCCGGGAGCTACCGCCGAGGCTTCGAGCTCGATCCCGAAGATCTTCGCCGCGATCCACTCGCCGAGATGTCCGGCGGTCATCGGGCGTTGGATGATCGCGGCGATCTGTTCATCGAGAGCGTTGCGCCGAGACAGGATCTCTGCAATCTGCGCAACACGTCGATCGTTCATAGGGGAAGAATGCCACGAGAGTGACCGAGTGGGGGACGGCCTATCAGCTGGTTGAGTGAACGCAGCGACTAAAGCCCGAGACGCCTGCAGCCCCAACTTTAGCCCTCCACTCAACGCCCGCTCCACCATCCGTCGTGGTACGGCGCAGCCACCCGACGCCGTCGGGCGGTACCCTCATGGGCCTGCTGCCGTACCTCAACCAGCTGCACCTAGCCGCCGTTCATACGTTGCACCGATGGGGCGCACCATGGATGACATAGTTCGATCGACATTTTCCAGCGCAATGTCGGGGGTGTCCGACGAGCTCTCGCGAATGCCCCTCAGCCTCTGGAACGAATCCGTCTTCCGGTATTTCTTCTGTCGCAGTCTCGCAGAGGCCCACCCCGACGTCACGCAGTTCGTGGAGTGCGACCGGATCGACCTGGTGTTGCACCACGCCAAGGAGAAGGCGTTCATCGAGTTCAAGCTCTACCTGCACGCGCCAAAGTTTGATCCATACACAGGAAGTCGGTCGGGCTTCAAAGGCGGACCGGGCCGCAAGAACCTGTCTGAGTTCTGCCGATGCGTTGATCAACTTTACGGTCGAAAATCGATGCACGGATTGTCCAAGTACATTGTCCTTGTCTACGCCGACCCGACCGCCGAGAGCACTCCCGGGAAAAGGTACTCGGCCCACTACGACGACTACGCCCACTGGGACGAAAAGATTACTCTTGAATTGTTGGCGTCTGCGGAGCCTGTCGAGTCCCGTCACGACCGAGTCCAGGCCAAGCTCTTCGCCGTTCGGTAGGCAACGCCAAGCACACGTCGTAGCCACGCCGAGGTCAGCGGGTGGGGTGATCATCGGGGGTGACGGTAGCCGCGGGAGGCTCACCTACGACTTTCGCCAACAGCCGCCGCCGTTGATGCTGCTCGACATCCCCGCTGAAGGTTGGGACGCAGCGATCTACCAGGCCCCGAGCTGCCGCCCTGATAGCCCAGTTCCCAACAGGAGGTTGGCGCTTCGACGCAGAGCTGGCGTTGCCGGTAACGGGCTTCTTCGCTTGTGCCCCCTATCTTGGAGGCAGTTTGGAAGCAGGCGCTGGTGGCGCAGACCGTTGCTGGCAGACGGTCTGCGTGACAGAGATCGAGATCGTCGGCTTCCCGCGGCAAGGGCTGCCGCCAACGACACGGCCGCAGCCCTTGCCCTTGGTTGAGGCGCTGCATACCCACCGTTGATGTGGTCAGCAGCATCCCGAACCTGCCACCCTGGGGGCCGTCCTCACCGCCTACAGGGCCCGCCGCGCCGCCTAGCGCCTCGCCCCCGGCGCTGACTGGCCCGACGCCGGGCTGTTCTTCTTCCGCCCCGACGGCCAACCGTGGCACCCCGACTCGGTCACCCCCAACCCTGCCGCCGCCTCGTCAGACAAGCCGGGCTGTCACCCACTCGACTGCAGGACCTGCGCCACGCCACCCTCGCCCTCGACGCCGGCGTCGACATCAAAGTGGTCTCCGGCCAACGCAGCCACTCCACCACCACCACCTCACCTGCGACACCTACCATCAGCACAGATCAATCCCCCTGGAGGCGGCTCAGGAACTCATCCACCAGGTGGGGCTTGGCGTCATCCATTCGGGTCCGAGTGCCCGAGGTGAGGCCACCGGCCTGGCCGCCACATGTGTAGATCAGAGGTACCGGTGGCTGGTCCGGGTAGCGCAGCACGAACGAGTGCTGGTGGGTGTATCCGATCATGGGGCAGGCCTCGCCCATTGGCTCTGGGGCGGCATCGGGCCACCAGCCGCTGTGTCGCTGCTGCCAGTGCCGCCAGGACTGGTTGCGGTCGGGTAGTCGGTTGAGCAGGGCGACGAAGTCGGCGGCCCCGGCGTGCAGCACCCGCTGACGCGGCGGATCGGCAACCCTGCGGCCCGGGATATGCAGCGCCGTGGGCGTCGTGCATAGCAGAACCTCCGTTGCGCCGGGCGGCACCAGCGAACCATGGGCGTCGACGAACTGGTGCCGCTCCTCGATGACCGGGCAGCCGTCCGATCCGAGCGGGATCTCATACGGAGTGCCTGCCACGGCCGGCCAGGGCGACGCGGTGCGCCGGACCCAGGCGGTCGTGACCACACCTGCGGCCACCGCGACCACCGACACCACGATGACCACCGCCCAACGCCGGCGCGGGCTCCACGTCGTCACTGGCCACCTCCAGCTCGGCGAATGCCAACGAGGCTAGACTGCCGATCCAGGCAAACGTGCAGCGGCAGATGAGACGAACCGCCGCTCAACTGAGCAGCGTTCAGCAGAAAGCAGCGAGTGCATCGGCGGCCGGCGCGAACGTACATGGGGAACCTCAGAGGACCAGCGCCGACACTGCGCCCTAGTACTCCAACGTCACTTGGCCTGTCTGCGCTGGTAGTGGGATCGGCGGGCTCGGGCTTGGGATGTTCGCCGCCAGATCGACCGGTGCAGGATGTGCTCTGGTGGGAGCGCCACGGCGAGGACGAGGGCGTTGAGGAGTCGGCGGCTCTCGGCGATGGTCAGCGCGATGATCTCCGGGTCGGCGTGGGGTCGCTGCGTGGTGGCGGCGAGGATGGTCAGGACGGCCAGGGCGAGCATGGCCAGGGTGATGAAGCGGTGCCAGCCGGTCCAGCCGCGGACTTGGTAGTGGTCCAGACCGACCTGGCCTTTGCCGGTCTGGAACAGCTCTTCGATGCTCCATCGGGAGCCGGCGACGGTGACGAGGGTGTGCAGCGGCATCGGGCGGGGTGACCAGCACAGGTAGAAGGCCAGCTCGCCGGTGGTGCGGTTGCGGCGGATCAGCAGCCACCGGTGCTCACCTGGCTGGGTGGCGGTGGTGATCCAGGCCCACAGGTACTCGCGTGGTCCTTTCGCTCCTGGGCCGCAGCTGTGCAGCTGCCACTCGGCGGTGGGGATCCGGGCGGCGACCTCGTCGACGCGTACGAGGGTGCGGCCGTCGTTGACGTGCACGCGTCGGTCGCATCCGACGGCCAGGACGTAGCCGATCCCGCGGTGTTCGAGGTCGGCGCGTAGACCGGGGTCCGCGCCGTAGACCTCGTCGCCGGTCACCCACCCCGCCGGAACGCCGGCGTCCGGCGCGGCGGCGATCATCTGCCGGGCCAGGGCCGGCTTCGTCGCGAACCCGATGTCGTCCGGGATGCCGGCGGCGGCGAGGCGGTCGGGTTGGTCGCACCAGGTCGTCTCGGGCAGGTAGAGCCTGCGGTCGATCAGCGCCCGGCCAGCGGGTGTCACGTAGGCCAGGAACACCCCGACCTGGCTGTTCTCGATCCGGCCGGCGGTGCCGGTGTACTGCCGCTGCACCCCGACTGAGCACAGGCCCTTCTTCAGGAAGCCGGTCTCGTCGGTGACCAGGACAGCGTCGGGGCGGCCGAGCCGCTCGATCAGCCAGGAACGCACGTCATCGCGGACGGCGTTGGCGTCCCACGCCGCTGTGCGCAGCAGCCGCTGCATCGCCTGCGGATCGGCGTGACCCGCCCGTTCGGCGAGGGACCAGCAGGTCTTGCGTTCCACGCCCGACAGCAGTCCTTCCACGAACTGCCCGGCGGTCCGGCGTGGCTCCGCCCGCACGAACCGGTCAGCGACACGGGCCGCCGCCTCGTCGAGGATGACCCGCCACCCGCCGGGGTTTAGGCTGTGGCCCACGGCCATCGCGCGATCTTCGGTTGTCCTCACAAACCATCGATGATCAACGCGGTGGCCGTCTTCATGCCCGCGCCACGCCCAACGCCGAAGCCAAGTGACGTTGGAGTACTAAGGGCCGCCCTGGCTCTGGCAGTAACACCAGCGGCGAGCAACGGATCTCCTCGTCGGGCAGTCGGTAGACCGCCCAGCCTCTGGACGGGGACAAGGTGGAGCGCCACCGGAGGGTCTGTAAGAACAACGGTGCAACTCCTGAACATGGATCGGCACGTGATGACCGACACAGCGATGGCCGTGGATACTTCCGCGGTGGCGAAGAAGAACAACGCGGTGGGTAAGCCGGCGGACGGTGTGGACGCGGAGTTGGTCGGCCGCCTGGTCGAGCAGGCCCGCGCATCGGGCTTGCAGCTGACCGGCGACGGCGGGCGGCCGAACCATCTGTGGTTGGCCGACATCACCGAGCATCACACCGCCGAGGACAAGCTCTACCTGTGCGCGGTCAAGGACGTCTGGTCCAACCGGATCGTGGGCTACTCCATCGACTCGCGGATGAAGTCCCGCCTGGCCGTCGCCGCGCTGGACAACGCCGCCGCCAGGCACGGTGACCTGGCCGACTGAATCCTGCACACCGACCGGTTGAATCCGCCCAATTCCGATCTAGGAAGTTCGTCCGATCCCTCGACCGCCATCACATGGCCGGATCGATGGGCCGTGTCGGCGGCGCCGGCGACAACGCCGCCATGGAATCCTTCTTCGGCCTCCTGCAGAACAACGTCCTGAACCGACGATCATGGGCCACCCACGAGCAACTACGGATCGCGATCGTGACCTGGATCGAACGGACCTACCACCGCCGCAGACGGCAGCGGTCGCTGTCTCGGTTGACCCCTGTTGAACTCGAGAGCATCATGCACCCAATTGCGCTGCACCAGTAGGTGACAGGTGTAGTCACGCGGCCTGACTGGACCCGAGGCAGGGTCGCGCGTCAGGCGGGACTGTCGGTCCAGCCGTCGAACATGCTTGCGTATGGGTCGGGTTCGCCTGTCATGGGGTCCAGGCCGGCCCGGAAGCGACGATGCTGTTCCCGCCAGTGCACGAAGGGCTGAATGCGGCCCCACAGGGAGAGATCACTGAGCGGGCACTCGTCGAATTCGGCAAGCATCAGCCGCCTGACGAACTCCGCCATCCCGCATTCGAACTGTGCCCAGTGCGGACTTCCATGACGCCGCCATACCACTACCGGCCATTGGTCGGGATCGGAGCCGGTCATCAGCCAGCCTAGTTCGTTGGCGTTGCAGCCGGTGCCCCAGGCCAGCACGGCATCCGCTCCGCGCCCCGTGCCTGGTACCCCACCGTCCATGTCCCACAGCTCACGCAATGTCAAAGTGGTGTCGACGATGGTCCCGGGGCTCCATTGCGGGAAGTCGACGGGTAGTGGCGCCAGGATGACCAGATTCTCGATCCCCCCAGCGCCGTAAGTCGCCATGAACGCGCGGTAGTCGGCCGGCAGTCGCGTACCCAGCTGCGCCTCGACGGCGTCCCAGTCCACCTCTTCGTCGGCGCCGTGTTCCGGCGGCATGATCCGGACGAGCGCGTCGACGTGGGGATGATTCAAGATGTTTACCGCCCTTTGGTCGTCCCGGTGATCGTAGTAGCCGAGACTGACAGAGCACCTGCAGGGACGCTCCTGCGGGCGGTCGGCCTGCCCCATCTTCTGGCGAGTCAGCAGTAAGTCAGCAAACATCGCCCTACGCGACAATGACGGGCGGAAGGAGCGACAAAGCCGGCCGAGCGGGAGCGCACAGGACCGTGCCTGTTGACACTGCCTAACTACTGGGGACCAGGCTTCCCCCCCGCCCGACGGGGGTCCTTCCCGGTAGAGGCGAGGGGCTTACAGACGACCGCGGACGTCGAGCTCCCGGAGGATGATCAACGGACGTGGACGCGCAGGACGAAGCCCACGGCGATTATCCCCAGAGTCAGGGCAATGTAGAAGATCACTAGCGCTCGACCCCGCCGTCGCTGCCGCACCGGTTCGGAGCCGGTCCGATCGGAGTTGCGGGCAACGGCGGAGGCCAACCGCTCGAAACCGGCTACCTCCCCAGCCGGCGTCAACCAACTCGTTTCCTCCACCTCCGGCAACGGCGGCGGATTGGAGACGTCATGGGTCTCGTACCGAGGTTCGATCCGCGGCGGCAGCCGCCGGAACCGGTTGTCCATGCCACCACTGTCGCAGACGCCGCCAAGGCAACCCCGGGTCAAGGGCTATCGCCGTACAGCACGGAAGTACAGCAACGAGCCGAACCGTTGGAACCCCAGACCGGCCGACCGAGGCTCCCCACCTCCGTACCGAGCGGTCAAGCGACCGCCTCGCCGGCAATCCATAGGTTCAGGGTTCGAGTCCCTAGCGGCCCACTCGTAGGTCGTCAGCGCAGGCAATGTCTTCCGCGAGCACGTGCAGCATCAAACGCCGCTGGGCAAAGAGGCGAACCGGCATATGCAGGCCGGACATCTTGTCCCGGATGAGCTAATGGTCAGAGCCATCGCTGACGCCCTAGCCAACGTCGACGGTGGCTCGGTGCTGTACAACTTCCCTCGCAAGGTCCGTCAGGCTGAGTTGCTGGCGCAGAGCGGCCATGTCCCCGACGCAGTGATCGAACTCGTCCTTACTGAGGACCAACTTCGCCTCGCCGTCCACCGCCGGGTGGAACGGCAGATAGCACTGGACCCCCAGCAAGCCGAGCGACGCCAGGAACTCTTGCTCATGTACTCGCATTCGCAGAAGAACTACCAGGAGCAGGTCGAGCCGTTGCGCGCTTACTACCGGACCCATGGCCTGTTGCGAACCGTCAGCGGCTTCGGTGGCTTCGAGGACGTAGCCGCCAGGCTGATCCCGATCGCCTCCGACGGTCAACGCCGCCCGTGAGATCGGGCAGGGTAGGCCGGCTGCCGGCCGACGTGGGAGGACTTTCTTTACATCCATCAAGGCGGCCCGCAACGGGCCGCACGCGCCGCCGCCTGGGCGCGCGCCGGCCGCTGCCGCTGTCGCTCTGCGGCCGTCACGCCGGATGCCCGGCGGCTGGCGCGGGAAGCGGGGAGCCCGGTGAGCCGCCGCAGACGGGATAGCGGGGAGAGTGGTGGAGGTTCGTCGCCGGCAGCCGGCCGCACCGCGCCTGAGCAGCGCGGCGCAGGGACCGACGCACCGGGTCCGCGCGGCAAGCCCCAAGCATGGGGGCGGTGGCCGCGTGAAGGCATGCCGGTCGTCCAGGAGCCGGCTCCACAGCCGCTCAGGGTCAGGTCAACCGCTCACCTGGGAGGGGAGGGTGGCCGCCGGTGGCCAGCTCCGACCCCGGGAGCCGGGCCGTGCCGGGCGAGGTTGGGTCAACTGCGCCACTGTGGCGGTGTCCGCCGGGGGCACGGTCCGTGACACGAGAGCCGACTCAGGCTGTTCCGGCAGCGCCCGTACGTGCGTCAAGGCCCGCTTGACGTGGCGGACCGGGCGGCGGCCTGTGGAGGAGTCCGCCGAGGCGATCGCGACGGCGGATGTTGAGGTGCGTGATCGTGCTGGGATCGGTGATCGGTGCGGGTAGCGGGTGCAGGGGCCGAGCGTTGTTGATGCCGCGGTGCGGGCGATGAGTGTTGTAATGCCGCTCGTACTGGCGCAGCGCGTGCAGCAGATGTGGCTGGTTCCAGATCAAGGTCCGGTCCAGCAGTTCGCGGCGGCAGGTCTGGATCCACCGTTCCATGACCGCGTTCATTCGGGGCACGCCGCTGAGGACGACCTTGATGCCGGTGTCGGCGAGGATGGTGTCGAACAGCGTCGGGTACTTGCCGTCTCAGTCGCGGATGACGAAGCGGGCGCGGCAGCCGGCGTCCTGCAGGTCCATGGCGAGGTTGCGCACGGCTTGGTAAACCCAGGCGGCGGTGGGGTGGGCGGTGGCGCCGAGGATGCGTACCCGGCGGGTGGCGTGCTCGATGACCGCCAAGATGTGCATTCGGGCGCCGGTCAGGGTCACGGTTTCGAAGAAGTCGGCGGCGAGGAGGGCCTCGGCTTGGGAGCGCAGGAAACACCGCCCAGCCATCTGACGTTCGTTCGGGTGCCGGGTCGATGCCGGCGTCGTTGAGGATTTCCCAGACCGTGGATGCGGCGACCTTGACACCGAGGACGAGTAGTTCACCGTGGATGCGCCGGTATCCCCATGAACTGTTCTCCCGCGCCAGGCGTAGCACCAGCGCGCGGATGGACCGCACCGTGGGCGGCCGGCCGACACGCTTCGGGCGAGAGATGCGAGCATGACGTGCGGCGATCAGGTCGCGATGCCAGCGCAGCACGGTCTCGGGGCGCACCAGCAGCCGGATCTGGCGTAGCACGGCGCGGGGGAGTCGGTGCAGCAGCGCGGCGAGCAACGCCCGGTCACTGGGGGTGAACCGGATCTTCTGGCCGTGCAGCTGCCGCTAAAGGACCATGATCTGGTGCCGCAGGGCGAGGATTTCGGCGTCCTTGGCCCGGTCGCTCATCGGCAGCAGCCGCAGCATCGCCAGCGCGTTGGTTACGCCGAGGTAGGCCAGTCGAAGTAGCACGACCAGGCATCCTCGTCCACTGGTCGTCAGCGATACGACCAGCCTGGGCAAGTTGGTGAGGGCAAGATCTTGTCGTCGTAGTCAAACTGGCCGTGACCAGGGCGGACGTCATTGTCGGCACCCGCAGGGTCGATGCTTCACTGCTCAAGCCTGCCTCGATCTTGCCAACGCTCAATGCAACGGTGCCCTGGCGATGTGCTTGACCATGTGGAGAACCACCCAGCCGGATCGATCATGTACGGTTCGGGCGGCGTCGGCCAGGGCCGAGATGATGGGGAGGCCGCGTCCGCCCTCGGCATACGGGTCGGGAAGGTTGCCGTGTAGCTGGGCGTCGTCGAAGGTTCCGTCGCTGTTACCGACGTCGATGACACATTCGTGCTGCCCAACGGTGATGTGGACCTCGATGTCGCCGGCCCGTCGGGCGTGCGAGACGGCGTTGGTGCACGCCTCGGTGATCATAAGGCTGAGGTCGGCACGGCACTGTCCGGTCACGCCGAGCCTGCTCAGCAGCAGGTCGGCTAGGCTGCGGGCATGCGACGCGGCGTGGATGTCGCCGGGAAGCGTCAGCGCCATGGTCGCCGCCATTTACTTCGCCGTCCCTTCGTAGTCGGGGAGTCGCCAGCGGTGAGCAGTCGGCTCTGGCGCGTCGGTACCCGGCCACGCCTTGGTGGTACCCCGTCGTCGGACCACAGAAACCGACTGGCTGCGTCCGCCCGCCGGCATCTCGAGGATCGCCGCCGTTGCGTTCAGACGGTGACCGGTGGTTCGGACGTTGTGCGCTTTACCGGATCCGCGTGGGCGACAGACAATGGCTCCTGTAGCAACGGCTCGATCACCAGACGTTGACGGGGCGTGCTTGCGGCCCCCCAGACCCCGTGGCCGCGCTTGTGAGCAGGATCGTCGCATCGGCCCCGGTCGGTAGACGGCGACCGGCGCTGGTGCATGGTCTGACCAAGATTAGGGGCGACGTCGAGGTGCCGATGATGGACAAGATGGGCAGTCTGGGTCAGGCTTGCCGCCCCGTGTACGCACCGGCGCGTCTGGCGGCTGTGCGGCGCAGCGGGTTGTTGGACACCGGCCCGGAGGAGGTGTTCGACCGGTTGGCCCGGCTGGCGGCGACCCTGCTCGGCACCCCGTTCGCCTACGTCACCGTCGTCGACGACCGGCGGTCATTCTGGAAAAGCTGCATCGGGGTGGCCGCCACCGATTTCGCCGACCGGCAGAACACCGTCGAGGAGTCGTTCTGCCGCTACGTCATCGACTCAGGCTCCAGACTGATCGTCCCCGACGCCCGGACCGACCCGCGCACCCACGACAACCCGTCGATCGAGTCCACCGGGGTAGCGGCCTGGGCGGGGTTCCCGATCCACGCACCCGGCGGGGAAGTCCTCGGCACTTTCTGCGTCGTGGACGCGCTTCCCCGCGACTTCACCCCGCACGACATCGAGGTCCTGGAAACCCTCTCCCACGCGGTTACCAGCGAGATCGCGCTCCGTGGTGCGCTGACCGATGCCCACGAGGCCTCATCAGCAGCGCTGCGAGCCGCCGAAGACGCCAGACAAGCCACCGCGCAGGCGCAGGCCGCCTCGCTGCTGGCGTTCGCGGCGGCCGAGGAATCAGCGATGCTTGCCCGCACCCTGCAGGAGAGCCTATTGCCCCCGCACGTACCACAAATCCCGGGAGCGCAGGTCGCCGCCCGCTACCTGCGCGGTGGACGGGGCGCCGACGTACTCGGCGACTTCTACGACGTGTTCCCCTCCACCCGCGATAGCTGGTCCATCGTGGTCGGCGACGTGTCCGGCAAAGGCCCGGTCGCGGCGAAGACGACCGCTCTGGCCCGCTATACCCTGCGCGCCGCAGCGGTCCGCTGCGCCACCCCCAGCACCAACCTCGCCACCCTCAACACCGCCTTGCTGGAATGGTTCACCGACGACAGCCACTTCCTCACCGCCGTCTACGCCACCGTCCGCCCCCACCCCCACGGGCTGGCCGTGCGGGTCAGCCGAGGCGGACACGACCCGGCCCTGATCCGCCGCGTCAACGGGCGCGTCGACACCCTCGGACACCCCGGCATCATCCTCGGCTGCTGGCCCAACCCCCACCTCACCGACCAGCGCACCATCCTGCACCCCGGCGACACCCTGATCCTGCACACCGACGGTGTCACCGAGGCCAGACGACCGGGAGACCGCGACATGTTCGGCGCGGAACGACTCCAGCGGCTCCTTGCCGCCACCAGCGCCACCAACGCCATCGACATCGCCGCCGCCATCGAGAACGCCGTACTCGACCACAGCCAACGCCACGTCGACGATGACACCGCTATCCTGGCCCTCCACGTGCCTGACCAGTGACCAACCCAATGACATGCATGACGCCGGAGGTAGCGTCACCCGCTGTCGCTTCATGCTCATGAGCGGGTGGTTGGATGCCGGGGGTAGGCGTGACTGAGGGTCGCCCCGCGGTGGTGACAAACAATGCCGCACCGAATAAGCCGGCATAACCCGTTAAACGCATACAGTTGATAATCAATCTCAAAGACTTATTCGAATATGGACCAAATCGGCTGGCGCGTTGGCAGCCGGAGGGTCATGGTTGCCCTATGACACAGACGATCCGGAGAAGCGACAAGGACCTGCAGACCAACGTCACCGACGAACTGTTGTTTGATTCCAGCATCGACGCCACGCATCTCGTGGTACTGGCGAACGGCGGCGTGGTGACACTTTCCGGCGACGTGGGCAGCCTGCCCGAGCGGCATGCGGCGAAACGGGCGGCCATGCGAGTAGCCGGCGTCCAGGCCGTCACCGTCGACATCGTGGTCCGCGACGCGGGCGTGTCCGGCGCCAAGGACAGCGACATCGCCGAGGCGGCGAACCAGATGCTCAACTGGGCGGTCGACGTACCCTCCGACACGGTCAAGGCAGGGGTCCGCGATCACGTGGTCACCCTGTCCGGCACCGTCAACTGGCAGTACCAGCGGGAGGCCGCGGCACGCGCGGTCATGTACCTCAAGGGCGTCACCGCGGTCGCCAACACCATCAGACTGATCGCGACCACTCCAGCGTCCGACGATCTGAAAGCCGCGATCGACGGGGCGATCCTGCGCAACGCCCAGCTCGACTCCCACCAGATCAAGGCTGATGTCAACGGCGCGGAGGTGACGCTGCGCGGGTCCGTGCGATCGTGGGCCGAACGCCGTCAGGCCGAGAAGGTGTCGTGGTCAGGTTCCGGCGTGACCAGCGTCAAGAACCATCTCACCGTCACCGCCTGATTCCAGATCCACCCCGCCGTCCCTGACGGCACGACAGCTCAATCCCTTGACGGGGCCGGCCAGTGCGGCACGCAGCCGCACTGGCCGGCCCTGGTCTGTGACAGACCCGAAGGTCGTCGCTGCCCGACAAGCCATAGACGCCGGGCGTCTATGGCTTGTCGGCGATGAGTACCTCGGTGGTCAGGAACAGCGCGGCGATCGACGCGGCGTTCTGCAGCGCGGAACGGGTCACCTTGGCCGGTTCGACGATACCCGCTTTGATCATGTCGACGTACTCGCCGGTGGCAGCATCGAGGCCGTGGCCGGCGGGAAGTGAGTTGACCTTCTCTGCCACCACGGCGCCCTCAAGGCCGGCGTTGCTGGCGATCTGCTTGAGTGGCGCGGTCAACGCGACCCGCACGATGTTCGCGCCGGTGGCCTCGTCACCGGCAAGGTCGAGCTTGTCGAACGCCGTGACCGCGGCGTTGGCCAAGGCCACGCCGCCGCCGGGAAGTAGGCCCTCTTCGATGGCGGCCTTGGCGTTGCGGACGGCGTCCTCGATGCGGTGCTTGCGCTCCTTGAGCTCCACCTCGGTGGCCGCGCCGACCTTGATCACCGCGATGCCGCCGGCCAGCTTGGCCAGCCGCTCCTGCAGCTTCTCCCGGTCGTAGTCGGAGTCACTGTTGTCGATCTCGGCGCGGAGCTGGGCGACCCGGCCGGCGATCTGCTCCCCGTCACCGGCACCGTCGACGATGGTGGTCTCGTCCAAGGTGGCGACCACCTTGCGGGCCCGGCCGAGCATGTCGAGGGTGACGTTTTCCAGCGTGAGACCCACGGTGTCGCTGACGACCTGACCATTGGTGAGGACGGCAAGGTCGGCCAGCATGGCCTTGCGGCGGTCACCGAAGCCGGGTGCCTTGACAGCCAGCGACGTGAAAGTGCCACGGACCTTGTTGACGATCAGGGTTGCTAGGGCCTCGGCCTCGACGTCCTCGGCGACGATGGCCAGCGGCTTGCCCGCCTGCATGACCTTCTCCAGGATCGGGAGCAGGTCGGTCAGGTTCGAGATCTTGTTCTCGACGATGAGCAGGTACGGGTCGTCGAGAACGGCTTCCATGCGTTCCGTGTCGGTGACGAAGTAGGGCGAGATGTAACCCTTGTCGAAGCGCATGCCCTCGGTGAGCTCCAGCTCCAGGCCGAAGGTGTTGCTCTCCTCGACGGTGATGACGCCTTCCTTGCCGACCTTGTCCATCGCCTCGGCGATGAGTTCACCGACGCTTGCGTCGGCGGCGGAGATGGACGCGGTGGCCGCAATCTGCGCTCTGGTCTCGACGTCCTGGGCCTGGTTACGTAACGCCTCGGTCACTGCGGCCACGGCCTGCTCGATGCCGCGCTTGAGCGCGATCGGGTTCGCGCCCGCGGCGACGTTGCGCAGCCCCTCCCGTACCAGGGCCTGGGCCAGGACGGTCGCCGTCGTGGTCCCGTCGCCGGCCACGTCGTCGGTTTTCTTGGCGACTTCCTTGACCAGCTCGGCACCGAGCTTCTCGTACGGGTCGTCGAGTTCGATCTCCTTGGCAATGCTGACACCGTCGTTGGTGATGGTCGGCGCGCCCCAGCTGCTGGCCAGCACGACGTTGCGGCCCTTCGGGCCCAGCGTCACCTTCACCGTGTCAGCGAGGATGTTCATGCCACGTTCGAGGCCGCGACGGGCGTCTTCACCGAATGCGATCAACTTGGCCATCTGCGTCGTCCTCTACTCGTCGTGCTGACCTGCAGCACTGATCGGACCGACCTGCGATGACGTACGCGCACGCCCCACCAGAGGGCTCATCCCAATCGGCTAGCACTCGCACAGGGCGAGTGCTAACTACGGTTTAGCACTCGCCACCTGAGAGTGCAAGGAATGCGAAGATCAACCTCCCCGTGCTCGGGCCCCAACACCCGGTCGACCACTCCGACACGATGCCGCCTCGGGCGCCATCGACGAGACAGGGCGGCGTCGATGTCCGCGAGCACCACTCCGGAGGCCCGGCCGGCAGGTCACCGGCCGGGCCTCCGGTCGGGAGTGTGGATCTAACGGAGACCTCTCTGCTGCCGGCAGGTTGACAAGAGAGGTGCCGTTAGCGAGACAGCTCCGGGACCAGGGCGGCGGCGCGCCCTGGTCCCGGAGCTGACGTCACGGGCGAGGCCGACGACGTGTCATGGTGGCTCCGGCTATCTGACGGGCTCGCCGGGAGTCACCCGCGTCGCCGGAGTCGTTGCGCAAGCTTCCGCAGCCGCTGCTGGTTGTCGGGCTTGTTGAGCTGCTCACGCGCTTGGCGGGTGAGCCGTTGTCCTTGCGGGTTGTGCAGGAATGTGCGGATGCGGTCGACCATGGGTGCCATGCTGGTTTCCTTCCTATCGTGGATCTTCGTGCCGGCGGCGGGGCGTTGGCCGGGGTCGGGTGAGGGCGGGGATGGGTGCGCGGCAAACCGGCGCCCGACGCTGACACGGGTGGCTGCTTCCCTCATTGCTGTCATCACTGTTCCGATCCACGCGCCCAGGACCGGGGCCCGGTCCGCCGCTCGATCGGAATCATGGCAGCCAGGCTGTCCCCCGTCGGTCTTCCACACGTCCCGGGCAGGCTGTTCGCGCGGCTGATCCAGGCGGCGCGCGCCAGGGGGGACCTGGCTGGTGGGGCCTGCTGCGGCCCGCGGCGGCGCTGTGGTGGCCGGGTCTGCCGGTGCGTTTCGGGTGCGATTGACGGACATGACATCCCCTTGGGGTAGGGCCGGTGTGGCTGGCACCTCAGGAGTGGGATGTCGTCGATTCCGGGATAACTCGATCGTACGCTTGTTCGGCCTGGCGCGCTTGGTGCTCTTGGGGGTCGTTGCGTTCCCTCATCGGCGGCCGCGTTGAACGTGGGTGCGCTGCAGCAACCGGTTCCATGCGCAGACGGGAGTATTCAGCGGCGTTCAGTGAACGTTGGCCGATCGCATGTCCACGATGACCGGCAGGCCGCTCGCCATACCTCCGCTGCCCGCGGCGCAGGCGGGCAGCGCCGCTATCTCCGCCTGCGCTTGGCTTGCGGGGTTCAGGTCCGTGACACGACCCATCAGACACACCCCGTGCGCTTCCCGGCGAGGGGTCAAGGGTGGGCGCAGGGCGTGCGCGATCGCCTCGTGCCCTCGGACATGCCGGATCACAAGTCGCGCGAGAGCGCGGTGAGCATCCCGTGGACGGCCGGTTCGGCGTGTCGTACGCAGTCGCAGTCTGCCCCGTGGGTGCCGCGGTGCCAGGCGATGAGGTACTGCAGAGCGACCTGGTTGACCTGGTAGTCATGTTCGGCCTTGACCCGGTCGGTGTCGGCCTGGCGGTTCTGGCTGAGCAGGATCAGGAAGTGCTCCAGATCCGTGATGTCGCCCAGGTGCGCGAGGCGCGGGGCAGCGCGTCGAGGGGGTCGGTGTCTTCGCCGAGGGTGTCTTCGATGAAGCCGTAGTCGGCCGGGTACCCAGCGACAGGCCCGTGCGCGGCGCGGTGCTGGACGGCTGCTCGCCCGCTACCAGGGCCTCCTGTTCTTTCCGATGCTGCTGCTTGAGGCTGTCTCCCTCCACGTGGCCAGCGTGCGGGCGTTGTCGCGGTCTACCTATCGTGAGCGTGGCCGGGAGGCGCTGTTGCTCGGGCTGCACGCCGCCGCGTACCTCACCGCGGTCGTCGCGGTGTTATCCCCGCTGCGGGCGTTGGTCTTCGTCGTCGTTCAGCAGGGCCTGTTCGGGGTCTACCTGGGATGTGCCTTCGCCCCCAACCACAAGGGCATGCCGATCCTCACGGCAGACGACGACACGGACTTTCTTCGCCGCCAGGTCCTCACCTCCCGCAACGTCCGCGGCAACTGGCTGATCGACTTCCTGCTCGGCGGCCTGAACCACCAGATCGAACACCACCTGTTCCCCAGCATGCCCCGCGCTTCACTACGCCACGCCCGGCCCATCGTCCGCGCCTATTGCCTCGAGCACGGCCTGCCCCACGTCGAGACCACCCTCCTCGACTCCTACCGGCAAGCGCTGCACCACCTGCACAGCGTGGGTCGCAGCGGACAACCGGATCGAGAACCCGAACCAGCCGAGGCACCCGACGCCGGCCTCGTCGCAGCCAACGGCCGCCATGCCCGCCAACGGAAACGGTGACAACCATGCCCGATCGCGTCGGTAGCCTTCGACAGCCGGCTCGCCGCGCTGCCGTGCACCGGAACGGGCCTCCCGTCGCTCACCGCACCCGAGTTGCCGGACCAGATGGCGTTGCTGCACCCCTGTACTGGCCGATGACGGGGAGCGGATTGGGAGCAGCGGGGTGCACTGAACGACGACGAACTGCACCGAACCGCGCTCAACTGCACCCAACGGCACCCGCCGCAACCTGCGATCCCACATCTTCCCTGCTCAGAGGCGGTGCGGCATCCGGTTTCACACCGAAGAGGTCACTGGTTCGATCCCAGCATCGCCCACCATGAATACGTGCAGGTAGGAAGCCCGTCACCGGTCTGGTCGGTAACGGGCTTCCGCGCTGTTGCCCCTTAAATGGAGCAGATTGGGAGCAGGGCGTTCGGCTCTGGGGTCCGACCGCTGTTGGGGGCGTCCGGCGGCGGCCTCGGGTTACCGGTCCGACCGGGCTGGCCGGCTAATGGAGGACTTGGAGCTACCGGTACCGGGCCCCGCGTGACGAGGGAGGTGTCCCGCTATCGCTCACGGGCCTGACTGATGGCTGGCGGTCTCGTGTGCCGCCCACTCGCCGGTCCACGCCGCCAGGTCGTGTACCCAGCTTTCGGTGCTCTGCCGGACTTGGCCGCCCACTTCGATGCGTTCTTTGACGCGAAGTCGTCCAACACTGTGCGGTCGGTCGCGGGCCATGCGGGAAACTGCGTCAGCCACCCTTCCGCCTGTTCGGCGCTGTGGCCGCTGCCGATCAGCCACTGGACGAGCAACGCGAGTTCGACCCACCGAGTCGCCTTCGTTGCCCACCCCCAAACTCGGGCATCGTCAATGACCCAAACGATTGGTCCGACGACCGCTGGCTGGTTGGCGGATGGCCGACGTATGAACAGCTCCGGCGGTGACAGTGTCTTGCGCTGTCACCGCCGGCGCGGGTGTTCATCCTGGTTGGGTTAGCTGGTGCCGAAGTACGGCCAGTACGGCAGTCTCTCCGACGTGAACCGGTCGTAGTTCCCGGCGTACTGGTAGGGCGTACCGGCCCAGTCCTCGCCGAAGTCGACATCGACGGCCCAGACGGGCGACGTGCTGTACGGGTACACCGTCTGATGAGTACATCCGCCGGAGGCCTTGAACTTGCCGACCTCCTTACTGGAGTTCGAACCGTACTTCATCAGGACGCGGGCGATCACGCCTCGCCCGTTGGCGAGGCGGTCCCACACGCAGACCGTCACCTCGAGGTTGTACCAATTCTGCCCCGGGGTGTACCAGTAGTCGACCTCGAGCGAGTATTCGCCGATCTTTTGGTTGCTGGAGTTATACATGGGCACCACCCCGGTGCCGCGCGAGCCCGAATAATGCCGGAGCGCACTGTTGTTGGGCAGGTTCGACACGGCGAACGCGGTCGACGGGGCAAGGAGGGCCACCACCGTTGCGATGACTGCCGCGATGCCGGCCCTACGCAGGATTCTCTTCATCGCGCGATCATGGACGGACCGCCCCGGTCCTGTCGATCTCGTTACGCCGTAGTGCAAACTCACCGGTCAGGGACCCGATGCTCTGGTCAAGCGGCAAGTTGTCGACCTTGTTTGGGTTAAGGCCAGAGCATTGACTTCCGTCGTAGTTAGAGCCGGTTTGAGGCAGCCATGCGCGATGCCGACGAGGCGCTGAAGCCCGCGCTAGAAGAGAATTTTGGGGCACCGAAGTCTTCGATGTGGACCGACAGCCGGAATACTCCTGCCATCGCAGGTGGGCCGCAGGCTGCGCACCTAAGCCATCCCTCGTAGGCGGAGCTGTACGAAGTTACTCATAGCCGCCGGTCTTTTGTGGCCGCCGATCACGGGCCGCAACGTCTCTACCCTCCGCGGAAGACACCCTGTTCCGACGGTGCCGGCCCGAAGTCGGTCGTCGTGATCCGGTTGGCGGAATCGTCACGGCTGGACGGCCGTCAGACTGGACGCACGCCCAGTCGACCGGGGGAACGTCATGCTTCGGATTCACTTCACCGCTGCGGACCTCGCCCGCACCCGGATCGCCTGTGCGCCTGATCCGCTGTGGGAAAGCATGCTCAGCATGCACTGGCTGCGGCTCCGGTGCCAGGATCCGCTGCTGGCCGGGTGGCGGCAACGAACGTACGGGTTGCTGCATCAGCGCCACGGTCACCGGGCCGAGGTTGCGTTGCCGTTGTCGATCAACCCGCCGGTGGGCTACTTCCCGGACTTCCTCACCCCGATCGAGGCAGCCGGCGGGTTCGAGCCGGGACTGGACGCCCTGCTGCGCACGCCCAAGGCCAGACTCGCTACTGACCTGGCGACGCTCCGGTCGACGGGGGTCCGGCTCTCGCCGGCCGTCGCGGATCTGGCGGCCGGCGACGTGACCGCCCTGCGCCAGCTCGGGGCCGGCCTCCAGCTTTATTACCGGCTCGCGATCATGCCTCTGTGGAACGTGATCCGCTCCGCGTTCGACGCCGACCGGGCGTTGCGGTCCCGACGGCTGCTGAACCAGGGCCTGTCGGCGCTGCTCAACGACCTGCACCCGACCGCCAGGTTCGACGGCGGCGTCCTGACGATCACCGACTACATCGCCGAGCGTGACCTCCACCTGGACGGTAGGGGGTTGCTGCTCGTGCCCTGCTACTTCAAGCGGCACGAGAAGCCGATGGTGCTCGCCGATCCGCTGCTGCCGCCGGTGTTGATCTATTCCATCCATCCACACGCCCGGGTGGTGTCGACGGCAGCTGTGGCCGGATCCCTGTCGGCGCTGGTGGGCGGTACCCGGGCCGCCATCCTGGTGCTGGCCGCCGAAGGCGGGACCACGTCGGAGATCGCCCACCGGCTCGACATCAGCGTCCCGTCGGCAAGCAGGCACCTGGCCGTGCTGCGCTCCTCGGGTCTGGTCACCAGTGCCCGCGACCGCAACGCCGTGCACCACACGCTCACCCCGCTGGGCCTGGCGCTGCTAAAGGCCGGATGATCCGCTAGCCCGGGCGTCACTCCACCCAGGAGCCGGTCCGCATCACCCGGACCACGTTGAGGTCGTCATCCAGCACGACCAGGTCGACCCGGAGCCCGGCCTGGAGCGCCCGGACCCGGTTGTCCGGCCGATCGCCCGACCGGGCCAGCGCGGACGGATGTCGCCTCCGGGTCGGGCCCGGCGGATGTCAGCGGACGCTATGGCTCTCGCCTGAAACGCCTTACAAGCGAGGGGTCGCGATTCGACAGCAAGCGCAGACGGCTGGCCTCTCCTCGGTCAGGCAGGCTTGGCCTTGGCGCGACCGGGGGGTTCTCGCGTAGCCCTCGCGGTGCCTGAGCGAGGGGAGCCCGCCCCACCCGCTCTTCGCTGATCTCTGAGGGAAGGCCGGGGTCCGGGGCGGAGCCCCCCTTCGCCCCGTCCGGGGAGGCTGGTAGCCCTTGTGGTGCCCGGCGAGGTGATCCGCCCCCGGCTGATCTCTGAGGAGGGTCGGGGGTTCGGGGCGGAGCCCCGAGGTCTTCGAGTCTTATCGTCCCTCAGCGTGGCCGGCCGGCCCGGCCGATGCCGGCCGGAGGTCGCCAGCAGGCCGGGGCCGGGCCGGCGCCGCCTTGGCCTTAAGAGGTCCATTCGGCATCGCAACGCGGAAGGTGGGCGGTGTTAGCGAAGACCTCGCGTGCGGCACCGTCGACTGGCCAGGCGGGGGCGTGGGTCGCCGGCGGAACGGCTGTCGACAGCAACGCTGACAGACAAGCCATGAGCTTGGGCGTCAAGAAGTGGCCGCCGGGCTGTGCTGTTGGCGGTGTTGCCAGGCGGTGGTCTCGTCGTAGAGGGTGCCGGCGTGGAGGATGCCGACGAGGCGGTTGCCGAGTTGGCGCAGTGCGGCGTGGTGGCCGATGCCGCGGGTGCGTTGCTGGTCGTAGTAGGCGCGGGCGACCGGAGAGGCGATGAGGGCGGCGAAGGCCTGCTGGGCGAGAGCGTCGAGAGCCGGTCGTTGTGCGCGTAGCGGGCCAGGACGATCTTCTTCTTGCCGGCTTGCCGGCTTGCCGGCTTGGTGGGTCATGGGGCTGGTGCCTGCGTAGTTGCGGCGGGCTTTGGCGTCGGCGTAGCGGGTGGGGTCGTCGCGGAGCTTGGCAAGGGGCAGGGCCGATCCCGTGAGACCTATAAGGGTCGGCGGGCCAGTATGCCAGCACGGGGCCGAGCCGCACATGCAGTCCATCTTCAAGCCGTCACGGTCCTGGCTGCGCTACGTGGGTAGCGACCAGCCGGGTGTGGCCAGTAGGGCACCGTCGTCGCCGACGAGCAGGGCCTCGTACCCGGGTAGCGTGGCGAGCCATGTCATTGCCTGAGGCCCCTGTGCAGCCGCTGCGGTGGCGTACACGTCTGCCCAGGTCAGGGACGGGCCGATGACGGTGACTGAGCGCAGGCCGTGGGCGGGGGCGCCGGTGTGCGGATCGACGATGTGCGCTCCGCGATGTGCACTGCCCGAGGTCGCGACGGCCCCGTCGACGACCTCGAGGGCGGTGAGGAGCTGATCGGGCTGTGCCGGATCCTCGACGCCCACGCGCCAGGATCCGCGTACCGTCATGTCCCCACCGGCGTTCAGGTAGAACTCGTACCCCTCCAGGTGCTCCGCGGCGCGCTCGACGGCCCAGCCCTTGACCAGGCCGGACGGGTCGAAGCGGGTGCCACCGCCCGGTTCCGGGAGGTAGGCGTTGAAGTAGCCGTCGGTACGCTGTCGCGCCTGCTCACACAGGTCGAGTACCGCGTCGACCAGCGGATCGTCTACCGGTTCTCCCCGGTTCAGCGCGCTCACCCGGCTGTCCGGGCGGTACAGGCTGAAGATGGCGTCCAGCGCGCGCAGTTCGGCGAAGGCCCCGGCGACGGCGTGTGCCGCCGCCGGGGAGTCGGCCCCGGGACCGCGCAGATGCGCGCTGACGGGCAGACCCATGATCTGCTCGACGAACGCCTGCCTGGTCACGGCTTGGCCTTGAAGTGAGCGCCGTCCAGCGCGGCCTGAAGCGACTTCGTGTAGCCCTCGCTGGTCGCCGTCGCCCCGGACACCGCGTCGATCTGTGCGCTCTGCGCGGCGAGGGCCTCGGTGCGCAGCTGCGGCACCGCGTGCTTGTTGATCTCACGGGAGCGGTTGTTCGTGCTCGGCACCGTCATCGCCGTGACCTCGGTGATCCGGCCACCGCTGATGTTGGCCTGCACCTGGACGTTCCCCCGCTTGGTCTGCACGACCGGGCCGTCGGCGATGGTGGTGGAACCGGACCGTGCGACCGTGCCCCGTGACGTACCGGTTTCCACCGGCGCGACGGGGCCTGTCACGGCCGGCGCGGCCGAAGGCGAGCTGTCGGTTCCGGTCGACGTCCGGTAGCTGAAGAGAAGTACCACCACGGCGATCGTGGCGAGGAACCACATCGTGATCCTGCGCATGTCGTCCTCCTCGCGTGGGTTGTGAGCGCCATGAGGATGGGTGGCCGGTTACCAGGTGAAGCGCTCAAGATGTATGCGCTCCGCCGGCACGCTTGCGTGCCGAGCCGCCCGTACCACCGATTGCATCCAGTCATCCGGTCCGCAGACGAACACGTCGTGCTGCGCGATGTCCGGGACAAGTTCACGCAAGGCTTTCGCGTCGTCACCGAACCCGGCCGGCAACCACGAGCCCTCCTGCCCGCGCGGCCCCAACAGGTACTCCACGCGCAGGCCACGGACGGCCGCGAGGCGCTCCAGTTCCTGGCGAAACACCAGGTCTTCTGCCGAGCGCGCCCGGTACAGCAGCGTGGCTTCGCCCGGCGCGTACGGTAACTCTTCCAACAACGCCCGCAGCGGGGTGATTCCGATCCCGGACGCGATCATGGTTACCCGCGGAGCCGTGCGCTGGGCGGCGGTCAGCCGGCCGTACGGCCCCTCAATCAGCACACGGGTTCCCGGGCGTAACTCTGACACCTGCTCGCTGCCCTCGCCGCGGGATCGCACCGTGATACGCAGTGTGTCCTCCCGCGGCATAGCGGACAGCGAGTACGGATGGCCGCGACTCCAACCCGGGCCGCTGAGGAAGCGCCACTGGAAGAATTGCCCGGCGTGTGCCGGCAACCGGTCCAGGTGGCGTCCGCGCATGTAGATCGAGTGCACGCCGGGAGCCTCCGGGACGATAGCGGCGATCGTGAGTCGGTGCCGCAGCGTCCGCCAGGCCGGCAGCCCGAGCCGGAAGGTGACCACCGCGCCGGCGCACGCGGCGTACGCGGTCCACCAGTACAGCGTCGCGGCCCGGGAGCTGGTGAAGTCGGCCCCGGTCCAGAGCTGATGCGGCAGCGCCAGGCCGACGCCGAGGTAGGCGTACAGATGCAGGAGGTGCCATGCCTCGTAGCGCAGCCGCCGCCGCGCAGCCCGCAGGGAGGTGAGCACGACCATCGTCAGGGCGGCCGCCCCGGCCACCGCCAGCAGCATTCCCGGGTACGTGGTGACGAGGCTCCACGCCTCGCCGGTCACAGAAACCCCACCGGCCGCGGCATATCCGACCGTGATCAGAATGATGTGCGCGAGCATCAGATTGAAAGACACGAACCCGACCACACGGTGCCAACGGGCGAGCCTGTCCTGTCCGTACGTGCGCTCGATCCACGGCACGCGCGCCATCAGCAGCACCTGGATGAGCAGCAGGTCGGCCGCGACAAGCCCGGTCAACCGGCCGAGCGACGTCAGGCCCGCCGCCCAGCCACGAAGATCCTGCACACCGCCGCCCCGCACCCAGAGCGCGACGACGATCAGCACGCTGAGCACGCCGGCCGAAGCGATCACATCCGCCCACCACGACCACACGGCGGTTCGTACGGGCCTGGCCGACACGCCGGCCGCCTGCGCCTTCCCAGCCACAAACCCCCTCCCGCACCCACCCCGCATGCTCGCCCATCAACCGTCGAATTTCCCTATCACCATCTCCGGGATCCGCCGGCGAGCGCGTGGTGCCATCGCATAACCGGTCAGACAACGTCGCACCGGACAAAAGCGATTGGGCGCGATCGCGTCTATCCACCGGCGAGTCAGGACGAAGCCGTCCTCGTGCCCCATCGCCCGGCTCCCGGGCAGCTGTAGGCAGTCGCGTCCGCCCCGCCTTGGACAGGAACCGGTCGTCTGCTTTCTGCGCACCCGCCCGGTCCCGTTACCCCGCCCCAGACGTCACTCGGACGACTGCCCTCCTCGACCTGATCCGCGCAGGACGGAAAACCGCTTCTTCCCGCATTCGCGCCGTTCATGTCAGCGGCGGAGCAAGCTCGCCCAGCCGCGCACCCAAACGACGACCAAGCCGTGAGGCTTCCACGGCCTCTGAGGCGCCGTTGCATTATCTGGTCGGGAGGCGCGTTACGCCCGGGTCGGGTCCGCGGTCAGATGACTTTCCTGCACGCCTCGGAATCGGTTTAAGACAGCTTCCACAGTCACTCGGGGAGGCGGTGCGGTACGACTCCACGCGTGGCGAGATCCTGACCAGCATCGCACGCTTGCACTAACTCGCCGAGAGGGACGGGTCCTAGCTGAGGAGTTGGCAGTGCAACGCGGCGACATTCTCTACAGGACGGCATGCGCCCTCGAATATGCTGGTCAGCGCTGAGCTTTCACCTCTCACGAGCAGCCAAGTGAGCAGCCGAACCGGCGAACTGGCGCGGACGTTGATGGACGCGATCACCACCTGACGCGGGGCGAGCACCCCCAAGAGCAGCGGCCGAGACTGACTGGTATGCAGTAGCTCACTGCTGACGTTTCGGCGGCGCGGTCGGCTCCAACGGTCATCATCCCTGTCGCACTACGGCCCAAGCGTTGACTGTTTGTGCGATATCGGGGGCCAGCCAACTGTTTGTCTGTGAGTCTGTCGGCGTGGGCAGAGCACCGGTAAGTGGCGCTGTCGAGTTGAGGGTGCACGGGGTGTCCGGTGGTACGGCGGAGAAGATTCTCGACCATCCGATCGTGGTGCGTGTTGCCGGTGATGCCCACGCGGGGTTTTACCGGCCGCGGGCGGGGAGCGGCGCAGCAGGGGGCTCCACCGATGGTGTTGTCGTGGAGGCGTACCGCTGGGGCGCCCTGACCGCCGGCGCGACCATGCGGACGGCCTCGATGTTGCTGTTGTTGCCGTTCATGCTCGGTAACCTCGCGGTCTGGCTGCGCCCGACGCCGACCGACCGGTTCGGGCTGCTCGGTGCGCTGTGCCGACTGCTCGCCGGCACGCTCACGGCCGCCTTCGTCCTCTCGATCGTCGGCGTCACGCTGGACCTCGTGGGCTGGCAATGCGTGCCGTACGAGCAATGCCGGGACGGCCGCCCCTACCTGTCCTGGCTTGGTCAGGTGGCGATGGGCCCGCGTCTGGCCCTGATGTCGCTCATCCCGCTGCTCGCGCTCCGGCTGATGTGGGCGATCGGCGTACGGTCCGCGCGGGCGCTCGAGGGTTTCGGACCACCGCCGCCACGTGCGGAAACGTCCGAGCCGACTGAGAGCCTCAGCACTGCCGGATTCTGGGATGACGAGCGGACAACGGCATGGCTGCGTCAGATCCACGTGGGAATCGGCGCCGGCACCGTGGATGCCAGCCTGCTCGCCGCAATCTCCCGCGGGCAGGCCTCCGCGAGCTGGTTGCTGTTCGTCGCCGCCGTCGGCCTGCTGGGGTTCTGTGCGGTGCTGCTGTGCCTACCCGTGCCGGCCACCCGGCGGAGTGCTCGGCGCATCCTGCGCTCTTTATGGGTGGCCACGACCGGGGTGACCGGCCTGAGCCTCGGCTATGCCGTTCTACTCCCGGGCAATCCCGCCGCCGCCGGACAGTTGCCTGGCTTCGAGGGCATTGCGGGTGGTCTGATGGCAGGACAGGGCGTCCTGCTAGCCGTACTCGCCGGCGTCACGACCCTACGTGGGCGGGCGGCCACGTCCGGGGTTCGGCCTGTCCTGCGGGGGCTCGGAACGCCGATCGTCGCGGCGGCGTCGGTGACCGTCGGGGGTGCCTTCGCGGGCACCCTGACGTTCCGCGTCGCCGATCTCCTTGACCGCGGTGCCATTCCTGGTCCGGTCCACCCAGGTCCACCAGGTGGCGCGCCGCTGGACCCGCCGGTCGCCTACTGGTGGGCCGTACTCGCCGGGCTGATCACGCTGTTGATCGTCGTCGCCGCCGCCCTGACCACACTCCTACTCGGCCGACGGCGGCGACGCCGGCTGGCCGATCATGTTGTCCAGCGCGATTACGCACAGGCGTCGGCGCGGGCGCCGGCGCGGCGGGAAGTTGTCCGGGAGGCCATCGCGAGATCTCGGGTGACCGATGAACTCGGTCCCGTGCTGACGGTGTCCTTTCTGATCTCCTCGCTGGGTTTGGTGACCGTCGCGCTCGATCTGATCGGTGTCGGTCCCACCCAGCTCGCGGCCGAGCTCTTCGCGCCACACACCAAAGCCACGCTGATCGCCGCTCTAGCCACGGACGCGGGGGTCTGGCTGATCAGCCTGCTCGTGATCGGCCTTATGATTCTCGGCTTCCGCTCGTACCGGTCAACCGAGACCCGACGTATCGTGGCGATCCTCTGGGACCTGGGCGATTTCTGGCCCCGGACGGTCCAC
Organism: Micromonospora sp. L32; assembly: GCF_052068055.1. Lineage (NCBI taxonomy): Bacteria > Bacillati > Actinomycetota > Actinomycetes > Micromonosporales > Micromonosporaceae > Micromonospora > Micromonospora sp. L32. The sequence continues at coordinate 759 of NZ_JBQHDD010000015.1, read as the reverse complement.
CCGTTCGCGCCTCCCTGCTACGCCGCCCGGGCAGTGCCCGAACTCGTCAAGCGCGTCTCCGCCCTCGCCGCACAAGGCGGTGTGATCATCTCCGGGCACAGTCACGGCTCGGTCCTCGCCGCCGCCACGATCCTGCAACTGCCGCCGGCGGTCCTGCCCCGAATCGCACTGCTGACCCACGGCTCTCCGCTGCGGCGCCTCTACGCCGGCCTCTATCCGGCATACCTGGGCGGGCGAACCCTGTGCGAACTGGGTGAGCGGCTGGACTGGCGGTGGCGGAACCTGTGGCGAGAGACCGACCCGGTCGGAGGGCCCATCTTCACTCCGCAGCCGTGCGGGCAGCTGCCGTGTCAGAGCCCGCAGGCCGAGTCGGTTGACATCCGGCTTCGCGATCCGCGCAGCCTGACCATCGACCCAGCCGACACCGTGCCACCACCCATCGAGCGGCACTGGCCGTACCACACGCAGCCGGCCTATCAGGCAGCCGTCCAAGAACTTGCCGCACAGGTCTGCGAAGCCAGACCGAACCAGCTAAGGGAATGACCCTCGGACCGCCAGCCCTCGACGCGGCAGCTGCGGACAATGGGAGGCGCGGATTCCGGGTGCTGGGGTGCGCGCGGTGCAGGGGGCGGGTTAAGGATGCGCCAAGTCGGCGGCCGGCGGCGTTAAGAACCCGTCAAGAGGGACTGCCCCCAGTTCGGTTGACTCCTGACCTGTGAGGATGCGTTCCTCGCTGGAAGGATGTCTGCCATGCCGAAA
>NZ_JBQHDD010000014.1:0-111287 GCF_052068055.1 Micromonospora sp. L32 | reverse complement strand
GCGGCCCCATGTATCGGGCCGGGCCAGCGGGCTTGCTGCTGCGATCGTCCAGGTGATGTAACGACACCGGCCCGGCCACCATTCCACCGCCAGGGTGCCGCCAGTCACGGGACGACCCGCCACTGGCTGGCCCAGACCCGGACATCCGGGCGCATCCAACCGGACCCGGTAACCGGACATCCGGCGCGCCAAGGCCAACCCGCCGCGCAACATCCGGGCACGCCGATTCGCCCGGGCCGGAGGGCTTCGTCGCCGTCGCGGTTTGCGGTGTGTCGCGGTGACCCGGGCGCCGGAACGCGCGACACGCCGCAAACGGGGCGCGGCCGGACGCCGGGCCGAAGCGCACGGGCGCGGGGCGGCAGCTCCGCTGTCGGGCAGACCTTGGCGGATCGTGGCGACCCACGCGCCGGCACACGTCGCGCGGAGCCGGGCGGCGACCGTCGGAAGGAGCCGATCGCCCAGCGGGTCGGCGGCGGCGGGGCGGGATTCTGCCGTTGGCAGATCCGCTAGCGGTGAACGGGGGGTCGGTCGGGGGCCGGGACCGGACAGGCTGGGACGCATGAGACTGCTGGTGCTGGGTGGAACAGGCTTCGTCGGCGGCGCGACCGTGGCCGAGGCGGTACGCAGAGGCTGGTCGGTGACCGTCTTCAACCGCCGGGTGCACGGTGCGGTGCCGCCGGGCGTACACCGGTTGCGGGGTGACCGGACGGCGCCGGACGGCCTGGCGGCGCTCGCGGGCGGCGAGTGGGACCTGGTGGTGGACACCTGGGACGGTGCGCCGCGGGCGGTGGGGGACGCGGCCCGGGCGTTGGTCGGGTCGGTGCCGCACTACGTCTACGTCTCCAGCGGTTCGGTCTACGCCCACCCGCTGCCTCCGGGGGCCGGGGAGGAGGCGCCCGTGGTGGACGCCGAACCGGACGCGGGTGACGGGGACTACGCGCACAACAAGGCGGGTGGGGAGCGGGCCGTACTGGAGGTGTTCGGGGACGCGGCGTTGCTCGTCCGGGCCGGGCTGATCCTGGGGCCCGGGGAGGACATCGGTCGGCTGCCCTGGTGGTTGGAGCGGGTCGCCCGGGGCGGGGACGTGCTGGCGCCGGGTCCGGAGGACCTGCCGATCCAGTACGTGGACGTGCGGGACCTAGCGGCCTGGATGCTGGACCGGGGCGCGGAGCACGTCGGCGGGGCGTACAACGTGATCAGCCGCAGCGGGCACGCGACGATGGGGGAGCTGTTGGCGGCGGCCGTCGCGGCGACCGGGTCGGACGCGCGGCTGCGCTGGACGGATCCGGAGCGGATCCTCGCGGCCGGGGTGGTGCCCTGGAACGACCTGCCGGTCTGGGTGCCGCGCGGTCACGAGTTCCGCTGGTTGCAGGAGCGGGGCGTGGAGCAGGCGTACGCGTCGGGGCTGACCTGCCGCCCGGTGGCCGAGACGGTCGCCGACACCTGGCGGTGGCTGCGGCAGGTGGGGTCCGTGCCGGCGCGGGCCGGGCGGCCGGCGCGCGCGGCGGTGGGGCTGGACCCGGAGCGGGAGGCGGCCCTGCTCGGCAGTCCCCGCCCAGCCTGACACCGACGCACCCCGGTAGGAGCGACCACGCTGCCGGCCCCGGCGACGGGGGCGGGGCCGGCAGCGACGGGCGGCACGGGTGGCGGGGTACGGCTCAGGCCGACACCACGGGCAGGTCGAGCACGTCGTCCACGCTGCGCCGGGGGGTGGCTGACCCGGGCTGGCCGTAGCCGATCCGCATCACCATCTGGGGCGTGCCGAACCGGCCCAGCGACAACCGCAGCGCCTCGCGCGCCCCCTGCACCTCGATCGGCTGGGACAGCAGGGAGACGCTCAGCCCGGCGTCGGTCGCGGTGAGCAGCACCCGTTGCAGGGCCTGCCCGGCCAGGATCTGGTCGGCGGACGTGTTGCCCGCAGAGCCGAGGACGGCGACCAGCGGCTCCGGTTCGAAGTCCCGGCCGGGAGCCCGGTTGCGGCCGCCGAAGCCGCGCATCGGCAGCAGGTCCTGCGGTTCGCTCTGCGGGCCGCCGGCGGCGGCGGGCACCCCGTCGGGCGCGGGCTCGCGGCGGATCCACTCCGTCCGCTCCCGCCGGTAGTCGGGGTCGCGTTCCAGCACCCGGTGGGCGCTGCGGGCGACCTCGGCGAGGGCGTTGACCGCGCTGGTGCCGATGACCAGTTCCAGCCAGCACTGCTCGGCGCGGGCCGCCTCGCCGAGGCGCCACCGGGCGTCGGCCGGCACCGGGTCCGGCCAGAACGGCGCGCGGTTGCTGAACCGGCGCGGGATCGCCCCTCGCAGGCTGCGGTCGGCGGGGGTGGCGGGCCGGGGCGCGTCCGGGACCAGCCGGGCCAGCACGTCCGGTTCGGTCGGGTACGGCCGCAGCCGCACCGTGGCCGGGGTGCCGGCGACGGCGAGGGCGAGCCGCAGGTTGAACAGGGCCGCTCCGCAGGAGATCCGGGCACCCCAGCCGCTCGGGTCGGTGGCGGGCAGCCGGCGGGCCGGGTCGACCGACAGTTCGATGCCGCCGTCGCGCAGCCGGAACCGCCAGGGCTGGGTGTTGTGCAGGGAAGGTGCCCGGACGGCGTCCGCGGCGGCCGCCCGCAGTTGCGCGACCGTGAAGCCGGTGTCCATGGTGATGCTCCTTCCGTGGCAGGTGGGGCCCCGCTGGTTCACCTCCACGGTGCGTCAGCGGTCGGGAAGCCGGGCAGGGCCGGATGTCCCGTCCGCCCGGGTCCCCCTTCCCGCCGTGCCGCGGCAGGTAGGGGACCTTCGGCCCGTGCGGGGCGCGGCCGGGGCGGGTAGAAACGAGGGATGATCCGGGTGTTCCTCCTCGACGACCACGAGGTCGTCCGTCGTGGCCTTGCCGACCTGCTGCAGAGCAGCGGCGACATCGAAGTGGTCGGTGAGTCCGGCTCCGCGCAGGAGGCGGCCCGCCGCATTCCGGCCCTCCGGCCGGACGTGGCGATCCTCGACGCCCGGCTGCCCGACGGCAACGGCATCGACGTGTGCCGGGACATCCGGGCCGTGGATTCCTCGATCAAGGGTCTGATCCTCACCTCGTACGAGGACGACGAGGCGCTCTTCGCCGCGATCATGGCGGGGGCGGCCGGCTACGTGCTCAAGCAGATTCGCGGCACCGACCTGGTGGACGCGGTGCACCGGGTGGCGGCCGGCCAGTCCCTGCTCGACCCGGCGATCACCACCCGGGTGCTGGAGCGCATCCGCAGCGGCGTCGAGCAGCCCCGCGAGCTCAAGACGCTCACCGAGCAGGAGCGCCGCATCCTGGAGTACGTGGCCGAGGGGCTGACCAACCGGGAGATCGCCGGCAAGATGTTCCTGGCCGAGAAGACGGTGAAGAACTACGTCTCCAGCGTGCTGGCGAAGCTCGGTCTGGAGCGGCGGACCCAGGCGGCGGTGCTCGCCACCCGCCTGCTCGGCAAGACCCACTGAGCGCCCACGCCGCGCCGGGAACGCCTGGCGCTGGGCGCCGTCGCGCCAGGAACGCCCGGGTCAGTCCCGCAGCGGGACGCACCAGAACAGCTCGGTGCCGTGCGGCTGCGCCGGGCGTACCTGGAACTCGCCGCCGTGCCGCTCGGCGCGCTCGCGCAGGTTGACCAGGCCGCCGCGGGCGGCGGCGGGGTCGCAGCCGACGCCGTCGTCGGTGACGGTGAGCGCGACCCGCCCGGCGTCGACCCGGATGGCGACGGCGACCCGGGTGGCCTCGGCGTGCCGGACGGCGTTGGACAGCGCCTCGCGGAGCACGGCCGTGAGGTCGGGGCGGACCGATTCCGGTACGGCGCTGTCGATCGGCCCGGCCAGCTCCACGGCCGGGCGGAAGCCGAGCGACTCGGTGGCCAGGTCGATGGCCTCCCGGATCTCGGTGCGTAGCGCCGCGCTCATCGGGGTGCGCAGCTCGAAGATGGTCCGCCGGATGTCGCGGATGGTGGCGTCGAGGTCGTCGACGGCCGCGTTGATCCGCTTGGCGACCTCCGGCCGGGCGTTCATCGGGGCGGCGCTCTGCAGTTGCAGGCCGGTGGCGAAGAGCCGTTGGATCACCACGTCGTGCAGGTCGCGGGCGATCCGTTCGCGGTCCTCCAGGACCACCAGCAGCTCCCGTTCCTCCTGGCCGCGGGCCCGCTCCATGGCGAGCGCGGCCTGGCCGGCGAAGCTGCTCAGCAGCCGCACGTCGTCGTCGACGGTCCGCGCGGAGTCCGGTCGGTGCGCGATCACCAGCACGCCGTGCAGGGTGTCCGCCGCGGCGAGCGGGGACACCACGGCGGGGCCGGCGACCACCGGCGCCGGCCAGGGCGCGGCCTGGGCGAGGTTGTCCACCAGCTCGTGCCGGTGCTCGGTGACCGGGCCGGCGAAGCTGGTCTCGGCGGCCGGCAGCACCGCGCCGACCAGTTGCCGGTCGGCCCCGTCGGCCGAGTCGACCACCTCGACGGTGAACTGGCCGGCGTCCTCGTCGTAGAGCAGCACCAGGGCCAGCTCCGCCTCGGCGACCTCCCGGGCCCGCCGGGCGACCAGGGCCAGCGCGTCGGTGCGGCGGACCTCGCCGAGCAGCACCGAGGTGATCTCGGCGGTGGCGGCCAGCCAGCGTTCCCGCCGGTGGGCCAGCGCGTAGAGGCGGGCGTTCTCGATCGCGACGCCGGCCGCGGCGGCCAGCGCGACCACGATCTCCTCGTCGTCCTCGGTGAACTCCGACGCGCCCTGCTTCTCGGCCAGGTAGAGGTTGCCGAAGACCTGGTCGCGGATGCGGACCGGCACGCCGAGGAAGCTGTGCATCGGCGGGTGGTGCGGCGGGAAGCCGTACGACTTCGGGTGCTGGGTGATGTCCGGCATCCGGACCGGGCGTGGTTCGTCGATCAGCAGGCCGAGCACGCCGCGCCCGTGCGGCAGGTCGCCGATCTTGGCGTGCAGCTCGTCGCTGATGCCATGGATGATGAAGTCGTGCAGCAGCCGGTCCGGCCCGATCACGCCGAGCGCGCCGTAGCGGGCGCCGACCAGCTCGCAGGCCGACTGCACGATCCGTTGCAGGGTGCTGCGCAGGTCGAGGTCGGAGCCGATGCCCACCACCGCGTCCAGCAGGGCGCGCAGCCGCTCCCGGCTGGTGACCACCTCGCCGACCCGGTCGAGCATCTCCTGGAGCAGCTCGTCGAGGCGTACCCGGGACAGCGGGCTCAGCCCCAGCGAGGGGGCGAGCGGCTCGTTGCGGGGCGTCGGTGTGCTGGCGGCCACGCAGGCGATGCTATCGCCCGCGTCACCGGCGGCACGAGATCGTCAGGTGCGCTGGTCGCGGACCGCCGAGGTGTCGACCACCTGCTCGGTGGGGAGCCGCGGGGTGTGCGGCGGCCCCGCGTGCGCCGGGTCCGCGATCCCCAGCCGCACCACGAGGTACGGGAAGCCGAGCCCGCTGAGCAGCTGGCGCAGCGTCTGCCGGGTGCCGGGCACCTCCACCACGCCGGAGAGCGGCACCACGGACACGCCGAGGCGGGTGGCGGTCAGCCAGAGCGCGGAGAGCGCCTCGCCGGCGCGCAGCCAGCTGTCCGGCTCGTCCTCGTCGCCGTTGAGCAGGCCGTACACGGCGGCCTTGTCGTGGCCGGGGCCGATCGGCAGGGTGCCGGCGCGGCCGAAGTCGCGGCCGGGGACGGTGGTCTGCGGCTGCTGCTCGGGCAGCACCTCCGGCGGTAGTCCCGTGCCGCCGTCAGCCCGGCTGGTCCAGTAGTCCAGTTCCTCGCGCAGCTGCGGGTCCTTCGCCTCGACCGTGCCGGCGTGCGAGGCGGCGGCGGCCAGCTCCATCACCTGGTCGGAGTCGAGGATCTGCAGGTTGGCGCCCTCGGCGGCGACCGCCCGGCTGATCTCACCGATCGCGGCGGTCGGGACCGGCTCGTCGCTGACCGGTCGCCGGTCGGTGTGCCGGATCTGCATGCACTGCACCATGCGCATGGCGTCCGCGTCCGCGCCGGACCGGTCCAGCCCGGTCAGTCGGGCCAGCAGGTCCGGCTGCGCCGGGTCGGGCAGCCGCTCCACCACGGCCGTCCAACCCTCGGCGGCCAGCGCGAGCCGGGCGTGGTGCAGCGCGGCGCCGCAGCTGATCGCCAGCAGGCGTCCCTCCGGGTCGGTGGCGGTCAGCTGACGGTCCCGGACGATCCGTAGTTCCAGGGCGCCGGGTAGCACCAGCCAGCGCCACGGTTGCGTGTTGTGCACCGAGGGGGCGTAGCCGGCGGTCGCGGCGGCCTCCGCGAGCGCGGTGGTCAGCGGGCGGTCCTGTCCCGGCGTCTCGTGGCTCATCGTCACGACCTTTCCGTTTCTCCATCGTGCCCACCACGGCGGTCGCGGTGGTGGGGTCACGGCTCCATCCTTCGTCATGCCCGGATCCGGCGTAGCCCACGCAGGCCCGGCGCCGCCGGCCTCCGGCATCCCGTCGCCGGCCGGCGTGGAGCGACACCGGGATGCGGCGTGTCGCGCTGTCCCGCGCCGGGGAGGCCGCGACACGCCGCAAACGGCGTCGATCACCAGGGCGGCCGGTGCCGGCGCCGGGACCTCAGCGTTCGCGGGCCACCACGACCGGGCAGGACGAGTGCTGGAGCAGCTGCTGGCTGACCGAGCCGAGCAGCATCCCGCGCAGCCCGCCCAGGCCCCGGCTGCCCACCACCACGAGCTGGGCGCTCCGGCTGGCCTCGACCAGGGCGGCGGCCGGGTTGCCGGGCGCCACCTCGATGTCGACGTCGACGTCCGGGAAGGTGTCCCGCCACGGGGCGAGGGACTCCTCGACCGCGGCCCGTTCCCCGGCGACGGTGGCCCGCTCGTCATGGTCCGAGGGCCGCCGCCCGGCCGGCGGTGCGACGACCCGCACCACCCGCAGCGGCACCCTGCGCTGCGCGGCGCTCTCGGCCGCGAAGCCGAGCGCCACCCGGGAGGACTCGGAGCCGTCGACGCCGACCACCACCGGTCCCGCCCCGGCGGCCTGCCCGGCGCGGACCACCACCACCGGACAGTGGGCGTGGGCGGTCACCGCGACGGCGGTCGAGCCGGCGAGCAGGCCGGCGAAGCCGCCGTGCCCGCGACTGCCCAGCACCAGCAGCCCGGCGTCGGCGGAGCGCTCCTGCAACACCAGGGCGGGCGGCCCGTCGTACACCTCGCCGTGCACGGTGGTGCCCGGCCGCTGGGCCACGGCGTCGGCCGCGGCCTTGTGGACCAGCTCCTCGACCTGCCGCCGGGCGGTCTCGTCGGGCCAGATCCCCGGGGCCACCCCGGGGCCGATCCAGCCGGTCACGGTCAGCCACTCGAAGACGTACGCCAGCCGGACCGGCCGGCCGCCGCGCTGCGCCTCGTCCAACGCCCAGTCCAGCGCCAGGCTGGCGTCGGCGGAACCGTCGTAGCCGACCAGGATCTCGTCCCGGCTCACCGCACCCACCTCCCGTCCCCGGCCGACGGGCTCACTGCCCGGTCCGCAGGCCGGGTTCGGTCTCGCGGATCCAGCGCCACTCGGCGACCCGGGGGTCGTCCTCGCCGTACCGGCGGGTGTAGTCGCGGCAGGACTGGCGGGCGTCGACCATCTCCTGTCGCAGGTGGGCGGCGCGCGCGGCGAGCCCGGGCACCCGGTCGATCACGTCGATGACCAGGTGGAAGCGGTCCAGGTCGTTGAGCATCACCATGTCGAACGGGGTGGTGGTGGTGCCCTCCTCCTTGTACCCGCGCACGTGCAGGTTGTCGTGGTTGGTCCGGCGGTAGGTGAGCCGGTGGATCAGCCACGGGTAGCCGTGGTACGCGAAGATGATCTGCTTGTCGCGGGTGAAGATGGTGTCGAACTCGTTGTCCGGCAGGCCGTGCGGGTGCTCCGACGGCGGCTGGAGCCGCATCAGGTCGACCACGTTGACCACCCGCACCTTCAGCTCGGGCAGGTGCTGGCGGAGCAGGCCCGCCGCGGCGAGGGTCTCCAGGGTCGGCACGTCGCCGGCGCAGGCCAGCACCACGTCCGGCTCGCTGCCGTCGTCGGTGCTGGCCCAGTCCCAGATGCCCAGGCCGCGCCGGCAGTGCTGGATCGCCTCGTCCATGCTCAGCCAGTTCGGCGCCGGCTGCTTGCCGGCCACCACCACGTTGATGTAGTGCCGGCTGCGCAGGCAGTGGTCCATGGTGGAGAGCAGCGTGTTGCCGTCCGGCGGCAGGTAGACCCGCACCACCTCGGCCTTCTTGTTGGCCACGTGGTCGATGAAGCCCGGGTCCTGGTGCGAGAAGCCGTTGTGGTCCTGCCGCCACACGTGGCTGGAGAGCAGGTAGTTCAGCGAGGGCAGCGGCTCTCGCCAGGGGATGCCCCGGGTCACCTTGAGCCACTTGGCGTGCTGGTTGACCATCGAGTCGACGATGTGGATGAACGCCTCGTAGCTGGTGAAGATGCCGTGCCGCCCGGTGAGCAGGTAGCCCTCCAGCCAGCCCTGGCACAGGTGCTCGGAGAGCACCTCCATCACCCGGCCGTCGGGGGAGAGGTGGTCGTCGACGTCGGCCGTGTCGGCGACGAACGCCCGGTCGGTGACCTCGAAGGCGGCGCCGAGCCGGTTGGAGGCGACCTCGTCGGGGCCGAAGAGCCGGAAGGTCTGCGGGTTGGCGGCGATCACGTCGCGGACCCACTGGCCGAGCACACCGGTGGCGCCGACGGCCGGTTCGCCCGGCTGCTTGACGTCGACCGCGTACGCGCGGAAGTCCGGCAGCTCCAGGTCGCGCAGCATCCGGCCGCCGTTGGTCACCGGGTTGGCGCTCATCCGGCGGTCACCCTTCGGCGGCAGCGCGGCCAACTCGGCGACCAGGGCGCCGGTGGCGTCGAAGAGTTCCTCCGGCCGGTAGCTGCGCATCCAGCGCTCCAGCTCGGCCAGGGCCTCCGGGCTCTTCCGCACCCCGTCGATGGGCACCTGATGGGAGCGGAAGGTCCCCTCGACCTGCTTGCCCTTGATCTCCCGTGGGCCCGTCCAGCCCTTCGGCGTACGGAGGATGATCATCGGCCAGCGGGGGCGGCGACTGTCGCCGCCGGAGCGGGCCCGGCGCTGGATCTCGGTGATCTCGTCGACCGCCCGGTCCAGGGTGGCGGCGAGGCTCTGGTGCACCGTGGTCGGGTCGTCGCCGGCGACGACGTACGGCTGGTAGCCGTAGCCGTGCATCAGCTCGAGCAGGTCGTCGGTGGGGATCCGGTCCAGCACCGTCGGGCTGGCGATCTTGTAGCCGTTGAGGTGCAGGATGGGCAGCACCGCGCCGTCGCGGGCCGGGTTGAGGAAGACGTTGGACAGCCAGCTCCCGGCCAGGGGCCCGGTCTCCGCCTCGCCGTCGCCGATGACGCAGGCGACCAGCAGGTCGGGATTGTCGAAGGCGGCGCCGTAGGCGTGGCTGAGCGCGTACCCCAGCTCGCCGCCCTCGTGGATCGAACCCGGCACCTCCGCCGCCACGTGGCTCGGGATGCCGCCCGGGAAGGAGAACTGGCGGAACAGCCGGGCCATGCCCGTCTCGTCCCGGCTCACCGCGTGGTAGAGCTCGCTGTACGTGCCCTCCAACCAGGTGTTCGCCACCACCGCCGGCCCGCCGTGGCCAGGGCCGGTGATGAAGATGGCCGACAGGTCACGGTTGACGATGACCCGGTTGAGGTGCGCGTAGAGCAGGTTGAGCCCCGGGCTGGTGCCCCAGTGGCCGAGCAGTCTCGGCTTGACGTGCTCGGGCTTCAACGGCTCGCGGAGCAGCGGGTTGTCGAGCAGGTAGATCTGCCCGACGGTGAGGTAGTTAGCCGCCCGCCAGTAGGCGTCCAGCCGGCGCAGCTCGTCTTCGGTCAGTGGGCTGTGCAGGTCGAGAGCGGTGTCCATGCTGCAATAGCCTCTCGCGCGTCGGGGACTTCTGCAGCCCGAAGGCGGATATCACCCGGGGCCTGTCCAGCTTGACCCGGCCGGGTGCGAGTGGATCAGGGCCGTTGGTCCCGGGACCGGGGGGCGTCACGGCCCGTCCGGTGGCGTGGCGGTCAGGCCGCGGACCACGATGACCGGCGACGGCGCGTGGTAGAGCAGGGTCTGGCTCACCGCGCCCAGCATGCCGCGCCACGGCTCGTCGCCCCGGGCGCCGACCAGCGCCAGTTGGGCCGACCGCGACTGCTCGACGAGGACGCTGCCCGGGTCGCCGCGGACGGTGTGGCACTCCGCCGCGACGCCGGGGTACCGCCGCCCGACCTCGGCCACCGCCTCGATGAGCACGTCGTCGCCGTCGTCGGCCCGTCCCGGCTCGACGACCCGCACCGCGAGCAGCCGGGCCTCCCGGCGGGCGGTGCAGTCGAAGGCGAAGTCGAGTGCGGTCCGTGAACTCGCCGACAAGTCCACCCCGACCAGCACCGGCCCGGCGACGGGTGGCTCGCGGCGGACCACCAGCACCGGGCAGCCGGCGCGGGCGGCGAGCTGCACCGCCGGCGCGTCGGCGGGTACGCAGTCCCCGCACGTGGTCATGCCGCCGTCGCCGACGGCCACCAGGAACGCCGTCTCGGAGCGGCGGATCAGCGCGTCCAGCGGGGGGCCTTCGACGATCTCGCCGCTGACCGACACCGCCGACTCGATCTCGGCGGCGGCCGCGGCGGCCTGGGCGATCATCTCTTCGGCCTCGGCGCGGGGCTCGGCGACCGAGGGCGCCTCGAACGCCGCCTGCCAGTTGAAGGCGTGCAGCAGGACGAGGTCCCGGCGGTGCGCGGCGGCCGCCCGGGTCGCCTCGCGGACGACCTCCATGGCCTGCGGCAACACGCTGATGCCGGCGACCACCGGCGCGCCGGCGGATCCGGTCATCCGGCTCACCTCCCGGGCGCCCCGCACGGTACGGCCACGCCGACCCCACCGACGCTAGTCGCGCCGCCGCCCGGGCGGGCCGGGATCGGCACACCCGGGCGCCGGGCGTCCGGCGTGCCGGTCGGCGCACCGGGCGACGGCGGGTCGGCCGGGCCGGCGGCGGCTCAGCGGAACTGGAGCCGGGCGACCGTGTCGAAGACCCGCGCGCCGAGCAGCCGGCGGGTGTGCACCATCGCCCAGGCGGCGGCGGTGACCAGGTAGCGGGTGCGGGGGCGGCGGGCGGTGACCGCCCGCTCGATCACCCGGGCCGCCGTCTCGGGCGTCGCGGCCAGCATCGGGTTGGCGTAGGACTTGGCCATCGCCGCGTCCACCGAGGCGACCATCGTCCGGTACGGCCCGGCCGGGTCGCCGCCCGCGCCGAGCGACTTCGCGGCCACCGCCCCGAACCCGGTCCGGATCAGGCCGGGCTCGACGACCACCACGTCGATGCCGAACGGCCGCACCTCCTGGCGCAGCGCGTCGGAGATCGCCTCCACCGCGTACTTGCTGGCGTGGTAGTAGCCGCCGCCGGGGAAGACCAGCCGGCCGCCCATCGAGCTGACGTTGACGATCCGGCCCCGGCCGGCCCGGCGCATGCCGGGCAGCACGAGCTGGGTGAGCCGGCTGAGCCCGAAGACGTTGGTCTCGAACTGGGCCCGGACCCGGTCCAGCGGGGCCTGTTCGATCGGCCCGTACTCGCCGTAGCCGGCGTTGTTGACCAGCACGTCGACCTGGCCGTGGGCGGCCTCGACGGCGGCGACGGCGGCCCGCATGGACTCCTCGTCGGTGACGTCGAGGGGGAGCAGGCGGGCGCCGCTGTCGGCGAGGTCGGCGATCGCCTCGACCTTGCGGGCGGTGGCGTAGACGGTGAACTCGGGGCGGCGGGCGAGATGGCGGACGGTGGCGCGGCCGATGCCGGAGGAGGTGCCGGTGATCAGGACGGAGGTGGTCATGCGGGGGCTCCCGGGTGGGTGAGGCCGGCGACGAGGAGCGCGACACCCTCGCGCAGCCGCCGTCGGGGCAGGTCGGGGTCGGTGAGGTCGGCCTCCAGGCCGCGGGTGAGCGCGACCAGCACGTCGGCGACGGCGCGGGCGCGCGGCCCGGCGGCGTCGGCGAGCGCGCCGGCGACCACGTCGGTCAGCTCCCGGGTGTACGCCTCGGCGAGGTCGCCGGTGAGCCGGGTGCTGGTGTCGAGGAGTTCGGCGGCGTGCCGGCTCTCCTGGTGCAGTCGGAGAGTGAGTTCGAGCTTGGCGGCGAGCACGTCGTGCAGCCGCTGTCGCAGGTCGGCGTCGGGCGCGGTGGCCGCTCGGCGGGCCTGGGCGAGGGAGTCGGCGAAGAGCCGTTCGGCCAGTCGTCGGTAGGCGTCGTCCTTGTTGCGGACGTACTGGTAGACGGCGGGGCGGGACATCCCGGCGGTGGCCGCGATGTCGTCCATCGTCGTACGCCGCACGCCGTGCCGGGTGAAGCACTCGTACGCGGCGGCGAGGATCGCCGCCAACCTGTCGCTCGACATGCTGACAATGTTTGCACAGAACGTCAGACCGTCAAAGGTGTTCGCCGTCACCCTCGGTGCCAGGCCGGACCCGGAGCACCACGGCGGTGGCGTTGTCCTCCCCGCCCTCGGCCAGGCTGCTGGTGAGCAGGCTGCGCACCGCCCGCTTCGGGTCGCCGCCGGCGAGGGCCTCCCGCATCCGGTGGTAGTCCACCTGGTCGCTCACCCCGTCGGTGCAGAGCAGCCAGGTGTCGCCGACCCGCAGCGGCACGGCGAGCAGGTCCGCGTCCGGGTTGTCCGGATGGCCGACGTAGCGCAGCAGCTGGTAGCGGGCCCGGCCGGCCTCCGCGGAGCCGGCCCGGTACCAGCCGTGCAGCAGCCCCAGCCAGGCGGCCGTGTGGTCGACCGTCATCAGTTCCAGCACGCCGTCGCGCAGCCGGTACGCCCGCGAGTCGCCGAGCTGGACGAGCCACACCTGCTCGCCGTCCGGCTCGACCAGCAGGGCGGTCAGCGTGCAGCCGGTCAGCTCGGTCAGCCGCGCGCCGGCGGCGCGGACCAGGGAGCGGGCGTCGGCGACCGCCGCGCGCAGCTCGCGCGCTCCGACTGCGGGCCAGTCACCGCGGACCGCCTCGACCAGGGTGGTCATCGTCGTGGTGCCGGCCACCCGGGCGCCCTCGCCGGAGCCCATGCCGTCGACGACGGCGATGAAGGGCAGCGTCGCATCGACGTGCAGCAGGTCGAAGTTGGCCGGGTAGCGGTGGCCGACCACGCTGCCGCCGGCGACCTCCAGGGCGACCCGCCCGGCGGCGAGACGGCAGGTCAGCGGCTCGGGTCGGTCGGACGGAGCGCGGCGGAACATCAGCGGACCGTAGCACCGCGGAAGCCCCTGGTCGGGGCGTCGGCGGTCGTGTCGGGCGGTCGGTCCGCGCGCCGGGTCGGACACCCGTGTTGTCAACGGGGGTTGACAGGGTGGCGCTGTCAACGTAAGTTGACGACATGAGTCAGGCAACGGAACTCGCGGCGGCCGCCGGCAGCACCGACCCCAGGGTCGGGCTCCGGGCGGTGCTCGCCCTGCGCCGGCTCCTCGAACGGCTGGAGGTCGTCCAGGTGGACAACGCCCGTCGACAGGGCTGGTCCTGGCAGGACATCGCCGATGCGCTCGAGGTCAGCCGGCAGGCGGTCCACAAGAAGCACGCCGGGCGACCGGCGGTCCGAGGAACCTGGGAGGCGTGATGTTCGAACGGTTCACCGACCGGGCCCGTGCGGTCGTGCACCGGGCGGTCGACGAGGCGCGGGCCGAGCGGCAGCGGCCGGTCGGCACCGAGCACCTGCTGCTCGGCGTCCTCGCCGACGGCGACGCGCTGGCCAGCCGGGTGCTCACCGAGGCGGGGGTGCGCCCGGAGGACCTGCGCGCCGCCATCGCCCGGCACACCGCGCCCGGCGCCAGCGGTCTCGGCGAGGCGGACGCCGCCGCGCTGCGCGAGATCGGCATCGACCTCACCGCCATCGTCGCCCGGATCGAGGAGTCCTTCGGTCCCGACGCGCTGCGCGAGGCCGCGCCCGCGCCGCGCCGCCGCTGGGGCTTCCGGCGGTACGACGACAGGCGGTTCTCCCCCCGCGCCAAGAAGGTGCTGGAGCTCTCCCTGCGCGAGGCGATCCGGCTGCGCCACCACCACATCGGCACCGAGCACATCCTGCTCGGGCTGCTGCGCGAGGGCGGCGGCCTCGCCGCCGTGGTGCTCACCGAGGCCGGGCTGAACCTCGACGACCTGCGCCGGCGGGTCGAGACGGCGCTGCGGACGGCGGCCTGACCGGTACCCGGTGCCTCGGCTCCCGCTTCGCCGGGGGGTGGATCGTCCCGGCGAAGCGGCCACCCGCGCCCGGTGGGTGACCGAGATGGCCGAGTGCGCGGCCCGCGGTGAGCGGGCCAACCGGTGGCGGGGCTTTTCAAACCTGATTGCGGCCAGTGCAACGTCGCCCCGCGTCGGCTCGCTGACCGGCCCCGCTTGCTGCACACTTGCGCCGTGGATGGTGGAGAGCAGACGCGCCCGGTGACCGCCGACGACGCCCCGCCGCGCTCGGCGGTGGTGGTCAACCCCTCGAAGGTGACCGATCTGGACCAGTTCCGCCGCACGGTGGACGATGCCCTCGCCGCGGCGGGCTGGCCCGAGCCGACCTGGTACGAGACCACGGTCGAGGACCCGGGCAGGGGCCAGACCGAGGCGGCCGTCGCCGCCGGCGCCCAGGTGGTCTTCGCCTGCGGCGGCGACGGCACCGTGATGGCCTGCGTCAGCGGGCTGGTCGGCACCGACGCCGCGCTGGCCGTGCTGCCCCAGGGCACCGGCAACCTGCTCGCCGCCAACCTCGGGCTCTCCAACGACCTGGCCGCCGGCCTGCAGGTCGCCGTGGAGCGCGGGATGCGCCGGCTGGACGTCGGCGCGGTCGAGAACCGGTACTTCGCCGTGATGGCCGGGATGGGCTTCGACGCCCAGATGCTCCGGGACACCTCCGAGACGACCAAGGCGCGCATCGGCTGGCCCGCGTACGTGATGGGTGCCGCGAAGCACCTGCGGGACCGGCCGATGCGAGTCTCGATCCGCATCGACGACCGGCCGCCGCTGCGCCGCCGGGCCCGCTCCGTGCTGGTCGCCAACGTCGGCCGGCTCCAGGGCGGGGTGCGCCTGCTCACCGACGCCGAGCCCGACGACGGCTGGCTCGACGTGGCCGTGCTCACCCCCCGGACGCTCGGCCACTGGCTGGCCATGGGCTGGGCGCTGGTGCGCCGGCGCGGCAGCGTGCCCCGGATGGAGGTCTTCCGGGCCCGCCGGGTGCAGGTCACCAGCAACCGGGCCCAGCCCCGGGAGCTCGACGGCGACCTGATCGAGCCCGGCCGCTCGCTCACCGCCGAGGTCAAGCCGCAGTCGCTCTGGCTCTGCGTGCCGCGCCCAGAGCGCCACCCCGACCTGACGATGGACGCCGAGGCGGCGGCGGAGCGGGGCGAGCGGCTGATCGAGGAGGCGCGCCGTGAGTAGCACCAAGCTCGTCCCCGAGACCCGGCTGATGGCGGAGGACGACCTCTCCGCCGACGACGCCTGGCGCACCCTGCGCCGGCAGGGCGGCTGGTGCCTGCTGCGCGACGCCTTCATCCGGTTCCGCTACGGCGACGGCTTCAGCCACTCCCGGGCGTTCGCCCTGCAGCTCTGCCTCGCCGTGGTGCCGTTCATGATCGCGTTGACCGGTCTGATCAGCGAACTCGGCGTGGAGGAGGGCGGCCAGGTGGTCGCCGACACCGTGCTGGCCCTCACCCCCGGGCAGAGCGAGTCGGTGGTCCGCGAGCTGCTCGGCGACGGTGAGCGCACCGAGCGGGCCGGCGAGCTGGCGCTGACCCTCGGTCTGTTCACCGGCCTGGTGGCGCTGACCACCACGATGGCCCAGATCGAACGCGGCGCCAACCGGATCTACGGCGTGGAGCGGGACCGCCGGGCCCTGGCCAAGTACGTCCGGGCCGCCGTCCTCGCGGTGACCGCCGGCGGGCCGGCGCTGGCCGGCTTCCTGATCCTGGTCGGCGGCGGGGCGATCGGCGACTCCGTGCAGCGGCACTACGAGTGGGGCGCGTTCGCCGACGGCGCCTGGGACGTGATCCGCTGGCCGCTGAGCCTCGGGCTGACCGTGCTCGCCGTGGCGGTGCTCTTCCGGCACTCGCCCCGCCGCAACCAGCCCGGCCTGTCCTGGCTCTTCTTCGGCGCCGGCATCGCCACCGCGCTCTGGTGGCTGGCCAGCCTGCTGCTCGCCGGGTACGTCACGTTCAGCGACGAATTCGGCCAGACCTACGGCGCGCTGACCGGCATGATGGCCCTGCTGCTCTGGGCCAACCTCACCGGCATGGCGCTCTTCGGCGGGCTGGCCTTCGCCGCCCAGTTGGAGGCGATGCGGATCGGGGTGCAGGAGCCGGCCCAGCCGGACCTGTGGGAGCCCGAGGCCGAGCGGGAGGAGCTGCAGGACACCGGTGAGATGACCTCGCTGTAGACCCCCGTTCCGGCACCCCCCGGTGTACGCCGAGCGCGGATCGGGTACAGCGCTCCGCCAGGAGCGAGAGGGAGGCTGCCGTGAGCGCGGTCATCGACGTGTTACGACGACCCCTGGGTCATTTCACCGAGCGGACGCTCGCCGGCCTGGCACTCGTGCTCGGGACCGGCGTCGGGTTCGGGCTGCTGCTGGTGCTGGTTCGGGTCCGCTGGACCCCGCTCTACGACGTCGACCACGGCGTGGCGGCCTGGCTCAACGATCTGGTCGCGCCGCACGGGCCGCTGGTGACCGTGCTCAACGCCCTCACCGACCTCGGCGGCCGGGCGGTGATCATCTGGCTGGTCTCGGTCGCCGTGATCGGGCTGCTGATCCGCCGACAGGGCCGGCTCGCGGTGTTCCTGATCGTGACCGGGCTCGGCGCGCTGATCCTCGACCCGGCGCTCAAGACCCTGGTCGACCGGTTGCGTCCCGAGGTGGAGGTGCCGATTGGCACCTACGCCGGGGACAGCTTCCCCAGCGGCCACGCGTTGGGCTCCTTCGTCGCGTACGGGGCGCTGCTGCTGGTGTTCCTGCCGGCCCTGTCGTTCCGCTGGCGCAAGCCGGCGATCGCCCTGGTCGCTCTGCTCGTCTTCCTCATCGGTCTGACCCGGATCGCGCTCGGCGTGCACTTCGTCTCCGACGTGCTCGGGGCCTGGCTGCTCGGTGCCGCCTGGCTCGGCGTCACCGCGTACGCCTTCCGGCTGTGGCGGCTGGAGCGCGGCCGCCGGGTGCCGGCGCTGACCGAGGGGCTGGAGCCGGAGGCCGCGCACGAGGTCGCCCCCGCCCCCGACGAGGCGCACCTGCTGCCGCACCCTCGGGCCGCCGTCTTCGAGCTGCTGGTCGGCTGGGTGCTGGTGCTCGGCGCGCTCTACGGCTTCGGGATGTTCGTCAGCTACCACGCCGGCGGGACCTTCTTCGCCACCCTGGACACGGAGGTGCCGAGGTGGTTCGCCGAGCACCGGACCCCGGGCCGGGACGAGGTCAGCCACTGGTGGAGCAAGGCCGGCGACACCCACGCCATCCTGCTCATCTCGCTGGTCTTCTGCCCGCTCGTGCTGGCGGTGTGGCGGCGTTGGCGGCCGGTGCTCTTCGTGGCGCTGACCATGTTCGGCGAGTTGAGCCTCTTCCTCGCCTCCGCCGCGGCCGTGGACCGGCCGCGCCCGCCGGTGGAGAACCTCGATGGCCCCATGCCGACCTCATCCTTCCCCTCCGGCCACATCGCGGCGACGATCTGCGTCTGGGTGGCGATCACGCTGATCGTCCTGCCGCGTACCGACCGCTGGTGGCGCTGGCTGTTCGTGGCGCTGGCCGTGATCATGCCGGTCGGGGTGGCCGTGTCCCGGATGTACCGGGGCATGCACCACCCGACGGACTTCATGGGCGCGATCCTGCTCAGCGCGCTCTGGATCGGGCTGCTCTACTGGGTGGTCCGCCCCAACGCCGACGTCTACGAGGGCAACCGGCCGGCCATCGAGTCGGAGCAGGTCGGCGAGCTCGACGACGAGCTGGCCAAGGCCGCCCGGCCGCAGTGACGACGCCGCCCATGCTGCGCGTGATGACCTGGAACATCAGGACCGGCGGTCGGGACCGCAGCGGGCCCGACCGGCGGGACCTCGTGGTCGGGGTGGTCACCGCGCAGCGGCCGGACGTGCTGGCCCTGCAGGAGCTGCGGGGCTTCGACCGGGGTGGGCTGCTCGACGACGTGGCGGGCCGGCTGGGGATGCGTCCGCATCTGGCCCGCTCCTGCTTCGGGCAGCCGGTGGCCGTGCTGGTCCGACCGCCGCTGCGGGTGCTGGCCGCCGGCCGGGTGCGCCGGCCGTTCCACCACGCCGCCGCCTGGGTACGGGTGGACACCGGGCAGGGGCCGTTGACGGTGTTCAGCACCCACCTCAACCCGTACTCCGGGGGCCGGCGACGGATGGAGGCGGACTGGCTGGCGGCCGCCGTGCGAAAGACCGGCGGTCCGCTGGCGCTGCTGGCCGGCGACCTGAACACGCTGGAGCCCACGGCGGAGCACACCGACCGGCTGGCGGGCCTGCCGATGCACTACCGCCGCCGGCACCTGCGCCGCGACGGCCGCACCGTGGACACCCGCGCCGTCGCCCGGCTGGTCGACGCCGGCCTGGTCGACCTCTGGCCGGCCCGCGCCGCCGGCGCGCCCGAGGCGGACGGCCACACCGTGCCGACCCGGCACGGCGGGGGGGAGTTCGCCGGCATGCGACTGGACTACCTGCTCGGCACCGCGCCGTTCGCCGCGCTGACCCGCGAGGTGCTGGTGGTCCGTGGCGGGGACGCCGACCGGGCCTCCGACCACTACCCGGTCGTCGCCGAGTTGGACCTGCGCCCGGCCTGACCGCTGGCCGCCGGGCGTGCGCCACGGCTGATCGACGCTGGTTGCGGCGGGGTCGCGGCATCCCCGCCGCCGGTCACCCCGACACGCCGCAGGTCGTTTCGATCAAGGCCGTCCGGGTCGCCACCCGGCAGGCGCCGGCCGCTGGGGCTGCGCCGCTGAACTCCCGGGTGCAACCCTTCACACCGTCACGGCCATCACCTGGGTGACAGCGCTGACGACGCGGGGGAGCGACCGATGCACGGCAGGACCGACCTCGACCTGGTACGGCCGCTCTTCCGGACGGACTGGCTGCCCGACGGGATGACCCACCGGACGTGCGCCAGCCACCGGGGGGAACGGTCCCTGATCGCCTGGGAGGGCCCGGGGACCGGCCCGATGGCCGGCAGTCGGGTGCTCTCGGTGCGGGTGGGGTCCGCCGTGGACACCTCCGCCACCCACCGCGGTTGGCGGCGCGGCCCGGACGTGTCCGTGCAGGGCCGCACGGCCCAGCTGTACGCCGACCCGGACCACGGACACACCTCGCTGACCTGGCAGCACCGGCCCGGCACCGCGGTGACCGTCCTGGGCACCAATCTGCCCGCCCCGGCGCGGACGCTGCGGCGGATCGCCGACGGTCTGGTCTGGACGGAGGAGCCCGCCCGGGTGCCCTTCCTCGCCGTGGCCCCGGCCGACGGCGCGCGCTGGGAGACGACGGTGGTCGACTGGCGCGACGGCCGGTGGCACCGGGCGCGGTGCGGGTACCGGGTCCTCGGCGCGGCGGGACCGCACGAGGACCTGACCGTCGGCGTGGTGCGGACCGGCACGACGGCCGCCGGACGAACGGTGGACGCGGCGCCGGGGGGCCTCGGGGCGTACCGGGTGGGTGGGCTGGGCGAGGCGTGCGCCGGCGAGGTCGTGGCACTCACCATCCGGGGGCTCGCCGCGATCGGCGGGCCGGACGGCGCCCTCGCCCTCGCCGCCGCCGTGCGGCTGGTCGACCGCCCCGGCGACGAGTCCACCTGGCGGCTTCCGTGAGCCGTGCAACCGTTGCGGGCCCCGCGCCCATCCGTACGGTGAGGACGCCGGCGTCCGGGAACGGGGAGTGGTCGATGCATGCCACGCAACGGCAGGAGTACGTCGAGTTCGTCGAGGCGGCGACACCGAGGCTGCGACGCACGGCGTACCTGCTGACCGGTGACACGCACCGGGCCGACGACGTGGTGCAGCAGACCCTGACCCGCCTCTACGTGAAGTGGGGCCGGGCGCGGGGCGCCGACGACGTCGGCGCGTACGTGCACCGGATGCTGGTCAACGCGTTCCGGCAGGAGCGGCGTTCCCGGTGGTTCGGCGTGCAGCTCTTCGAGCGGGCGCCCGAGCCCGAGTCCCGCGGTGGTTCGTCCGGCCCGGACGAGTCCGTCGTGGACGCGGTTGCGGTGCGGGCCGCGCTGGCGGCGGTGCCGCCCGGCCAGCGGGTGGTGCTGGTGCTGCGCTTCTACGCCGACCTGAGCGTGGAGCAAACCGCCGAGGTGCTCGGCTGTTCGACCGGGAACGTGAAGAGCCAGACGGCGCGAGGGCTGGCCGCGCTGCGCAGGCGGCTGCCGCTGGGCGACGGGACGGAGGTGAACCGATGAACCGGGACGACGAGACGCTGGTCCGGTCCTTGCTGGCCCGGGCGGCGGACGACCTGCCGGCCGGTGGCGTGCCGGCGGAGACGCTACTGGTCGCCGGGCAGCGGGCGGTGCGCCGTCGACGGGGGATCGCCGTGGCCGCCGTCGCGGCGGTCGCCGCCGTCGTGCTGCTGGGATCCGCCACGGTGCTCGGCAGGCCGGGCGCGCTCACCACTCCCGGCGACGGGGACGCGCCGACGCCCGGTCGGAGCGCCGCGACGGCCACCCCGAGCCGTCCCGCCGCGACCCCGAGCCGCTCCACCGCCGCCCCGGGCGGCCCGGTCACGACCCAGGGGGAGGCGCCGGCGGTGGCGCCCGCGCGATTCGACCCGACCCGACGGTCGCTCCGGCTCGGCTGGGTGCCGCCGGGCGCCATCCACCAGGTGAGCCGCACCGGCGTCGCGATCCAGTCGGTGGAGGCGATCGTGCCCGATCCGCTGGTGCCGGGCGGCCCGGTGGAGCCGGGACCGATGATGGGCATCGGCGGGTGGGCCACGGTCCGGATGGGTGCGCGCGGGGTCGACATCTTCTCGCCGCAGCTCGGCTCCGGGCTCACCGGTCAGGTGCCCTCGCTGGAGGCCCCCGGTACGCCGGTCGCGCCGGTGGACGGGCAACCGGCGTATCTGCACACCGACCGGGAGCAGACGCTGCTGTCGTGGCAGTACGCCCCGGGCGGCTGGGTCTCCGTCACCGTCCGGAGCCTGGCGCCGCCGGAGGAGGTCGCGCGTCAGGTCGTGGCCGGGCTGACCTGGCAGGACGAGCGCGTCACCGTGCCGTTCCGGTCGTTCGACGTCCCACCCCGCGCGAAGCTCATCGGCGTCGAGCTGCGCACCTGGGAGGGCAGGTGGCTGAACGCCGACGCGAACTACCTCGTGTCCGGCCCGATCGGGGACGAGGGGAACCGTGGGGACCTGTCGATCGGCATGAGCAACGGGATGTACGACGGGGACGGCAGCGACCTGGGCGGCTCCACGATCTCGGTGGACGGCCGGGTCGGCGCAGCGGTGGACGGGCCGAAGGGCATGGGCGCCTACCGGGTCGCGCAGGTGCCCGGCTGCCGCGACTGCGTCGCCGAGGTCAGCACCGAGTCCTCGGCCGCCCTGAAGGCGGTGGGTGGCCGCTCCGGGGCGCTCCGCCTGGCCGCGACCATCCGCCTGGTCGCCAATCCCACCGATCCGACGACCTGGCGCCCCCTCTGACCAGGTGTGGCAGCGGGCTCGGGAGGCGGGCCTGCGGGGCCGGCTCAGAGGATCACGTTGAGCAGCACCGTCAGCACGACCGAGGCGAGGATCGAGAAGAGGATCATCAGCAGGCAGCCGAGGCCGCCGCCGAGGAATCGGACCTCCGTGTTTCCGATGCGCATGGGTCCACCTTGTCAGGGTCGGGGGCGAGCAGGGCACGGATCGCGTCGGCCACCTGCCGGGGTGCGGTGGTGACCACGTTGTGCGCGGCGCCGGGGACGGTGGCCGCCCGGGCGTGGGGGATCAGCCGGGTCACCTGGGCGCGCCAGGCCGGCGGCACCACGGTGTCCCGGGCGCCGGTGAGCACCAGGGTCGGCGCGGCGAGCCGGACCAGGTCCTCCTCCACGCGGTTGTGAACGGAGTGCGACACGGTGGCGGCGACCCGCCAGGGGCGGGCGTCCCAGACGTCGCGGAGCAGGACGGGGGCCTGCAGCGGCGCCTCCGCCACGGTGTCCAGCAGCCAGCGGCCGACCAGGCCCCGGCGGGACCGGGCGGCCGGGTCGCTGGTCGGGCCGGCCAGCACCAGCGCGCGGACCGCCCGGGGCCGGCGGGCCGCCAGCGCGGCGGCCACCTCCGCGCCGAACGAGTGCCCCACCAGGCAGACCGGCGGCAGCCGGTACGCGGCCAGCCAGGCCGCCAGGAACGCGGCGTGCCGGCCGACGTCGTACGCCCGCCCGGGGCGCGCGGTCAGCCCGAAGCCGGGCAGGTCCGGCACGTACACCGGATGGGTGGCCGAGAGCGCGACGGCCAGCGGGGTGAGGTAGCGGTGGGACACCGCGAGCCCGTGCACCAGCACCACCGGCGGCGCGTCGCTGCCCGGGTTCCGGGAACGACGGGTGTGCGTCCGCAGCCCGTCCACCAGCCGCCACTCGCTGGTGAGGCCGGCGGTCGGGCGGGGTGCGGCCAGGGCGAGCCGCAGCTCGGACGCCCCGAAGCGTCCGGGCGCGGTCAGCCGGAGCCTCACAGCTCGCGCAGCCGGGGGAGCAGTTCCTCCTGCGCCCAGTCCAGGAACATCGGCTGGGTCTCGCCGCCCACCTGCACGATGGCCACGTGGGTGAAGCCCGCGTCGACGAACTGCTTGAACGCCTCGACGTGCCGGTCGACGTCGGGGCCGCAGGAGATGCCCTCGGCGACGTCCTCCTCGCGGACGTACTGGGTGGCGGCGGCGAACGCCTCGGGCCCGGGCAGGTCGGCGTTGACCTTCCAGCCCATGCCGAACCAGCGGAACTGGTCATGCACGAGCTTGCGGCACTCGGCCTCGTCCGGGCCGTAGCAGATGGCCACCTGGCCGTAGCGGGGCTGGCCGGCGCCGCCCGCGTCGTCGTAGAGCTGGATGATCCGGCGGTCGGGTTCGGTGGCGACGATGCCGTCGGCGTACTCGGCGGCGAGCGCGGCCGACGACGGCCCGGAGGCCGCGACGGCCATTCCGACGGGCTGGTCCGGCCGGTCCCACAGGTACGCCTCCGGCACGTCGAAGTGGTTGCCGGAGAAGGTCAGCGTCTCGCCGTTGAGCAGCGGCCGGATGATCTGCAACGCCTCCTCGAACATCTCGTGCCGCTGCTGTACGTGCGGCCAGCCGCCGACCACGTGCTCGTTGAGGTTCTCGCCGGCGCCGAGGCCGAGGGTGAAGCGGCCGTCGGAGAGCGCGCCGACGGTGCTGGCCTTCTGCGCCACGACGGCCGGGTGGTAGCGCAGGATCGGGCAGGTCACGAAGGACATCAGCTCGGCGCGGCTGGTGGCGTGCGCGACCGCGCCGAGCACCGACCAGGCGTACGGGGAGTGGCCCTGGGAGTCCAGCCACGGGTAGTAGTGGTCGGAGATCACCAGCTGGTCGAAGCCGGCCGCCTCCGCCCGTACCGCGTAGTCGACCAGTTGCTTCGGGCCGGCCTGCTCGCACATCAGGGTGTAGCCGACGGTGACCATCCTGGTTTCTCCTTCCGCCCCACGATCGTCACGGGATACCCCGCCCGGTGCCGGTCAACCCCACCTGTCCCGTTCCGGCGCGGCCGTCACCCGTGGCGGTGGTCCCCCGACGTCGGTGCGGCGGCTCCCCGGTGGCGACCCCTTGACGGGAGCGCGAGCCGTGCCTAGGGTCCGGGCTTAACCGGTTCAGAGCCGGTGGCGTCACATCCTTGTGGTGGGGATGACGGCCCCTGTGGCGGCTCGCGGTCGGCGTGGGCCGCCACAGGCGTTCCCGCCGAGCGGGGCGCTTACTTAACCGGTTGCTTTCCCGAACGCATCGTCCTACGCTGATCCCTGCGCACGACCAGGGAGTCGAGCGGCGGCTGCCGGGCTACAGCCGCCACGACCGTCACCAACCACCGCAACCCCGCCAGGGCAACGGGGTCGACACTTCCTGAGGAAAGCCATGAGAAAGCGACTCTCCGTCGCCGGCGCCGTCCTGCTCACCGTCCTCGCCGCCGTCTTCGTGTTCGTCCAGCCGGCCCACGCCGCCGCCGGGTTCTCGGTCGCCAACGGCCGGCTCTACGACGCAGGAGGCACCGAGTTCGTCATGCGCGGCGTCAACCACGCCCACACCTGGTACCCGCAGCAGACCAGCTCCTTCGCCAATGTGAAGGCGCTCGGCGCGAACACCGTCCGGGTGGTGCTGGCCACCGGCGACCGCTGGGCCAAGAACAGCGCCGCCGACGTCGGCAACGTCATCTCGCTCTGCAAGGCCAACCGGCTGATCTGCGTGCTGGAGGTGCACGACACCACCGGCTACGGCGAGCAGAGCGGCGCCATCACCCTCGACCGGGCGGTCGACTACTGGCTGAGCATCGCCGGCGCGCTCAACGGCCAGGAGAAGTACGTCATCGTCAACATCGGCAACGAGCCGTACGGCAACCAGGGCTACGCGACCTGGGCCACCGACAGCGCCAACGCGATCAAGCGGCTGCGCGCCGGCGGCCTCGCGCACACCATCATGGTGGACGCCCCGAACTGGGGGCAGGACTGGTCCTTCACCATGCGGGACAACGCGGCGACGGTGTTCAACGCCGACCCGGCGAAGAACACCGTCTTCTCGATCCACATGTACGGCGTCTTCGACACCGCCGCCGAGATCACCGACTACCTCGGCCGGTTCCGCAGCGCCGGGCTGCCCATCGTGGTTGGCGAGTTCGGCTTCAACCACTCCGACGGCAACCCGGACGAGGACACCATCCTCTCCTACAGTCAGGCCAACCGGATCGGCTGGCTCGGCTGGTCGTGGAGCGGCAACGGCGGCGGGGTCGAGTACCTCGACATGGCCACCAACTTCGACCCGGCCCAGCTGACCAGCTGGGGCCAGCGGATCTTCAACGGCGCCAACGGCATCAAGGCCACCGCCAGGGAGGCCTCGGTCTACTCCGGCAGCACGCCGCCGCCGACGACCCCCACCCCGACCACGCCGCCGCCCACGACGCCCCCGACCGGCGGCTGCACGGCCAGCTACACCATCGTCAACCAGTGGCAGGGCGGCTTCCAGGGTGAGGTCAAGGTGACCGCCGGCTCGGCCGCCATCACCGGCTGGACGACGAAGTGGACCTTCACCGGGGGCCAGACGGTCAGCCAGTCCTGGAACACCGCGCTGAGCAGCTCCGGCGCGGCGTACACCGCCCGCAACGTCGACTACAACGGCCGGCTCGGCGCCGGCGCCAGCACCAGCTTCGGCTTCATCGCCAGCTGGAACGGCACCAACCCGGCACCCGCGGTGACCTGCACCGCGAGCTGAGCCGCGGCGTACCACCGGTGGCCGGGTCCGCACGGACCCGGCCACCTCCCCTGCCGGGTACGCGATGAGCTGAGGTGAGTGTGTACGGCGCCCTCTTTCAGAGAAAGAGTGGCCATTCCGGCTTCCAAGGCCACTCTTTCTCCGAAAGTGCACCCGGCACGCGCGTCCGCGCGCGCTCCCGCCGTCCGCGTTCGGGCATTCGGCCGACGCGATCGTCGCGGGCGCCGGCACGGCGGAGCCGCCGCTGCGACTGGCCGTTGGGGCGACGCGATCGACGGCATCCGGGCCGCGCTCGAATCCCGGCTGGCCGAGTGGGAGAAGTCAGCCCAGCGCGGCCGCCTTGCGCAGCAGCACTGAGCGTTCGCGCTGGTTGGCGCACAGTCGGGCCGCCAGCTCCAGCTCGGCGCGCGCCTCCGGTCGCCGGCCGAGGCGGGCCAGCAGCTCTCCGCGTACGGTCGGAACCAAGTGCGAACCGGGGAGCCGGTCCAAGGCGATCAGCTCGTCCACGATGGCCAGGGCTTGCGCCGGACCCGAGGCCATGGCCACGGCGACGGCCCGATTGAGCTCGACCACCGGCGAGGGCGTGACCCGGCCGAGCGCCTCGTAGAGCACCACGATCCGGTCCCAGTCGGTCGCCTCGACCGAGGGCGCCGACGCGTGGGCGGCGGCGATCGCGGCCTGCAGGCCGTAGGGGCCGAGGCCGCGAGTCGATGCCTTGAGCAGCGCGGCCAGCCCACGGCGAATCGCCGAGAAGTCCCACCGCCGCCGGTCCTGGTCCGCCAGCAGGACCGGCGAACCGTCCGGGCCGGTCCGGGCCGGGAAGCGCGCGGCCGTCAGCTCGCACAACGCCAGCAGGCCGTGCACCTCCGGCTCGTCCGGCTGCAGCGCGGCCAGCGTGCGGGCCAGCCGGATCGCCTCGTACGCGAGGTCGGGGCGCAGCAGCCGGTCGCCCGACGTGGCCGTCGACCCCTCGGTGAAGATCACGTAGAGGACGCTGAGCACGCCGCCCAGCCGGTCCCGGCGCTCGCCGGCCGCCGGCAGCTCGAACGGCACCCCGGCCGCCGCGATCGTCTTCTTGGCCCGGGTGATGCGGGCCTGCACGGTCGGCACAGGCACGAGGAACGCGCGGGCGATCTCCTCGCTGGACAGGCCGCCGACCACGCGCAGGGTCAGCGCCACCCGGGCCTCGGGGGAGAGCACCGGGTGGCAGCTGACGAACATCAGCGCCAGGACGTCGTCGTCGATCTTGTCGGGGTCGATTTCGTCGTCGACCGCCGGGCCGGCCGCCAGCAGGGCGTACCGGTCCTGCAGGGCGGTCCGGCGGCGGATCGCGTCGATCGCCCGCCGCCGGGCCGTGGCCATCAGCCAGCCGGCCGGATTGGCCGGAGCGGCAAGCGGCCACGACACCAGCGCCTCGGCCACCGCCTCCTGGGCCGCGTCCTCGGCCAGAGCGAAGTCGCCGGTGAACCGGGTCAGCGCGGCGACGATCCGCGCCGACTCGATCCGCCAGACGGCCTCGACGTCGGCCGTACCCATCAGATCTGGCCGCTGCTCTCGCGCAAGGCCCCTTCCTTGACGAACTTCCCGTTGTCCTGCGGAACCTCGTCTCCCCGGGCACCCGCCGGATCTCGATCTTGGACCCGGGGACCGACGGGACCCGCTTGGCCCACTCGACCGCCTCCTGTTTCGAGGCGACATCGAGCAGGAAGAAGCCCCCGAACAATTCCTTGGTCTCTCCGTACGGCCCGTCCGTGACCACCGGGGCCTCGTCGCTGAAGTGCACCACGACGCCCTGGCCCGGATCGTCCAGCCCTTCGGCCGCGACGTAAACGCCGGCCTTGGCCGTCTCCTCGATGAACAGGCGGGTCGCGGCCATCATCTCGTCGATGTTGGCCATCATGGCCGCGTTCGTCTCATCGGTGCCCCGCATGATCAGCATGTACTGCGGCATCGCGTTCTCCTCATCCGGCGGGGCCGCCTCTCGGCCCTCGCACCCCCACGTCGAACGAGCGGCCCGCGGATCGACACGGCCTTGGAGAAATCTCTCGCCGCGATCGGAACCACGCTACGGCTGGAAGTACTCCGACATCACGCGGCTGACCCATTCCGGCTGCTTGATGTCGACCGGGAGGAACTCCGCCATCGTCGGCTTCAGATCGATGACCGGGGTGCCCGAGACCGCATCGAGGCCCAGCACCGTCAATTCGCGGCCATGGACGGATTCGATGGCGCAGCACGTTACCCCGATGCGGTTCGGTCTGCGGGGGCCGCGCCCGGCGAATACGCCAACGGGCGGGAGGTCGGAGCGGCCGCGGTAGGGGCGGGGCTCGCGGTAGTCGCCGTGCTCCGGGAACTGGTCGAAGATGAAGAGGACGTCCACGTGCGAGAAGCCCTCCAGACCCTGGAGGCACGCCTCGCCGAAGCGCTCGTCGATGGTGATGGTGCTGCGGACGGCACCCCAGTTGTCCGTGTGCGGGATGTCCGTCCGGTCGTTCCGGACCGTGCCTATCGGAGTGATCTCGAAGCTCGGCATGGCTGGAGGCTATCCGCGCGCCGCCGACCTATTCGCCCACCGACAGCCGGGCCGCCCGCATCCGCAGGTAGTGCTGCTCGGGCAGGCTGGTCGTGCCGCCGGCCGCCGCCCGGTAGTGCGTGACGGCCCGGTCCCGGTCCCCGGCCATCTCGTAGAGGTGGGCCCTCGCCGCGTCGAGCCGGTGGTGCCCGGCCAGCCGGGGGTCGGCGGCGAGGGTGGCGAGCGCGGCGAGGCCGGCCTCCGGACCCTCCACCATGGCGGTCGCCACCGCCCGGTTGAGCGCCACCACCGGATTGCCGGAGAGCCGTTCGAGCACCTGGTAGAGGGCCAGGATCTGCGGCCAGTCGGTGGCCTCGGCGGTCGGCGCCTCGTCGTGCAGCGCGGCGATGGCGGCCTGGAGCTGGTACGGCCCGACCGGCCCCCGGGTCATCGCCCGGGTGACCAACGCGGTGCCCTCGGCGATCGCGCTCGCGTCCCAGTGGGACCGGTCCTGGTCGGCCAGCGAGATCAGCTCGCCGGACGGGCCGGTACGGGCGGCGGCCCGGGCGTCGGTGAGCAGCATCAGCGCGAGCAGCCCGGCGACCTCGCTGTCGTCGGGCAGCAGCGCGTGCATGGCCCGGGTCAGCCGGATCGCCTCCTCCGACAGGTCGACCCGGCGCAGGTCGGGGCCGAGGGTGGCGGTGTGCCCCTCGGTGAAGATCAGGTAGAGCACGTGCAGCACGGCCGCCAGCCGCTCCTGCCGCTCCCGCTGGTCGGGCAGCCGGAACGGCACCCCGGAGTCCCGGATGCGCTGCTTGGCGCGGCTGATCCGCTGGGCCATGGTGGCCTCGGGCACCAGGAACGCCCGGGCGATCTCGGCGGTGCTGAGCCCCCCGACGGCGCGCAGGGTCAGCGCGATCGCGGACGCGGTCGACAGCGTGGGATGGCAGCAGAGAAAGAGCAGCACCAGGGTGTCGTCCCGGTCCGTGGCCAGCGACTCGTCCGCCGCCGGGGCGGCCCCCCGTAGGTCGGGCTCCCGCCGGGCGGCGCGGTCCTCCCGCTCGCGCCGGGCCGTCTCGGCCCGGACCAGCTCGATCATCCGGCGGTACCCGACCTGCACCAGCCAGCCGCGCGGGTTGTCCGGCAGGCCCTCGGCGGGCCACTGGGTGGCCGCGTCGAGCAGCGCCTCCTGGACGGCGTCCTCGGCGGTGGCGAAGTCACCGAAGCGGCGGGCGAGCACGCCGAGGACCTGCGGCGCCAGTTCGCGCAGCAGGTCCTCGACGGTGCGGTTCGTGGTGTCCAGTCGTCACATCTCCTGGGTCGGTGCCGACATCACCGGGTGGACCTCGATCGGCATGTTGAGCGGCCGACCGCCGGGGCCGGGCGCGGTGGAGATGTGCGCGGCGATCTCGACCGCCCGCTGCGGGGTCTCGCAGTCGACGATCCACCAGCCGGCGAGGAACTCCTTGGTCTCGGCGAAGGGCCCCTCGGTGACCACCGGGGCGCCGCCCGCGCCGGCCCGGACGATCCGCGCCTGCTTCGGCCCGCCCAGCCCTTCGCCCTGGACCCACTCGCCGTCGGCGGCGAGCTTGCCGTTCACCTCCCGCATGAACCCGATGTGCGCGGCGATCTCGTCCGGCGTCCAGGTGTCGATCTGGGGGAAGTCGGTTCCGGCGGCGCTGAACTGCATCAGCAGCATGTACTTCACGGCTGGCTCCTCACGTCCGAGCACCGATTCTCGGTGCTTGCACCCGTAGGTAGAAGCCGCCGCCCCGGTTCTCGACATCCGTCCCGAAGATTTTCCGAACTTTCTCAGCCGACCGCGGTGACCTCCAGCAGCAGCGCCTGTTCCGGGTGCAGGGCCGGCAGTTGCACCCCGACCCTGCCCAGCACCGCCCCGCTCAGGGTGACCCCCTTCGGCAGCCAGCCCGGCTCGGTCAGCTGCAGCACCGCCGGCTCCGGCAGGCCCGCCGGCGGGCGGACGGCGTAGCGGCGGGCGGGGTCGAGACCCGGCAGGCGTACCGCTCCGGGCACCTGCGCGGCGGAGGTGGTCAGCCGGGACACCGCGTACACCGCCTGGGAGCCGTCGTGGGCAACCACGCCGTGTGCCTGCACGGCCGGGTCCGGGTGGTCGACCCGGACCACCCGGCCGGAGTGCAGCAGCGGGCGGAGCCGCTTGTGCAGCGCGACCCAGGCGGCCAGCTCGGCGCGCTGCGCGGCGTCGACCGACCCGATGTCCCACTCGATGCCGTGATGGCCGAAGAGCGCGGTGACGGCCCGGAAGCCCAGGTCGTGCACCCGGTGGGTGGTGTGCGAGCGCTCCGGCCCGATGTGGGTGCCGACCAGCTCGGGCGGGAGCAGCAGCCCGGTCCAGCGTTGGATGGCGAGCCGTTCCAGGGCGTCGTTGCAGTCGCTGGCCCAGACCCGGTCGGTGCGGCGCAGGATCTCCAGGTCGACCCGCGCCCCGCCGGAGGAGCAGCTCTCGATCTCCACCCCGGGATGCCGGCGGCGCAGCTCGTCGAGCAGCCGGTAGACCGCCACGGTCTGCGCGTGCACCCCCGGCCGGCCCCGGTGCCCGGCCTCGGTGAGGTCGCGGTTGTGGTCCCACTTCAGGTACGCGATGCCCTCGTGCCCGACCAGCAGCGCGTCCAGCCGGCCGAGCAGGTGCGCGTACGCCTCCGGGTGGGCCAGGTCGAGCACCTGCTGGTGGCGCCACTCGGGCGGCAGCCGACCGGGGGCGGTGAGCACCCAGTCCGGGTGGGCGCGGAACAGGTCGGAGTCGGGATTGAGCATCTCCGGCTCGACCCAGAGCCCGAACTGCATCCCGTGCCGGCGCACGTGGTCGATCAGCGGTTGCAGCCCGTCCGGCCAGACCCCGTCGTCGACGTACCAGTCACCCAGGCCGGCCCGGTCGTGCCGGCGGCCCCGGAACCAGCCGTCGTCGAGCACGAACCGCTCCACGCCCACCTCGGCGGCCCGGTCGGCCAGCGCGGTGAGCCGGGCCAGGTCGTGGTCGAAGTAGACGGCCTCCCAGACGTTCAGGGTGACCGGTCGGGGCGTGCCCGGGTGCTCGGGCCGGGCCCGCAGGTGGCGGTGCAGCACGTCGCTGAGCCCGTCCAGGCCGGCGGCGGAGTGCACCGCGTACAGCAGGGGAGTGGCGTAGTCCTCGCCGGGGGCGAGCACGATCTCACCGGGGGCGAGGAGTTCCCCACCGCCCAGGGTGGACTCGCCGGTGGGCCGGCGCTCGGCGACGGTGAGGTGGTCGCCGCTCCACGCGGTGTGCACCGCCCACACCTCGCCGTGGCCGAAGCCGAAGCCGGGCGTGCCGGCCACCAGCAGCAGCGTGGCGTCGTGCCCGGTCCGCCCGTGCCGGCCCTCCCGCACCCAGGCGCCCATCGGCCACGGGTGCCGCTGCGGCGCGCGTTCCCGACACCAGCGTCCGGTGAGGTCGAGCAGTTCGGTGGCGACCGCCGGGACCGGCAGCACCGGGGTCAGCTCACGCAGCTCGTAGGGGGCGTCGCCGTCGTTGCGCAGCCGGTGCCGCAGCGTCAGCAGGCCATGCGCGTCCAGCGTGATCTCGATGGTCAGCGACAGTGCCGCGCCGGGGTCCGACGCCCGCACGGTCACCCGGGCCGCGCCGGACTCGTCGGGCTTGCTGTCTTCTTCGGATACGACCACCGAATCGCCACCCAGCGCCACGCGGCCCGGGTCGGGGCCACGGTCCGACACGTCGAGCCCGTCGAGGCGGAAGGCGGTCGACCAGTCCCGTCCGTTGCGGTGTCCGGCCAGCCCCGGACGGCCGCTCCAGCCGGCACTGGCTTCGGGCAGCAGGGACAGCACGGTGGGCGCGTCGAAGCTGCTCGGCACGACCGGC
Organism: Micromonospora sp. L32; assembly: GCF_052068055.1. Classification (NCBI taxonomy): domain Bacteria; kingdom Bacillati; phylum Actinomycetota; class Actinomycetes; order Micromonosporales; family Micromonosporaceae; genus Micromonospora; species Micromonospora sp. L32. The sequence goes on along the minus strand of NZ_JBQHDD010000014.1, from coordinate 79,549 downwards.
GGGACGGTCGCGTCGACCAGGGCGGGCAGGTCGTCGGCGGGCAGCGGGCCCAGGTCGGCGCCCCAGTGCACGACCCGGGGCAGGCCCGGGCCGCGCGCGTCGAGCACCAAACTGGTCCGCGCTCGACGCACGTGGATGACGGTCGGATTCGTCATGGCCGCTCATCTCTCCGTAAGGGGCACGCCGGTGTCCGTCGCTGTCCGTGACGGGACCGGGCGGCCGAATCGCAATGAGCGATATGCCTGTCAGTCATATTTATGCCTGACAGGCATATCGCTCCTCCGAATGTCCAGTGGGCGTGAGCCGGAGGCCCGGCGACCGGCGAGGTCAGCCCTTCGAGGCGCCGAGGGTCAGCCCCCGGACGAACTGCTTCTGGAGCAGGAAGAAGATCACCAACGTGGGGATGGCGACCAGCACCGAGCCGGCCGAGACCAGGTTGTTGTCGGTGAAGAACTCCCCGCGCAGGTTGTTCAGCGAGCTGGTCACCGGGAACTTGTCGCCGCTGCGCATCAGCACGGTGGCCCAGAAGAACTCGTTGTAGATCCAGGTCACCTCCAAAGTGGCCAGCGCCGCCAGGGCCGGCCGGCACAGCGGCATGGTCACCTGCCAGTACTGCCGCCAGACGCTCGCGCCGTCGACCATCGCCGCCTCGTACAGGTCGCGGGGGAGCGCCTTCATGTAGTTGCTCAGCACGAAGACGCAGAAGCCGCACTGGAAGGCGACGTTGACCAGGATCAGCCCCCAGTAGCTGTCGTAGAGCAACTCCGAGTCGCTCATGAACTCCGGCAGCGGCACCTCGGTGAAGAGCCGGAACAGCGGGATCAGCAGCGCCTGCTGGGGCAGCAGGTTGGCCGCGGTGAAGAGTCCGAGCAGGACGATGTTGAGTTTCCAGCTGAACCGGGCGATCACGAACGCCACGCAGGAGGCCAGGAAGAGCGTGAGCAGCACCGCCGGGACGGTGATCCAGACCGAGTTGAGGAAGTGCTTGCCGAACTCGGCGGTCTGCCAGGCGGTGACGTAGTTGTCGAAGGTCCAGCCGCCGAGCGAGGCGTACCCGTTCGCGGCGGTGTAGTCGTACGACCGGAGCGAGCTCAGCACCGCCCAGATGATCGGGAAGAGCCACCCGATCGCCACCGCACCCAGGAACAGGTGCAGGGCCACCCGGGCCGGCCGCAGCGGCGCGCGGCGCTTCGCCGGGGCGTCGGCCGCCGGCTCGCGGGTCATGGTCGACGCGCTCATCGCCGGTCCTCCCTCATCACGGTGGCCAGGTAGATGGTGATGAAGACCAGGGAGACCACCAGCATGATCGTCGCCAGTGCGGAGCCGAAGCCGATCCGGCTGGCCTCGCCCACCACGTTCTGGGTGACCAGCGCGGAGAGCAGTTCCAGTCCGTTGCGGCCCTTGTTGATGACCCAGACCAGGTCGAACGCGCGCAGCGACTCGATCACCGTCACCACCAGCACGATGATGTTGATGGGCCGCATCACCGGGAAGACCACCCGGAAGAAGGTGCTGGTCTCCGAGGCGCCGTCGACGGCGGCGGCCTCGCGCAGCGACGGGTCGACGCCCTTCAGGCCGGCCAGGTAGAGCAGCATGATGTAGCCGACGTGCCGCCAGCCGGCGGCGAACAGCACCGCCCAGATGTTGACGTTCGGGTCGCCGTACCAGTCGGTGTCGCCGCCGAGCACGGCGTTGAGCAGGCCCTGGTCGCGGGAGTAGATGAGCTGCCAGACGAAGCCGATCAGCGCCAGCGAGAGCACCACCGGCAGGTAGAGCGCGGTCTGGTAGAACCGGCTGCCGCGGATCTCCTTGTCCAGCAGCACGGCGAGGAACATCCCGAACGGGGTGGCGACCACGAAGAGCGCCGCCAGCCAGAGCAGGTTGTTCTGCACCGCCGGCACGAACGGCGGGTAGATGTTGACCACGTCGGAGTAGTTGCGACCGCCCACCCACTCGATCTCGCTGAGCGGGCCGATGCCGTCCCAGTCGGTGCCGGAGAGGGCCACGGTGGCCAGCGCCGGCAGCCAGACCAGCGCGACGACGAGCAGCAGCGGTACGAGCACCATCAGCGTGATCACCACGCGGTCGGTGCGGGACAGGAGCCGTAGCCGGCGGCCGCGACCACCCGTGGAGGTGGTGGTCGCGGCCGGCGGCGGCACGGCGTGATCCGCTTGGATCAGGGGCAGGTCGGACACGAGGTCCTCCCCCTCTCGCCGTCAGCTGGTGAAGATCGACTTCTTCTGGTTCTCGATGCTGTTCAGCAGCCCGTCGATGTCCTTCGGGTTCTTGATGAACTGCTGAAGCGCCGGAATGATCACAGTGGAGGCGAAGTCCGGCCGGGTGTCGCGGTCGAGGAACTGGGCGATCTCGGTGGCCGAGCCGACCAGCTCGGCGGCCTTCTTCTGCAGGGCGGTGTAGCCGCTGGTGTCGGCGCCGCCGTTGGCCACCAGGGTGCTCGGGTCGTTCTTCACGGTGATGTCCGCGGCGGCCTTCGAGCCGACGTACTCCAGCAGCTTCTTGGCGTTCGCCTCGGACTTCGGCTTGCGGGCCATCATGTAGCCGTCGATCGGCGCGTCCAGGGCCTTCGCCCCGATCGTCGAGTCGACCTCCGGGAAGGTGAAGAAGTCCAGGTCGTCCTGCTCGTCGTTGCTGAACTGCTGGGCGACGAAGAGGCCGAGCAGGTACATGCCGCTCTTCTTCTGCTGCAACGACTGGGCGGCCTCCTGCCAGGTGCGGCCCAGGCTGTCGGCCTGGTGCAGCGGCAGCAACCCGTTCCAGGCGTCGAAGACCTTCTTCACCTTGTCGGAGGTCCAGGCCTCCTTGCCGGCCATCAGGTCGACGTGGAACTGGTAGCCGTTGATCCGCAGGTTGAGGATGTCGAAGGTGCCCATCGCCGGCCAGCCGTCCTTGTCGGCGAAGGCGATCGGGGTGAGGCCGTCCTTCTTCATCTGCGCGCCGAGGGCGTTGAGGTCGTCGAGCGTCGTGGGCACCTGGTACCCGCGCTGCTGCCAGACCGACTTGCGGTAGAAGACCGCCCACGGGTAGTACGACGACGGCACGAAGTACTGCTTGCCGTCGTCGCCGGTGGAGGCCTTCTTGAACGCGTCGGAGTAGCCGGAGAGCTTGCCCCAGACGTCGCTGAGGTCGCCGGCCAGCCCCTTGGCGGCGAAGAACCGCATCCGGTAGCCGGCGAACCACATGAACACGTCGTCCGGCTTGCCCTGCAGGTAGTTGTTGATGTTCTCCTGGAACGTGTTGTGGTCGACCGTGTTGACCTTCGGCTCGATGCCGGACGCCGTCTGGAAGCCGGCCATCACCTTGGCGATGACCTCCTTCGGCTTCGGGTCCGACTGGTTCGAGCCGATCGACACGGTCTTGCTGTCCGAGCCGGAGTCCGAGTCGGAGCCGCAGCCGGCCAGCAGGCCGGTGCCGAGCAGCGCGCCCGCGCCCGCGCCGGCGAGCAGTGAACGCCGGCCGATGCCGGCGACGGAGGGCGGTACGAGCCGGGCGAGGTACTCGGCTTCGGTACGGGGACGGGACATGGTGCCTCCTGCGGATGAAGAGGTGCGGCGCCCAAGGTGGTCAGTGGTGGAGGTGCCGGCGGGTCCGCGAATGCCAACACAGATTCACCGAGATCCAACATTGGCGAACAAGAACAGCCGGTGGCGCTTGAAGCTACCCCTCCGTGCGGCCGTGTCAAGAGGGCTGCTGGGGATCGATACCGCAGTGTTGACAAGGGATCCCGCTGGTAAACGTTGGAAATGAGTCGATGTTGGAAAGTGTTGACTTGCGCAGTCATCGGGGGCACTCTCTGCACTCATGCGGCAGCACGGCACCTGGCAGGGCGACGGCATCTTCTACGGCGCGGACTACAACCCGGAGCAGTGGCCGGAGGAGGTCTGGGCCGAGGACGTGGCGTTGATGCGCCGCGCCGGCGTCGACCTGGTCTCGGTCGGCATCTTCTCCTGGGCCCTGCTCGAACCGACCCCCGGCCGGTACGAGTTCGGCTGGCTGGACCGGGCCCTCGACGTCCTGCACAACGGCGGCATCCACGTCGACCTGGCCACCGCCACCGCCAGCCCGCCACCGTGGCTGGCCCACCGGCACCCGGAGACGCTGCCCCGTACCGCCGCCGGCACGGTGCTGTGGCCCGGCGGGCGGCAGGCGTACTGCCCCAGCTCGCCGGTCTTCCGGGAGCATTCGCTCGCCCTGGTCGAGGCGATCGCCGGCCGGTACGCCGAGCACCCCGCTGTGGTGATGTGGCACATCTCCAACGAGCTGGGCTGCCACAACGTGCACTGTTACTGCGACGTCAGCGCCGAGGCGTTCCGCCACTGGCTGCGCGAGCGCTACGGCGACCTGGACACCCTCAACGCCGCCTGGGGCACCACCTTCTGGAGCCAGCGGTACGGCGACTGGGCCGAGATCAACCCGCCGCGCAGCGCGCCGACCTTCGCCAACCCCACCCAGCAGCTGGACTTCCTGCGCTTCTCCTCCGACGAGCAGCGGGCCCAGCTGCGCGCCGAGCGGGAGGTGCTCGCCCGGCTGGTCCGGCAGCCGGTCACCACGAACTTCATGATCGGCACCGGGATCAAGTACCTGGACTACCACTCCTGGGCGTCCGACGTGGACGTGGTCTCCAACGACCACTACCTCACCGCCGCCGACCCGCTGTCGCACCTCGGGCTGGCGCTCGCCGCCGACCACACCCGCGGCGTCGCCGGCGGCGACCCGTGGCTGCTGATGGAGCACTCCACCAGCGCGGTCAACTGGCAGCCGCGCAACGTCGCCAAGTCCCCCGGCCAGCTGCGCCGCAACAGCCTCGCGCACGTGGCACGCGGCGCCGACGGGGTGCTGTTCTTCCAGTGGCGGGCCTCCCGCGCCGGGGCGGAGAAGTTCCACTCCGCGCTGGTGCCGCACGCCGGCCCGGACACCAAGGTGTTCCGCGAGGTGTGCCAGCTCGGCGCCGACCTGAAGGCCCTCGCCGAGGTGCGCGGCAGCCGGGTCGACGCCCAGGTGGCGATCCTGTTCGACTGGGAGGCCTGGTGGGGGGCCGAGCTCGACTCGCACCCCAGCGTCGACGTCACCTACGTCGACCGGCTCCAGGCGCTGTACGGCGCGCTCTGGCGAGCCGGCGTCACCACCGACGTGGTGCACCCCTCAGCCGACCTCAGCGGCTACCAGCTGGTCCTCGTGCCGACCCTCTACCTGGTCCGCGACGCCGACGCCGAGGCCCTGCGCCGCTACGTCGACGGCGGCGGCACCGCCCTGGTCACCTACTTCAGCGGCATCGTCGACGAGCACGACCACATCCGCCTCGGCGGGTACCCGGGGGCGTTCCGCGACCTGCTCGGCGTCCGCACCGAGGAGTTCTTCCCGCTGCGCGAGGGCGAGCGGGTACGCCTCGACGACGGTGCCACCGCCGACGTGTGGACCGAGTGGCTGCACCCGGAGGGCGCCGAGGTGCTCGCCTCGTACGCCGACGGGCCGTTGCCCGGCGTCGCCGCCCTCACCCGGCACCGGGTGGGCCGGGGCACCGCCTGGTACGTCGGCACCCGGCTGGACGAGGCGGCCACCGACCGGCTGGTGGCCCGGCTGCTCGCCGAGGCGGGGGCGCGCCCCCCGGTGGCCGCGCCGACCGGCGTCGAGGTGGTCCGCCGCCGCGACGGCGACCGGTCCTGGCTGTTCGTCATCAACCACACCGACGCCGAGGTCCGGCTCGAGGTCACCGGCACCGAGCTGCTCGGCGGCGCACGCTGCGCGGGCGAGCTGCGGGTGCCGGCCGGCGAGGTGACGGTGGTCCGGGAGGGACACGCCGGTCCGGTCCCGCTCGGCGAGCCGACGGCGACGGCCTGACCTGCGTACCGTTTCCCCGTCCGCCCGGTTAGGAGGCTCGATGCTCGCCCAGCAACGGCAGACCGCCATCCTGGAACTGATCCGGCAGCGTGGCGGCGTGCGGGTCAGCCACCTGGTGAGCCGGTTCGGGGTCTCCGACATGACCATCCGGCGGGACCTGGAGGTGCTTGCCGAGCGGGGGCTGATCGACAAGGTGCACGGCGGGGCGACCCTGGCCGGGCCCGGCTCGGCCGAGGAGCCCGGCTTCGCCGCCAAGTCGATCCGCCAGCAGGGGGAGAAGCGGGCCATCGCCGAGCGCGCGGCCGGCATGGTGGAGCCCGGCATGGCGATCGCCCTCTCCGCCGGCACGACCACCGCCGCGCTGGCCACCATGCTCGCCGACGTACGCGGGCTGACCGTGGTGACCAACTCGATCCCGGTCGCCGACGCGCTCTACCAGAACCCGCGCGCCGACCAGACCGTGGTGCTCACCGGCGGCATCCGCACCCCGTCGGACGCGCTCACCGGGCCGGTCGCCGAGGCGGCGATCAGTTCCCTCAACGTCGACCTGCTCTTCCTCGGCGTGCACGGGATGAGCCCGCGGACCGGCTTCACCACGCCCAACCTGCTGGAGGCGGCGGTCAACCGGCGGCTGATCAGCGCCGCCCGGCGACTGGTCGTGCTGGCCGACCACACCAAGTGGGAGACCATCGGCATCGCCACCATCGCCCCGCTGGAGGAGGCCGACGTGCTGATCACCGACGCGAAGCTGCCGCCGGAGGGGCGCCGGCAGGTCGGCGAGCAGGTCGGTGAGCTGGTCGTCGTCGAGGCCGACTGACCGGCGGTCCCGGCCGAGGTGGGTGACCAGCCGGCACGGCGGGGACCGGGACGCCCCGCCGCGCTTCCAGGCACTTCACAGCCGTTCCGGTTACGGTGCCCTGGGTAACAGTCCGCGCTCCACCCCGGAGCGCGTCGTCCGTGCTGTGGGAGTTCCGATGGTCTTCAAGAAGATGCTGAGCGCGCTCGGTGTGGGTGGGCCCAGCGTCGACACGGTCCTGGCCAACCCGAACACGCGGCCGGGCCTGACCCTCGACGGGCAGGTCAATCTCGTCGGCGGCGACGCCCCGGCGAACATCGAGCAGATCACCGTCGGCCTGGTCACCCGGGTGGAGATCGAGAGCGGCGACACCGAGTACGCCGGCATCATGGAGTTCCAGCGGATGGCGGTCAGCGGGCCGTTGCAGCTGGCGCCGAAGCAGCAGCTGTCGATCCCGTTCCAGCTGCCGGTGCCGTGGGAGGCCCCGATCACCGACGTCTACGGCCAGCGCCTGCGTGGGATGACGATGGGTCTGCGTACCGAACTGGCGATCGCCCGGGCGGTCGACAAGAGCGACCTGGACCAGGTCAACATCCATCCGCTGCCGGTGCACGAGCGGATCCTGGAGGCCTTCCAGCGGCTGGGCTTCCGGTTCAAGCACGCCGACCTGGAGCGCGGTCACCTCCGCGGCACCCAGCAGACGCTGCCGTTCTACCAGGAGATCGAGTTCTTCGCCGCGCCGCAGTACGCCCAGGCGGTCACCGAGGTCGAGCTGACCTTCGTGACCAGCCCGCACGGCGTCGAGGTGATCCTCGAGTGCGACAAGCGCGGTGGCTTCCTCAGCGCGGGCCACGACGCGTTCGGCCGGTACACCGTCTCGCACGCCGACGCCGACCGGGTCGACTGGGCGCAGGTCGTCGACGGCTGGCTGCGCGAGACCACCTCCCGCTACGGCAGCCTGCGCGCCGCCGGCTTCGGCGCCCCGCACGGGTACGGCCGCCGAGGTAACGGTATGGGCGGCATGGTCGCCGGGGCGGCCCTCGGCGTCGCCGGTGGCCTGGTCGCCGGGGAGATGATCGAGGACGCCTTCGAGGGTGACTTCGGCGGCGGTGACTTCGGCGGCGACTTCGAGTGAGCCGACGCGACGACGGCCCCCGGGACTCATCCCGGGGGCCGTCGTTCTCACGGCGTTGATCTTGTGGGTCAGTGACGGGCCTTGCGCTCTTCACTGCTGCGGAAGTTGCTGCCGGCCTTGGCCAGGCCCCGGCTGCCCAGATAACCGATGGTCAGCAGGGTGATGAAGAACCAGGCCTGCGGGGCGCGGAAGATGTCCACCCCGACCGAGTTCTTACCGACGAGGAATGACGCGGCCAGTATGCCGATCACGCCGGCGATGTAGACCCAGAACTCCGTCGTACGCAGCGACGGCTTGGTCTCGGTGCCGGGTGCCTGCATTACCTGCTCGCGGCGCCCGTCGCCCATCATCGGCATCGGACGGGTCGGAGCCTCGTTCATCGCCGCCCGGTTGGGCGCGTCCTGCATCGGCCGGTTGATGGGCCTGGTGGATGCAGCCTGCGTGCTCATCTGGTCCTCCTCAGGATTTGATGAGTACCTGCACTCCCTCGCCCCGCTACCGCGTTTCGGCCACGGCACGGTTCGCGTTCATGGCGCGGGCAACCTCCGTCTACCCGACGCCCCCGAGAGGTAACACCGGCTCACCAGCGGATTGCGGCCGCGCCGGTGGCGCCCTGCGGGGAGAGCGCCACCGGCGTGGTACGTCAGCGCAGGCCGTTGCGCACGGCCACCCGGACGAGCAGCTCCGGGTCGTCGGTGATGATGCCGTCCACCCCCAGGTCGATCACCCGCTGCATGACCGCCGGGTCGTTGACGGTGTACGGCACGACCGTGAGCCCGTACCGCCGCTGCAGCTCCGGCACGCGGGGGCCGTGGAAGTAGGCCGGGTCCTCCCGCAGGTACCAGTCGGCCGAGGCGACCGTGCCCTGGGCCGGGTCGTGCACCTGCCAGTTGGCGGAGACCGTCGTGGCGCCGGAGGCGCGGACCAGCTTGCCGAGGTCCTGGTGCTGCCACCAGTCGAGGCCGCCGGTCCACGGGCTCTTGACCGACGGGTCGCCGTGGACGGCGCGCAGCGAGCATTCGTCGGCGAGGGAGGCGCACTCGGCCGGGCCGTACTGCCAGACCAGGGCGACGGTCTCGATGCGCGAATCGAGTCGGTGGGCGTAGCGGATGGTGCGCCAGTCGAACGACTGGATCGTGGTCCGGCGGGTGAAGCCGGCCCGCTGGATCGCGCCGACCAGTTTGCGGGTGAAGCTCGGGTACGGCTCGGTGTCGTCGACCAGCGGGCTGATCTTCGTCTCCACGTTCAGCCGGACGTCGTCGCGGCCGCTGGCGCGCACCAGGGCGAACACCTCGTCGAGGGTGGGAATCCGGGCGCCGGGCGCGGCGACCTGGGCCGGGAACTCCAGCAACGTCCGCGAGCCGCAGTCGACGGTCTTCAGCTGGGCCAGGGTCAGCTCGTGCACGAGCTTGCCGACGTAGGGGAACTGCGGGTCGCCCGGGCGGGCCGGCGCGGTGTCGACGCAGTGCGAGCCGTTGACGGTCCGGTCGTGCAGCACCACCAGGTGCCCGTCGGCGGTGACGCCGGTGTCCAGTTCCAGGGTGGAGATCGCCGGGTGCTCCAGCGCGTGCGCGAAGGCGGGCAGGGTGTTCTCCGGGCGGGTGGCCCGGCCGCCGCGGTGCGCCTGGATGTCGAACGACGAGGCGTGCGTCGCGGGCAGTTGCCGGCCGCGGGTGGCCAGCAGGTCGCGGAGCCGGTCCGGGTAGTCGGTGATGAGGCCGTCGACCCCGTCGTCGAGCAGCTTCGCCATGGTCGGCACGTCGTTGACGGTCCACGGGATCACCTTGATCCCGTGGCGGTGCGCGTGCTCCACCATGTCCTTTGTGACGTACGGCCGGTAGCCGGGGTCGGTGACGGTGCCGTTCTGCGGGAAGCCGTGTACCGGGGAGAACGCGCTCGCGCCGAAGCTGCGCACGGCCCGGATCGGGTCGCCGGCGAAGTCGTCGATGTCCAGGCCGCCGAGCCAGGGCGACGCGCCGGGGCGGCCGACCTGGAGGAAGTCGTAGTTGGTCAGGGCGACCAGGGGCAGCCGCGGCTCGACCTGGCGCATCCGCATCAGCGCGCCCCAGTCGAAGCTCTGGACGGTGACCTGCTTGAGCAGCCCGGCGGCACGGACCTCCCGGGCGGTCACCTGGACGAACTGCTCGCGGGGCGCGGTCTCGGTGGGCGCGCCGGCCTCCACCTTGGTCTCCACGTTGAGCGTCACGTCGTCGGCCCGGTAGCGCTTGACCAGGTCGAAGACCTCCCGCAGCAGGGGCATCCGGGCGCCGGGCACGGCCAGCTGGCCGGGCTTGTCCGGCAGGGTCCGGGAGCCGCAGTCGAGGGTGCGCACCTGGGCCAGGGTGAGGGTGTTGACGTATCTGCCGACGTACGGGAACTCCGGGTCCCCGGGGCGCACCGGGGCGGTGTCCACGCACTTGGCGCCGCTGACCCTGCGGTCGTGGGTCACCACGGCCTGGCCGTCCTCGGTGATCTGCACGTCCAGTTCCAGCGTGTTCACGCCGAGCTGCAGGGCGTTGCCGAACGAGGCGAGGCTGTTCTCCACCCGCAGCCCGAGGCCCCCGCGGTGGGCCTGGAGGTCGAAGGTCCGCTCCGGTCCCGGCCGCGCCTGGGCGGGCGCGGCCAGACCGGATGTCACGGTCGCCACCACCAGGGCGGCGATGGCGGTACGGCGCATTCTGCGCACGCTGTCTCTCCTACGGGGGCGGGCGGTTCCCGCCAACCCGCCGGTCAGCATGGGCAGCGGGAACGGCCGGCAGGCGAGCGGACGGCGGCCGGCCGGTGAACCGGCGCGGACCGGTTTGGTCGCGGCCTGGCCGGGCAGGCAGTGGATTACCGCCAGATCTGCGAGGTGATGGACGTGCGTGACAACGACACGATGCGGGAGTCAACCCGGCTGGCCGAGGAGCGCCTCACCGCCGGCGTCTACGGCGAGGGCGCCCTGGACGAGGTGACCGTGCCGCAGACGGATGTGCTGCGGGTGATCCAGGAGCAGGATCCGGACGATCCGGCCGACGCCCCGGTCGACCCGAACGTGCTGCGCGACGGCGGCCCGACCCGGGGGCAGGGCGCGATCACCACCACCGGCGGCACCGCCGGCCCGGCCAGTGTGCGCCGGTTGGCCCGCCAGCCGGAGCGACACCGCGGCAAGGTCGCCCCGACCACCACCGGCGACGCCACCACGGGCGGCCTGAGCACGCCCGCCGGTGGCTCGACGAGCGACAAGTCCTCGACCGGCTCCCAGGTGGGCAACTTCACCAACGATCGCGCGAACCCCGGCTGACCCGGTCCCGCGACGATCGCGTTGAACAGCGAAGCAGTGGCCTCACCCGCACGGGTGAGGCCACTGCTGTCCACATCGCTCCTCGCCGGCGCAGCCGGGAGCAGGCGTCAGGACGTGGGGCGGAGCACGCCGAGCCGCTGGGTGGCCCGGGTCAGCGCCACGTAGAGGTCGCTGCGCCCGCGCGGGGACTCGGCGACGATGGCGTCCGGGTCGACCACCAGGACGGAGTCGAACTCCAGGCCCTTGGCCTGACCCACGGTCAGCACCACCACCCGGCTCTCCAGCTCCGGCTGCTCGCCGACCGCCGCCTCCGGCAGCGCCTCCACCACCGCGGCCGCCAGCTCGTCGGCCCGGCCCGCCGGCACGATCACCCCGAGCCGCCCGTCGTCCAGCCCGGCGGCCTCCCGGGTGGTCGCCGCCACCAGTTCCCCGGCCAGGCCGGCCGCGTCCACCGCGCGGTCCCACGGCGGTACGCCGCCGGCGCGTACCGAGCGGGGTGGGCGCAGCGCGGGGTCGATCTCGGCGAGCACCTCGGCGGCCACCGCCATGATCTCGGCGGGGGTGCGGTAGCTGACGGTCAGCTCCTCCAGCCGCCAGCGCCGGGCCACGTACGGCTCCAGCGCGTCGGCCCAGGACGGGGTGCCGGCCAGCGCGCCGGTCTGCGCCACGTCACCGACGATGGTCATCGACCGGCTCGGGCAGCGGCGCATCAGCAGCCGCCAGGCCATCGGCGACAGCTCCTGCGCCTCGTCGACGATCACGTGCCCGAAGGCCCAGCTCCGGTCGGCGGCGGCCCGCTGCGCGGTGGTCAGCCGGTCGGCCTCCTCCTGCCGCTCCAGCAGCCGGTCGGCGTCGATCAGGTCGGTGACGCCGAGGATCTCGCCACCGTCGGCCTCGTCCTCGACGTCGATCGAGCGGGAGCCCTTCCAGATCTCCAGCACGCCCTCGGCGTACTCGCGCTGGAAGGAGCGGATCCGCTCGCGGCGGGCCGCAGCGGCCCGCTCGTCCTCCCCGAGCAGCTCGGCGGCCTCGTCCAGCAGCGGCACGTCGGCCGGCGTCCAGCCGCCCGGCTCCCGGTGCAGCAGCGCGCGCTCGGCGTCGGTGAGCATCGGCGCGGCCGCGGCGATCCGGTCGGTCGAGGCGTACAGGTCGGTGAGCAGGCGCTGCGGGGTGAGCACCGGCCACAGCTCGTCGAGCGCGGCCCGGATGCCGGGCTCCTCGCGCAGCTCCCGGCGGATCTCGGCGCGGTCGGCCTCCTCCAGCAGGTTCTCCCCGCCCAGCGGGTCGGCGCCGATCCGCTCGGCGATCTGCGCGGCGAGCGCGTGGACGACCTCGACGTCGAACATGGCGCGGGCCAGGTTGTGCGGGCGGCCGGAGCGGCGGGCCCGGTCGCGGGCCTGGCGGACCATCTCCGGGTCGAGCCGCACCGTGTCCCGCTCGATCTCGATCTCCAGCGGCTCGTCGGGCACCCACTGCCGGTCGCGGACGGCTTCGGCCAGTACCTCGGTCATCACCGTCCGCCCCTTGAGCGCCGCCGTCTCGGCCGGTTCGGCCCGCCGCGCGCTGACGCCGGGGAAGAGGTCGCCGGGGGTACGCAGCAGCACGCCCGTCTCGGCCAACGTGGGCAGCACCTGCGAGATGTAGCGCAGGAAGGTCGCGTTCGGGCCGACCAGCAGCACGCCCCGGCTGGAGAGCTCCCGCCGGTGGGTGTAGAGCAGGTACGCCGCGCGGTGCAGCGCGACGGCGGTCTTGCCGGTGCCGGGGCCGCCCTGCACCACCAGCACGCCCGGCAGGTCGGCCCGGATCACCCGGTCCTGCTCGGCCTGGATGGTCTCCACGATGTCGCGCATCCGCCCGGTCCGGCCGGCGTTGAGCGCGGCGAGCAGGGACGCCTCGCCGGTCAGCTCCTCGTGGGCGGTGGGGGAGACGGTGGCGAGGTCGAGCACCTCGTCGTTGAGCCCGGTCACCTTCCGCTGCCGGGTACGCAGGTGCCGGCGCCGCTTGACGCCCTGCGGATTGGCGGCGGTGGCGAGGTAGAACGGCCGGGCGGCGGGGGCCCGCCAGTCCATCAGCAGCGGGTCGTAGTCGCCGGTGGTGTCGAAGATGCCGATGCGGCCGATGTAGTGCCGGGCCCCGTCGGTGTCGTCGAGCCGGCCGAAGCAGAGCCCGTTCTCCACGGCGGAGAACTGCTCGACCTGGTCGGCGTACATCTGGACCGCGCTGTCGCGCTGGGACCGGGCCTGCAACGTGCCCCCGGTGTTCCGCAGTTCCTCGGTGAGCCGCCGGGCGGCCTGCTCACGCATGTCGTCCAGCCGGCCGTAGAGCAGCGAGACGTACTCCTGCTCGCGGCCGATCTCATCGTCGTGCCGCTGCGCGACGGAACCGTCGGATTGCGTTGACAAGCCGTCTCCTCGTCAATTAAGATGGGTCCAGGAATGGCCGTTGTTGCCATTCCTTTTTTATGGCCGAACTGAGAAAGATACCGCGTCGCGACCCGCCGCACCAAGCATCCCGGCCCCAGACGCCCACGTCACACCTCCCGCCACCCCCTCGCCCGCCCGTCCCTCGACGGCGGCATCCGCGTGGCATCGCGCTGATCCCCGGCCAGCCGTCCGCTGGCGCACTTTCGGGCAAAGAGCACCTCAGCGCGCCGACCCCGCCGGGCCGCCCGCTGGCGCGCTTTCCGGAAAAGAGTGCCCTGACCGCGCTGGTCCCCCCGGACCGCCCGCTCGCGCGCTTTCCGAGAAAGAGTGCCCTCACGGTGCCGGATAACCACGCTTTCTCCGAAAGAGGCCCCGACCGGGCGGGCGGGGGTGGTGGGGGAGGGATGGGTGGGGTCAGCGGCGGCGGGTGCAGGCCTCGGGGGCGCGGGCGACGGTGTCGGTGGACCAGACCACGGCGACGGTGAAGCAGTAGTCGTTGGTGCGGTCCAGGCCGTAGACGACGAAGCTGTTCGTGCCGGCGGGCAACTCCTGGAAGGCGCGCGGGTCCTGCCCGGCGCGGCCGCCGGAGATGACCACCGGCCCCTCCGCGCCCGCCGGGTACTCCCAGTCCAGCGCGATGTTGTCGCGCCGGTCGCGCAGGGTCACCCGGGCCGGTGGGGTGCCAGGCGGGGCGGCGACCCCGGCGCCGGTCGGCGCGGACGACGCGGTGGGGCTCGGCGGGCCGGTCGGCGCGGCGGCGGGCGCCGGCGGATCGTCGCCACCGCCGTCGACCTGGGACACCCCGGCGACCACCGCGACGGTGCCCAGCACCACCACGGTCAGCCCGGCGACCACGGCCGGGGTCGCCCGGCTACGGCGCGGCGGCGGCGCGTGGTGCCGGGGCACCACCACCGGCAGCAGCCGGGACTCCTCCGGGTGGCGCTGACCCACCCGGTGCACCCCGTCGGCCTCCTCGGCGTACCCGTTGGCCAGCCCGACCACGGACGGGGGGACCGGCTCGTGCGCGACCGGCTCCGGCTCGGCGACCGGCTCCGGCGGCCACCAGTCGGCGTACGGGTCGTCGGCCTCCGGGGTGTCGGCGTCCTCGGTGGGCAGCCGCTGGCCGGGCACCGTCGGCGGGTACGCCTGGTCGGTCGCCGCCGGCCCCACCGGCCAGGCGGGCGGCTCGGGCGGCCCCTCGTCGGCCGGGGCGGTGCGGGCGGCCGGCACCACCGGGGCGTCCCGCTCCGGGGGCGGCTCGTCGTCGCAGACGTGGTCCGGGTCGGCGGCCGCCCGGGCCAGGACCGCGACCTGCCGGGCCAGCGGGTCGTCGGCGGGCAGGTGCTGCCGGGCCAGTTCGCGGGCGAGCGCCAGGTTGTCGTGCGCCTCGGTGAACCGGCCGCAGTCGCGCTGCATCGCGCCGAGCCGGGCCAGCATCTTGATGCCGCTGGGGTTGCCGTCGCCGTAGACCTCGCGGTGCAGCTCCCAGGCATCCTGCAGGCGTTCCCGGGCCTGCGCGCACTGACCTCGGGCGTACTCCACGGTGGCCAGGTCGGCGTGCGCGGCGAGCACCCGCAGCGACTCCGGCCCGTCGCGGGCGGTCAGTTCCAGGATCACCTCGGAGTAGAGCCGCGCGGCGCGGGCGTTGCTGCCGACCCGGTGCAGCACGGCGGCCAGCGTCGCTCCCGCCGAGATCGTCCGCTCGTCCGAGCGCCCGTAGAGCCGGGTGGCGGCCGCGTACGCGAAGGCCGCCCAGCCGCGCGCGGAGTGCGGCTCGCCGAGCGCGACCAGCACCCGCGCCTGGAGCCCGGCGGCGTCGGCCAGCTCGGGGGAGGCGTGGTCGGGCCGGGGGTCGACGTCGGTCAGCGCGTCGGCGAGCAGTCGCTGCGCGCCGGCCAGGTCGCCGGCGGACACCAGGTGGTGCGCCTGGAGGGTCAGTTCACCGAAGCCGGAGGGCACGCCCCATCGTGCTCGTCCGGCCACGGGTTGTACAAGCCCCGACGGTGATCGGAGTCGTCAACTGGTCAGGTGGGCGACCAGCGTCTCGCTGATCCGGCGCAACTGGTCGACCTGGGCCGGGCTGAGCGCGTCGAAGAGGTGCCGGCGTACCCCCTCGACGTGGCCGGGCGCGGCGGCGGCGAGCACCGCGAAGCCGTGGTCGGTGAGGACGGCGACCTGGCCGCGCCGGTCGGTCGGGCAGTCCTCGCGCCGGAGCCACCCGGCCGCCTCCAGCCGGGCTGCGGCGTGCGAGAGCCGGCTGCGCGAGGAGCCGGTCAGGTCGGCCAGCTCGCTCATCCGCAGTTGCCGCCGAGGGGCCTCGGAGAGCCGGACCAGGATCTCGTAGTAGGCGTGCGGCATCCCCGCGTCGCGTTGCAGCTCGCGGTCGAGGGTGTCCATCAGCGCCCGGGAGGCGGTCAGGAAGGCCCGCCAGGTGCGCTGCTCGTCGGGGTCCAGCCACCGGGTCATGGCGTCCATCATAGCGGCAATGGTTGAACGCTCAACCAGACCGCGTTAGCGTGGACTGCATGGGAATCCACCGCCTCAACCACGCCGTCCTGTACGTCAGCAACCTCGACCGCAGCGTCGCCTTCTACCGCGACGTGCTGGGCTTCCGGCCGGTGGCGATGACCCCGGACGGGTTCCGTGGCGCCGCGTTTCTCCAGGCGCCCGACTCCGCCAACGACCACGACCTCGGCCTGTTCGAGATCGGCGCGGCGGCCGGCCGCTCGCAGGCCGGGCGGGCCACCGTCGGCCTCTACCACCTGGCCTGGGAGCTGGACACCCTCGACGAGCTGGGCGCCACCGCCGAGCGGCTGGCCGCCGCGGGCGCGCTGGTCGGCACCTCCGACCACGGCACCACCAAGAGCCTCTACGGGCAGGACCCGGACGGCCTGGAGTTCGAGATCGTCTGGATCGTCCCGGCCGACCTGCTCGACGACGAGGCGCTGGCGGCGCGCAAGCGGATCGGCCGGCTGGACCTCGACCGGGAGCGGCGACGCTACGGCGGCCAGACCCGGGGCGGGGTGGGTATCTCCATCCCGGCCTGAGGCCGCCGTACGGTACAACGATGGCCACCGACACCGTCCTGCGTGAACTGCTCGTCCGGCAGCTCGACCACTGGCTGCCGGGGGCGCTGCACCGTTCCCGGCGGGCCACCCTCGCCCTGTCGTACCCCGATCCCGACGCCGCCGAGGCGGCGCTGCGGGTGGTGGCCGAGTTCGCCGACCGGCTGCGCGGGCGGCGGCTCACCGTCCTGGTGCTCGCCGGCGGTGGGCCCGACCTGCCGGCCCGGCTCGGTCCGGTCGAGGCGACGCTGCCGGCCGACGTGGCCGTGCACCTGGTCCCGGGGGACGCGTCCCGACTGCCGGTGGTGCTCAAGGCGGCCGGCGCGGCCGGCGCACCGCTGCTGACCATGGTGGACGCCGCGGCCGCCGAGCCGGCGCTGCTGGCCGCCGCGGCGACCGGTCGCCCGGCCGAGCTGCTGCTCAGCGCCCCCGCGCCGGTGTCGCTGCGGCCGGCCCTGACCGGCGCCGGCTTTGCGCTGGTCACCGAGGTCGAGCTGGTGCCGGCCGACGGGTCGCCGGCCCGGCGGGTGGCGTTCGGCACCGGGCTGGAGAAGAGCCTGGAGGCGTTCAAGGACGCGCTGTGGGAGGTCGACGAGTTCGCCGGGGTGCGCTACCGCGACCCCGCGGACCCGGCGGGCGGGCTGCTCGACATCGCCCTGCACCCCGAGCCGGGGCCGCTGCGCCGCGAGCTGCTGGCCGAGCTGGCCCGCTCCGGCCCGCGTACGGTCACCGAGCTGCGCCGGCACACCCTCACCGCGACCGTCTACCGGGCCGCGGACACCGTGGGCGCGCTCACCAGCCTGCTGCACTCCGGCGCGGTGCGCCGCGACCCGGAGCACGGCCGGCTCGGCGGCGACGTGCTGATCACCGCCGGCCCGGCCGCAGCCGCCCGGTCAACTGCTTGACCAGCACCGACGCGCCGGTGGCCACCACCGGGGATGCTGAACACCAGCTGCCCGCAGACCACCGCCCGGGCGACCTGCCCCTGGGCGCTCACGTCGCCGTAGTCGACGGTGGTCAGGGTGGCCAGCGCGAAGTAGAGCGCGCTGCGGACGCCGCCGCCAGCGGCGGAACGGCGAAGCCGCCGCCCGGGCCGGGGGCCGCGGGTACGGGCCGTCGAACGTCGAGCGGGGTGCCGGTGAATCACCGGCACCCCGCTCGACGTCGGGACGTCACGCCCGGTTCTTGTCCTGTTTCCAGGAGAGCGGCCCCGGCAGGTCGACGCGGTGCGCCTTGGCCTTGGAGTTCCAGGACCAGCGACCGATCTTGATGCTCCACGAGGAGAAGCCGTTCTCGGTGAAGTTCAGGATGATCGGCCCGTACTTCTTGCGCTTACGGAACATCAGACCCATCGTGGGCTCCCTTCGCCGTTCCCTGTCCTGCCCTGCTCTGACGCCACCGAACATGCCCGAACCGACGATTTGCGAAACACCGCCGTGAATCCGCTGTGGATGGTCATCGCAATCTCTACTCAGCAGGTAGGTGTTGCGGGGCGGTAAACGCAGATCAGCAAGGGATGCAACAAAGTCAGCGACGCGCATCTCATGCTGTGGAAGGGCGTTGACCGGGCTCGTGGCGGGCCGGCAGCATGGGCTCATGTCGCAGCGGGACGAGCTTCTTCTCACCGCTCGCGTGCACGTCGACCTGGTCCGGCACGCGAGCGCGCTCTGTTGAGCTGACGCCCACCGCCGTCCGCACCATCCCTTCACCGCCACACCGCACGGCCCGGCCCACGACGGCCCGGCGCCGCGCGCCGGCGTACCCCCGCGCCACCGGGCGCGGTCCTCCTCGTGCTCAGATCAGGAGACGTCCATGTCATCGTTCCGTCGCACCCTCGCCGCCGTCGCGGCCCTGCTCGCCCTGACCAGCGCCACCGCCTGCGGCGGCGACGCCGAGGCGCACGGCCAGACGAAGGAGCTGCGCTACCAAGGCTCGGTCGGCCTGGTCACCCTCCCCGAACTCGCCGCCGACCTCGGCTACCTCGGTGACGTGAAGCTGAAGTGGATCGGCAACGTCACCGGCGGCCCGCAGGACATCCAGGCCACCGCCACCGGGCAGAGCGACTTCGGCGGCGCGTTCAACGGCGCCATCGTCAAGCTCGCCACCGCCAACGCCCCGATCACCGCCGTGGTCAGCTACTACGGCTCGGACGCGCAGACCTTCCAGGGCTACTACGTCCTCGACGACAGCCCGATCCGCACCGCCCGCGACCTGATCGGCAAGAAGGTCGGCATGAACACCCTCGGCGCGCACGCCGAGGCGGTGCTGAAGATCTGGCTGGCCCGCAACGGGCTCAGCCCCGCCGAGATCGCCCAGGTCGAGCTGGTCGCCATCCCGCCGGTGAACTCCGAGCAGTCGCTACGGCAGCGGCAGATCGACGTCGCGGTGCTCGGCGGCGTGATCCGCGACAAGGCGGTCGCCAACGGCGGCGTCCGCACCATCTTCACCGACTACGAACTGCTCGGGGCGTTCAGCGGCGGCTCCTACGTCTTCCGCGACGACTTCCTCAAGCGCAACCCGGACACGGTGAAGACGTTCGTCAGCGGGGTCGGCCGGGCCATCGAGTGGGCCCGCAGCCAGCCCCGGGAGACCGTGGTGGCCCGACTGGAGGCGATCATCGCCAAGCGCGGCCGCAACGAGGACCCGGCGCTGGTGCGCTACTGGAAGAGCAGCGGCGTCGCCGGCAAGGGCGGCGTCATCACCGACCGGGAGTTCACCACCTGGATCGACTGGCTCGCCGACACCGGCGAACTCAAGGGCGACAAGCCGAAGCCCGGCGACATCTACACCAACAGGTACAACTCGTTCGCCTCCGGCGGGGGTGCGGCGTGAGCGACGACAAGGTCCGCTTCGACCGGGTCACCAAGACCTTCGGCGTCCGCGCCGGGCGGCGCGCGTCCGCCGGCGCGGTCACCGCCCTGGACCAGCTCACCCTCGGGGTACGCCCCGGCGAGTTCCTGGTCGTCGTCGGCCCCAGCGGCTGCGGCAAGTCCACCCTGCTCGACCTGCTCGGCGGGCTGTCCAGACCCACCTCCGGGGAGGTGCTGGTCGACGGCCGCCCGGTCACCGGGCCCGGCCTCGACCGGGGCATCGTCTTCCAGCAGTACGCGCTGCTGCCCTGGCGTACCGCCGCCGGCAACGTCGCGTTCGGACTGGAGGCCAAGGGCGTGCCCCGCGCCGAGCGGGCCCAGCTGGTCGCCCACCACCTGGACCTGGTCGGGCTCGGCGGGTTCGCCGAGCGCTACCCGCACGAACTGTCCGGCGGGATGAAGCAGCGGGTGGCGATCGCCCGCAGCCTCGCGTACGACCCGGACATCCTGCTGATGGACGAGCCGTTCGCCGCGCTGGACGCGCAGACCCGCGACTCGTTGCAGGACGAGCTGGTGCGGATCTGGCAGCGCACCGGCAAGACGATCGTGTTCATCACCCACGGCATCGACGAGGCGGTCTACCTCGGCCAGCGGGTCGCCGTGATGACCTCCCGCCCCGGGCGGATCAAGCAGGTCATCGAGATCGGCCTCGGTGACCGGAGCGCCATCGAGGACGTCCGCTCCTCCGACGCCTTCCGGCACCACCGACACGAGATCTGGACGCTGCTGCGCGACGAGGTGCGAGCCGCGCAGTCCGCCGAACGCCCCGCCGTCCGCGCCCCGGGGGCCGGCCGCCCCGCCGGCACCGGAGCCGACGGTGGTCGTACCCCCGCTGTCGCCGATGCCGACGCGGACCGCGCGGCGCCGGCGGCGACCCGAACCGAGGAGGCCCGCGTTGGTTGACATCGCCGAACGACCCACCCGGCTGGCGGTCCCCGCCGCCACGCCCCCGGCGGCGCCGGCCGTCGCCGGGCCCGCGCTGCCCGGTCGGCTGCTCGGCCTCGGCGGGCGGGCGCTGCACCGCAGCGCCGCGCTGCTCGCCCTCGCCGCCCTGTGGGAGACCGCGCCCCGGGTCGGCCTGGTCGACCGGGTCTTCCTGCCGCCGCTGTCGGAGGTGCTGGTGGCCTGGTGGGCGCTGCTGACCAGCGGGCAGCTCGCCGACCACGTCGGGGCCAGCCTCACCCGCTCGCTGACCGGGCTGGGGCTGGCCGTGCTCACCGCCATCCCGCTCGGGCTGCTGATCGGCTGGTACCGGCCGCTCGCCGACCTGCTCAGCCCGCTGCTGGAGGTGTTCCGCAACACCGCCGCGCTGGCGCTGCTGCCGGTCTTCGTGCTGATCCTCGGCCTGGGGGAGACCTCCAAGATCGCCCTGGTGCTCTACGCCTGCTCCTGGCCGATCCTGCTGAACACCATCGCCGGGGTGAAGGGCGTCGACCCGCTGCTGGTGCGCTCCGCCCGCTCGATGGGGCTCAACCACCTGCGGCTGTTCCAGAAGGTGATCCTGCCGGCGGCGGTGCCGACGGTCTTCACCGGCGTCCGGCTGGCCGGGGCGTACTCGATCCTCGTGCTGGTCGCCGCCGAGATGGTCGGCGCGAAGGCCGGGCTCGGCTACCTCGTCAACTACGCCCAGTACAACTTCGCGATCCCGGACATGTACGCCGGGATCATCACCATCTCCGCCATCGGCCTCGTCGTCAACCAGCTCCTCGTCGCCGTCGAACGCCGCTTCTCCACCTGGCGCGTCGACGTCACCGCCTGAGAGGAAACGCCATGTCCCGCACCCTGCACCTGAACGCATTCCTGATGGGCGTCGGCCACCACGAGGCGGCCTGGCGGCACCCGCGCACCGACCCGAGCCGGGTCGGCGACGTCCGGCACTTCCAGGAGCTGGCCCGGATCGCCGAACGCGGCACCCTCGACTCGGTCTTCCTCGCCGACGGGCTGGCCGTCGGGCCGGCCGTACGGCACAACATCCAGGCCGTCTTCGAACCGCTCACCCTGCTCGCCGCGCTGGCCACCGCGACCGACCACATCGGGCTGATCGCCACCGTCTCCACCACCTACAACGAGCCGTTCAACATCGCCCGCAAGTTCGCCTCGCTGGACCACCTCAGCGGCGGCCGGGCCGGCTGGAACATCGTCACCTCCGCGCAGTCCCGCGAGGCGTGGAACTTCAACCTCGACGAGCACCCCGCGCACGCCGACCGGTACCGGCGGGCCGCCGAGTTCGTCGACGTGGCGATCAAGCTCTGGGACAGCTGGGAGGACGACGCCCTCGTCCTGGACGCCGCGGCCGGGGTCTTCGCCGACACCGACCGGGTGCACGAGGTGGGCCACGCCGGCGAGGTGTTCAAGGTCCGCGGCCCGCTGAACACGCCCCGGCCGCCGCAGGGCCGGCCGTTGCTGGTGCAGGCCGGCTCATCTCCCGACGGCATCGCCTTCGCCGCCCGGTACGCCGAGGCGGTCTTCACCGCCCAGCAGACCCTCGCCGACGGCCAGGCCTTCTACGCCGCCCTCAAGCGGGCCACCACCGCCGCCGGCCGCGACCCGGACCTGGTCAAGGTGCTGCCCGGCATCGCCCCGGTGATCGGCGGTACGGAGGCAGAGGCGCAGGCCCTCGCCGCCGAGCTGGAGGCGCTGATCGTCCCCGAGCACGCCCTCGCCCAACTCTCCGGCATGACCGGGATCGATCTCAGCGGGTACCCGCTGGACGGGCCGCTGCCCGACCTGCCCGACGTGACCAGCGTCCAGGCCCACCAGAGCCGCTACCAGCTCGTCGTCGAGCTGGCCCGGCGGGAGCAGCTCACCCTGCGGCAGCTGATCGGCCGGCTCGGCGGCGGGCGCGGGCACCGGGTGGTGGCCGGCACCCCGGAGCAGATCGCCGACCAGATCGAGCTGTGGTTCACCGAGGGCGCCGCCGACGGCTTCAACGTGATGCCGCCGCTGCTGCCCAGCGGGCTGGCCGACTTCGTCGACCACGTGGTGCCGCTGCTGCGGGCCCGGGGGCTGTTCCGGCACGAGTACACCGGTCGGACGCTGCGCGAGCACTATGGGCTGCCCCGCCCGGCCAGCTCGTACGCCACCCGCGAGCTGGTGACGGCGTGAGCGCGAGGAGTGAGCCGGGGTTGCGAGCCCCGCAGTCGCGAGCTGAGGTGGCGGAGTGAGCGCCGACCTGCTGCCGGTGGACCGGGACCTGTTCCGGGGGCTGCTGCGCCGGCAGGCGTCCACCGTCACCGTGGTCACCGCCGTCGCCCGGGGCACCGACCCGGCCTGCCTGGGCGGAATCGGGGCGCCGCTGCGGGCCGGCTTCACCGCCACCTCGTTCACCTCCGTCTCGCTGGACCCGCCCCTGGTCTCGTTCTGCCTCGGCGTAGCCTCGTCGAGCTGGCCGGTGCTGGCCCGCGCCGAACACGTCGCGGTGCACCTGCTCGCCGCCGACCAGTCAGAGGCCGCCCGCATCTTCGCCACCAGCGGGATCGACCGGTTCGCCGCGTACCGGGGGTGGACGCCGGGGCCGTTCGGGGTGCCGCTGCTGGACGGGGTGCTGGGCCGGCTGCTCTGCCGGGTCGTGCACCGGGTGCCGGCCGGCGACCACACCGTCGTCATCGCCGAGCCGCTGACGCTGGCCGCCGGCGCCGACGCCGAGCCGCTGGTCTACCACCGGGGCGGCTACACCAGCACCGCCACGGCGGTGGCGGCGTGACGCGGGCGTCGGTGGCGGCGGATCTGCTGGCGCTGGACCGGGAGGCCCAGGACCTGCTCTTCCGGGCGGCCCGCACGGCGAACACGTTCACCGACGAGCCGGTCACCGACGCCCAGGTCGCCGCCATCCACGACCTGGTCCGGTACGGTCCGACCGCGCTCAACGGGCAGCCGCTGCGGGTGCTGCTGGTGCGCTCCGCCCCGGCGCGCGCCCGGCTGCTGCCGCACGTGTCCGCCGGCAACCGGGCCAAGACGGCCACCGCCCCGCTGGTCGCGGTGCTCGCCGCGGACGTGGACTTCCACCACCGGCTGCCGGAGCTGTTCCCGCACCGGCCGGCGGCGAAGGACTGGCTGGCCGACCGGGCGGAGCGGGTCGCCCAGGCCCGGTTCAACGCCACCCTCCAGGCCGGCTACTTCCTGCTCGGGGTGCGCGCCGCCGGGCTGGCCGCCGGGCCGATGGCCGGCTTCGACGCCGCCGGCGTGCGACGCGAGTTCTTCCCCGACGGCCGGCACGAGGTGCTGCTGCTGGTCAACATCGGCCGCCCGGGCCCGGACGCCTGGCACGACCGGCTGCCCCGGCTGGCCGCCGAGGAGGTGATCCGGACGCTGTGACTCCGAGGGCGCGCGCCGGCGCCGGCTCAGGCGGGCACCGGCGCGCGGTCGACGGCGAGGACCCGGGTCACGCTGCCGTCGTCCTCGGTGACGTCCCGCTGGTGGACGAAGCCGAGCTTGGCCAGCAGCGCCAGGGAGGCCGTGTTGGCCTCGGCGACGGTGGCGTGCACCCGGGTCAGGTCGAGGGTGTCGAAGCCGTACCGGACCAGGGCCCGGGCCAGCTCGGTGCCGAGGCCGGCACCCCAGGCCGGCTTCGCCAGGGCGTACACCACCTCGTGGCCGTCGACCTGGTCGGTGCGCTTGATCTCGGCGTGTCCGACGTACCGGCCGTCGCGGCGCACCGCCCACACGTCGAACAGGTCCTCGGCGTAGACCGTGGTGAACACCCGGCCGAACAGGGCGGCGGCGTCGGCGGGGGTCATCGGGCCGTCGCCCATGTACCGGGCCACCTCGGCGTCGCTGAGCAGGGCGACGAAGTCGTCGGCGTCGGCCGGGCGGTAGGGCTCCAGCAGCAGCCGGTCGGTGCGCAGGGTGGGGGTGGGCATCAGCGGGGCTCCCAGGCGTCGGGCAGAGCGGTCAGCTTTCGGACGTGTGCGGGCAGTCGGCCGCTGACCACCTCGGCGAGGCTGACCTCGTCGAGCACCTGCCGGACGGCGGCCCGCACGGCCACCCAGAGCCGGGGGAGGTTCTCCGCCGAACCCTCGTACCGGGTCTCCTCGGGGCGCAGGCCGCGCACCCCGGCCAGCGGGCCCTCCACGGCGCGCAGGATCGCCCCGACGGTGACCTCGCGGGGCGGCCGGGCCAGCGTGTAGCCGCCCTCCGCGCCGCGCTGGGCCCGCACGATGCCGGCCCGGCGCAGGTCGGCCAGGACGGCCTCCAGGAACTTGCGCGGCATGTCCTGCTCGGTGGCGATCGCCTGGGTGGACAGCAGCGAGGGGTACGCGGTGGCGAGGCTCAGCGCCGCCCGTACCGCGTAGTCGCCGCGCGCGGAGATCTGCACCCCGCCATCATGCCCGGCCGGCTCACTCCGCCGGGTCGGCGGGCCGACGCTGCCGGACGATCCGTCGCAGCGGCTGCTCCCGCGCGGCCCGGAACGCCCCCGGGCTCACCCCGACCTCGCGGGTGAAGAAGCGGCCGAAGTTGGTCGGCTCGGGGAAGCCCAGCCGGCGACCGATCCGGGCCACCGGCTCGTCGGTGGCGGCCAGCAGCCGGCTGGCCTGGAGCGCGACCCGCTCGTCCACCACCTGCTTGGCGCTGCGCCCGGTCACCGCCAGGCAGGCCCGGGTCAGGGTACGCACGGAGCAGCCCAGCTGAGCGGCGTAGTCCTCGACCCGGCGGGTGTGCTGGTAGCCGCGCTCGATCTCCCGGCACAGCCGGTGGAAGGTGGCCAGCTCCGACCGGTGCGGCCCGCCGTCGGCGCCGCCGGGGCGGTCGGTGGGGAGCAGCGCCAGGCGCAGCAGCAGCACGGCCAGCTCGTGGCGGAGCAGCGCCCGGGCGGCCGGGTTGGCGCGGTGCCGGCGACTGTCCACCGCCAACTGGCTGACCTCGTTGATCACCGCGTCCTCGTCCTCGCCGGCGAGCTGGTGGTGGGTCGGCACGGCGTCCGGGTCGACGTCCAGGCCGCGCAGCGTCTCGCCGCGCCAGCGCACCACCGTCGCGTCGAGCTGCGGGGTGCAGCGCAGCACCTGGCCGGGGCTGGCCCGCAGCAGCGTGCCCGGCCGGCAGGGCAGCGGGCGGAAGTCCAGCTCGGCCGTGCCGTGGCCGCCGGTGACCAGGATCAGCAGATCCGCGTCGAGCAGGGTCGGGCGGCGCCACCCGGGCTCGCGGGCGAGGTCACCGAGGTCGAGCAGGTCGATCTCGGGGGTGGGCAGGTCGGGGCGGGTTGCCGGGGAGAGCTGACCGGAAGGGACCATCACCTGCGACGGTAACCGGAGGTGGAGGCAGTCGCATCCCGGCGACGGGACCGCGGTGTCGCGTACGCGGGGTTGTCCCCGGTCGGGGGCCCGGTTACGTTACCGATCGGTAGGTCCACCGACTCGTGAGGGATGGGCATGACGGAGCTGTTCTCGGTCGCCGACAAGACGGTCCTGGTCACCGGCGGCACGCGGGGGATCGGGCTGATGATCGCCCGGGGCTTCGTGCAGGCCGGCGCCCGAGTGATCGTCTCCTCCCGCAAGGCCGACGTCTGCGAGGCGGTGGCCAAGGAGCTCTCCGCCGAGGGGCGGTGCGAGGGCGTGCCGGCCGACCTGAGCCACGACGCGGGGGCCGAGGGGCTCGCCGCAGCCGTGCGGGAGCGCACCGGCGACCGGCTCGACGTGCTGGTCAACAACGCGGGCGCGACCTGGGGCGCGCCGCTGGAGGCGTACCCGGAGAGCGCGTTCGACAAGCTCTGGGCGGTGAACGTCAAGGCGGTCTTCCGGCTCACCACCGCGCTGCTGCCGGCGCTGCGCGCCGCGGCCAGCGCCGACGACCCGGCCCGGGTGATCAACATCGGCTCGGTCGACGGCATCCGGGTGCCGTTCATGGAGGTGTACGCCTACTCGGCCACCAAGGCGGCGGTGCACATGCTGACCCGCAGCCTGGCCCACCAACTGGCCGGTGAGCAGATCACGGTCAACGCGATCGCCCCGGGCCCGTTCGAGAGCAAGATGATGGCGTTCGCCCTGCAGAACCCGGCGTCCCGTTCGGCGATCGAACAGCAGGTGCCGCTGGGCCGGATCGGCCGCCCGGAGGACATGGCGGGCACGGCGATCTACCTGTCGTCGCGCGCCGGGGCGTACCTGACCGGCGCGGTGATTCCCGTCGACGGCGGCCTCACCACGCACGGCTGAGGCGTACCCGTCGCGGGTGAGCCGGAGCCGCGCGGACTCGGCAGATCCACGCGGCTCCGATCGGATGGGTCAGCGGCCGGCGAGCAGCCGGTTCACCGCCGTGTCGACGTCGAGGTGCTCGGCCTCACGGCCGCGCGGGACGACGACGTAGGTCCGCCGCAGGAAGCGCACCAGCACGCTGCGTGGCACCTCGAAGAGCGCGTTGCCGTCGGGTGACGACAGCGCCAGCGCGACGAAGTCGCCGCGCGGGGTGGCCCAGGGCCAGACCCGGACGTCGCCGATGCCGGCCGGTTCGTCGAGACCGGTCACCAGCAGTTCGCGGGCGAAGGACCAACTGACGGCCTCGCCACCGGCGGATTCGGCGTGGAACAGGACATGGACCGCATACGGGTCAGCAGGGTCGTAACGCAGACTGGCACGCACCGGCAAGGCGGTGGCGTCAGGTGCGACGAGCCTTAGCGACGTCTCGACCTCTACGGTCGTCGGTCGGATGACACTCATGGACGTTCTCCCCCCGGCACCGCTGCGGAACGCGCGTGTCCCGCTTTTCCCATACTCAGGTGCTACTCCTGGCTACGCTCCGCCATACGCTGACTTCACCCAGTGGTGGGAAGTGCCTCGGAAGCGCCGCCAGAATGTGAAACTTCTTGTACGATTTCCGGTCTGCCCAGTGCGTGATCCCGCCCGGCGTCGGGTGGCTCAGTCGTCGACTTACTCCGGTAACGTCCAGTGGTCTGCGCAAGTGACGGGCCGGGGCGACACTGGGGGGTGAAATGGTCACGAACCGATCCTCAATGGATGCGGCGACCGCGACCGACTCACCGAAAGTAGGGGTCCGAGCAGCCGAAAGGCGGGGGAACGCGGTGCCGAAGGATCAGCACGACGGGACCGGCCGGCCTGCCGCCGGCGGCCGCTCCGGTCGAGGTCGCGCGCCTGCCCGCGGCGCCGCCTCGCGCCCCGTCCGGGCCGGTGGCGCCGGCCGTCCCACCCGTGGTTCCGGTGGCGCCGGCACCGCCCTTGCTGATCGCCCGCCGACCGGCTTCCGGCAGCGGGTCCGGACCAGTCTCGACCTGATCCGCGCCAACCCCACCGGCCGGGTCGCACTCAAGATCTTCATCGCGATCGCCGGGGCGCTGGTGGTCACCGTCGGCCTCGCCCTGATCCCGCTGCCCGGCCCCGGCTGGCTGATCGTGATCGGCGGCCTCGCCATCTGGGCCGTCGAGTTCCACTGGGCCCGCCGGCTGCTCGCCTTCACCCGACGGCACGTCCATGCCTGGACCCGCTGGGCCACCTCCCGGTCCCTGCCGGTACGCGTCGCCCTCGGATCCGTCGGCCTGATCTTCGTCGCCACGGTGGTGTGGCTCTCGCTCAAGTACAGCCTCGGCATCGACCTGGTGGCCCGGCTGCTGCACTACCTCGCCACGCACTGACCGGGGTTGCGGCACCGGGGTGCGGGGAGCGGGCGGGCCGGGGTGCGGCGCGCGGGACCCGGATTTCCGGTCCGCTCACACGATCAGGTAGAGTCATCGGCGCTGAGGGCGATTAGCTCAGCGGGAGAGCGCTTCGTTCACACCGAAGAGGTCACTGGTTCGATCCCAGTATCGCCCACCATTGAAGTAACGCAGAAGAGCCACCCTCGGAAGAGGGTGGCTCTTGCTGATTCCATCGTCAGTTGTCGTTGGGCGTCAGCGGATCGTCAGCGAACGCGTCGCGGATGCGTTGATCCCGCCCGTCCGACCGATGGGTGTAAAGGTTCAAAGTCGTTGACGGCTTCTCGTGGCCCATCACCGCCTGGACGTCGTTGACCGGGACTCCGCGCGACACCAGCTCCGTCGCGTACGAGTGCCGCAGGTCATGGAAGCGAAGTCCGCCCGGCGCCTTCTTCGCCACGTGCGCGACCGCGTCCCGTTCGGTGGTGAACTCCGCGGTGCGCTTGACGCCTTCCAGATCGACCCAGGCTGCGCGCCACTTGAAGTGGCCCAGGCGGCTCACGTCTCCGAGCAGCCCGGCGCGGACGAGCGATGGCCGCCAGACGCGAGCCCGGAACAGGGTTCGACGCAGCGGACCAGCGGACGAGTTGGTGAACACCTCACCGCGAGGACCGGGCGGGAACGCCTCATGATAAGCGGCCAGCAGGTCGACGGCGAAGTCCGCCACCGGGACGGTACGCCGGCCAGCCCGCGACTTCGGATACGGCTTGATCGTCACTGTGCCGGCCACCTCGACGGCGACCCGGACCACCTCGACCGTCTTCGCGGCCAGGTCGAGCGACTCCCAGCGGAGCCCGGTGCACTCACCCCACCGCAGCCCGGTGCCGCCGGCCAGGGCGACCAGCGCCCGATATCGGTCGGGGACGGCTGGCAGGAGCCGAGCAACCAAATCCGCGCGGGTCAGCACGTGCCCGTCGGTGTCCTTCTTCCGCCGTGACGGCACCTTGACGCCCTCGCACGGATCGGCGCCGATGAGCCGATCACGAACCGCGGCGCGGAGGACGGCTGACAGCAGCCGGTAGCACTCGGCCACGGTGGCAGGGGATCGGCGGGTGCCGAGGTCCGTCACCCAGTGCTGAACGGCGAGGTGATCGATGCGGGACAGGGGCACGTCCGACCAGCGCGGCAGGACGTGGGTTCGCAGGATCGAGGCGTCCCGCGCCCTTGTGGTCAGCTCGTCGTTGCGGGACTCGCGCCACCGTTCCGCGTACTTCCCGAACAGCAGGCGGCCGGCGTGCGGGTCGACGTACCCGCCACGGGCGATGGCGGTTTCCGTCTCGGCCAGGAAGGCCGCCGCCTGCCGTCGAGTCGGGAAGGTCTTGGCCTTCTGCCGGCCGCTCGCGTCACGCCAGTTGGCGCGGAAGGTGCCCGCAGGCGTCTTGACGATGTGTCCCATCAGGCCCAGCTCTCCGGGCCGTCGGCCTGGTCGGTGGCCTCATTGAGCCAGTCGTGAAATCGCTTCTTGGGGATGACCCACCGTCCGCCGAGCTTGCGGGCGGGTATCTCGCCCTCGCGGACCAGGGCGTAGGTACTGCCCAGAGAGAGGGAGAGCAGCCGGGCGACCTCGCGGACGGAGTAGACGGCCCGGCTGTCGCCGCTGCGCAGGAGCCGGCCGGACAGGTCGGGACCGGTGGGCGGGCGAGTGGCGGTGGGGATGGTGGCGCGTTCCATGGTTCCTCCGGTCAGGACGTGGGGCGGTCGACGGTGCTGTGGACGGTGGTGGCAGCGCGGTCTCTCGCGGCGAGGATCGCGGCCTTCCACTGGGCGCGTTGGGACAGCGCCCGTAGGAGTCGGTGTTGCAGGGGTGGGATGTCGGGGTCGTCTGGGCGCGCGAGTTCCCAGGCGTAGGTGGGCGCGGCGTCCTGGTCGACGGGGTCGGTGTCGTCGGCGCCGGTGGTGACGCCGAGGAGGTTGCGGACCCAGGCGCGGGCGTCGGCGCGGTGGTCGGCGAGGGTTTTGCCGGACCAGTCGCGGGAGACGAGGATGCGTCGGCCGCCGATGCCGAGGGTGGCGCGTTGGTGGACCTTGCCCTTGCAGCGCCCTGCTTGCAGGCGCCCGTGGGCCTTCTTCGGCTGGACGCCGTAGAGCAACCAGTTGGCGCACCGCTCGTTGCACGGCGTGACCCGGAGCTGTTGCCAGAGCCGGTCGAGGTGGTCGCGCTGCCGGTCGGTCTCCGTCTTGTGGCAGTCGGCCGCGCTCTTGGTGATGTACTTCGTGATGTAGCCGATGGTCCGGTTGGCGTGGACGGTGCCGGGGGTGACGCCTTCGGCGTGGACCTGGGTGCCGAAGCGGACGACGTGCGCGGGCTGCGCGTCGGGGTCGGTGTCGATGAGGTCCAGGGCGTCAGGCCACGAAGTCAGCGGTTCGCGGGTGTCGGGGTCGACCCACTCGGCGCGGTCGCCGTCCCAGACCGGGGGCCGGTCGAGGGTGTAGACGGGTTCGTCGGCGGGGGGCCACCAGACTTGGTGGTAGGTGGCGGCGGCGACCTGGCGCAGCACTGCTCGGGGGATGGTGCCGCGGATGGCGAAGTGTGCGTGTGGGGCGAGGCGGCGTTGGGGCTCGACGCAGCCGGCGTACTGGACGTTCCAGCCGACGCAGCGGCGCAGGTTCTGCCAGAACCGGTCGAGCAGCCGGGCGAAGTGCACCGCGTCCCAGGCGGCCCGGCGGTAGTCGTAGGTGTCGGGGTCGACGGGGGTGCCGTCGGGCAGGACCCGGCCGTAGGAGTCGAGGGTGAGCGACAGCCACATGGACGGCCGGTGCTCGGTGCCGTCCGGCGCGGTGTAGACCTTCCCGAGGGTGCGCGGCTCGACTTTCTTGCGGGGCAGGTCCGGGGCGTCCTGGCGGCGGCGGGTGGACCGCTTGCGGCGCCCGCCGTGCTCGCCTTCCTCCCCGTAGTCATGGGGTGGGGCGACCTGACCGCGCAGGCCCTCGGCGGCGATGGCTTCTTCGACTTCGGTGATGGCTTGGTCGATGGCGGGGAGCTGGTCGAACTGGGCGGCGCGTTGGGCGTCGTCGCGGGCGAATTCCAGGTGCGCCCGTAGCAGGATCAGCTCTCGTTGCGCGTCGGTGGCCGGGTTGGGGCCGGGGGCGGGTTCGTCGGTGCGGTGCCAGCCCTCGCGGATCTGCGTCTGCCGAAGCCGCCGAGCACGCTGGGCGCAGGGCGGGCATTTGTCTTCCCGGGTCGACCCGCAGGGCAGGTCGATGACCTCGGTCTGGCCGGTGTGCAGGTCGGTGCGGCGCAGGGTGACCGGGCGCAGGCAGACGCCGTACTCGGCGGCCATCTCCTTCAGCACCTGGCGGGACATGGGCAGCGCCATGCGGGCAGCGCGAGAGCCAGCCGCCGGCGCATCGACGGTGCCCGGGACGACGACGGGCGGGGCGGTGTCGGGGGTGAGGCCGGGCAAGGTGGGTGCGGTCAACGGGTCACCTCCGGAAGGTCGAACAGCGCGGGTTGGGTCGGGGCGAGCGGGGTGGAGCGGGACGGGCCGACGCGGCTGGCCCAGCGGTGCGCCGCGGCTTCATGTCGTGGACAGGCGACCTCGGCGCGGTAGCGGCCGGTGCCGGGACGGCCGGCTTCGATGAGGGCGGTGGCCCACCCACGGCATCGGGCGCAGTAGGCGGGCCGACCGGTTGGCATGGCGGCGGTCAGTGGTTGCAGCCCGAGCAGTGCAGCCCCGTGCACCCGCCCTTGCCTCGAAGCAGCAGGGCGAGGACGACGAGGACCAGGACCACCCCGGCGATGAGCGGGGCGGCCGAGCGGACCGCGTCGACCAGTTGCACGGCGAGGTAGCCCACCGCGGCTACAGCAACTACGGCCGGAACGGTGGCGACGGCGATGACGTGGCCGCGACGGAGCCGCCGTACCGGAGCCGGGGCCGGGGCGGAGGTGTCGAGGAACCGGACGGTGACCGTCACGCGGTCGGTGCCGGGGATCTGGCGAGGGTGGGTCATCGACAGCAGTCGGCCGGAGTCGCGGACCAGGGCGACGGTCGCGGCGACCTCGGCGGGGGTGCCGACGACCCGGCGGGCCAGGACGTTCAAGCGGTGGCGGCTGGGGGTTTGGCGGGCGAGCTTGGTGCGGGTCATCGGATCACCTCCGAGGCGAGAACCTGACCATTGCGGGGGGTCTGAACGGCGGACGAGATGAGCGCCGAGCGCACCGGAGCCGGCGTCGAGACCGGTGCCAGGGTCGGGGGGATGTAGACCGTGGCGGGCGGGGCCTGGACCGGGGCCGGATCGGTGGGCAGGTCGGCCGGGTCCAGGTCGACGGGCTCAGCGACCGGGGCCGGGGCTGGCTTTACCGGGGCGGGGCCGCCGGTGAGGACGAGCTTGGAGAGGGCTAGGAACGCCAGCGCGGGCACCGAGGACAGCAGCCGGGAGGAAAAGCTGTCGTTGGCTACCGCGATCTGGGCGGCCAGCGACAGCGCCACCGCCGCGACGAGGATCGACAGCGGGTAGAGCACCGGGGCATGCGGGTCACGGCGGCGGCGGCGCCGAATCACCAACAGTGCCGCGGCGGGGGTCAGTTCAGAGATGACCGCGTTGGACCAGCCGAACCACTCCCCGGTCCCGGCCGGGGCGTGGACCATCGTCCAGTCCTTGACGTGGGTGAACGACGCGGCACCGGCCATCCCGCCGACGGCCAGGAGGATGACGACCAGGGCGACCGCCTCCCATCGGTCACCGTTGCGGAGGCGGCTCATGCGGCCCACCCCCACATCTCGGCGTCGTCGGCGGCGAGCTGGGCGTGGCGGATGAGGGCGGCGTCGAGGATGGCGTCGACGTTGGCGTCGGGGGCGCAGTAGGGGCAGGTCTGGTCGGGGTCGGTGTGGTCAAGGTCGAGGCAGATGCGGCGGATCGGGCGCAGGGTGAGTCGACGGGCAGCCATCACGGGACTCCTCGTTGCGGGTCGGGGCAGCGTCAGCGGGTGGTGGGAGTGATGTGCACGCGAATCCACTCCGGCGGCTCACCGGTGGAGGCGACGGCTTCGGAGAGGCAGCGCCACAGCGCCCACGCCTCCGAGGGCGTGAGGTACATGCGGCGGCGGCCCGCGCCGACGGCGACGTAGAGGTCGGCGTCGGGGGTGACCCGGACGGTGACCGGGACGGATGCCTTGTCGACGTGCGGGGCGCGCAGCCGGTAGAACTGGCGGGGTTCGGGGGTGTCGTCGGGCTGGTCGGCGTAGGGCATCGGGACCGGGGCCGACTCGGGCAGCTCGTGGGCGGTCATCGGGGGTCACCTCCGTCCGGGGTGGTGTCGAGGTTCAGGGCGTTGAGCAGCGACGGCGGCAGCAACGGCGCGGCGCGCTTCGACGGGGTGGGTCGGTAGGTGTGCCGGCCGTCGCCGCTGGTCCGGGCGGGCTTGTGTTGAGCCGGCACCACGACCGGTTCGGGCTGCGTGTCGGCCGGGGCGGGGAACGTCGCGGCCATCTCGCGAATCAGGTCGTCGGAGATGAAGGAGAAGCGCACCCGCGCCGGCTCGGGCTGCCCGTCCAACAGGACGTAGGCGACGCCCTTGCCCGACAAGGGGATCTGATCGGCCAGTGCTCCCCGGTCGCGGGCGCCGTCACCGAGGAGCAGGTCGACGTGGCCCCGTTCGGTCAGGCCGAGGGCGATGCGGGTGGGGAACAGGTCGCGGACGGAGACGACTTCCTTGCGGGGGTCCTGGGTGGCGGCGACCACCAGGACGCCGAGCCCGGCACCCTGGGACAGCAGCAGCCCGAGGGACTGTGCGATGCGATTGCGGATCTCGTTGTCGGGCAGGTAGGCCAGCAGGGCGGCGATCTCGTCGATGACGACGACGATCAGCGGCTCATCCACCGTTGGCGTGTGCACTCGGGCCTTGCCTCGCAGGATCTGCTGACGGGCCCGCATCCGGGCGACGGCATCGTCCAGGAGGTCAGCCATGCGCGACCAGTCGTCATCGACGTAGCGGGAAAACAGCGACCGGCCGATGGCCAGTTCCATGCCGCCCTTGGGGTCGATGGCCCAGACCCGCACCAGGCCGGAGCGGATGCCGGCGGCGAGGGAGCGGATGAGCGACCAGATCACCGAGCCCTTGCCCATCCGCGTGGCCCCACCGATCAGCACGTGAGTAGCCAGGAGGCGCAGGCAGTACACGGCCAAGTCCTCCCGCAGCCCCAGCGGCAGTGCGGCGAAGTCCGGCCGGGTCGGCACAGGCAGCGGAGCGACGATCCGGGTCAGCGGGTCGCGGCGAATGAACACCAGCCAGACGTGACGCGGGCGGTCACGGAAGCGGACCCGGTCGACCAGTCGCAGCAGCCACGCGAGGCGACCCGAGCGCAACGGGGGTGCCTGGCGGCGACCAGAGAAGACGCGGCAGTGGCGGGTGCCGAACGAGTAGGCCAGGTCCCGCGCGGCCTTGTGATAGACCTCTGGGTTCTGCCCGCGAGGCATCCGAAGGACCAGCTCGTCGGTGGCGTAGGTACAGCGCACCGACAGCAGCGTGGGGACCTTCTCCCCGCCGTCGTACTTCTTCACCAGCCCGCACAGGCTCATGACCTCGTGCCACTGACGTCGATACACCCACAGCCGTCGCCAGCAGGAGACGGCGCGCAGGACGACCAGGCGGTGGAACGACTCGCGTCCCCGCCACCACCAGACACCGCCCGAGACAGCGGCGACGATGAGGACCAGGAGGTGAGCCCACCAGCCGTGATCCCGGTAGGCGTCGACGGCGAGCAGGACCAGGGCGACGACAGGCCAGGCCCGCCAGTGCCGCACCGCAGCGACACTCAGCCGGGCCACCAGAACCGCGAGGCGAGCCAGCAGGAACACCGCGGTGAACGTCCAGACCAGCGGCCAAGGGGCGGTGACCTGGAACCGGCGGAAGTTCACCCGCGGGGCGCGCATCACGCCACCGCCTTGCGGGAGTGCTGCTCGGTCCACGCCTCGGCGCAGACCTTGTGCACCGGCTTACCGGCGGGACTGCGGCAGATCGCCGGCTTCCCGCAGATCACGCAGGGAACGGACTCGCCGGCACCACCACCGCGCGTCCAGTCCAGAACAGTTGACATGATGGACCTGCCCTTCCAGGCCGAGAGGATTTGGATCGGGCAGCGGGGCGGCCGGCTTCCTAGGGCATGGGCCGCCCCGCGCACCACGTGAGATCAGGCAGCCGCCTTCCGCGACTCGGCCAGGGTCTTCGGCGCGACCATTCCGGACGCCCGGAACGAGTACGCCAGCCGGCCGTTGCTGCCCACGTACGGGGTTACGTTCAAGCCCTCGAACTCCACCGGCTGGAACGGACCCACCGGCGGTACCGGCTGCACGTCTGACAGGATCTTGATCGACACCTCACGCGACCGCGATCCGAGCTCCGGGTCCATGTCCATTACCCGGCACTGCCACACCCGCTGACCCGTCAGCTTGTCCTTCGACGGCGTCCGCTGCCGGGTCGCCTCATTGAAGTCCTGCGCCTCCGCGATCGAGTCCGGCACGTACACGCACCCGTGCGGGAACACCGCCTCGAACGGAACCGTGAACCGCGTACCACCCCTGAGGGCCATCGCTACCTCCTGTTGTTGATGTGTCTTCGACGGCGGTGACCGTCTGAACTGGTGATGACTGTACTAGGGCGACCTAGATCAGTCTAGGCTCAACCATTGATCGACCTTGCGGGAGTTCTAGGTCGCTCTGGGTAAGCTGTCCGCGTGGGACAGGTGAACCCGAACGACCCGCGGCCTCCGTACGTGCAGATCGCGGATGACCTGCGGCGCGCGGTGCAGAACGGCGAGTACGAGCCGGGCGCGAAGCTGCCGTCCGGCCGGGAGCTGGCGAAGCAGTACGGGGTCGCGCTGATGACCGTCACCAATGCGATCGGCTTGCTCCGCGATGAGGGGCTGGTTGAGTCCTGGCAGGGGCGGGGAGTCTTCGTCGCGGACCAGCGGCGGTCGGCGCCAGACGTGTCCAGTCGCCTGGCTGAGCTTGCGGACGTTGTCGAAAAGCAGAGCGCGGACCTGGCGGACCTACAGGCCCGGGTTGCTGCGTTGGAGGGCTCTCGCCGTACCAAGCGTTGAGCATCGCTTGCTGTCTTTGGCATGTAGCCATGACAGCCGGTGAGAACCGGTTGCCGACAGGGTGACCAGCGATCAACCGCCGTTCATTCCATTCACAGCGCTACGGAGGACCGTCGGTGAATCAGGACCGGGAGCAGCTGTCGGAGGAGCACGCCGCGTTCGTCGCGGAACTGCGCCACTGGCGCGAGGTCGCCGGCTATTCGCAGAAGGCTCTCGCGGGACTGGTCGGCTACACCCCGTCGTACGTCAGCAAAGTCGAGAGCGGCACTATCGTTCCGAGCCGGGACTTCGCGGAGAGCGCCGACCGGGGATTGAAGGCGGGGCAGGCGCTCATCCGACGCTGGCGCGAGCTACACGCCACGACGCAGGCTCACCCGACGCCCACCCAGCGCCGACCCGAGGCGGTTGTGCCCGATCCCCAGACTGCGCCGGGCACCGCCTTGGTCGTGGAGCACGAGCACGCCGAACTCACCCTGGCTGACGGCGTGTATCGCACACGAGTGAGGCGGTTGCTGCGCAACGTCGGCAGCGAGCCGGTCACCCGGTACCTGGTACGCATCGCTGTTGATCGCCATCCCGGGGACCCAGAGCGGTCGAACCACCTGTACCGAAACGACCCGCTCACCTGGGCGGAGGTCAACCTGACCGCGCGGTGCGCCGGCGAGTCGATGGCCTGGACGATCATGCATGATCGGGACGCCTTCAAAGAGGTCTGGTTGCAGTTCGAGAACCAGGACGGTCGCTTCCCCCTGTATCCGGGCGAGGAACGATGGATCGAGTACGTCTACACCGTCTCGGCGCACAAGTGGGGCCCGTGGTGGCAGCGCGCCATCCGACTGCCCACTCGACGGCTGAGCCTGTCTCTGACCCTTCCGGCAGCCCTCGACCCTGTCGTGTGGGGTACGGAAACGTCGATGACCGCTGAGCCGTCCGCCTTCCGTACGCCGATCACGAGGGAGAGCGACGGGGAGAACGTCACGTTCACCTGGGCAACGACCGAGCCGCCTCTGCACACGCGGTTCCGCATTGCGTGGCGTTTCAAGGCAGCAACCGCGAAGGAGGACCAGGTGGACACGCTCACTCCGAGCGATCAGATGCAGCGGGTCGGGATCGTGCAGGAGGGCGACCCCATCCTCACCACCGAGGCCCGCCGTTTCGACCTACCCGCCGAGTCGGAGGATGCCCGGCGGGTCATCGCGCAGTTGTCCACAATGATGGAGCAGGCCGCGCAGGTGCACGAGTTCGCCAAGGGCATGGGCATCGCTGCGCCGCAGATTGGCATCAGCCGAAACGCCAGTCTCGTGCGGACCCCCGACGGTCAGATCATCACGCTGCTCAACGCCAGGGTGATCGCAGAGACCGCCGACACGGACGAGCAGTACGAGGGATGCCTGAGCTTCTTCGACGTCCGAGGAATGGTGCCCAGGCCCCACGGCATCGAGGTCGAGCACCAGGACATCGACGGCACCACTCGGATCACCGCCTTCACCGGGGGAGTCGCCCGGTTGGTTCAGCACGAGATCGACCACGTGTACGGCATCCTCTACCGCGCCAAGATGCGCGACGGCGTGTCTCCCATCCCCGTGTCGCAGTACAAGGGCACCGGTAAGCCCTGGTCCCAGTAAGGGCGAGGGCCGGGGGAGAGGTTGGAGTCGGCGGTCGAAGCGGCGTAGAGCGCGCAGGCCAAAGACGCGCCCGGGCAATGGAAGGACGCCGTATCGGGCTTGCGGATCGGTCAGCCACCTTGTGCCGAGCGTGCGCCGATGCGGTGCCAGGCTTGCGTGGTCGCTGCGGACGGAAGTTGTCGGGCGGCAGGTTGTTGTCGTGCTGGCCGCGGTCGGCTCGGAGCTGCCTGTGATCTGTTGCCGAATTGGCCTGTACTAGATCAAGGCGCTCCGCGCGGCGCGGGCCGGGGCGCGGCAAGCGGCTCCTTCGGAGCCGCCGCCCCGGCGCCACAGCGCCGGGGCGGAAAGTCAGCCGGACCGAAACCCACGCCCCGCCCCGCGCGTCACCCCTGGCCAGCAGAGTGCCCCGGTGACGAGTCCCGGAGATGACCGGGACCAGGACGACAACGTCTCCCTTCCGTCTCTTCCCGTCTCGTGACGTCTCACCGCGGCCCGGTCTGCGGTTCGGTCGGGTGAGTTGCCGAACGAAATCCGTCGGCCGGTCACGGGTCCGAGGTGGGGGAAGAGGTGAAGGTGAGGAGGGGGCGGAGGGTGGGCCGGGGTTGGGGGTTAGAACTGCCTCCGGCGGGGGCCAGACGACTCCAGGATGGAGTTGCCGAAGGCTTCCGGTCGTGGGTGGTGGGGGTGGGATGCCATCCCACCAGCCGCCGACCCAGGCAAGCCGAGCAGACCAGGGCCAGGGCGACAAGGTCGTACGTCCGGTAGGGCGCTCCACCTTGTCCCCCTGGCCCTGGCCCGCTCCACGGTGTGTGGGTCGGCGGCAGACGGGATGGAACCTCAAGTGGCTTGTGCCGCTGAGCTTAAATCAAACGAACTCACGTGCTGACATGTCCAAGGTCCCGGCGCTGACTCGGCATGTTCGGCCGGATTGAAGCAGCGACGGCCGCCGCCGACGGCAGGCGAACCGGATAGTCTTGCCACATTTTGGTGTAGGGCGACTCAATTTCGTACTTGAATCTCAGAACTTCCGTGGGCTCAGCAAAGCGAGCCGACAGCATGACGTGTTGAGACGAGTGCAGAGAGGGCAGGCCGATCCACGCGAAGCGGGAGGGCCTAAAGAACACAATCTCCTGTCCGGTAGCGTCCGCCAAAACATAGGTCGCCCTATTCGCCTCGTCCGTCTCGTTGCGAACGCGGCGGTAAACTTGTCGACTATAGCCGCCGTCCTGAATGAGTAGCACGGCATCCCTGACTGCCTCCAGACTTCGGCGGAGTCTTTCAATGTCGACTGGGCTCCGCCGAGCATGGAACCAGTCATTTCGCGCGTCACTGACTTCCGCGCTGACAAGGACCCTGCTGATGTTCCGCAACTGCCTGACGATTACTTGGCGACTTTCTGGCAGCAAATCAAGGAATGGAATGGTGTGAAGGAAGACGAATTCCTGAAGATCCTGCTGCTTCAGCCACCGTGGCAAGTCTGTTGCTGGCCGGAGGTATTCTTTCGCCTTCGCTTCGGCCGAAGCGAGCAGGTCGGCCAGGATTTGAAAACCGCGCGAGACCGTGTAGAGAGTGAGCTTCCCCTCGAAGGAAAGATCGTGTTCCTTCTCCTCGCCCCCTGATTCAGCCCCGGCGGACCTGAGACGTTCGAGCGCCTCAGCCTCGCTAGGGCCGAGCTGTTCACCCACTCCGGGCCGGTATACGAAGGGTCTGGTACTCGCGAAGTGGTCGTGGGTAAGGGCCCATGTCGTGTACAACAAGGCATCTTTGAGGAGGTCTTCAAGCTTGACGAAGAAGCTAGCTGCATATCGCCGAATGTTTTCAGCATCAGTAGCGCTTGGATTGATCGGGCTCTGCCGGGTCACCTGACCCATCTTTTCATGGAGAGTCCAGAAGTCTCGATGCGGGTCAAGCAAGTCCTCCACAGGAAACCCTAGCTTCCAGAGAACGGCATTCACCCGGTCCTCATCGCTGACTAGAACTTGCTCAGGAAGTGCAAGCTTCGATGCGGCAACAATGAAGTTGCTTTTCCGTGCCAGGAGAAGTGACTTTACCGCCTCTCTGGGACTGCGCCGCTGTAGATATTGTTCTATCCTCGCTTCAACGGTTGGGGCTTCTTCACCTCTTAGCTGCCACTCCAGCTCATCTCGGTCGCTCTCTTGGTCAAGCCGATACATTTGGCTAACCAATCGTCGCAATCTCAGTGGTGCGAGAGAGAACTCAGACGATGACAAGCGAACACCAAACCGACCAAGCTCGGGCTGAAGGTCATACCAGCCTGAGCCGGCCGTCGCATTTATTACTGGTTTCCGAACCTGACCTAGGGGAACGAGAATTGTTCCATCGCCAACAAGCGTATCCAAGCCATTGGCGATGGCCTGATCCGAAGCCATCAGCATTAGATGCAAAAGTTGGGCAGGACCAAGCGCAGAGACCATAGTCGGGGCAGGACCGGGACGAATCCCTACCCTCGCGGCGACCTCCCGCACCTGATTCTTCGTCTTGTCTAGGAGCCAGGCCGTGAGGGCTCTCATTTCGTCTAGGGTTAGCGCATCGCCCAGCAGGTACGCGACTGGATCGCCCTTTAGGTCATTCCAGGGCCCTGACGAAGCGGTGATATTGAAGCGCCGCAAATAGCCATTCCAATCACTGGCTTGACCCTCTTTCAGGAGGATCTTCTCCGCTTGGTCGCGCGCCTCATTTATCGGTGCATTCTCGTCCGTGGAGAACGTCCGCGTGTGTTCAACGTTGCACTTAATGTCCGAGCAGTGGAACGGTATTTCGTCGACTGGAGCAATGGACCGCCGATGGGGTGTCTGAAGAAGCCCGAAGGGTCCCGTTACCAACCGACCAACTTGAAATACGCCCTGCGGCGTTCCCTCCAGAACTTCAAAGGTCTCCTTGCTACTTAGCAGCGTTCGACTCTCTCCGAAGGGGAAACTTAGAAGTCTGTCATAGA
This sequence comes from Micromonospora sp. L32, assembly GCF_052068055.1. Classification (NCBI taxonomy): domain Bacteria; kingdom Bacillati; phylum Actinomycetota; class Actinomycetes; order Micromonosporales; family Micromonosporaceae; genus Micromonospora; species Micromonospora sp. L32. The sequence goes on along the minus strand of NZ_JBQHDD010000014.1, from coordinate 38,867 downwards.
GCAGCCGGCCGTACGTGAAGGGAAACCTGATTGTTGTGTCTCTGATTTGCTCGCTGACAATCTCTATCAGTGCTTGCGTATCGGTCTGGACCGGATCAACAAGCAGTTCATTGCTGAGCATGTTAAGGAGGCACATGAAGCGAGACTCGGGGTATCTAACCCCCTTGCTCCGAAAAGCCTGCGCCATCTGCTCGCCAGTCTCAGTCAAGTGCAGCGTTTCATGCATCTCCTTTGAGACCCGGTAGGTCCGGCGAATTTTGCATTCAACCAGGATCAGTTGAACGTCGAGCAGATCTGCAAGGGATTCTCTGAAATCTTCTCCGGGATACATCTCGGCGAGTTCGTCTGCAGTCTTCGGCTCAGGCATCTAACCATAATAGACGGAGGAGGGCGCGCGCGGTATAGATGATTGGTGTTGCGATATGTCCACGTAGACATATCGGGATACCCAACCGTTGGTTGGCCGATCTTTGTCATCGAGGGCCTCGTTGACTTGGATCTTGGACGGGTGCGGCCACAGCATGCGGGTGGGCCCGGCCGGTTGTTCTCTGATCTTGGGCTTCCAGGTTGTCGCCGAGTTCCGCGACTTCTGTCGTCAGCCGCTGCCGTTCTTCTGGGTCCGCCGCAGGTGATCGAAGCAGGGAGAAGGCATCGACGTGACCGTCATCAGCTTGTACAACGTGAGGGCGGACGATGCGGCGGCCAGCCTCAACGGCGCCGGTTGGCAGCGGTTGGCAGGCGGTGCGCCTCACGTGCCTCGGGACGAAGACCCCAGCCGAGAGCCGAGCCAGCGCGACGCCAACCAAGCGCAGGACGAGCGCCAAGCGGCACGGTAGGCCAGCAGGCCCAGGGCAAGGCCAGAGAGCTTGACGTGGTCGAGAGGGGAGCGCTCCTAACGCGCGGGCGGCCACGAGGCTGACGTGGGGCAGCGAGTTCCGCGAGGCAAGATCGGGTTCTTGCCAGGTTCCTCTCGAAGCTCGTGGACCGCCGGATCGGGCTGGAACGGCCGAAGCCCGGAACGGCCCGGACCGCTGCGTCAGCAATAAGTCAGCAAGAGGCTTGGCGTCATATAGCAATGGGTGACCTCCGACGGTGGCCGTGACACCCGCGACGAGACCGGACGGCATCGGCTGAAGCACGACCGCAGGCGAAGTCGACATTCACACCGAAGAGGTCACTGGTTCGATCCCAGTATCGCCCACGCAGGTCAAAGGCCACTTCCCGGCTTCGGGAGGTGGCCTTTCTGCTGTCGTACAGCAGCTAAGTACAGCAACGGTCAGCGGGGAGTGGCGACCCAACCGGTCGCGGGCACGCGGGTTGACACGGCTGACGGTGATCGATCCCGGGCGTCAGTCCGCGATGCTACTTTGCCGGCCGTGAATGACTACCTGCGCGCCGTCGACTGGGAATCGCTGCAAGGTCCGTACGGACCGGCCACGGACGTGCCAAGGCTGTTGCAGACGCTTCGATTTCACGACCCGGCCGCGCGGGGCGAGGCGGAGGAGCAGCTCGAAGACCATCTCCAGCATCAAGGCTTGGTGGAGGAGCCGGCTGCCGCCGCAGTGCCGTATCTGATCGATCTGCTTGCCGACGAGGAGGCATCGGATCGGCTGGTGGCCTACCGCCTCCTGCGGACGATTCTGGATTGCGTCGAGCTGTACGAATCGCCGAGGCCGGCGTCCGACGTTGCGACTCTGGGCGAACTCGCATCGCAGCGCTCGGACTGGTGGTTGTCCAGGTCGCCGGAGTGGCGCAGGCATGGGGGGTACCAGCCCTCGGTCACCAATGCGTGCCACGCCGCAGCGTATGAGGCGGTGCGGGCTGGTGTCCCCACGTACCTGCAGGTCCTACAGGATCCCGACCCGCACCTTCGTCTCGGGATGGCGTACCTGCTCGCCGCCTTCCCGCAGGAGTGGGCAACCATGTCACCCGTTCTGGCCCAACGGCTTTCAGTAGAGACGGACCCTGCCGTAGCCACGGAGATGTGCATCGCGGCCGGACTCGCCGGCCAACCCTCCGACGGCGCCATCGTGGATGCGGTACGCCAATGGCGTGGCAACTCCGACCGGCTTCTCCACCGGGCGGCGCTGATCGGACTGGTGCGGATCCTCCCGGCACCCGACACGGCGCTTCTGGCCGAACTCAGCGACTGCCTGATGGAGCCGGTTCAGGATTGGGAGTCGCAGGCCGGCGCGATGGCCAATGCCGTCGCCTCGGCCCTCGGCGGTCTCACCGCGAACTCGGTGCCACAGCTCGCTGGACTGCTGCTGGAGCGGATGCGGGTTCCAGACCCGCACCGGCATGACTTCCTGGCACTGCGGCTATTGCTCGGCCTGGCCTTTCCCGGCGGTCCGCTTCGGGACGGCACCGCATTCGATGATCTCTCACCTTTGCAGCAGGAGGTTGTTCGGGTCGTCATTGGTGCCAGTCTGCTGAGGCAGGGCGCGATGATGCCGCGAGCCATCGGAGAGTGCAATCTCCCCTATACAGAGGAAGCTCTCGCGACCTGGTGCGCCGGACAGCCTCACAGCGCGACCTGACCGTAGCGAACGGTTGGCAGCATCACCCGTCGAGGACATCCCCGAGGCGCTTGAGCGCTTCGCGCGTGGCCTTGGACGATACGTGCGTGTAGATCTCCATCGTCACGGAGAAGCGGGCGTGGCGGAGGACCTGCATGGCGACCCTGGGGTGGACGTCGAGGTCGGCGAGGAGTGTGGCGCAGGTACGCCGCGCGTCGTGGACGGTGATCGGCGTGACCTTCGCCTTTTCGCACCTGGCCTGCCAGGAGCGTTGCAAGTTGCGCGGTTCGATGGGCGTGCCATAGCGGGTGGCGAATACGAGGTCGGTGTCGTGCCATGCCTTGCCGGCGGCTGCTCGCGCCTCGTCGCGTTGTTCACACCGCAGCTTGAGCGCTGTCAGACAGATGTCGGGCAGAGGGAGGGTGGCGTCGGACGCCTGAGTCTTGGTGTCGCGGTGCAGGAGCTGCCCGCGCACGCGTTGCAGTTGGCGGCCGACGGTCAGCTCTCCGGCGTCGAGGTCGACGTCAGCCCAGGTGAGCCCGAGCGCCTCTCCCTTGCGTAGGCCGGTGACGAGGACCAAGGCGTAGGCGGCGTAGAGCGGATCCTCGTCGGCGCGGGCGGACTCCAGGAACTTGCGGGCCTCGTCACCTGACCACGACTTGCCCCGGCGGCGGCGAACCGTGGCCAGCGTGACCGACGCCGCCGGGTTCTTGGAGATGAGGTCTTCGGCCTGGGCGTGGGTGAGGGCGGCCCGCAGCGCGGCCCGGATGTCGCTGACCGTGCGCGTCGACGGGACGGCCTGGCAGCAGCGGCCGACCGCGCAGCAGCGCCGCTTGTCCTCGCGACGGGAGGCGTCCTTGCCCTGGGCGCAGCACTGGCAGGTCCGGGCAACCTGGTTGATCCACGTCTGCACGTCCCGCGACTGGAGCCGGTCGAGCCGCTTGGCCCCGAGGCCGGGGGAGATGTAGCGGCGGACGAACGTCTCATAGGTGGCGTAGGTCAGGGGTGCCCGGTTGGGCTGGATGATCTCGGTCAGCCACCAGGTGAGGAAACTGCCGACCGTCGGGACGTTGGTCGCCACCGGTCCCTGTTTCGCCTGCTGGTGCAGCTTGATCCACTTGTCGTGGACGGCCTCGCGGGTCTTGCCGTAGACGTACTTGCGGTTGCGTTTGCCGTCGGGCTTGGTGACCCAGACGTAGGCGGCGAAGCCGTTGCGGTAGGGGAAGATGGAGCCTTCGCCGTTGGCTCGTGTGCGTCCGGGCATCAGGCGGCCTCCTGGCGTTCGACCTGTTCGCGGATGTAGTCGTCGACCCATTCGGGGAGGATGCGGCGGTACTTGCCGTCCTTGATGGAGCGCAGTTCGCCGGTGGCGATCTTCATCTTGACCTTGGAGATGCCGAAGCCGAGCAGGACGGCGACCTCGGCGGGGGAGTACCAGCGTGGGGTGAGGTCTGGGCTCATGCGGCGGCTCCGGTGAGCCAGGCTTCGTGGGCGAGTTCTTCGCGGCCGATGCGTCTGCGCTCTCGTCGCTGCCGGGCGGCGGTGTTGGCGAGCAAGGCGTCGCCTTCGGTGAGCCAGCCGGCCCCGATGTAGGTGAGGGTGCCGACGGTGATCGTGTCGGCGGGGCCGTCGTCCTCGGTGCGGCGGTAGGTGGCGCGGGTGTCGCGGAGCAGGCCGAAGGTGACGGAGTAGCGGCGGGCCTTGGTGAGGAAGTGGCCGCCGAAGCCGAGCATGTGGGCCCAGCGGCGGAGCCCGGCGTAGGCATTGGATTTGGTGTCAAGGCTGCCTTGACGGCCGTCGGCGGTTGCGGCGCCGCTGGTCGTGGGGTCGTGGGTGGGGCGGCCGAGTCGCCAGCAGGCGTCGATGAGGCGGGCGAGGTGGTGGCCTTCGGGGTCGGCGTAGTCGTAGATGGTGGTGGGCGTGAGTCGGGTGAAGGAGTGGCCGGTGGCTTCGGTCGCTTTGGTGGCGTACTTGGCGAGGTAGGCGGCCACCTTGCCATCGGTCAGCTCGCCGCTGGCAGTGTTGATGCGTCGGACGTCGACCTGCTCACCCCAGGCGACCACCCAGCCCTGCGGCCGGTCGGGGTGTGAGGGCGCGCTGACGGTGATCCGGGAGGCAGCGACATCGACCGCTTCCTCCAGGTCGTCGATGGTGATGCCGGCGGGCGGCGGCACGAGGGCGTCCGGGTCGTCGGGATCGATGCCGTCGAGGCGCAGCAGGACGTGGAAGTGGACGGCGGCACGGCGCTGCATCTCGGCGACCTTGCCGTGGGACACCCGAACCGGCGGCACCCAGCGGACCTTGCCGGAGCCGGTGACGACCCGGACGAGGGGTATGCCGCGTCGGCGGCAGAGGGCGGCGAGGTGGCGTTCGATGGCCTGCTTGGTACGCCGCCACAGCTCGCTGGCGAAGTAGTTCCAGACGACCTGGTGGGCGTGGTCGTAGCAGTCCAGGCACAACGGCTGCCCGAGCCGCGGATCGTCGGCGTCGTGGCGGGCAAAGCACACCGCGGGCTGCCCGTGCGGGCAGCTCCCGACCTCGCGGCGAGCGTGGCAGGGCGCGGGGCGGCAGCCGCAGCGCTGCCGGGTGGCGCAGGTGTGGTGCGGGACGTGTCGGCGGTGGACCGCGCCGAAGGAGGGGGCGGTGAAGGTGGCGAAGACGACCGGGTGCCGGCCGACCGAGGCGGGGACGCCCTTGCCGCCGGTCAGGCCGCAGCGCACCACTTGGTAGGCGTCTCCGGCGTAGACCCAGGCGCAGTCGGGGCAGTGCGATTCGCGGCGGTTGCCGCAGGCCTTGTAGAGCGCCTGGTCGGGCAACTCGTCCGTGTGCTGCTCGTCCAGGATCCTGCCGCTGTCGCGGTCGACAGCAGCGATGGTGCCAGCGAGACGGATCGGGCGGGAGCAGCCGCCGGCTGGGGCGGTGTGCTCCAACCAGCCGGAGAACTCCGGCATGGCGGCGCGGTGCAGGGCTTGGGCGTCACGGCCGGCGGCGACGGCGGGCCGGTACAGGTCGAGCGGGGTGGACATGGCTTCCTCCTCAACAGGTGGCAGGGACGGGAGACGAAGCACCACCAGCCGTGGACGTCTGTCCGCTGGTGGTGTTCGTCGTGTCTCCTGGCACCGCCGGAAGGGCGGCTGACGCCGGAGGGCGGAATCGTGGTGGTGCCACTTCCCGCCGATCGGTCGTGTCCTTTCGCGCTCGTGGACCTGATGAGTAGAGCCGGCACGGGTGGGGAGCCTGGGATGTCGGCAGCCGGCGGGGTGCCGCAGGCTGCCCGACCCGTGGAGGTAAGCGAATCCGGGCCATCGTGTACGGCAGAAGGCCGTGCTGGGCCGCTCAGCGGATTCAGGGAACCGGCACGGCGGCCGGTGTGATCGAGAGCCGGCGGGACGTGGCCCGCATCAGCGGCAGGAAGGCCGACCGGCATCTCCGACGTCGAGTCCAGCGATTCGGCAGGAAGGCCGCGCTGGCGTGCTCGACGAGCGCCAGAGTAGCACCGGGTGCCGACACGTCAACCCGCCGTGATCCCCGGAGCCGAGGCGGGCCGGCCGGCTGCCGGCGGTGTGGGAGGACTTTCTGTACGTCTATCAAGGCGGCCCTTGACGGGCCGCACGCGCCGCCGCCTGGGCGCGCGTCCGTCGCTCCGCTGACGCTCCGACTCCGGCCTCGCAACACGCCCGGCGGCTGGCGCGGAAGCGAGAAGCCCGAGGGGCCCGCTGCCCCCGCCGCCGCAGAACGACAGGTCGTCGACCGGTGGTGTGATGGACCGGCAGCCGGCCAGGCCGCGCGGCCACGAGCCCGCGCGGCGTAGGGGAGCGCACGCCGGCCGCGTCGGCGAGCTGGCGGCGGTCGCGGGTTGCGATTACTGCGCCTCCGGCGGGGGCGCTCCGGCTCCAGGATGGCCGGGGCACCGCCGGCGGGTCACTGTCCGTGGGTGGTTGCGGTGGGAACCATCCCGCCTGCCGTCGACCCGGGCGAGCCGAGCAGACCACCGCCTGACCCGCCAGCGCCCGTACGAGCCGTCAAGGTCCGCTTGACGTGGCGGGCCAGGCGGCCGCCCGCTCCCCAGAAGGGCGGGTCGACGGCAGACGGGATGGCTAGGTGGCTACGCCCTCGGAAGAGGCATTGCCTTCGCTTACCTTAGAAGCTTTCTCGGATGAATCAACTGCAGCACTTTCCGCGCCCTCTACAATCGCCTCCAATTTGCGAAGTTGCCCCTCGCGCAACTTTGAATGCGATTGCTTCATTTCTTTGTGACTTGACTCCATTTCGTCCTGGAATTGCAAGATCTCAGCCCTGACGGACGGGATGCCTTGCAACTTATCATTGAGCTGCTCAAGGACCTGTCGGCCTTGGGTGGTTTGTAATCCGCCAGCCTCCTCAAGGCGGTACCGGAGAGATCTGAGCAGAATCTCAGCCTTATCTAGGCGCTCAAGGTTCTTGCGGACTCTCTGGCGCTGCCGACGACCCTTGAGACGCAGCCACAGAATTTGAAATGTACTTGAAGGAGATGCGAGAAATCGGAGAAGGTGGGCTACAACCCGAGCATTTGACCGCACCAACAGTTCTAGCGCCGGATTAATCAGCAGTGCCGAAACCCCAAGAGACACGGCGAACGAGATAAGTGACGTCCAGCCTTCATCTACCGGCTTCCCGGCAAGGGCATCGAAACACTTAGGAATCGCAATGGCATAAAGGAATAAAGGAGCAGCCCAGATGGCCCCTTGGATGCTTTTGAAGACACGCCGCTCACCCTGGACCCATTTTTGAGAAATCGACCGAGCCTCGACGACGATGGCCAGCGCCAGGACGGGCATAGTCTGGGCGCCCGTAGTCCAAAAGTCCGTTTCAACCAAGATTCCTCCGATGCCTCAACAGAGGATAGAAGGCCGGCGCAAACGAAGGCGGTGGCGTCCTGACCACGTCGTGACTGCACACCACGAGTTTGGGCTGCCGTCCCTCCTCGACGTGCCCGTTGCGCGCCCGGTAGCCGAGTCAATAAGGGGGACGACGTCCCAGCGCCAAACCCTCAGCCGCCGTGTGACGGCGACTGACCTGGTGGGCGACGGACGAGTCGACCTGTACGCCGGATTCTGGTCTGGACGAGCGACTGGCTACCGTCTGGGCATGCCCGAGGACCGTTTTGCGATCGAGCTAAGCCACGACCAGGCGCTGGTGCTATCAGACTGGCTCGACCGCGTCATAGGGACGGAAGGGTTCGATCGCCTGGTCGACGACCCTGCCGTCTGGTCTGCGTTGTACAGCATCAGCGGTCCCTTGGAGACCTCGCTGCCTGAGCTGTTCATGCCGGACTACAAGGCGCGGTTGGAAGCCGCTCGCGAACGCCTCCAGGGGAGCGAGCGGCCCATGACGGGTGAGTGACAACCTGGGTGACGACGGGAGCGGACGCGGCTGCACGAGTCAGGACGACTACGGACTGCTTCCGCAGGTCAGTCATGCTGCCAGCGCAGGTCACAGGAGCAGGCTGGTTCTTTGACACCGAAGGCGTCAGGGCCTAAGTGGTTGGCACCGGGGCAGCCCGCAGTCTCCGCGTAGGCGAGGATTGCTGCCATGGCTGACGTTCCGAGTGCGTCTCGCTGCTCGATCCAGCATCGTTGGGGAAGCGGCGAGGAGGCTTCTTCGGTTGACCAGCTTGGGGTTCTGCTTGAGGAGCTAGAGGCCGACGACGCGGAGCACCCTGACGTGTGGATCAGCGATAACGAGGCTGGCTACAGCGTGTCGGCGTTCGCGGGAAGCCGAGGGCTTGTGATCTGGGAGGATCACGACGAAGTCCGCGGCCCGCTGCACATGGATGGCTACTCGCGGCCCCAAATGCTGGACCTGTTCCGGATGGTTCTGCAGGGGCGAGTGGCCGAGGTCGATTCGCTGCCCTGGTTGCCGGGATACGGAAACTGACCGACGGTGACGATGAGAGCCCGCACCGAAGCGGTCGCCGTGCCCGATGCGTGCCCGATGCAGCGGTCAACACCGGCCCACAGCGGCACCCCGGCAGCCGCAAGCTGAACGCTCCGTGCTCACTCGCCAGGCAGCGCGACTACCGACGGTGCGGATCAACCCGATTCCCAAGCTGACCGTCCCACGTGGGGGAACGGATACCGGTCTAGGCCCTACACCACTACGGTCTATGACGTGGAGGAGGACACCACGGGCATAGCCTGGCGGGCTCGCATACGAGCTGCGGGCTCGATTGAGCGCGACCGTGAAGCGCTCGCGCGCCTGGTTGACGAGGACCAGGACCCGGCCGAGATGTGCTACTACGAGGCGGTCAGCGATCCAGACGCGCGGGCGATGAATCGGGCGCAGCGTTCCTACGCCGGCCAGTACGAGCGCAGGCTTCGGCGTTTCGACCACCGACGTAGGCACCCCAAGAGCCCGGAGCTGGGTGACTAACCGAGTGACGATCGGTGAGCACCATCGCCGGACAACCATGGACGCCAGCGGACCATCTCCGCAGTCACTCGCTCCTATTGACGCTGGCACAGGCAACCCGGGAGTTCCTTCGGGAGGAAGAAGTCTGGCTTTCCTGTGCACGAGGCCGACGATGAGCCGTTTCGGCTGCTGCGCGCGCCTGCGCGCCCCGCTGCTCGGCCACCTACCATGACCCGGTGCATGAGAAGGCGATCGGGTTCGGCTACAAGCTTCAGTGGCTCGCGGTGCGTGGTCAGCATGCGGATGCTGTCGCCGGGGCGCTGAACCTCAACGCTCTCACCGCTGCCACATGGCTGGATGCGGTCGCGGCCGCGTACGACGGCCACTGGCTACTGACGCCGTCGCTCGACGGTTGGACGCTCGCCGCCTCGCGGGAGGTGCCCGCCCCGGAGGACGAGCGATTCGTCGACTGGCTCGCCGGACTGAGCCGCCTGCTCGGTGAGGTGCAGTACTTCGGCACCCATCGAGTCGTCGGCTACCAATGTTGGGGGCGCGCCAGGAGCGGCGTCGTGGAGCGGGCGTTCGCGTACCTCGGCGAGCGAGGTGAGGTCCTGTTCGACGTGGGAGAGGCCACGGCCGAGGAGCGGGAGGTTAGGGCGGAGACCGCCGACGACGAGGACGAGCCGTGGAGCGACGAGGACGGAAGCTGGCCGCGGCCGGACGAGGAGACGGTGATGGCGCTGGCCGCGCGATGGAGCGTCGACCCCAGCAGCCTGCACGGCATTCCGGTGCCCGGGCACCCGTGGATTGCCTCGGCGTAACCGAAGGGGCGGGCACATATGGGCCACAAGATAGCGTGAAACGACACTGTCGTGAGTGACCAACTGGGTGACGACGGACGCGAGCAAGGCTGGACGTCCATGGACGCCGATGGACCGTTCGACCAGCTCAGCCCCGCTGCTCTCGCAGCTCATCGGCAGCTGATAGTTCTTTCACACCGAACGAGTCGCGAGCCCTAACAGCGGCATCTTGCCGAGTTCCGCTCTTGAGTCGTCAAGGCGGCCAGCAAGGCGCCGCCGCGCCGGCCCGGCCCCGGCCTGCTGGCGACCTCCGGCCGGCATCGGCCGGGCCGCCCGGCCACGCTGACGGACGATGATGTGGCTCAGAGTCGTTGACGAAATCGGGGACCGCAGCGCGGATGATCTCGGTCTGGTCTCGTGTTGAATGCGGGCCATGTCGCTGACCATCGGACCCGCGTTCACGATCCCCGGCTATACCACCATGGCACCGCCCGATTACGACAGCGAGTGCGACGCAACGGTGTACGCGGCAGATGACGTGGTGGGATACCCCGCCTTCTGGTTGCACTACCTGTCGGGACCGCTGGGTGCCTACCCGGAGTCGGAGGCCGCCTTCGAGGTGCAGGCCGCTGATTACCACGCGATGTGTGGCGTCCTCGACGACCCGGAGCGCTGGCCGGTCGCCTCGGTGCGGCTCGACGGAGAAGTGTGGCTACGGATCGTGTACCGCAACGTCGAGGATGAGGCGGGGCTCGACTTTGTGGAGGAGCGGCCGGGCTGGCCAGCAGAGGTGGTCACCTCGGTCGAGGGCCACGGGTTCACGTCCGCGATGACCTGGGCGGAGCTGCTCGCCGCCGCGGCGCTGCCGGATGAGCGGCTGACCTGGGCGCAGCGGCTCATCCTGATGCTGCCGATGCTGGGTCCGCAGGAACTGTCCGGGGACGCCGAGGAGGCTATGCACAGGGCACTGGACGGAATCGGTGCAACAAGCCGGTCGGCCCTGGCAGCGGCCCTGCTCGACGCACTGGACTGGCGAACTCACTAGTTGGAACCTAAAGACCTCGGGGCTCCGCCCCGACCCCCGGCGTGCCTGGTCCGTGCCCGATGAAGGGGTGAACAGGGGCCAACAGCGGCCTCCAGCATGCCCGGCACCCGCAGCGCTGGCGCTCGTCGTGGGTAGCCACGCAGCTACTCGCTGCGCGGATCATGTCATTCCCAAGCTGATGCGCGGCACCTTCCAACCTGACGGGGGGGGGGTGAGGTCGACGAAGCCGCTTATGGCCAAGGAGCATGTAACGGTGAGTTTTGATCTTGTGGTCCTGTCGGTCGAGCCTGCCGCTACGGCAGACGATGTGCGGCAGATGGCCGATCACTGCAGGGGCATGGAACACCGAGACGGTGAGCTTGACCAGCGGATCGTCTCCTTCTATGAGGAACTGCGTGCGCGCTTCCCGGATCATCCGCCGTACGACCCGGAGTCGCCCTGGATGTCGGCACCTCTCGGTGTCGGCATCGACCACGTGAGCATGAACATCAGCTACTCACCGCGGGGCGGCGAGGCGGTAGACGCCGTTCTGGACCTGGCGGAGCGGTACGGCCTGGTCATCTACGACCCTCAGGGTGACGAGGTCACCGGTTTGGGTGGGGACTACGAGGTCCCGGTGACCGGGTGACTAACTGAGTGACGACCGGGACCGACGTCGGCGGACAACCGTGGACGCCGGAGGACCGTTCTCGCAGCTCACCTGTCGCGGGGGAGCAGGTCGGGCGGTTGTGTTGGTTGCCTGGGGGTCAAGCAGTCGGTAGTGCTGGCTAGCGGTCGGGCGCAGTCGTCCAGACGGCAGGCCCTGTCTGTCCCTAGGATCGGATCATGCCCGTGCCGATAGTTGAGCTGATCGCCTACAGCGAGGGACACCTCGACGACAGGGACGTTAGCCGTTTCCTGCAGGCCTACGAGAGCGCTTGCGGCAGGCTGAGCTGGGTTGGCGAGAGCACGGCAGCGTTCGACGAGGTCGGCCCGGATGGCACGCGCCAGATCGGACTCACGCACGCTTTTCTAGCGCCGGGACCATGGGTGACGCCTGCAATGGAGCAGCGGCTCTTCGCCGAGGTCCGGTGGCTGGTGGCGTGGCTGGAGGAGATCTCAGGCGACCTGGGACTGGTGTTTGCGCTTCGCTACGACGACCGCGACATCGGTTGGATACGCAGGGGCGTCACCGACGACGCCATCAGCGAAGGGCTGATCGCCGTTTGGGAGCGCGACTTGGAGCGCCTGGAACGCGACTCGCCGAGGCGCTAAGTAGGCCGTCGACTGGTGCGGTCAGGGCTGGTTCGAGGAACGTTGGCACCCCCGCCCACCACGTGGCGTGGCTGTCGACAGCAACGGTGACAGCAACGAAGCGGCACGAGGACAGTCGCCGACTGCCGGGCGCGGACAGTAGCCCGAGGTCGCGGATGCGGACGGACCCCGCCAGACGAAGCGCTCAGAACTTACAAACGAGGGGTCGGACCTATCGCGTGCCGCCGTGCGTGGACGATGAGGACCAAGTGGGCTCTCACCATTTGAGCAGCTCAAGCTGGGGCTATGGCTCGAAGACTGCGAGGATCGGGATCCTAGGCTACAGACATGGCGGACTGGGCGGACTGGAGCGAGGACGAGTATGTCCAGTACCTGGACGACGAGCGCCGACGCTTTGCGTGGGTGATGCAGCGTTACGGGGGTCTCAACGCAACCCAGGCCGAGGCCGCGACCGTGCAGCGGTACCCCTTCGAGGCGAGCGATGCACCGTACCGAGGACTCGTCTTCCATGACGAAGCATGGCACTGGGCGATACTGAAGATCTACGGGGAGAGGTACTGGATCCAGCGCCCGGAACTTGTTGAACCGCCGGCTGAGTACAGAGCGCTTGACTGAACGTCATCGCACCGCCCGCGCCGGCCCCTGGCTGGGCGGCACTTCGGCCGAGCAGCCATCGGAGCAGCCAAGCCACCGAACAGCAGCGGACGCCGGCAAACTTGAGGCGCAGGTCCAAGAGGACCAGGACCGCGACGATCAGCAGGCCGCGACCCACTCGCAATGCGTAGGTCAGCGGCCGATGCGGATGCGGTCGGCGGCGTACGTCTCGCGGGAGCCGTCGGCGCGGAAGATCACGATGACTGGGACGCCCTCGCCAATTTCCAGCTCGCGTCGCTCCGCCGGGGTAGGCATCCGGGCGGAGGCCGTGTCGCCCTTGAGCAGGGTCACCGTTTCGGTCGGCTCCAGGGCGCGAACGAACGTGCCGCGCGGCGGTTCCACGATCACGAGCCCTTCCGACCGGAGTAACGCTATCGCCTGTCGGACGCTTGTGCGGCTCAGCCCGTACTCCTGAGCTAGCCGGAGCTCGCTCGGCAGCGATGCGCCGGGCGCGAGGTCGCCAGAGGTGATCCGGTCTCGCAGGAGGTCTGCGAGCTGCCGGAACACGGCGCGGTCTGCGCTCGGGTCGATCACGGCTGTGACGCTACGTGTCCAACAGCTCTACATCTTATTGTATCTACAGTCCTACGTCGTTACGGTGACGTCAGGGCAGCCCGGGAGTCAGATCCGGACCGGATGCTTGCCATCGACTTCATGCTTCAGGGGGCCTAGTGCCACGTGTCTCGTACGACGAGTACCTGTTCGCCGTCGCCTTGACCTTGGCCCGACGGCACCGGCCGGTCTGGTCATGGCGGCATTGGCGGCGCATCTGCCGCTGCGGCGCGAACCTGCCCTGCAGAAACCGTCACCGCATTCCGATCAACCGCGGCCACTGGCCCAGCCAGGACGGCCTGTGATGACCATTCATCATCCGATCAAGCCGGCCTGGACGTGCGGCGGCTGCGCGGGGGAGTGGCCCTGCCAGACCCGGCGCCGGGAGCTCCGAGCCGAGTACGGCCACGCCCCGGTATCACTGGCCCTCTACCTGGCCGCCCAGCTCGTCGACGCCGCCCAGGATCTGGCCCACGTCCCCGCCGGCCACCTGCACCACCGCTTCCTTGGCTGGACCCGATGAGCATCCTTCGGACCGGTGACGAGAAGTTCCACTACAGCGACGGCTCCCACCGATGGATCCCACCGGACCCGGACTACGACCAGGAGGTCTGGGACGAGCAGGTCCGCCAGCACAAGCATGGCCACCTCAAGAACGAGCGCCCGAAGGTCCGCATCCTGCGCCTCGTGTGATGCCAGCAGTACAGCAGCGAAGTACAGCAACCGTGCCAGCCAAACCGAGCCGACAAGAGCCTCAGCAGGCCGTCTGACCTCGCATCAAGCCCGAACCGGCCGCCTCGCCGAGAGTTCACACCGAAGAGGTCACTGGTGCGATCCCAGTATCGCCCACCATAGATATACGTAGGTAGGAAGCCCGTCACCGGTTCGGCCGGTAACGGGCTTCCGCGCTGTTGCCCCCTAAATTGGGAGCGGATTGGGAATATGGGCCTCGGATGCGCGGAACTCGCCCGGTTAGGCGGCATCCTCCCGTATGGACGAACAGCGGCGTCCGTAACGGATCAGGGAACCAGGACCACCTTGCCGCCGGCGTGGCCGCCGTCGCTGAGCTGGTGTGCCTCGGCGGCCTGAGAGAACGTGTAGACCGCCGCGACGTTCGTGCTCACCTCGCCTCGAACCAGCTGGTCGGCGAAGGCGGCGAGATCGCTGGCGGAGCGCTGGTCCGGGCCGGTGGCGAAGGCGACACCGAGGCGGTGCGCGTCGGGGTCGGCGAGGGTGATGATGCGGTCGGTGCCGCCGCGTAGCTCGATCGAGTCGGGCAGGGCGTCCTTGCCGGCGGTGTCGAGCACCGCGTCGACGCCGTTGGGGGCGAGGGCGCGTACCCGGTCGACCAGGCCCGGGCCGTAGACGGTCGGGACGGCGCCGAGGGCGCGTACGCGATCCTGGTTCTTCTCGCTGGCGGTGCCGATCACCGTGGCTCCGCGGGAGATGGCGATCTGCACGGCGACCTGGCCCACGGCACCGCTCGCGCCGTGCACGAGCAGGGTCTCCCCGGGCGTGACCTTGAGCTGGTGGAGCACGCGATTGGTGGTCTCGACCGCTACCGGCAGGGTCACCGCCGCGGGGAAGTCCAGGCCGTGGGGGAGCCGGGCGTACGTGGCGGCGAGGGCGTACTCGGCGTACGAGCCGGTCGGCGCGTCGGCCCAGCCGAAAACGCGGTCGCCAACGGCGACATCGGTCACGCCGTCGCCGAGCGCGTCCACCACCCCGGCCAGTTCGATGCCGAGTACGGCAGGCAGCGGGGTCGGGAAGAGCGCCTCCATCGCGCCGCTGCGGATCTTGCCGTCGAGGGGGTTGACCCCGGCGGCGCGGACCTGGACCCGAATCTGGCCCGGCCCTGGCGCCGGCAGCGGCACCTCGGCGATGTGCAGCACGTCGGGGCCGCCGAACGTGTCGAGTGTGATGGCCTTCATCGCTGTCTCCTTGTCGTCGGTGAGAGTGGGGTAGTCGGTGTAGCCGCGGTGGTCGCCGCCGTAGGCCCTGCCGTAGTCGGGGACGTTGAAGGGACCGCCGGTGCTGAGCCGGTCGGGCAGGTCCGGGTTGGCCAGGAAGAGTGCGCCGAAGGAGACCAGGTCGGCGGCGCCGGTCTCGACGAGCTTGAGCGCCTCCGGCCCGGTGTACGCGCCGGGTGTGTACGGGTTGAGGATCAGCGGACCATTCCACCGCCGGCGCAGGTGGCCGGTGAACTCCGTGTCCGGTCCCTCGGCGACGTGCAGGTAGGCGAGGCCGAGCCGGTCGAGCGCGCCGAGCAGCGCCACGTACGTCTCCCGGTGCCCCTCCTCGACGATGTCGTTGTAGGGGTTGGCGGGGGAGATGCGCAGCCCGACTCGGTCGGCGCCGATCGCGTCGGCGACGGCCTGCGCAACCTCGACAGTGAGCCGGATGCGTCCGGCGACGCTGCCGCCCCACTCGTCGTCGCGCTGGTTGGCGTTGGTGGAGAGGAACTGGTGCGGCAGGTACCCGTTGGCGCCGTGCAACTCCACCCCGTCAAAGCCGGCGGCGACGGCGTTGCGGGCCGCTGCGGCGAAGGCGTCGATGGTCTGCGCGATGCCGGCGCGGTCCAGCGGCCGCGGGGTGACGAACTCCTTCAAGCCGTCTCGGGTGAACACCGTGCCGGCCGCCTTCACCGGCGACGGGCCGACCGGCGTCAGCTCCTGCTCGTAGACGCTGGGGTGGCCGATTCGGCCGGTGTGCATGAGCTGCGCGAAGATCAGCCCGCCGCGATCGTGCACCGCCGTGGTCACCGGCCGCCAGGCCGCGACCTGCTCGGCGGTGTGCAGCCCCGGGGTGTCCGGGTAGCCCTGCCCGACCGCCGACGGCTGGATGCCCTCGGTGATGATCAGCCCCGCGCCAGCGCGCTGGGCGTAGTAGGTCGCCATCAGCTCCGTCGGGCTGGTTCCGGGCCCGTACGCCCGACTGCGGGTCATCGGGGCCATCACCACCCGGCTGCCGGCCGTGTGGCGGCCGATGGTGACTGGTTCGAATGCTCTGGACATGTGGCAACTCCCGTCGACGTCAGATTAGCTGTCCTAGACAGGTAAATGCTCGGTACAGCCGAAATATTTCTTGTAGCAGCAGGTGACTGCTGCCACATCTGACCCGAACAGCTAATCTGGTAGGCATGAGCGCAGAGGACGTGCCGGTCGAGCGGCAGCCGCCCGGCGTCGCGGCGGGCGGGCCGATCAGCCACGCGATCTTCCGGCTGGCCCGCACCCACCGAATGCTCGCCGGCCAACTGCTCCGCGATGTCGGGCTCCACCCCGGCCAGGAACTGCTGATGAAGCGACTGTGGGAGTCGGGGCCGCAGCGCCAGACCGACCTCGCCGACGAGTTCGACACCGACTCGGCCAGCATGACCCGCACCGTGCAGCGCCTCGAACGGGCCGGCTACGTACGCCGCGTCCCCGACCCCGACGACCGCCGCGCCACCCGCGTCGAACCCACCCCGGCCAGCCTCGTCCTCCGCAAGCAGGTGGAACGCATCTGGGAAGACCTCGAACGCCGTACGGTCGGCGACATGACCCCGGCTGAACAGCGTGAAGCGCTCCGGGTCATGCACCAACTCGAGGACAACCTCACGGCGCACGAACCGAACCACGAGCGCGGCGCCGGCCGTCAGCGAGGTTGAGTCGTCAGGGCCAGCGACGTGCCACGGCGCGGACAGCAACATCATGTCCGTTGCCAGGTCGGACTGCTGGTACTGGTCTGCAGGGCAGCCGGTCCCCGCGCCCGGCTGCCTGACGCGGGGACCGGTGGTCGGTGGCCTGCGGCCGGGACTGCTCCACCTGCACGTGGCCGTGGCCAGCAGCCGGGCGGCGGTTGCCGACCACCTCAGCTTCCCCGCCAAGACGTTGGCGCGCCACGGCCGCTCATGCGGCTGGCACCGACTTCCGCACCAACCAGCACTTCACGCTTAAGAGATCGTTTCAGTTTGAGTTCGGCGCGGCGCTCGTGGCGGATGCGGAGTCGTTTGAAGGCGTGCAGCCAGGCGAAGCTGCGTTCAGCGACCCAGCGCCGTTGGCCGAGTCCGGAGCCGTGGTCGGTGCCGCGGCGGGCGATGACCGGGGTGATCCCACGGGCGCGGACGAGGCGCCGGTACTTGTCGTGGTCGTAGCCGCGGTAGTCGCGCGCAATAGACCGGTGACGTCGGTGGTCATCTCCGCGACACTGGCCGACGTGGAAGAGGTCGAGGTCGTCGTCGCCCATCACGAGCGCGCGACCCTGCGCGTCGGTGACGTGTTCCTGAAGATCGACGCTGATCAGAGTCGCGCCGATGCCGAGGTCGAGGCGATGGCTATGGCGCCGATCCCTACTCCGGAGATCCTGTGGCGGAAGCCGCCCGTGCTCGCGCTCGCCGCCCTTTCCGGGAGGGCGCTCGGCCGCCTCGGCGAGCCGTCGACCGCGTCTTCGGCGGCGTGGGCTGCGGCCGGTGCCGCCGCACGGATGCTGCACGACGCGCCGTTGCCGCCCTGGCCCGGTCGCCGCCTCGACGAGTTGGCGTCGCGCCTCGACGGTGAGTGCCACTGGCTCGTCACGAACGACGTCCTTCCCGCTGACCTGGTCACGTGCAACCGCCGGGTTGCCGAGGCTGCGCTTCGGCCGTGGACTCCGGTGTTCATGCACGGCGACCTGCAGATCGCCCATGTGTTCGTCGACGACGACGAGATCACCGGCGTGCTCGACTGGTCGGAGGCGGGCCAGGGCGATGCCCTGTACGACCTCGCCATCTTGACGCTCGGGCATGAGGAGCACCTCGGCGACGTCCTCGCCGGCTACGGCACCGACGTCGACCTCGACGTCATCCGCGCGTGGTGGTCGTTGCGAAGCCTGCTGGCGATCCGCTGGCTGGTAGAACACGGCTTCGACCCGGCCGCGCCAGGCTGCGAGGTCGACGTGCTGAAATCCCGGCTGTGAGGCTGCACGAGCCCGCCTGCCACGAGTGCCGTTCGCGATCTGCGCATGTTGTGGTGCCGTCCGATCATGCCGAGAACAGTGCGTCGCTATCTTGTTCGTGGATCATGGGGAGGGAATCGGCGATGGTGGATCTGCAGGGGCTGGTGGGAGAGATGGCGTCGGCGTTGGCCGGCACCGGCGTGGCGGTCCTGCAAGGGTGTCACCGCCCCGGGGCCGGCAGCTCGCTGCACACGTTCGATGCCGCAGGGCGGTCGACGTTCGCAAACACCGGGTTCACCATGCACGACCTGCTCCGCCGGGTGGACGAGGTGCTGCGCCCGGACGGGGAGGACCGCCCAATCGTCGTCGAACTTGCTCGCGACGGGGCCGGACGCGCCGAGCTGCGGTACACCTTCGACCTGCCCACAGTGGCGCCGGTGCGGCTGGTGCTCGACCCCGACTACCGACACCCCAACCACCCGGTCTCGCCGATGCCGGCGCCGCCCGGTGTCGCGGTCACCGACCGGCCCACCGACCCGGAGGTCCTCGCCACCATCCGCGCCCTCGTCGCGGACTTCGTGACCGAGTACATGCGGAAGACGGGGCGCACGCCTGACCTCGGCGCCGGGCATTCGGAAGAGGACATCCGCGCCGCCGAGGCGGCCATGGGCCTGCGGCTGCCCGAGGACCTTCGGGCCCTGTACCGCACCGTGTCCAACGATGAGGAGTGCGGGCTGCTCGGCGCGGGAGCACTGCTGCCGTTGAAGGCCGTGGTGGCGGAGCACTTGGACGGCGGGTCCGGAGCCGCCCTGGGTTCCGATGATCTGTTCGCGGTGTTCCCGGTCGTCTACGAGGCGCACCCGCCAGGCCGAGTGCGGCGGGTGTCCCGCAACGACTGGTGGGTGAAGGTCGGCACCGACTGGGGCGGCAACTACTGCATGGTTGACCTCGATCCCGGGCCGGAAGGAACCTCTGGGCAGATCATCCAGTACGGCAGGGACTTCTACGGGCCGGCGGGGTATGTCGCCGAGTCCGTGACGGCGGCGCTGCACGACGTGCTCGGGGCGCTGCGGGACGACGCTACTCCGCGGCGCGCCTCGGCCCATCCGCAGTACAGCCACTCAGAGCGGGTGGGCGAGCGGCGGACCGCCGACGTCGTCGCCGGACTCGACGTGCAGGAGCTCTACCTCAACGAAGGGGCAGCCCTCCATCTGGCGGAACTCGCGCCGCTCCGCCGCCTGCGCAGCGTCTCGATCAACCGTGCGACAGCGGTCACGGCGGCCGTGTCGCCCGGCGTGCCGGTCGAGTGGCTGTCGATCGACGCCGCCGAGATCGACCTACCGCCGCTCGGCGGGCATCCGACCCTGTGGGGACTGAAGCTCGCCACCCGCGTCCCGGTCACGATCGGGGCGCTGGCCAGCCTGCCGGCCCTCGCCCACCTCGACCTGTCCGGGGCCAACGTGAGCGACCTGCACCGGATCGCGGACCTGCCCGGCCTCCGGGTGCTGGAACTCAACCTGGCCCAGTGGCGGGAACTGCGCGAGCACGGTCCGCTGCCGGCTGGGCTGGCGGCCGCGGCACTGAACGGGTTCGCCCGGCTGGAGGAAGCCGACCAGTGGGCCGACTGGCTGCGAGGAGCCGCCGGGCAGCGGTGAGCGGGCGGGGCCGGCAGCGAGTGCTGGACGGCAAGCGTACGTCCGACCACCACGGATGGGCCACGAACCAGGGTCGCGACGCGGTGTACCGACTCGCGGCCCTGCGAAGGTCGTCGTCGCCGCTGGTCGGGCGTTGGCAGCCCAGCGGGTGAGGCACAGCCGAGCATGCCGATGGTCGGATGCCTAGCCACTACAGAACACTGCGTGCTTGAAACCTTGCCCGGACTACCCTCATTGGCCGGTTTGCGGATCTTCGAGGCCTGCGGGTCGAATATCGCCGACCTAGGCGAGGAGCACGGCCACCGGGTACTACGCGTGCGTGGCAAAGGTGGCAAGGTCGTGCTCGCCCCGCTTCCACCCGCGGTGGCCCGAGCCCTCGACCGGGCCGTTGACGACCGCGCCAGCGGGCCGATCCTGCGCCACACCCTCGGCGTGCGGATGGACCGGCACGCCGCCACCCGCCGGCTCAAGCACCGGACCCAGGCCGCAGGGATCCGGATGCCGAGGATGCATCCCCACATGCTGCGCCACACGTTCGTGACGACCATGCTCGGCGCCGGTGTCAGCCTGCGCGACGTGCAGATCGCCGCCCGCCACGCCGCCCCGCCATGCGCTACGACCGAGCCCGCAAGAACCTCGACCGGCACCCCAACTACATCCTGGCCGCGTACATGGCCTCCGGGACATAGCCAGCCGCTCGCGGCTTTGCCGAGTTGAGTGCGTTACGCGGATGAACCAGTCGGGGTGGCAGCGTCAGTGGAGCCGACGGGCGGTCAAGGCACCGCGGGCGCCCAGCGCGGTCGCTGCTCTGCGATGCTCTTGTACCGTGACTTCTTTTCGCCGCTTGGTGACTTCAGGTTCACCGCTGGAACCGGAGATCGGCTTCTCACGCGCCGTGCGGATAGGGCCGTACGTATCCGTGGCCGGCACCGCGCCGATCGCGGATGACGGTGCCACAGCCGGTCCGGGAGATGTGTACGCGCAATCCGTGCGTTGCCTGGACATCGCCGAGCAAGCGCTGCGCGAGGCCGGTGCAACGCTGGCAGATGTCATCAGAACCAGGGTCATGCTTGTTGACATCGCCCGTTGGCGAGATGCGGCGCGCGCACATGGCGAACGGTTCTCTCAGGTACGACCGGCCTGCACCTTCGTAGAAGTATCGCGTTTCATCGATCCAGAGTGGTTGGTGGAGTTCGAGGTCGACGCCGTCGTGGCAACAACCGACCCGAGAGACTCCGTTACTCACGAAGGACCGTGAGGCGGTCGTGCGGATCCGTGTCTCGAATCGTGCCGCGCCAGTATCCTGATCTGCCGCGATCAGCGCGCGGAGGTGTCGCAGATCAGCTGGCGGACGAGTGTTGCGCATCGGTCGACGGAGGACACCGGACGCAGCGCGCGTGTCTAGTCCTACCACCTGCTTGACGAATCCGTCCCAGCACATGCACGACAGTCGGCCTTGGTTCCTCGGTCGTCCTGGTGTCAGTCGGTGACGTCTGAGTGCCTGCGGGCGCACTCAGGCTCAGGCAGAGAACGAAGCAATGCCGCCAAGTCGCCGAACAGCAGGGGAAGGCCGCCCAGCTCGCTGATCCCGACCCATGCGATGTCGTCATGCTCGTCAAGTTCACGGTTGGTGGGAGAGCCGACCCAGTCTCCAATTTGCCAGACGCCCACGTGAACGGCGTCCTCACCACTGCCGGCATGCCAGTCGCCCAACCGTGAAGCGGACTCCGCCACAATGTGAACACCGAGCTCCTCGCGCATCTCACGCGCGAGGGCTTGTAGTTCCGACTCACCCGCTTCGACATGCCCCCCGGGCAGATCCCAGAGATCTGGGTATGCCCGGCGGGTCGGGCTGCGGTGTACTAGCAGGACCGCGCCGTTTTCAACGAGTGCGCCTGTGACGACGACATGCATGACGGGATTAGAGCACAGGGATAGGACAAGCTCGCTCCAGCCAAAGGGGACACCCAGACGTCCGGATCTGCCGCTGTCCTGGAGCCCCGCCCGAGCAGCTACAGCCGCCAGAAACTCGCCTGGCGTTGTGCCGGTGATCGTCGACGAGGTGGCGCGGCCGGAGGCGGTGGTGTGCGCCCCGCGGGTCGATGTTCTCGATCAGCTATGTTGCCGGCGTGGATATCCAGGTGCTGGAGGGTGCGCTCAGCTCGGGAGCGTTCCAGCCGCTCATCGCCGCCATCGGCGGGCACCCGCCACAGCGGCCGTCGTAAGGAGGGCGGCCGCGACCAGGCGTCGCGTCGCCGTACGCCGGCGACCACCCCAGCCGCCGTCGACTGAACCGGCGCCGGGCGCGGGTGAGAAAACATTGCCGGAGGTCGCCGGGGCAGGCTCGTCGCGCGACAGATGCGCCTTGTCGACCTGCCGGGCCAGCATGCGTTCGATCAGCCCGGGCGTCAGCTTCGATTGCATCACCATCATCCGCCCTGCCGGCCCGACGATGACCTCTCGCCGTGGGCTGCGGACCAGGTTGACGATGGTACGGGCGACGCGCTCCGGCGGGTACACCGGCGGCATCGCGAGCGCCTTGCGACCGGTGTAGTTGGCCCCGTGCTGGAACAGCGGGGTGTCGATGGTCGCCGGTAGGACGGCGCAGACGTGCACCCCGCGCGGCCCGGTCAGCCGCAGTTCCTGCCGAAGGCTGGCGCTCAGCGCCCGGATCGCGAACTTGGCCATGACGTACGCGTGGGTGTAGGGCTGTGACACCACCCCGACGATCGACGAGACGTTCACCAGCACGCCCTGCCCCTGCTCACGCAGGTACGGCAGCGCGGTGCGTGCCCCGTGCGCGTATCCCATGACGTTCACGTCCAGCACCCGCCGGATGTCCTGCAGCGGCGTCTCCTCGAATGGGCCGAAGACGGTAACCGCGGCGTTGTTGACCCACACGTCGATGCGGCCGAACCGCTCCGCCGCCCGCCGGCCCAGCGCTTCCACCGCGACCGGATCCGTGACGTCGGTCGGTACGACCAACGCCTGAGCGCCCCGCTGCGCGCACTCAGCCGCGACCTCCGCCAGGGCCTCCTCGCGCCGCGCGGCGAGCACCACCGCCGCGCCCTTGTCGGCGAAGGCCAGGGCGGTGGCCCGTCCGATCCCGCTTGAAGCTCCAGTGATCACGACGACCGCATCCCGGACCCGCATGACAACCCCCTCATGTCCCAGCCCTCACCGTAGGACATATGCCCGTGATACTGGGCAAAACGGTGGCGGGTATGACTCGAAGAGTCCAGGCGTCGGGGGACGAGATGTGCTCCGACCGTCTGCCGTGAAGCAGTGGCGCGAAGGGATCCTGCTCCAGAAGCTCATGCTGCCCGGAGCCAGCGGGCGTGGATGTCCTGGTAGCGGAGCGCGTCGACGGCGGCGGGATCATCGAGAAGTTCGACCAGTAGGGCGCCGTTCGGGAGCCGGCGCGACTGGGCCGCGACCTCGGGCAGCGGTGCCGGCGGCAGGTGACGATTCGGGCCCAGATAGGTCCACCAGCCCAGCTCAGCGGGCCAACCACCGGCCGGGTGAATGTTGTCATGGATGCCGAGATTCCACACCTGCTCGCACGACCACTCGTCGAGGACTCGGCCGACGTCAGCGTTCAGCCGCTCGGCGACGTCAAGCCACAAGCCAGTCAGGCGACCCAGCGGATGGGGCACCACTCGCGTAGCCGCGCACGCACCCGGCGTGATCACCCACAGTGGTCTCGATCCCCAATGAGAGTCTCCGGCCAGTGCCCTGACCTCCTGTCGACGACCCGTCGCGATTGCGGTACCCCTGTTCCTGCCCGGCGAGCCGGCCTGGGCCGGAGAGACGGTGCTCAGCACGACGTTCCGGGTCCTGTTCGGACGCCGCCCGTAGCGCCTCGGCCGCATGCCGGGACGCGCCATGAACGCCGGCCGGCCCCGGGGCGGCACCCGGGCGGACTACCGGTAGTTGGGCTGGTCCAGCGGGCCGCGCCCCGGCCGCGGCGCTGTGAACAATGTAACCAACATGGGGTAGACGCCGGTGAATCTTGTTAAGATTCCGCATTTCTTCATGCCGCCACCATTGAAGAAGGGATCCGTCGAAATGCATATCGTGGACACCGCGCGCTATCCACTGGCCGAGCCGGGAAGCGACGCATGGGAACGCGTCGTTTCCCGAACGCGCGCCGAACTGCGCGAACTCGGGTGCAGCGTGCTGCCGGAGTTCATTCTGCCGAGCAGCTGGGAGGCGCTGCGGCGGGAAGGCGCCGGGGTCGCCCCGCTGGCGTACTACGACGTTGAGGAGACCAACGTCTACAACATCGCGTTCGACGACGACCTGCCGGCCGAGCACCCGGGCCGCATCGTCATGCAGCGCGGCAACGCGTTCGTCCCGCGCGACCGTATTCCCACCGACAGTGTCATCCACCGGCTCTACATGGACCCGTCGTTCGTGCGCTTCGTCGCCGCCTGCTTCGAACTCCCGGAGCTGCACGAGCTCGCCGACCCGCTGTCCGGCCTGGTGCTCAACGTCGTGCAGCCCGGCATGGAGCACCCGTGGCACTTCGACACCAACGAGTTCACCGTCAGCATGCTGACCCAGGAGCCGGAGGAGGGCGGCGTCTTCGAGTACTGCCCGAACATCCGTTCGGCGGGCGCGGAGAACTTCGGCGCGGTCCGTTCGGTGCTCACCGGCGCCGACCGCTCGCCGGTGCGGGCCCTGACCCTGCGCCCCGGTGACCTCCAGCTGTTCAAGGGCCGGTACGCGCTGCACCGGGTGAGCCCGGTGCGCGGCGCCACCGCCCGGCACTCAGCGATCTTCGCCTACTCCGAACGCCCCGGCGTGATGGGCAGCGTCGCCCGTACGCGGCAGCTGTTCGGCCGGGTCCTGCCCGCGCACCGCGACGCCGAGCGCAATGCCGTGCGAGTCGACCAGTTGCTGGACTAGTAATCGCGAGGAGCCGCCCCGTGCGTTTCGACCGGACCGGAAAAGTTTCCCTCGACGGCATCTACACGCAACCCGATCCCCGCGCCTATTTCACCACCCTGCGTGAGCTTGACTATTACATTCCCCAACTCGCCAAGCCCTATTTTCAGCAATTCATCGGGCAGTACCGCCAATCGCGGCAGGTGGCCGTCCCGACCGTCGTCGACGTCGGCTGCTCCTACGGCGTCAACGCGGCGTTGCTGCGCTGCGACGCCACCATGGACGACCTGTACGACCGCTACGCCGGCGCCGAGTGCACCCGGCAAGCGCTGCTGGAGCGCGATCGTGAGCTGGTCCGGGCGCACCGGTCCCCGGCCCGGTTCGTGGGGCTGGACGTGTCCCGGCCGGCGCTGGGGTACGCATCGGCGGCCGGGTTCCTCGACGACGCCGTGCAGGCCGACCTGGAGGCGCGTGAACCCACGGCGCGGCAGCGCGCCCTGTTCGCCGGTGCCGACATCGTGATCTCCACCGGATGCCTCGGCTACGTCACCGGCCGGACGCTCGTGCGCGTGGTCGGCTCCCGCCGGGACCGGCTGCCGTGGATGGCGCATTTCGCGCTGCGGATGTTCCCGTTCGAACCGATCGCCGACAGCCTCGCGACCCTCGGTTACGACACGGTGCGGGTGGACCGGACGTTCCGGCAGCGCCGTTTCGCGTCCGACCGGGAACAGCGCCAGGTGCTGGAGACGATGTCCGCCGCCGGCGTTGATCCGGAGGGTCTGGAGAGCGACGGCTGGTTGTACGCTCAGCTCTACGTTTCCCGGCCCATCGGCACTCGCGACCCCTTGACCTTTGATGTTGACCAGTCACTGACCCAGAAGGCCGCCCGATGAGTAGCGAATCCCAGGAGACCGAGTGAGCACGTTCGAGAACGAGGACACGCTGCCGCGGGTGCCGTTGCCCGCGCTGGAGGACACCTGCGCCCGGTTCCTCGAGTGGTCTGCGCCGCTGCTGACGGAGGAAGAGTTCGCCGACACCGAGGCCGCGGTGCAGGAGTTCGGGCGGGCGGACGGTCCGGGGCCGAAGCTGCACGCCGATCTGGTGCGGTACAACGCGGATCCGGCCACGCACAGCTGGTTGGACACGTTCTGGCCGGCGCGCTATCTCGGTCGCCGGGACCGGATCGCGTTGAACGCCAACTTCTTCTTCCTGTTCCGCGACACGCCGTTGCGCGGCCTCGCCGAGCCGCAGGTGGAGCGCGCGGCGAGGCTCATCGCCGCCGCCGTGAACTACAAGACCCAGCTCGACGACGAGCGCCTCCCGCCGATCGTGACGCGCGGGCAGCCGTTGTCGATGGAGCAGAACAAGTTCCTGTTCTCGACCACCCGCATCCCCGGGCCGGTGCAGGACACCGTCCGAGCGCCGTACAGCGACGAGATGCCGGGCCCGTCGGCGGCGCGGCACATCGTGGTGTTCCAGCGCGGCAACGCGTTCCGGATGGACGTGGTCGGTCCGGACGGGCGCCCGTACTCCCTCGACGACCTGGCGGCCGGCCTGCGTGAGGTGCAGAAGGCCGGTGCCGCGCGAGCCGCGACGGCCACCGCGGCCGGTCATCTCACCACGATGGCCCGGGCCGAGTGGGCGGCGGCCAGGGGCCGGCTGGCGGCACTGGATCCCGGTAACGCCGCGGCGCTGGACACCATCGAGACGGCGCTGTTCTGCGTGTGCCTCGAGGACCTGACGCCGGCCGACGACCTGGCGGCCTGCGACCAGTTGCTGCACGGCGACAGCGGCAACCGGTGGTTCGACAAGGCGGTGTCGGTCATCGTGTTCGCCGACGGCACGGCCGGCATCAACGTCGAGCACTGCGGGCTCGACGGCACCACCATCCTCAGCTTCGTCGACACGATGCTTGCCGGGTCGCCCGAGGAGCACGCCGCGCAGTCGGGTGCGGCGGCGCAGGGGGTGCCGGCGATCGATCCGGTCACGTTCGTGCTCGACGACGCGCTGCGGGCCGACATCGCCGCCGCGGCACGGTCGTTCGCCCAGTACGGCGCGGACACCGCCACCGTGACCCTGTCCTTCGACGAGTTCGGGGTGGACGAGGTCAAGCGGCTGCGGATGTCGCCGGACGCGTTCGTGCAGATGGCATACCAGCTCGCGCACAAGCGGGCCAAGGGCTTCATCGGCGCCACGTACGAATCCATCGCCACCCGCCAGTACCTGCGGGGGCGGACCGAGGCGATGCGCGTCGTCAGTCCCGAGGTGCTGCGGTTCGTGTCCACGATGGACGATCTCGCCGCGTCCCCCGGAGAGCGGCGGGCGGCGTTCCGGGCCGCGGCCGACAAGCATGTCGAACGGGCGAAGCAGTGCCAGGCCGGTGCGGCACCGGAGCAGCACCTGTGGAAGCTGCAGCTGATCCAGAAGCGGCGTGGGGCGGCGCTCGGCGTGCCCGAGCCGTCCCGGCTGTACGAGACGCCGGGGTGGCTCAAGATGCGCGACGACTACCTGAGCACCAGCTCGGCGCCGTCGACCAGCATCCGCTACTTCGGGTTCGGGGCCACCAGCAGTCGCTGCATCGGGATCGCGTACGTGCTGCTCCCGGACCGGTTCAACCTGTACCTCAGCACCCCGCGCCCGGTCGCCGGCATGATGTACGCGTTTGCCGACCGGCTCCGCGAAGCGTTGCGTGAGCTGCGCGACCTGCTCGACGAGCGGTAGCCCGGGTCACGGGTCCGCCGCCGGCCGCTCGATCTCCGCGACCTGGTGCTCGGCGTGGCGGCGGACCCGGTCCCGCAGTGCGTCCCAGGTCTCGGCGGCGAGCCCGCGATAGATCGCCCGGGCGTCGTCGGCCAGCACCCAGCGGTGCGCGGCTGGCAGGCGGTCGAGGACGAAGCCGGTCGCGGCGTCCTTGGACCGGATCCCGCCCGTCGCCAGGGTGGTCCGGATCCGGGCCAACGTCAGGATCACGCTGCGGGTGTCCAGCAACGCACGGTCAGGGACTGGGACGAAGGGTGTAACTCCTATCAAGGAGCAGCATCTGATGTCTGGCGGATCGATGGCGGCCGTGGATACTGCCGCGGTGGCGAAGAGCGGGCCGGGACAGCCGGCGGAGGGTGTGGACGCGAACTTGGTCACCCGGCTGGTGGAGCAGGCCCGGGTGGCGGGTCTGCAGTGGACCGGCGATGGCGGTCTGTTGCAGCAGCTGACGAAGCGGGTCCTGGAGTCGGCGCTTGAGGGTGAGATCACTGATCACCTCAGCTATGACAAGGGCGATCCGGCGGGTAAGAACGGCGGGAACTCCCGCAACGGTGTGCGGTCCAAGACCGTGCTGACCGATGTCGGCCCGGTCGAGGTCGACCTGCCGCGGGAGCACCGATCTCGAGAGCGGTTCACAACCCCGCTGATCGACGATTGATGATCGACTTGTGATCGAACGGTGACGTCGGCCGACAGGGTGAGCTCACCGTCCGGGATGACCGGAAGGCGATGCGACCCGAGGAGGCAGACCATGGAGAAGGCGAAGGTCGAGCAGACCGGCAAGAAGAAGCTCACCCTGAAGGTTCGCAAGCTGGAGAAGCTGGAGACCACGGCCGTCCGCGACGCGGTCGGCGGCTGACCCTGCCGGGAAACTTCGGTCGCCACCACCGCGGGGGGTGGCGACCGAAGTACTTCCGGTCATCGGGTGCGCCCGATAGGCCGAGCCTTCTGGTCAGGCCGCCACAGTGGCGGCGGCCCTACTTAAGCCACCGTCCTGCGGCGAGCATTGTGAGGTAGCGGATGCGCATGCTCCGGCCACGCGTCAAGGAAGTCCACGAGCCGTACACCCTGCCGGGAAACCGGCTTCTCGTCGGGCTGATGCAATATGGCGTCGCCGCCGAAATCCAGGACGACGAGGAGGGCAGCGTCGCCCGACTGTTGACGCTGCTCGACGGCACCAGGACGCTGGCTGAGGTTGTTGCCGACCTCGCCGTCACCCACCCGGAACTCTCCGAGGAGAGCGTCCGTGAGGTGATGGACCAGCTGATCGAGCAGGGGTTCATCGAGGACGCGGCCGCGCCGCTGCCGGAGGGGTTCACGCCGGACGACGCCGCCCGATACGATCGGGCACGACACTTCTACTCCTGGATCGACACAACGCCGCGGGAGTCGCCCTACGAGGTCCAGGCGCGAATCGGGCGGGCCCGGGTCGGGCTGCTCGGCCTCGGCGGCACCGGTACCGCGGTGGCCGCCGGACTCGTCGCCAGTGGCGTCGGCAGCCTCCACTGCGTCGACTTCGACGTCGTTGACGAGCCGAACCTGACCCGCCAGCTGCTCTACACCGAGAGCGACATCGGCCAGCCGAAGGTGAAGGTTGCGGTCGACCGGCTGCGGGCGATGAACTCCCGCGTGGAGGTGACCGGCGCGGAGTGCCAGGTGCGCTCCGCCGAGGACGTCGTCCCGCTGATGGCCGGCTGCGACGCCTTCGTGCTCTGCGCCGACAAGCCCGTACGGCACATCCAAAGCTGGACCAACGAGGCCGCGCTACGGACCCGTACTCCCTGGTTCATGGCGCTCTACACCGGCCCGATGGCCGTCATCGGCTCGTTCCTACCGTACCGGACCGGTTGCTACACCTGCCTCTGCCGCCGGCAGAACGAGCACGAGTTCTACACCGACGGAAGGTCGCTGATCGGTCAGCCCCGGCCCAACGCCGTCATCGCGGCGAGCGCCAACGTCACCGGGCACCTGTGCGCGCTGGAGGTCCTTTACCACCTCGGCGGGCTCCCGCAGCAGGTCGCCGGACGTGTCTTCCACCACAACGTCGCTCGCTGGGACCACCAGTACTTCGTGGACGTGCAGCGCGACCCTGGCTGTCCCTCCTGCGCGGGCGCGACCTGAGGCCCGGAGCCGAGGACGAGGAGACGACCGTGGGGGAGATCGCTCCGGCGGCGGTGGAGACTGTGGCGACGCCGGAGAGCGTCGTCCGGTTCCATCCGCTGCGGATCCGGCCGTCCGACGACGACCCCGACACCGTCGTCGTCGGACGGCCGGAGGTCGGTGCGTTCGTGGAGCTGCCAGCGATCGGCGCCCGGGCCATCGAGGTGCTCGGCGCGCAGCTGTCCATCGGCACGGTCGAGCGCCGGCTCGCCGCCGAGCACGACATCGACGTCGACCTCGTCGACCTCGTGGCTGTGCTCGCCGAGGCGGGCCTCGTCGCCGAGGTCGACAGCCGGCCGGTCGCCGATCCGCACGGACGGCTCCGGCCGCACCTGCCCCGGCTGCGGGCCCAGCACGTGCGCTGGCTGTTCGGTCCCGCCGCAACACTGGGCTACCTGGCGCTGATCGCGGCGACTCTGGTCACCATCGTTCGGCGGCCCGATCTGCTGCCGTCATACCGCGACTTTTTCTGGACCGACTACGTCGGCCTGGCCGTGCTCGGAAACACCGTGCTGTTCTCGATCTCCGTGACGTGTCACGAGCTGAGCCACCTGGTCGCCGCCCGCTCGCTGGGGGCGCCGGCCCGGATCCGGTTCGCGACCCGGCTGCACCACTTGGCACTGGAGACGGACGTGACCGCGATTTGGTCCGTGCCGCGCCGGTACCGGTACCGCGTCTACCTCAGCGGTCTGCTCTGGGACCTCGCCGTCGTCTGCGGCGCGCTGCTGCTGATCGCGTACGCCGCGCCACACCCACGGGTCAGGGGGCTCCTGGCCGCCCTCGTGGTCGTGGTCGCCATGTCGATGGCTCTGCAACTGCACGTCTACATGCGTACCGACCTCTACTTCGTCCTCCTCGACCTGCTGCACTGCCGCAACCTGTTCCACGACGGCCTC
Source organism: Micromonospora sp. L32 (assembly GCF_052068055.1). NCBI lineage: Bacteria > Bacillati > Actinomycetota > Actinomycetes > Micromonosporales > Micromonosporaceae > Micromonospora > Micromonospora sp. L32. The sequence continues at coordinate 8,381 of NZ_JBQHDD010000014.1, read as the reverse complement.
GCGTACGCCCGGTATCTGCTGTGCCGGTGCGGTCACGCTCTGCTGCCCGGCCGGATCGCGGCCCTGGCCACCGACCCGAGCGCGGATCTGCCCCCGCACGAGCGCCGCGCAGTCCGGATCTACTCGGTGGCGGTCGTGCTCGGCAGCACAGTCGCGCTGGCGAGCTTCGTTGGATTCGGCCTCCCGATCCTCCTGCACGGTGCGTTCCAGGCCGGCTCGGCGGTGGTCGCCGGTACGACGGGCGGGAGTCTGCTCGCCGCCGTGGACGGCGTCCTCGTCCTCGCCGTCGAAGGCACATTGCAGGCGATCTTCCTGGTCACGCTCTACCGCCGGCATGCCCAGCGACGCGGTACCTCCCCCGATGTCACGCCCAACGAGCCGGTGCCGACCGGCTGACGCGTCCGGCGGGCTGACCGGGCGGCCGACCGCCGCCGCACCCCCAACCGCGTTGCCGATTTCGCCCCCTCGCCTACTGTCGATCGGAGAAGCGGCGTCCGCCATCCACGGATCGCGGCGCCCGGATCGGCGCTCGGGGGGCGAGGACGTGCCAGCGGTGAGGTTCCGTCTGCTCGGTCCGGTCGAGGTCCGGGTCGCCGGCCGGGCGGTGCGGACGGGAGGCCCACGCAGTCAGGCCATGCTGGCCGCGCTGTTGCTGAAAGCCAACCGGCTCGTACCGGTCTCCCGCCTGGTGGACGCCGCCTGGGGCGACCACCCCCCGGCGAGCGCCGAGGTCCAGGTCCGCAACCGGGTCGCCACCGCGCGGCGGGCGATGCGGGAGGCGGGACTGACCGACGACGTCATCGACACCCAGGGCTCCGGATATCTGCTACGCGTCGCCGACGATCAGCTCGATCTGGACGTCTTCGAGGCGCTGGTCCGGCAAGCCGACCAGGACGCGCCGGAGGCGGCGGTGACCAGCCTGCGACAGGCGCTGGCTTTGTGGCAGGGTCCGGCACTGGACGGCCTGCGTACGCCGGCGTTGGCGGCGGCAGCCCAACGCCTCGACGAGCGCCGGATGACGGTGGTCGAGCGATGCCTGGACCTCGAGCTCGGCCTCGGCCGCTACGACGAGGTGATCGGCAGTCTGCTGGAGCTGGTCGAGGCGTACCCGTGGCGCGAGCCGCTGGTGGGCCGGCTCATGCGCGCACTGTACCTGGCAAACCGGCAGGGCGAGGCCCTGGACCGCTTCGACCAGCTGCGCCGCCGGCTGGTCGAGGAACTCGGGGTCGACCCGACGCCGGAACTCGTCCGCCTGCGCGACCTCATCCTGCGCAACGATCCCAGTATCCAGCCCGGCCCCGACGTCGACCCCAAAACCCCGGCCGACGCCGGGCCGGGCCCGGACGACGGGCCGCACGGCCGGGACGCGAGACCCGACGCCGTACAGCAGCCAGCGCTCACCACGGCGGACGCTGGTGCCGACGGCGCCGGGACGGCGACCCGTGAGCCGGCCGCGGACGAACCGCCGCGCACGCCACTCCGGATGCTGCCCGCCGAGCTCACCGACTTCGTCGGCCGGCAGTCGGAGGTGGCGGCCGTCCTCGGTCGGTTGCCGGGGCGGCCTAAGGTCGCCGTGGTGGCCATCAGCGGCCTGCCCGGCGTGGGCAAGACGTCGCTGGCCGTCCGGATCGCACACCAGCTCGGCACGACTTTCCCGGGCGCGCAGCTGTACGTCGACCTGAGCGGGCACGACCAGCCCCTGTCCCCGGACGTGGTGCTCGGACGGCTCCTCCGGGCGCTCGGGGTGCCGGGCAACGACGTGCCGGCGGAACTGGACGAACGGGCCGCGCTCTTCCGGGCGGCGGTGGCCGACCGCCCCAGCCTGGTACTGCTGGACAACGCGGCGAGCGCCGCGCAGGTACGCCCGCTGCTGCCCGGGATCGACGCGGTCGTCCTGGTCACCAGCCGGCGCGCGCTCGTCGACCTCGACGGCGCCTACCAGCTGCGGCTGAACCCGCTGCCGGAAGCCGAGGCGCTGCGGCTGCTCGCCGGCATTGTCGGCCCGGAGCGGATCGCCGCCGAACCCGATTCCGCGTCGGCCATCGTGCGCCACTGCGGGCTGCTGCCGCTGGCCGTACGGATCGTCGGCGCGCGGCTCGCTGTGCGGGACCTGCTGACCCTGCGGCAGGCGGCGATCCAGCTCGACGAGCTCTCGCACCGGCTCGACCACCTCACCCGCGCCGACCGCAGCGTCCGGGCGGCGTTCCAGTCGGCGTACGCCGCCCTGGACGAGCCGGCCCGCCGGATGCTGCGCCGGCTCGCCGTGCTGGACCTCGACGACGCCCCGCCGTGGCTGCTCGCCGTGCTCCTCGACGACGAGGCAGCCGCCCCGGCCGCGGCGACCGCTCTGATCGAGGCCAACCTGTTCGAAGTGAACGGCCCCGACGAGCTGGGCGAGCCGCGGTACCGGATCCACGACCTGGTGCGCGCCTTCGCCAGGGAATGCGCCGCGAAGGAGGAATCGCCGGACGAGGGGGTGGGCCTGCTGCGGCGTGTCTTCGCCGCCTGGCTGACCCTGACCGAACAGGCCCGCGTGGAGCTCAGCCAGGAGACGCAGGCCCGGATCGTTGCGGACCTATCGCGCTCGCCGGCGGTCACGGACGTTCACCTGCGGGACCCGGGAGCCTGGTTCGGCGCCGAACGGGTCGCGTTGCTCGCCACCATCGACCAGGCCGTCGCCACGCCCGGGCTGGAGGACTACGCCTGGGCGCTGGCCTGGCACTGCGACTACTACCTCCACCTGGACGCTCGCCTCGACGAACTGACCCGAGTGACCGAGACGGGACTGGCAGCGGCCGAGCGCCGGGGGCATCTGGAAGGCATAGCCCGGCTGCGACTGTGTGTCGCCTTCGCCACCCTGCTCCGAGACGATCTGCACGGTGCTCTCCGGCACGTCCAAGCCGCCGACGAGGCCAGCAGAGCATTGGCGGAGCCCTGGTTGCGCGCGGAGATCGCCGGGGTGGAGCACCAGGTACACGACGCCATGGGAAACAGTGGCCAGGCCCGCGCCGCCCTCCTCCGATCCATCGAGCTCTACCTGGCGGTCGGCGACCGGACCGCAACCGGGATGAAACTCGCCAGGCTCGGCGCGCTTCAGCTGCAGGAGGGCGAACCGGCCGCCGGCGCGACACTGGCCCGCGGCGTCGCGATGCTCCGCGCCGCCGCCGCGACCCGGCCCCTTGCGCTCGGCCTACGCGGCCTGGCTAACTGGTACGCCCACCAGGGCGAGGTGGACCAGGCGCGGGCGACCTACCTGGAGGGTCTGGAACTGGTCCGGCAGCATCGCGACCGGTTGGGCGAAACGACCCTGCTCAGCGACCTGGCCGCGATGCTGGCCGGCCAGGGACGGCTCACCGAGGCGGCCGGCTATGCCGCTGCCGCGCTGGAGCGGGCCCAGGAGACGAAGGTGGCCTCGTACCTCGCCTACGCCCGGTACGTGCAGGGCCGATTGAGCCTGATGGCCGACGAGCCGGAGCAGGCGCGGATCCGGATCGAGCCGGTCGTCGACCACCTGAAGGCCAATCCGCCGTTGCAGGTCGCCGCCCTGATGGACCTGGCCCGGGCCGATGAGCGGCTCGGTCAGATCGAGGCTGCCCGGGGCGTCTGGCAGCGCGCACTCGCGGTCGCAGGCCGGATCGGCGCTTCGGTCCTGGTCCGTGAGATCACCGACCGGCTCGCCGAGCTGGAGTCCGGCCCGCCGAACAGGCAGCCGAGTTGACGGCGCCGAGGCGCGGTGCACCTGATGAGGCTGCCCCGCCCGCGAGGGTGTCACGACCGGGGGCTGTTGGTGTGGAGGGCCGCTGGGAGTCAGGCCGGCACTGCTCGGCGCTTGGCCCGTCCCCCTGGCACCCGGGTTGATCAGCGGTCAGGATCGGCACGGGTAGTAGGCCCGGCCTTGCAGGTGGGTGCGGATTAGGTGCAGGTTGTCGAAGTGGTCACCGCGCCCCGAGTGCTCGCCAGGACTCGACCAGGGCCAGCGTTTTGACCTGCGGGTGATGCGAATGAGCGGGTCGGCGTGACCTCCCGGAGAAGACCGAAGTGGTCAGGTTCGCAGCTCCCCGTCTGGCTGGTGCCGACCGTCGTCTCCAGCCCTAGGAGGGCGGCCAAGGGGATCTTGGTTTCTTCGACGCGTAACCCTGGATTTTGTTGCAGTGGCGTCGGCGCGCGTCCCCTATTTCAAGACTCGGATCCCACATGCAGCGCCGTGACCAGGGCCTTTAGCGTGGTGACCTCTTCGGCGGATCTGAAGGCGTCAGCGTCCTTAAGTCGCGCTGGTCGGCATGCGACATGACGACGGTGACACATCGTGGGACGTTGATTACAAGGGGTGTCGCGCAGGGGGACTGTGCGGCTACCGTGACCACGGCATCGATTCATGTACCTAGATCATTCGGTCAGGAGTGACGATGACGACGATCCCCGCCGTGGACCTTCCGTTCCTCGACATCACCGCGCCGGACTTTCGGTTCGACTCTCCCGCGGTCGCTGCGGCACGCGAGGCGAACTGGTGTGCCATGACGCCGATGGGACTCATCGTGCTGCGCCACGCCGAGATGCACCAACTGCTCCGCGACCCGCGGCTGGCGCAGAGCGGCGAGCGCTACCTGGAGCTGATGGGCATTTCCGACGGACCGCTGTACGACTGGTTCGTGCCGATGATCCTGCACCAGCGCGGCGCCGACCATCTGCGCCTGCGGCGACTGGTCAGCAAGGCGTTCTCGCCACGGATGATCGAGGGCCTGCGGCCGTTCATGCGTGACACCGCGACGAGTCTGACCGCGGCGATCGCCGAGCGGGGCGAGTGCGAGTTCATGGCAGATTTCGCCGACCCGATGCCGGTGCGGGTGATGTGCGCGCTGCTCGGCGTCCCACCGACCGATTACGAGTTGTTCCGCCGCTGGTCGACCGATGTCGGACTGGTCTACAGCTTCACCCTGCCGCAGCTGCGTACGCGGGTGGAGGAGGCCGTCGTGGGGCTGCGTGCGTACGTCGACTCACTGATCGAGCAGCGCCGCGCCGAGCCGCGGGACGACCTCCTGTCGGCGCTCATCGCCGCCGAGGAAGGCGGGGACCGGCTCAGCACTGAAGAACTGCGCAACCTCGCCCTGACCCTCGTGTTCGCCGCGCACGACACCACCCGTAACCAGCTCGGTCAGGCGCTGGCGACCTTCAGTGAGCACCCCGACCAGTGGCGGCTGCTTGCGAACCGCCCGGAGCTCGCGCCACAGGCCGTGGAGGAGGTCATGCGATGGGCGCCGGCGGTACCGACGATCTTCCGGTTCCCCGTCGAGGACCTCGACGTGCACGGTGTCCACGTCCCAGCGGGCACCTTCCTGCTGCTCGGCACGCACGCCGCCAGCCGGGACCCGCTCGCCGTCGACGACGGTGACCGTTTCGACATCACCATCCACCGGCAAGTGCCGCACCTGACCTTCGGCGGTGGACCGCACTACTGCATCGGCGCACCGACCGCCCGCGTCGAGATGGCCGAGTCGCTGATCGCGCTCAGCAGTCAACTGGCGCCGCCGTCGATAGCCGGCCCCGTCACCTGGCGCCCGCCCACCGCCATCCATGGACCCGAGAGCCTGCCGCTCCGGTTCGGGGGGCGTTGAGCATGCACCGCGCCTGGATCGTCGGCGGCACGGCCGTCGCGCTGCTCGGTGCCGCGACCATCGGGGCGGCACGGGCGGCGGTCGCCAGGATCGAACGCAACCCGGACCCCTTGCCGTATGACCGGCTTGCTCGCGAGCCGCAGGGCGAGGAGGTGCTCGTCCCGCGTCCGGACGGAACGGTGCTGCGCGCGATCGTGGCCGGGGACGGCCCGCCGGTGGTGCTCGCCCACGGATATGGGGCCTCGCTGCTGGAGTGGAACGTGGTGTGGGACAACCTGGTCGCCCGCGGTCACCGCGTCATCGCCTTCGACCAGCGCGGCCACGAGCGCTCGACGCTCGGTTCCGCCGGTACCGGCTCGAAACTCATGGCGGCGGACTACGCCGCCATTCTGGAGCACTTCGACGTGCGTGACGGCGTGCTGGTCGGCCACTCCATGGGCGGGTTCATCGCGATCCGTGCAGTGCTCGACCACCCCGAGCTGGCCCGACGCCTGTGCGGCCTGGTGCTGTTCGCTACCTGGGCGGGCCGCATCCTCGACCAGGCACCGCAGAATCGGCTGCAGATTCCGCTGCTGGAAACCGGTCTTCTGCAGCGGCTCGCCCGCACTCGTGCCGGTGGTGTGCTGTTCGGAGCCGCGCAGTGCGGCACCCGGCCGTCGCCGGCCATGATCTCCGTGTTTCGGGACGTCTTCGTCCGTCAGAGCCACCAGCCGCTCATTCCGATCGTGCGGGCCTTCAGCCGAGAGGACCGTTACCCCCGGCTGAGCGAGATCACCGTACCGACCGTTGTCGTGGTGGGCTCGGCGGACCGCTCGACGCCCCCGAGCCACTCACACCGGCTCGCCGCCGGCGTGCCCGGAGCGCGGCTGGTGACCGTGCCCGATGCCGGACACCTGCTCAACTGGGAGGCGCCCGATGTCCTCGTCGAGGTCATCTCATCACTCCAGCAGTAAGCACCCACGCGGCCGACCGGACCCGTGATCCTAATGGTGAAGGACTACCGGCGCGCGTCCTGTCGTACCTGGTCAGCCCGCGGCTCCAGGGAGGTGCGGACCTTACGATTGCTCTGGCGGCCGCACGTGCGGAGCCTGGCGTTCTCCAGCAGCGAGGTTGTCGCGCCAGTAGCGGTAGACCAGGCCGGGTACCACCTCAACCGCCCCTGCTGCACGAGGCAGGTAAGAAGATCACCGCCGGCCGGTGCGTCGACGTCGAAGGCAACGATCACTGGTGGTTCTTCACCGACGTGCCGACGCACTAGAAAGGTGGGCCGACGCGTAGAGCCCGACAACCAGCGGTGACAGCAATAGGGGCCGGGTTGGGCGGTCACCTTCGGGCGGTGTGAGATCGATCGCCCGTGGGAAGGCCCGGGCGAGCCCGAGATGTTGTCCGACACATGCCGGATACGGATGTGGTGGTTGTCGGGGCCGGGCAGGCGGGGCTGGCCAGTGCGTACCACCTGCGCTCCTCCGGTCTTGACTCCGCTGTCCTGGACGCCGACGCGGCGCCCGGCGGGGCCTGGCAGCACCGGTGGCCGACGCTGCGCATGGCGACCGTGCACGGCATCTTCGACCTGCCCGGGATGCACTTCACGCCTCCGCTGCCGGACGAACCGGCCGCCGAGGCGGTGCCGGCCTACTTCGCGACCTACGAGAGTGAATTTGGCATCGACGTGCAGCGGCCGGTCGCCGTCACGGCCGTCCGGAACGCCGGCGACGGAGGACTCCTCGTCGAAACCGACAAGGGCACCTGGACCACCCGGGCATTGATCAACGCGACGGGAACGTGGACGAGGCCCTTCGTGCCGTACTACCCGGGACAGGAAACGTTCCACGGGCGGCAGCTGCACACGGCCCACTACCGGGGACCGGCGGAATTCGCCGGGAAGCGGGTGGTTGTCGTCGGGGGCGGAACCTCGGCCGTGCAGCTCCTGGTCGAGATCGCCGACGTCGCGGCGACGACCACCTGGGTCACCCGCCGCCCGCCGGTGTTTCGGGACGGGCCGTTCACGCCGGCCTACGGACGCGAGGTGGTCGCCAAGGTGGAGGCACGCGTACGAGCCGGCCTGCCCCCGGGAAGCATCGCCAGCGCGACCGAGCTGGCGTGGACACCGCAGTTGCTCGAAGCTCGGGAACGCGGCCTCCTCCGACGCCGGCCGATGTTCGACCGGATCGTCCCCGACGGCGTCCAGTGGCGCGACGGCACGGCACAGCACGTCGACGTCATCCTCTGGTGCACCGGCTTCCGGCCGGCGCTCGACCACCTGGCCCCGCTGCGGCTGCGCGGGCCCCGCGGCGGCATCGTCGTGGACGGCACCCGGGTGGTCGCCGATCCCCGGATCCACCTGGTCGGCTACGGGCCGTCTGCGAGCACGGTCGGCGCGAACCGGGCCGGGCGGGCAGCGGTCCGCGAGCTGCGCGCGCTTCTGGCGGCGCCCGCCCCCGCCTGACCGGGCGACGGTGGATCTGTCTGTGGTGAGGGTCGACGTCCGCCGAGGCGCCGCAGGGTCGCCTCGGCGGTGACTTGCTCGGCTTGGACCTATCTACCGACTGACCATGGCGGGGTCGGTGCCGTACCTCCGCCTTGCGCTGCTTGTTAAGGTGCCGACTTCGGGTGCACTCGACTCGACGGTCTCCGACGCACGCTCGGCCGATGAGCGGATGCTCACCCCGCCGACTGTGTCGACGGACCCAGACGGCTATCCGAACCGGTCAGCGAGCTTCGTCAGCTTGGTGACGTACGCCGGCCAGTCATAGTCGTGGGGGATGTTGC
>NZ_JBQHDD010000013.1:0-140522 GCF_052068055.1 Micromonospora sp. L32 | reverse complement strand
CGGGGCACCGCCCGGTCCAAGCTCACATGGGACTCAACCCATCCGACCCCGGAGTCATTCCCACACCCCCACCGGCTCTCGCAAGCCCCGGGGGAGCCGGTCCAGGACCGTACCGGATGACAACCCGGCCGACCCCCGAACCATTCCCGCGCTCCGGCCTCCCAGGCATTTCGCCTGTTTCGTCCGTTCCGCGCTGGCAGAGAGAAAGTTACGCGCCCGGCGAGTTGATCGTCAACTCGGCCGGGCGCGTCCCCCGTCACATCATCCAGCGGCGACTATCCGCGCAGCTCAACCCCCGCGAACGACCGCTTGCCGCGGCGCAGCACCAGGTACCGGCCGTGCAGCAGGTCCTCCGGCGCGACCGTCGCGTCCGCCTCGGTCACCCGAGTGTTGTTGACGTAGGCGCCGCCCTCGGCGATCACCCGCCTCGCCTCCTTGAGACTCGGCACCAGGCCGGAGTCGCGCAGCAGCCCGGCCACGTCGGGCAGCTCGTCCAGGTGGACCAGGCCGGCCTCGGTCAGCGCGGCCCGCAGCGTCTCGGGCCTCAGCTCGTCGAGCGAGCCCCGGCCGAAGAGCGCCTGGCTGGCAGCGACCGCCTGGGCCATCTCCCGCTCGCCGTGCACCAGGGTGGTCAGCTCCTCGGCGAGGGCCCGCTGGGCCGACCGGGCGGCCGGCCGCTCGGCGGTCTCCTTCTCCAGCGCCTCGATCTCCTCACGGGAGCGGAAGCTGAAGTAGCGCAGGTAGCGGGTGACGTCTCGGTCGTCGGCGTTGATCCAGAACTGGTAGAAGGCGTACGGGCTGGTCATATTGGGGTCGAGCCAGACCGCCCCGCCCTCGGTCTTGCCGAACTTCGTCCCGTCGGACCGGGTCACCAGCGGGGTGGTGAAGGCCTCCACCGGGCCGGCGCCCCGGCGCCGCACGTAGTCGACGCCGGCGGTGATGTTGCCCCACTGGTCCGAGCCGCCGTACTGGAGCTGGCAGCCGTGCCGGCGGTGCAGTTCGAAGAAGTCGTTGGCCTGGAGCAGCTGGTAGCTGAACTCGGTGAAGCTGATGCCGGTCTCCAGCCGCGCCCGGACCACCTCCCGGGCCAGCATCTTGTTCACCGGGAAGTGCTTGCCGACGTCGCGAAGGAACTCGACCACCGACATCTCGCCGGTCCAGTCCAGGTTGTTGACCAGTTGCGCCGCGTTCTCCCCGGTGTACGACACGAAGGGCGAAAGCTGGTCGTGGATGCGCTGGACCCAGCCGGCGACCACCTCCGGCGGGTTGAGCGTCCGCTCGGCGCTCTCCTTCGGGTCGCCGATCTGCCCGGTCGCCCCGCCCACCAGCAGCAGCGGGCGGTGGCCGGCGAGCTGGAGCCGGCGGGCGGTGACGACCTGCATGAGGTGGCCGACGTGCAGGCTGGGCGCGGTCGGATCGAAGCCCACATAGAAGGTGGCGCTCCCGCCGTCGAGCAGCTCGCGCAGCTCGTCGAGGCCGGTCGAGTCCTGGATCAGGCCCCGCCACCGCAGGTCTTCGGTCAGGGAGTCCCGCCCGTGCGGGAGGTTGCTGTCGGTCACGGTCACCGATTCTCCCCCATGCCGGGCACCGGACCGTACCGGGTTTGGTCGTTCCGGCGGTTGACTAGGCTGGCGGCTCCGCGAATCGAGGAGGAACGTCGTGGAGATGCCGGACCTGACGGGCGGGCTGGTCGCCCTGCTCGGGCTGAAGCTGGACGAGGTCGGCCCGGACCGGGTGGTCATCCGCTGGGAGGTCCGCCCCGAGCTGCACCAGCCGTTCGGCATCCAGCACGGCGGCGTGTACTGCGCGGTGGTGGAGACGGCGGCGAGCGTCGGCGGGTCGATCTGGCTCGGCGGGCGCGGCACCGTGGTCGGCGTGTCCAACCAGACGGACTTCCTCCGCGCGGTCCGCGACGGCGAGCTGACCGCCGTCGGCACGCCGGTGCACCGGGGTCGCAGCCAGCAGCTCTGGCAGGTGGAGATCACCGACGGGGAGGGCCGGCTGGTCTCGCGCGGCCAGGTCCGCCTGCAGAACCTCACCGCCGGCTGACCGACCGGGCCTGCCCGGTTTGCCGGGAAAGCGGGTCCGCGCGCCGCTATCGTCGGCCTCGATGACGCCGGCCGACGCGTACCCGAGGTGAAGAAGCTGCTGGCCGCCACGCTCGGCGTGCTGTCGGCCGTCGGCGGTTTCGTCGACATCGGCGACCTCGTGGCGGCGAGCCAGGCGGGCGCCCGCTTCGGCATGGGGCACGGCTGGGTGCTGGTGGCCGGGGTGGTCGGCATCTGCGCGTACGCGGAGATGGCCGGCCGGATCGCGGCGGTGAGCGGCCGGGCGGTGTTCGACCTGGTCCGGGAGCGGCTCGGGCCGCGCGTCGCGCTGCTCAACCTGGTCGCGTCCTACCTGGTCACGGTGCTCACCCTGGCCGCGGAGCTGGGTGGGGTGGCGCTCGCCCTGCACCTGGCCTCCCGGGTGAGCTACCTGCTGTGGGTGCCGGTGGCCGCGTTCGGGGTCTGGCTGGTGCTGTGGCGGATGCGCTTCCAGCTGATGGAGCGGGTCTTCGGGCTGGCCGGGCTGGCTCTGGTGGTGTTCGCGGTGGCGCTGTTCCGGCTGCCGACCGACTGGGGCGCGCTGGCCCGGGGCGCGCTGCACCCCGGCGCCGCCGGGCAGGGCTTGGCGGCGTACTGGTTCGTGGCGGTCGCGCTGTTCGCCTCCACGGTCAGCCCGTACGAGGTGTTCTTCTTCTCCTCGGGCGGGGTGGAGGAGAAGTGGAGCGCCGCCGACCTGGCCGACGCCCGGGCGAGCGTGCTGGTCGGCTTCCCCGTGGGCGGGTTCCTCGCCCTGTCGCTGGTGGCCACCGCCACGGTGGTCTTCCACCCGACGGGGACCTCGCTGTCGACGCTCGACCAGGTGGCCGCGCCGGTGGTCATCGCGTTCGGCGGGGTGGGGCTGGCGATCGCCGCGCTGGCGTTCTTCGCGGTCACCTTCGGCGCCGCGCTGGAGACGGGGCTGTCGGCGGCGTACACGGCGGCGCAGTACTTCGGCTGGCAGTGGGGCAAGCGGGTCAGCCCCCGGGACGCGGCCCGCTTCCACAGCGTGCTGCTGGTCAGCGTGCTGCTCGGGGTGCTGGTGCTCCTCACCTCGGTCGACCCGGTGCGACTGACCGAGTACATGCTGGTGGTCAGCGCGGTGGCGCTGCCGCTGACGTACCTGCCGATCCTGATCGTGGCCAACGACCGGACGTACCTGGGCGACCGGGTCAACGGGCCGCTGCTGAACCTGCTCGGCGCGGTGTTCCTGGTGGTGATCGTGGCGGCGTCGGTGGCCGCGATCCCGCTCGCCGTCACGACGGGGATGGGCCGATGAGGCTCCAGTTGGGCCGGCAGCTGCTGGACCGGCAGATCGTGGACCGCGACGGCCGGCTGGTCGGCAAGGTCGACGACGTGGAGTTCGCCGTCGACGCCGACGGCGTCCCGTACGTGGCCTTCCTGCTCACCGGCCAGGCGGCGCTCGCCCGGCGGATCGGCGGACGGACGGGCCGATTCCTGGTCGCGGTCGCCGACCGGCTCGCCGACGATCCGCCCGTGCGGCCGCGACAGATCCCGTTCGCCCAGGTCGCCCGGATCGACAGCGCGGTACGGCTGCGCACCCGTGCGGACGAGTTGCCCCGGCCGCCGGCGGAGGCCTGGCTGCGCCGGCACCTGATCGACCGGATTCCCGGAGCCGGCCGTGCGAGCGGGTGAGCTGCTCGGCCGCGCCGCGTACGACCTGCACGGCCGGCGGCTCGGCCGGGTGGTGGACGTGGTGGTGCGCGGGGGCTTCCCGGACGGCCCGCTGCGGCTGACCGACGTGATCGTCACCCGGCACTGGTGGAGCCGGGTGGTGGGGCGGTTGATCGGGGCGGAGCGGCACCCGTCGGGGCCGTGGGCGATCCGGGTGGTGGCGCGGGCGGTGAGCCGCGGCAGCCGGCAGGTCCCCGCCGACCAGGTGCAGCTCCTGCCGCCGGTGTCCGGCTTCCCGTTCGGCGACCCGGGATCCTGACCCGGTCCGACCGCCCGGGCTCGCGGCCGCCGTCCGGCCACCGGTTCTCGTCGTTCCCCCCGGCTCGCCCGGATGCCGGCGGGCGGGTGGACGCCCGGCCGCCGGTCGGGTCAGCTGCGGGCCTCGTCCAGGAGCTGTTCCTCCTGGTCGGTGCTCTCGTCGGCGGGCGGCGCGACGCGGCGCAGCCGGACCTGGGTGATCGCGCGGTGGTCGATCGCGGACACCTCCAGTTCCCAGGCGTCGATGGTGACGCTCTCCCCCGCGACGGTGGGAATGTGCCCGAGGCAGGCCAGCACCATGCCGGCGACGGTGGTGTAGTCGCCGGCCGGGCGGGCGGGCACCTCGACACCGATGTCGGGCAGGTCGTGCACGGGGAAGGTGCCGGGCAGCAGCAGCGCGCCGTCGGCCTCGGTGCGCACCGATCGGACGTCCCGGTCGGTCTCGTCGTAGATCTCCCCGACGATCTCCTCGAGGATGTCCTCCAGGGTGACGATCCCGTCGACGGCGCCGCGCTCGTCCACCACCAGGGCGATGTGCTGTCGCTCCGCCTTGAACTGGCGCAGCGCGTCCACCACCGGCAGCGAGTCGGGCAGCAGCATGGGCGGGCGGGCGCACTCGTCGACCGGGCGGTCGTCGGGGACGCCGACGAGGTCACGGAGGTGGATCACGCCGACGGCGTCGTCCAGGCCGCCGTGCCGGACCACCGGGGCCCGGGAGTGGCCGGTGGCGGCCAGCAGCAGCCGGGCGGCCTCCGCGGTGGTCCCGCTGTCGAGCGTGAAGACCTGCAACCGGGGTACGAGGACCGCCCGGAGCTGCCGGTCGGCGATCTCCACCGCGCCGGCGATGATGGTGCGCTGCTCCTTGGTGAAGCCGTGGTTGCCGGCGACGATGTCGCGCAGCTCGTCCGGGCCGATCTCCTCGGGCTGGTGCTTCGGGTTGAGCCCGACCAGGCGTACCACCAGGTCGCTGGTGGCGCCGAGGGCCCAGACGGCCGGCCGGGTGACGGTGGCCAGCAGGTCCAGCGGGCGGGCCACCAGCAGTGCCCACCGCTCGGCGGACTGCATGGCGATCCGCTTCGGCGCCAGCTCGCCGAAGACCAGGGTGACGAAGGTCAGCGCCAGGGTGACCACCACGATGGCGACCGTCTCGGCGGCGCCGCCGAAGAACCCGAGCAGCGGCACCAGGGGCTTGGCCAGCGAGACCGCCGCGGCGGCGGAGGCCAGGAAACCGGCCAGCGTGATGCCGATCTGAATGGTGGCGAGGAACCGGTTCGGGTCCTTGGCGAGGCGGGCCAGCACCTGCCCGGCCCGGCTGGCGCGTTCCAGCCGCTGCACCTGGCTGTCGCGCAGCGACACCAGCGCCATCTCGCTGCCCGCGAAGATCGCGTTCAGGACCACCAGGACTCCGACCAGGGCCAGTTGGCTCCAGTAGCTCTGCACGCCCGGTTCTCTCCCCCACGCGACCGGCGCCGGCCGCTGTGGCCGACGCCGCCGGACGGAGGACCCGACCGGCGTAGGCCTGTCAGTGCCCAGCGCGGACCCGGGTGAATCCTCCGGACGGGTGCCGCCTACGCCGGAGTGGAGGTCGGCAGGTCCAGCACGTACGAGCCGCCCTCGTGGCGGAAACCGAGCCGGTGGTAGTAGGGGGCGACCATGCCGGGCGGGCTGACCACCCGGCGGAAGCCCCGGTCGGTGAACAGGCTGCTGCGGCGGTAGACGAACTCCCCCGGGGTGAAGTCGCGGAACCGCTGGGTGACGTAGTCCAGGTCGATCTGGGCCACCCCGTCGGGCTCGGCGTGCGAGAGCACCACGCCGACCACCTCGTCGGCGCGCACCACCAGGAACGCCGACCGCTCGGCGGCGGGCGCCGCCCACCGGAAGTCGGGGTTGAACCGGGCGATGTCGGCGGCGTGCACCCGCAGCGTGTGCGCCAGGAACTGGTCGTCCACGCCCACCTCGACCACCTGGTAGGTCTCCTCGTCGTGCCGGGTGGCCAGCATCTTCCGCAGGTACCACACGTTGATCACGGTGAGCACCACGTTCAGGCCGACCATGGGCCACACGTGCACGGCGGCGTTGTAGCCGATGAGGATCAGGCAGCCGACGAGGTTGAGCGCGCGCAGCCGCAGGATGCGCGTCTGCAGCAGGGACCAGACCAGCAGCGCGGAGCCGGCCCAGCCGACGAGTTCCAGCCAGTTCACCCCGGGGACACTAGTGGTTGCGCTGGTCAGCCGCCTCGGCGGGCAGCTCCAGCACCCATTCCTCCACCTCGGTGCCGCGGCCGGCGGCGTATCCGGAGTCCTCGCCGACCACGACGAAGCCGCACTTGCGCAGGACGGCGAGGGAGGCGCGGTTGTCCTTGGCGGCGCGGGCGTGCACCGGCCGCTGCGGCAGCTCGCGCAGCAGCGCGGCGAGCGCGGCCGTGGCGTACCCCCGGCCCCAGCGGGTCGGGTCGATCCAGTAGCTGACCTCGGTGCGTTCCTCGACCGGGAAGGCGGTCACGTGCCCCACCACCTCGCCGGCGACGGTGGCGGCGCGCACCACGATCCGCGGGTCGGCGCGAATCCGCGACCAGTGCGCGTCGAAGGCCGCCCGGTCGGTCGGGTCGGCGGGGCCGAAGGCGGCCATCCAGTTCGCCTGCGGATCCTGCCCATAGCCGAAGAGCACGGGCAGGTCGTCGTCGCGCACCGGGCGCAGCTGGAGTTCGGCCGTCACGCCCCCGGACGATACGCACCCACTCCGACACCCCCGCACCGCCGGCCACACCGCCCACCCCGGGCCCCTGTGCTGGAGGCGGCACTTTCCCGGAAAGCGTGCCTATTCGGGGCCGGATAGCCACGCTTTCCGGGAAAGTGCACCCGGATCGGGCTGGCCCGCTCGGGGCGTTCGGCGTTCGGGGGTTCACCCGGCCGGTGGAGGTGCGGGTGGGCGCGGGGTGGCGCGGGTCGTTGGCGCGCAGGATCGGCACATGCGGGGGATGTGGGAGCGGCGGGGTCGACGGGGCGTCGCCGGTCCGCGGGCGGTCGGCGCGGTGGCGACCGGCGCGCTGGCGGTGGGTGCCCGGGCGGTCGGTGCCGCGGCGATCGGTTCGCTGGCGGTGTCCGCGCTCGCCGGCGGGGCCACCGCGCTGGGCGTGCTGGCGATCGGCCGGCTGGCGGTGCGCCGGGCCGTGATCCGGGAGCTGCGCATCGGCCGGCTGGAGGTGGACGAGTTGATCGTGCACCGGCGCGCCGGCCCGGCGGGGCAGGGCGACGGATAACGGACAGTGCCCACTGTGGCACGGGTGGTCACCGCCCGCTACCAATGAGGCATGTCACCCAGACCTGTCGACGTCGACCGGATAACCGTGCTCGCCCGTACGGTGGTCGCCCACCTCGCCCCCGAGGAGCTGCCCGCCTTCGACGTGCTGGCCGCGCCGTACCTGACCGGGGTGGACACCTCCACCGACGGCGGCCGGCTGGAGTTCGGAGTGCTCGACGCGGTCGCCACCGTGACGCCGGTGGTGACGCTGGTCTGCGCGACCGTGACCGGGGCGCTGCTGCGCGGCGCGGAGGGCGAGCTGGAACAGCTCGGCGGCCGGGCCACCCGCGGCCTGTTCGGCGCGCTGCGCCGGCGACCGGCGCCGCCACCGCCGGCCGAGTTCAGCCGGGAGCAGCTGGCCCGGGTGCGGGCCGTGGCGTCCGCGCGGGCCACCGCGTTGGGCGCCGAACCGGCCCTCGCCGCGGCCATCGCCGACGCCGTGGTCGCGGCCCTGGTGCTCGACCCGGAGCCCGACCGGTGAGCGCGCCGACCCCGGTCTGGCGCGCACGGCCGGACGAGACCGGTTTCCTGCTGCTCCCGCTCGCCGCGCTGGTGTTCAGCTCGGCGGTGCTGCTCGCCGTCGTCTTCGGGCTGACCGTGCTCGCCCGGCCCGGCTGCGGCCTCGGGGACGTGCTCGATCACCCGTGCAGCGAGATGTTCGTGCGGATGTCGAACTTCTTCAACCTGCTGGCGGTGCCCGGTGTGGTGCTCTTCGCCTGGCAGACCCGGCGGCAGCGGCGCCACACCCGGCCGCTGGAACCAGGCATGTTCCGCGCTGCCGAGGAGGTGATCGCCGAGGTGCTCGCCTCGGTCACCCTGCGCCGGCCGACCCCGGTGCTGCTCGGCACCCGGCTGGGACGGCGAGCCTTCACCGGCGGCACCGGCGACAAGCCCTACGTGGCGCTCGGGCCGGAACTGCTCGCCACAGCGGCGAAGGGCCCGGAGGGCCGGGCGGTCCTCGAGGCGGTGCTCCGGCACGAGCTGGCCCACGTGCAGAACCACGACCTGCTGCGGCTGCGCTTCGCCACCGTGCTGCGGATCAGCACCCGGGCCACCGCGCTGGGCACCGGGCTGCTGATGCTCGCCCTGCTGATCTGGGTGCCGGGCCCGCTGACGGCGGGCGGGGCGCTCGGCGTGGTGGTGCGGGCGGCCCTGCTGGCCGTCCTCGCCGAGCTCGCCACCCGGGCGTTCCTGCGGCTGCGGGAGCACCAGGCGGACGTCCGCGCCGCCGGCGGCGACCCGGACGGCATCCGGGTCGCCCTGCACCAGGGGCCCGAGGCGCCCCGGGGGCTGCCGAGCCGGCTGTGGGAGCGGCTGTGGGACCGGCACCCGAGCGTGGCCACCCGCCTCGCCGCGCTGGCCGACCCGACCGCCGCGCTGACCTTCCCGCTCGGGCAGCTCTTCGCCGGCGGCGTGTTCACCGCGGTCGCGCTGACCAACGCGCAGCTCCTCGTCGAGCTGATGGTCGCCGACGAGGTGCTGGCCGTGCCGGCCGGCGAGGAGGTGCTCTGGGGTGGGCTCGCCGTGCTGGCGCTCGCCGCGATCCAGCCGGCGATCTTCCTGGCCGATGGCGTCTGGCGCGACGTACGGGGACGCCACCTCGCCGGGCGCCCGGAGCGGCCCGCCGCGCTCGGGGCGGTGTTCGCCGCGGGGCTGCTCGCCGGGACGTACCTCGCCCCGTACGCCGGACTGGTCCACCAGCCACGGCCGGACGGGTGGCCGCTGCTGCCCAGCCTGGTCGTGCTCGCTGCGGCGGCGGTGCTGCTCTGCCGGTGGCTGACCGGGCTGGTGCGGCGGGCCGCCCCGGCCACCTCCGTGGGTCGCCGGGTCCTGCTGCTGCCGGCGCTGCCGGTCGGGGTCGGCGTGCTGCTGCTGGCCTGGGAGACGCTGCTGTGGGTGGGCGGGTGGGCGTACGAGTGCGACCACTACGCGGTGGAGTGCGGACCGCTGGACACCGTGCGGCTGGCGCTGCGGGTGGCCGGCACGCCGTGGGCGGTCGGGGTGCTGTCGCTGGCCACCCTCGCGCTGCTGGTGGTGACACCGCGCCGGAGCACCCGGGGTGCCCTGGTCACGGCGGCCGGGGCGGCCCTGTCGGGCGCGCTGCTCGTGCTGGCGCTGCCCCGGCTGGGGGTCGCCGACGCGGTGGCGCTCGACGTCTGGACCTCGCTGGACCCCCGGCTCGGCACCCCGACCGCCGCGCTCGCCCTCCAGGTGACGCTGTTGGTGGCGGTGCCGCTGGCGGTTCTGCTGCCCCGGGCGTCGGCCGGCCCGCTCGCCGCCGGGGCGGGGTGGCTGGTGCTGGCGGCGGGGCTGGACGCACAGCTGGCCGAGTGGGCCGACGGTCCCGTGGCGGCCCGGCCCGAGGACCTGACGTACGCGGTGGGGACCTTCCTCGGTCAGGCGCTCGCGGTCGTCCTGCTGGCCGTCGCGGCGGCGCTCGCCGCGCGTACCCTGATCGGCCGGCGGCGCCGGCGGCCGCCGGTCGGCGCGCCACGCCCCCCGCAGCGGAAGCGGACCTATCAGCTCGCCGACGACGTCGGGTAGCCGTACAGGTCCAACAGCCGCCCCCGGGACGCCTGGAGCCGGTCCACCACCACGCTCATGAACCGGGTGGTGAGCTGCCGGCCGAGCGCGTCGTCCGAGTCCATCAACCGGCGCACTCCCGCGGCGGTGAACTCCACCGTCGTGGTGCGCCGCACGGCGACCGCGCCGAACTGCCAGCGGTACGGCGGGAAGAGCCAGGACCAGCCCAGCACCCCACCCGGACCGATCATCTCGATGCCGACATCGCCCCGCCCGGGCACCGGGAAGTCCAGCGCCACCTCGCCGCCCCGGACCAGCCAGAACCGCTCCGCCGGCTGGCCGGCGCGGAACAGCCGGTGGCCGGGATGCCAGGCCACCGGCCGGGCGTACCCGGTCAGCCGGGGCAGCCACTCCGGCGGCAGGCCGGTCAGGAACGGGTGCTCACGCAGCATGTCCAGCGGGGTCATGGGCTGGTCCTCCTCACCTCGGCGGGGCCGGGGGACCTCGGTGTCCTGACTCCATTGCACACCGTGCCGGCCGACGACGTCAGGGCCGATGGTCCCGGCCCCGGCGACCGAAAGGCCGCCGCCGTCCGGCCGCCGCCGATCCACGGGCGCCCAGGGCGCCGACAATGGGTGGCGGCGCGCGGGTCGGCGCCGAATGCCCGTGCCGTGCGCCGGGTACGTCGACAATGAGCTGACGAGTCGTGGGAGGGCTGATGAACCGACCGGTCGTGGCGGGCGTCGACGGATCGCCGTCCAGCCTGGTCGCCGCCGAGCACGCGGCCCGGGCCGCCGCGCTGCGCCGCCGGCCGCTGCACCTGGTGCACGGCTACCTGCATCCGCTCGGCTACGGGGTGCCGCTCAACCCGTACGACCTGGGGTTGCCGGCGCCCACCGAGGAGTCGGGGAAGATGCTGGAACGCACCGCGGCGGAGCTCGCCGACCGGTGGCCCGGACTGACCGTCGAGGTACGCCAGGTCGCCGGCGGCCCGGGCGCCACCCTGATCGAGGAGTCCCGCCGCGCCGAGCTGGTGGTGGTGGGCAGCCGGGGCCTGGGCGGCTTCGCCGGACTGCTGCTCGGCTCGGTCGGCGCCCAGGTCGCCGCGCACGCGCACTGCCCGGTGCTGGTGGTCCGCCCCGACGAGCAACCGATCCCGGTGGACGGGCCGGTGGTGGTCGGGGTGGACGGCTCGGAGTCCGCCGGGCTGGCCGCCGGGTACGCCGCCGACGAGGCGGCCCGCCGCGACGTGCCGCTGGTGCTGGTGCACGTCGGCCCGCCCGACGGGGACCGTCCGGTGCCGGAGGAGGTCGAGGAGTCGCAGGCCGCGTACCAGGCGGAGGCGGTGCGGCTGCTCGCCGGGGCGTCCGCCGCCGTCCGGGCCGACCACCCGGACCTGGTGGTGCGCGAGCACCCGGTCCGGGCGGCCGGCGCGGCGCAGGGGCTCATCGAGGCGAGCGGTGCGGCCTCGATGCTGGCGATCGGCACCCGGGGCCGGGGCGGCTTCACCGGGCTGCTGCTCGGCTCCGTCAGCCAGACGGTCGTGCACCACGCACACTGCCCGGTGCTGGTCGCCCACCCGTACGACCGGGCGGACTGACCCCTCAGCCGTCCCGGCGGCCGAGAAGCTGCGCGAAGTCGGTGGTGAGGGCGAACGGGTCGACCGGGCCGGTCGACGGCGGTCGGCGCTCCACCTGGTCGGCCAGCTCCACGGCGGCGCGCTGGATCCGGCCGCGCAGCGCGCCGTCGGCGGTGCCGCCCGACCAGTCCTCGGGGGCGGCGAAGACCGCGGTGGGGACCACCACGGCCCGCAGGTAGCTGAACATCGGGCGGAGGGCGTGCTCCAGGGCGAGCGAGTGCCGCGCGGTGCCGCCGGTGGCGGCGATCAGCACCGGCCGGTCGACCAGCGACCCGGCCTCCACCACGTCGAAGAAGGACTTGAACAGCCCGTTGTACGACGCGTTGAAGATCGGCGTGACCGCCACGACGCCGTCCGCGCCGGCCACCGTGTCCAGGGCCTCGCGCAGCGCCGCCGACGGGAACCCGGTGAGCATGTTGTTCACCACGTCGTGCGCGTGGTCGCGCAGCTCGATGGTGCGCAGCTCGACCTCGTGGCCGCGCCGGACCAGCTCGTCGCGGGTGGCCGCGGCGAGCTGGTCGGCGAGCAGTCGGGTCGAGGAGGGCTGGCCGAGACCGGCCGAGACCACGGCCAGGGTGCGCCGGGTCATCGGGCCGCCTCCGCGCCGGTCGGGCCGGCGGCGTCCCGGGCGGCGAGCAGCGAGGCGTGCGTGGGCGCCTCGGGCACGTGCGCGGGGCGCAGCGCGTCGAACTCCTTGCGCAGCACGGGAACTACCTCCTCGCCGAGGATGTCGAGCTGCTCCAGGACGGTCTTCAGCGGCAGGCCCGCGTGGTCGAGAAGGAACAGCTGCCGCTGGTAGTCGCCGACGTACTCGCGGAAGCCCAGCGTGCGGTCGATGACCTGCTGTGGGCTGCCCACGGTCAGCGGGGTCTCCCGGCTGAACTCCTCCAGCGACGGGCCGTGCCCGTAGACCGGGGCGTTGTCGAAGTACGGCCGGAACTCCCGGACCGCGTCCTGCGAGTTCTTCCGGACGAACACCTGCCCGCCGAGGCCGACGATGGCCTGCTCCGGACTGCCGTGCCCGTAGTGGGCGAAGCGCTGCCGGTAGAGACCGACCATCCGCTGGGTGTGCTCCTTGGGCCAGAAGATGTGGTTGGCGAAGAAGCCGTCGCCGTAGTAGGCCGCCTGCTCGGCGATCTCCGGGCTGCGGATCGAGCCGTGCCAGACGAACGGCGGTACGCCGTCGAGCGGGCGCGGCGTCGAGGTGAACGACTGCAGCGGGGTACGGAAGCGGCCCTGCCAGTCGACGACGTCCTCGCGCCAGAGCCGGCGCAGCAGGTCGTAGTTCTCGATGGCCAGCGGGATGCCGTTGCGGATGTCCTGGCCGAACCACGGGTAGACCGGCCCGGTGTTGCCGCGACCCATCATCAGGTCCACCCGGCCGTCGGCCAGGTGCTGGAGCATGGCGTAGTCCTCGGCGATCTTCACCGGGTCGTTGGTGGTGATCAGCGTGGTCGAGGTGGAGAGCAGCAGCCGCTCGGTGCGGGCCGCGATGTAGCCGAGCATGGTGGTGGGCGACGACGGCACGAACGGCGGGTTGTGGTGCTCGCCGGTGGCGAAGACGTCGAGGCCGACCTCCTCGGCCTTCAGCGCGATGGCCACCATCGCCTTGATCCGCTCATGCTCGGTCGGTTCCCGACCGTTGGTCGGGTCGACCGTGACGTCACCGACGGTGAAGACTCCGAACTGCATGACCAGCTCCTCGCGTGGGAAGACCGGGGCCGCGGTGGCCACCCGGACGCTGCCCACAACATATTTGACGAATCAACTATTCCACCGTCGAAGTGTCATGGGGTGGCCCCGGTCACCGTGGGGGCGGCGCTTCCCCCGGACATCACCTGGACGCGTCGCTCGGCCCGCTGCCGTTTGCGGCGTGTCGCGCCCTCCGGCGGCGAGGTCACCGCGACACGCCGCAAAGCGCGCCGGCGACGGGCCGGCGGCGAGTTTTGCGACGTCAGCGGCAGTGCCCGGCTGATCGATGTTCGAGCGAGCGACATGCCGGTGAGGCATCAATATGCCTGGCAGGCATGTCGCTCACCTCGAACCATCTCCCGGCGGCGACCACCCGTGCGGCGGGTACCTCTCACCGTGCGGCTCCGGCCCGGGGTGAGCGGGCGGCCCGGGCACGGGGTAGCACCGGCCGGACGACGGCGGGGCCAGATAGGGCGGCGTGGGAAACGTCCCGGGCGCCGGGTGGAATCCGCCGGGGTGGTGCGGCGGCGTGGTCCGACGGCCCTTGCGGACGAGCAGGACCACGCCGAGCACGACCAGCCCGACGATCAGCAGCAGCGGGATGACGAGGCAGGCCAGCCGCCCCACGAGGTAACCCGCCTGGTGCGCGTCCATGCCGCCGCTCCCCTGTCCGTCGTAGGTGAGCGCCGAATGCTAGCGGATCATGGATACGTGGGCTGCCCCGTCGGGCGTCAGCCGCCGGCCACCGAGGGCAGCACCTGCACCTCGGCCCCGTCGGCGACCGGCGCGGCCACTCCCCCGGCGTGCCGGCAGTCCTCCCCGTCGACGTAGACGTTGACGTACCGGCGCAGTTCGCCCCGCTCGTCGCGGATCCGGCGGGCCAGTCGGGGCCAGGAGTCGGCGAGCGCGTCGAGGACGGCCCCGACCGATCCGGCGGCCTCCACGGTGAGCCGGCTCGCGCCGCCGGCCTCACCGCGCAGCGGACCCGGCACCAGCACGGTGACCATCGTCAGACCTCCGCCGCCCGGACGCAGAGCACGTCGGGCAGGTGGGCGGCGACCAGCGACCAGGAGTCGCCGTCGTCGCGGCTGGCGTAGACCTCGCCGGAGCGGGTGCCGAAGTAGACGTCGCCCGCCCCGCCCGCGCACATCGCGTCGCGCAGCACCGAGGGGTGGAACGGCTCGTCCGGCAGCCCCACCGACAGCGGCTCCCACTTGTCGCCGGCGTCGGTCGAGCGGAACACCCGGCACCGGTGGTCGACCGGGTACCGCTGGGAGTCGGCGACCAGCGGGAACGTGAAGACCGTGCCGGGGCGCGACGGGTGGGCCACGATCGGGAAGCCGAAGTCGCTGGGCAGGCCATCGGCGATCGACGTCCAGGTGCGGCCGTCGTCCTCGGAGCGGTAGACGCCGTGGTGGTTCTGCGCGTAGAGCCGCTCCGGGTTGCCCGCGTCCCGGGCGACCTTGTGCACGCACTGGCCGAACTCGGGCCACTCGTCGGGCAGGAAGTAGGCCCGGATGCCGGTGTTGCCCGGCGACCAGCTCCGGCCGGCGTCCTCGGAGCGGTAGACCCCGCCGGTGGACATGGCGACCAGGATCCGGTCGGGGTCGCGCGGATGCGGCAGCACGGTGTGCACCGCCTGGCCGCCGAAGCCCGCGCCCCACTGCTCCCGGTGCGGGTGGTCCCAGAGCGAGCGGACCAGCGTGAAGCTGCGCCCGCCGTCGGTGGAGCGGAACAGCGCGGAGGGCTCGGTGCCCGCCCAGACCACCTCCGGCGCGTCCGCGCCGCCCGGGACGATCTGCCAGACCCGGCCGAGGCTGGCGCCGGTGTCGGCCGGGAAGGCCACCGGCGCCAGCTCCGGCTCGGCCCAGGAGGCACCGAGGTCGTCGCTGGTGGCGACGCTCGGCCCGAAGTGCGAGCTGGTCATCCCGACGAGCAGTCGGGGCGTGCCGGGGCGGGGGTCGACGGCGACGGCGTAGACCCCGGTCATCGGGAAGTGCGGGCCGCTCACCTCCCAGCCGCGCCCGCCCGGACTGGTGGCGAGGAAGAGCCCCTTGGCGGTGCCGATCGCGAGCAGCGTGGGCATGACCGTCCTCCGATCAGTCGTGAACGCGTGGCGTGATTATGGCCACACCCCCCGACAGAATCGCCCGGCCACGCCGGGAAGCTCAACCCCGCGCGCGCGGGACGTGCCGCCGATAGCTGCTCACCGTCGGATCGCCGGTGATCCAGAACCGCCAGGGCACGTCGTGCGCCCCGGTCACCCCGACCCGGGGGCCGGCGGAGATCGCCGCCTCCGGCACCGGCGCCACCGCCGGCCGCAGCCGGACCGGGCCGTCGCCGAGCAGGTCCAGGCCGTACGCCGAGCGGTCGATGCCGAGGGTCGCGCAGAGCCGCGCCGGGCCGCGCGCCAGGTCGACGTCCCGGCGTACGGCGGGTCGGCGGGCGCGGGCCGCTTCGAGGCCGTCGACCACCTCGGCGGCGCGCAGCAGCACCGCGGCGGCCTCGCCGTCCGGGCCGGTGACCACGTTCATGCACCAGTGCATGCCGTAGGTGAAGTAGACGTAGGCGTGGCCGGCCGGGCCGAACATGACGGCGTTGCGCGGGGTGCGCCCCCGGTGCGCGTGCGAGGCGGGGTCGCCGGCCGTCCCCGCGTACGCCTCGACCTCGGTGATCCGGACGGTGACGCCACCGGCGGAGAGTCGGCAGCCGAGCAGCCCGCGCGCGGCGGGCACCAGCGGCCCGGCCAGCAGGTCGGCCAGCGGCGAGAGGTCGGTGCGGGAGGAGGTCACGCGACCACGGTACCCAGCCGTGTGTCTCGCCACCTGCACTTCTGATTAGGGTTGCCTCACCTTAGAGTGACCCCCGTGACGCACCCGCCTGACCTGCTGCCGGCCGTGCGCGCGGTGTCCTTCGCCCGCGACCTGGCCGACCACGGTGACCGCCCCGCCGTGGTCACCGCCGACGGCGTGCTGTCGTACGCCGAGCTCGCCGGCCGGGTCGCCGAGACCGCGCGCCGGCTGGGTCCGCGGCGGCGGCTGGTCCTCGTCACCGGCGCCAACACGGTCGACGCCCTGGTGGGCTACCTGGCCGGCCTGCACGGCGGGCACCCGGTCCTGCTGGTGCCCGGCGACGGCCCGGCGACGCGGGCGCTGACCGAGGCGTACGACCCGGACGTGGTGATCGGGCCGGTCGACGGGGTGTGGACGCTGCACGAGCGGCGGGCCGGGTCGGCGCACGAGCTGCACCCCGACCTGGCGCTGCTGCTGAGCACGTCGGGGTCGACCGGCTCGCCGAAGCTGGTCCGGCTGTCGCACACCAACCTCCAGGCCAACGCCGAGTCGATCGCCGAGTACCTGGGGGTGCGGGAGACCGACCGGGCGGCCACCAGCCTGCCGCTGCACTACTGCTACGGCCTGTCGGTGGTGAACAGCCACCTGGCCCGGGGCGCCGCGCTGGTGCTGACCGACCGCTCGGTCGCCGACGACTGCTTCTGGGAGCTGTTCCGCCAGGCCCGGGCCACCAGTTTCGCCGGGGTGCCGTACACCTTCGACCTGCTGGACCGGGTCGGCTTCGCCGCGATGAACCTGCCGCACCTGCGCTACGTCACCGCCGCCGGCGGCCGGCTGGCGCCGGCGAAGGTGGTCCGCTTCGCCGAGCTGGGCCGGCGCAACGGCTGGGACCTGTTCGTCATGTACGGGCAGACCGAGGCGACGGCCCGGATGGCGTACCTGCCGCCGGACCTGGCGGCCACCCGACCGGAGGCGATCGGCGTGCCGGTGCCGGGCGGCGAGTTCCGGCTCGCTGCGCTGCCGGAGCAGCCGGACGGCGTCGGCGAGCTGGTGTACGCCGGCCCGAACGTGATGCTCGGCTACGCCGAGCGCCCGGCCGACCTGGCGTCGGGGCGTACCGTGACCGAGCTGCACACCGGCGACCTGGCCCGCCGCGGCCCGGACGGCCTGTACGAGCTGGTGGGCCGGCGCAGCCGGTTCGCCAAGATCCTCGGCCTGCGGGTGGACCCGCAGCGGGTGGAGGCGCTGCTGGCCGCGCACGACGTGGACGCGGCCTGCCTGGGCGCGGACGACGAGCTGCTGGTGGCGGTGGCCGGCGAGGTGGACCCGGCGCGGGTCCGCCGGCTGGTCGCGGGCGAGCTGGCCCTGCCACCCCGGGCGGTGCGGGTGCTGGCGCTGCCGCGGCTGCCCCGGCTGGCCACCGGCAAGGTGGACTACCCGGCGCTGCGCGAGTTGGCGGCCGGGCCGGTCGCCCCGCCCACGCCGTCGGCCCCCGCCCCCGACGACGACCTGTGCCGGCTCTTCGCCGAGGTGCTGGACCGCACCGACGTGACCCCGGAACACAGCTTCGTCGACCTGGGGGGCGACTCGCTGTCGTACGTCGAGATGTCGGTCCGCCTGGAGCGGGTGCTCGGGCAGCTGCCGCCGAACTGGCACACCCTGCCGATCGGGGCGCTGCCCCCGCCGCGCAGCGGTCGGCCGCGCCGCCGGCGGGCGCTGGAGACCAGCGTGGCGCTGCGGGCCGTGGCGATCGTGCTGGTCGTCGGCTCGCACATCCCGATGTTCACCCTCACCGGTGGGGCGCACCTCCTGCTCGGGGTGGCCGGCTTCAACTTCGCCCGGTTCCTGCTCACCGACGCCGGACGGACCGACCGGCTGCGACACGTCCGCTCCGCCCTGACCCGGATCGTGCTGCCCACCACCGCCTGGATCGCGGCGATGCTGGTCCTCACCGACCAGTACCGGTGGAGCAACCTGCTGCTGCTCAACAGCCTCGTCGGCCCGGACGACGGGCGCACCGAGTGGCACTTCTGGTTCGTCGAGGCGCTGGTCTACATCCTGGTCGCGGTGGCCGTCCTGCTGGCGGTGCCGGGGTTGGACCGGCTGGAACGCCGCCACCCGTTCGGCCTGCCGCTGACCCTCGCCGGGCTCGGGCTGCTCAGCCGCTACGACGTGTTCGGCCTGGACGCCCGGTACGACCTGCCGACGGCGATCGTGGCGTTCTGGCTCTTCGCGCTCGGGTGGGCGGCGGCCCGCGCCGACGGGGTACGGCAGCGGCTGCTGGTCACCGCCGCCGCGGCGGCCACCGTGCCGGGCTTCTTCGGCCAGCCGCAGCGGGAGGCGTTGATCGTGGCGGGGTTCGCACTCCTGGTCTGGCTGCCGACCGTGCCGAGCCTGGGTCCGCTGAACCGGGTCGCCGGCGTGCTGGCGGGCAGTTCCCTGTACATCTACCTGACCCACTGGCAGGTCTACCCGCACCTGCGCGACCAGCCGCTGCTGGCCCTGGTGGCGTCGCTGGCGCTGGGCGTCGGGTACGCCGCCCTGGTGCAGCGGGCCGGGCCAGCTATCAACGGCTTGTTGAAAAGATTCCGTTGACACCGCGGGCGCGGTGGGGTCTGCTGGAGACGTGACCGACGACGCCTTCACCGCCCCCGACGCGGCGCGCGCCCGCGCCCACCGCACCTACGCCGCGCTGGAACGGATCACCGCGCGGCACGCCGGCACCGAGACGCGCCGCCGGCGCCACACCAACCCGTACCTGGCCGATCCGTACGAGGCGGTCGCGCTGGTGACCGCCCTCGCCGCCGGCGGGGCGGAGCGGGAGCCCGGCGAGGAACCGGTCGACGAGGCCGACCTGACGGCGGCGTTGACCCTCCTGCCCCACCTGCGCGCCGAGCTCGACACCCTGGAGGCCGGGCTGCTGACCCTCGCCCGGGGGCGCGGCATGACCTGGCAGGCCATCGCCTTCGGGCTGGGGCTGGGCAGCGCGCAGGCCGCCAAGCAGCGCTTCGAGCGGGTGTCCGCCCGCACCGCCGGCACCGACTGAGCGGCGATCGCGCTCTCGCCGGCCACCCGCGACGCCGAGGCGCCGGCTGCCCGACGGCCCGATCAGCGCCGAGGCGCCGGCTTCCCGGCTGCCCGATCAGCGCCGCGGGGCCGGCTTCCCGACCGCCCGGTCGGCGCGGAGGGGCCCCGGGGCTGGACGGGTCGGCGAGACTGTGCCGGTGACCGCTGCCACCGGGAGGACGCGATGACGCGCGACGAGATGCTGGCGTACTGCCTCGGGAAGCCGGGCGCCCGGCTGGACCAACCCTGGGAGGGCGACGAGGTGGTGAAGGTGGGGAGCCGGATCTTCGCCTTCCTCGGCTCGCCGGACGGTGAGGCGCGGGTCGGCGTGAAGTGCGGCCCGAACCGGGAGGTCGCCGACGAGTGGATCCACCGGTTCCCGGACGACGCGAAGGCGTCGGCGTACATCGGGCGGTCGGGGTGGAACTCGCTGCGCCTCGGCGGCGCGATCCCGGACGACGAGCTGATCGAGGCCGTCGACGGCTCGTACGAGGCGGTGGTGGCGAAACTGCCGAAACGGGAGCGGCCGACGGTGTGAGGGTCGGCGCGGCGTCGCGCCGCGCCGACCCGTCGACTCAGCGGGGTACGACCCGCTCGCTGGCCCACTCCCGCCAGCCGGCCAACTTGTCGGCGGCGGCGGCGAGCTGGTCGGCCACCGGGCCGGGGCCGGTCGAGCCGGGCGTGGTCCGGGCGGCCAGCGCGGAGCGGACCGAGAGCACGTCGCGCACGCTCGGGTCCAGGTGCTCGCTGACCGTGGCGAGGTCGTCGTCGGAGACCTCGTCCAGGGCGCAGTCCCGGGCCACGCAGAGCGCGACGAGCTTGCCGGTGATCTCGTGCGCGTCGCGGAACGGCACGCCCTTGCGGACCAGCCAGTCGGCCACCTCGGTGGCCAGCGAGAAGCCCACCGGCGCGGCGGCGACCAGCCGGTCGACCCGTACCGTCATCGTGGAGATCATCCCGGCGAGCGCCGGCAGCAGCAGCTCCAGGGTGTCGACCGCGTCGAAGGCCGGCTCCTTGTCCTCCTGCATGTCCCGGTCGTAGGTCATCGGCAGGCCCTTGAGCATGGTGAGCACGGTCATCAGGCCACCGACCAGGCGGCCGGACTTGCCCCGGGCCAGCTCGGCGATGTCCGCGTTCTTCTTCTGCGGCATGATCGACGAGCCGGTGGCGAAGGCGTCGTCGAGCTCCACCCAGCCGAACTCGTGCGAGGTCCAGAGCACCACTTCCTCGCCGAGGCGGGACAGGTGCACCCCGACCAGCGCGGTGACGAAGAGGAACTCGGCGACGAAGTCCCGGTCGGCGACGGCGTCCATCGAGTTGGCGAAGGACGTGCGGAAGCCCAGCTCCTTGGCGACGGCCACCGGGTCCAGCGGCAGGCCGGAGCCGGCCAGCGCGCCCGCCCCGAGCGGGCTGATCGCGGCCCGGTGGTCCCAGTCGCGCAGCCGCTCCAGGTCGCGCAGCAGCGGCTGCACGTGGGCGAGCAGCCAGTGCCCGAAGGTGACCGGCTGGGCGTGCTGGAGGTGGGTCATCCCGGGCGCGGCGGTGTTCACGTGCCGCTCGGCCTGCTCGACCAGCGCCTCGGCCAGCTCGACCAGCCGGCCGGCCACGCCCCGGGCGTGGTCGCGCAGGTAGAGCCGCAGGTCGGTGGCGACCTGGTCGTTGCGGGACCGCCCGGCGCGCAGCTTGCCGCCGAGGCTGCCGAGCCGCTCCAGCAGGCCGCGCTCCAGGGCGGTGTGCACGTCCTCGTCGTCGACCGTCGGGCGGAACTGCCCGGAGGCGCAGGCCGCCTCCAGGTCGTCCAGCGCGGCCAGGATGCGACCCAGCTCCTCCGGGTCGAGCAGGCCCGCGCCGGCCAGCACCCGGGCGTGCGCCCGGGAGCCCGCGATGTCGTACGGGGCGAGGCGCCAGTCGAACTGGACACTCACCGACAGCCGCGCGAGGGCTTCGGCGGGGCCGCCGGCGAACCGGCCACCCCACAGGCTCGTCCGGTTGGTGGCGGCGCTGTTCTCGGTCAGGCTCTTGTCGTCCACGCCGCCCATTGTGGTTGCCACGGTTCCTAGCCGCCCAGCCGGGCGTCGCGTGCGGCGGCCATCTTGCTCGGCAGGCCCCACAGCTGCACGAAACCCTTCGCCAGGGACTGGTCGAAGGTGTCGCCGGTGTCGTAGGTGGCCATGCCGAAGTCGTAGAGGCTGGCCTCGGAGCGCCGGCCGGTGACGGTCGCCCGGCCGCCGTGCAGGGTGAGCCGCACCTCACCGGAGACGTGCCGCTGGGCGTCGTCGATGAAGGCGTCCAGGCTGCCCTTGAGCGGCGAGAACCAGAGGCCGTCGTAGACCAGCTCGCCCCAGCGCTGGTCGACGCCGCGCTTGAACCGGGCCAGGTCACGCTCGACGGTGACCGCCTCCAGCTCCTGGTGGGCGGTGATCAGCGCGATCGCGCCGGGGGCCTCGTACACCTCGCGGCTCTTGATGCCGACGAGGCGGTCCTCGACCATGTCGAGCCGGCCGACGCCCTGGGCGCCGGCGCGCCGGTTCAGCTCCAGGATCGCCTGGTACGGGGTGACGGTCTCGCCGTCGATGGCGACCGGGTTGCCGGCGTCGAAGGTGATCACGACCTCGTCGGCGTCGCGCGGCTCGGCCGGGTCGGCGGTGTAGGAGTACAGGTCCTCGATGGGGCCGTTCCAGATGTCCTCCAGGAAGCCGGTCTCCACCGCCCGACCCCAGAGGTTCTGGTCGATGGAGTACGGCGACTTGGCCGACACGTCGATCGGCAGGCCCTTCTCCTCGGCGAAGGCGATGGCCTTGTCCCGGGTCCAGGCGAAGTCCCGGGCCGGGGCGATGATCTTCAGGTCGGGGGCGAGGGCGCTCAGCCCGACCTCGAAGCGGACCTGGTCGTTGCCCTTGCCGGTGCAGCCGTGCGAGACGATCGTGCCGCCGTGCTTGCGGGCCGCGGCCACCAGGTGCTTGACGATCAGCGGCCGGGACAGCGCGGAGACCAGCGGGTAACGGTCCATGTAGAGGGCGTTGGCGCGCATCGCCGGCAGGCAGTAGTCGGCGGCGAACTCGTCGCGCGCGTCGACCACCTCGGACTCGACGGCGCCGCAGTCCAGCGCGCGCTGCCGGATGGCGTCGAGGTCCTCGCCGCCCTGTCCGACGTCGACGGCCACCGCGACGATCTCGGCGCCGGTCTGCTCGGCGAGGTACGGAATGGCCACGGAGGTGTCGAGGCCTCCGGAGTAGGCAAGGACGACCCGCTCGGTCATGGTGTGGTGCTCCCTTCAACATTTTCTTCCCGGCGGGCCCACCCGGCGAGCTTGTCGCCGAGCGCGGCCCCGCCGACGGCCTCGCGGGCCACGACGAGGATGGTGTCGTCGCCGGCGATGGTGCCGACGATCTCGGGCAGGCCCGCTCGGTCCAACGCGCTGGCCAGGTAGTGGGCTGCGCCCGGCGGGGTGCGCAGTACGGCGATGTTGCCGCTGGCGTCGACCCCGTTGAGCAGCTCGCGCAGCAGCCGGACCAGCCGGGCCGGGGCGGCCTCGGCGTCGCGCAGCGGCCAGTGGCCGTCCTCGGGGATCACGTACACGGCCCGCCCGTCACCGCCGCGGGCGGTGACCGCGCCGAGTTCCTTCAGGTCCCGCGACAGGGTGGCCTGGGTGACCTGGATCCCGTCGCTGGCGAGCAGGTCGGCCAGTTCGGTCTGCGACCGGACGGCCTTGTCGCGGATCAGCTCGACGATGCGGCCGTGCCGGGCGGCGCGGGTCAGCGGGGCGGTCATGTGGAGGCCTCCAGGAGATACGTCAGCAGCGCCTTCTGGGCGTGCAGGCGATTCTCCGCCTGGTCGAAGACCGCGCTGCGCGGCCCGTCCAGCACCTCGTCGGTGATCTCCTCGCCCCGGTGCGCGGGCAGGCAGTGCAGCACGATCACGTCGGCCGCGGCGTGGGCCAGCAGCGCGTCGTTGACCTGGTACGGCAGGAACGGGGTGATCCGGTCCAGCCCGTCGTCCTCCTGGCCCATCGAGGTCCAGGTGTCGGTGGCGACCACGTCGGCCCCGCGGACCGCCTCGACCGGATCGACGAGCGCCCGGACCGATCCGCCGGTGCCGAGGGCGATCTTCTCGGCGCGGGCCACCACGTCGGGGTCGGGCTGGAAACCGTCCGGGCCGGCGACCCGCACGTGCATCCCGGCGGTCGCCCCGGCGAGCAGGTAGGAGTGCGACAGGTTGTTGGCGGCGTCCCCGACGTACGCCAGGGTCCGCCCCTGGGTGCCGCCGCAGTGCTCGCGGACGGTGAGCAGGTCGGCCAGCAGTTGGCAGGGGTGGTAGCCGTCGGTGAGGGCGTTGATCACCGGCACGGTGGCGTGCGAGGCGACCTCGGTGATCCGGTCGTCGCCGTGGGTCCGCAGCACGATCGCGGCGACGTAGCGAGACAGCACCCGCCCGGCGTCGGCGAGGGACTCGCCCCGCCCGAAGTGGGTGACCTGGGTGTCCACGACCAGGGGGTGGCCGCCCAGCTCGGCGATGCCGGCGTCGAAGGAGATCCGGGTGCGCAGGCTCTGCTTGTCGAAGAGCACCGCCACCGACCGTGGCCCGGCCAGCGGCGTGTACGCGAACCGGTCGGCCTTCATCCGGGCGGCCAGGTCGAGCACGGTGGACTGCTCGGCGGGGGTCAGGTCGTCGTCGCGCAGGAAGTGCCGGATCATGCGTTGACCTCCGTGGCGCTGGGGGTGGTCGGGGCGGCGGCCGGCGCGAGGTCGGCGGGCGGCGCCGCGTCGGCCGGCACCGCCGTGTCGGCCGCCGTGTCGGCGGGCGCCGCCGCGTCGAGGGCGGCGGGGAGGGCGGTCAGGAAGGCGTCGACCTGGTCGGCGGTGAGGATCAGCGGCGGGGCGAGCCGGACCACGTCCGGCTGCACCGGGTTGACCAGGAAGCCCGCCTCGCGCAGCGCGGCGGTGACCGGGCCGGAGGCCGGGGCGGTGAGCACGATCCCGAGCAGCAGGCCGGCGCCCCGGACCTCGGCGACCAGCGGATGGCCGAGCGCCTCGACGCCCCGGCGCAGCCGTTCGCCGGTCCGCTTGACGTGGTCGAGCAGCCCCTCGCTGGCGATGGTGGCGACCACCGCCAGGGCGGCCGCGCAGCTGATCGGGTTGCCGCCGAAGGTGGTGCCGTGCGAGCCGGGTGCGAGCAGCTCCCCGGCCCGACCGAAGGCGAGGCAGGCCCCGATGGGCAGCCCGCCGCCGAGCCCCTTGGCCAGGGTCACCACGTCCGGCTCGATCCCGTCGGCCTGATGGGCGAACCAGTGCCCGGTGCGGCCGATCCCGGTCTGCACCTCGTCCAGGACGAGCAGGGCGCCGTGCCGGGCGGTGATCCGCCGCGCGTCGGCCAGGTAGCCGGCGGGCGGCACGACGACGCCGTTCTCACCCTGGATCGGCTCCAGGATCACCATGGCGGTCGCGTCGCTGACGGCCGCGTCGAGGGCGTCGGTGTCGCCGTACGCCACGTGGGTGACGTCGCCGGGCAGCGGGCGGAACGGGTCGGCCTTGGCGGGCTGGCCGGTGAGCGCGAGCGCCCCCATGGTCCGACCGTGGAAGCCGCCCCGGGCCGCCACCACATGGCTGCGGCCGGTGAGCCGGGAGAGCTTGAACGCCGCCTCGTTGGCCTCCGCGCCGGAGTTGGCGAAGAACACCCGGCCGGGCCGGCCGGCGAGGGCCAGCAGCAGCTCCGCCAGGGCCACCGGCGGCTCGGCGACGAACAGGTTGGAGACGTGGCCCAGGGTGGCGACCTGCCGGGAGACGGCGGCCACCACGGCCGGGTGGGCGTGGCCGAGGGCGTTGACCGCGATGCCGCCGAGCAGGTCGACGTACTCCCGGCCGGCCTCGTCGACCACGACGGCGCCGGAGCCGGAGACCAGCGCCAGCGGCGGCGTGCCGTAGTTGTCCATCAGGGCCTGGCCCCACCGTTCGACCAGCGTGCTCATGCGGGAACCACCATCGTGCCGAATCCTTCCGAGGTGAAGACCTCCAGCAGCGTGGAGTGGGCGACCCGGCCGTCGACGACGTGCGCGGCGGGTACGCCCCCGCGCACCGCCCGCAGGCAGGCCTCCATCTTCGGGACCATCCCCGACTCCAGAGACGGCAGCAGCTTCGCCAACTCGTCGTCGGTGATCTCGCTGACCAGGCTGGTGGTGTCCGGCCAGTCGGCGTACAGGCCGGCCACGTCGGTGAGCACGACCAGCTTGCGGGCGTCGAGGGCGACGGCGAGCGCGGCGGCGGCCGTGTCGGCGTTCAGGTTGTGCAGCACCCCGTCGACGTCCGGCGCGACGGTCGAGATGACCGGGATCCGGCCGGCCGCGATCAGGTCGGTCACCGCCGAGACGTCGACCGACTCCACGTCGCCGACCTGCCCGACGTCCACCGGCTGCCCGTCGACGTACGCGGTCCGGCGGACGGCGGTGAACAGCCCGGCGTCCTCGCCGGAGAGGCCGACGGCGAACGGGCCGTGCGCGTTGATCAGCCCGACCAGTTCCCGGCCGACCTGCCCGACCAGCACCATCCGGACGACGTCCATCGCCTCGGGGGTGGTGACCCGCAGGCCGCCCCGGAACTCGCTGGCGATGCCGAGCCGCCCGAGCATGGTGGAGATCTGCGGGCCGCCGCCGTGCACGACGACCGGCTTGAGGCCGGCGTACCGGAGGAAGACCATGTCGGCGGCGAAGGCGCGCTGGAGCGCCGGTTCGACCATGGCGTTGCCGCCGTACTTGACCACGACGGTGGCCCCGGAGAAGCGGGCCAGCCAGGGCAGGGCCTCGATCAGCGTCTCGGCCTTGACCTGGGCCCGGGTGAGGTCGGCGGAGAGGCTCATGACGAGTACGCCGAGTTCTCGTGCACGTACGCGTGCGACAGGTCGTTGGTCCAGATCGTCGCGGCCGAGGACCCGGCGTGCAGGTCGATCCGGATGGTGACGTCCCGGCCGGACAGGTCGACCTTGGCGCGGTCCTCGGCGGCGGCGCCGGAGCGGCACACCCAGATCCCGTTGACCGCGACGTCGACGCCGTCCGGCTCGAAGGCGGCGGCGGTGGTGCCCACCGCGGCGAGGATCCGCCCCCAGTTCGGGTCGTTGCCGAACAGCGCGGTCTTGACCAGGTTGTTCCGGGCCACCGACCGGCCCACCTCGACCGCGTCGGCCTCGGTGGCGGCGCCGACCACCTCGATCGCGATCTGCTTGGTCGCGCCCTCGGCGTCGGCGATGAGCTGCTGGGCCAGGTCGTGGCAGGCGGCGGTGACCGCGGCGGTCAGCTCGGCGTCGGTGGGCTCGACGCCGGAGGCGCCGCTGGAGAGCAGCAGCACGGTGTCGTTGGTCGACATGCAACCGTCGGAGTCGATCCGGTCGAAGGTGACCCGGGTGGCGGCCCGCAGCGCGGCGTCGAGCGCCTCCGGCCCGGCGACCGCGTCGGTGGTGAGCACGCAGAGCATGGTCGCCATGGCCGGGGCGAGCATCCCGGCGCCCTTGGCCATGCCGCCGACGGTCCAGCCGCTGCCCTTGGCGACGGTGGTCTTCGGCCGGGTGTCGGTGGTCATGATCGCCTCGGCGGCCGCCGTGCCGCCGTCGCGGCCGAGCCCCCGGATGGCGCTGCGCACGCCGGGCAGCAGCTTCTGCATCGGCAGCCGCTCGCCGATCAGGCCGGTGGAGCAGACCGCGACCTCGCCGGCGCCGAGCATCAGCCGGGGGCTGACCGAGGTCAGCGCGGCGGCGGTGTGCTCGGCGGTGGCGTGGGTGTCCTGGAAACCGGCCGGGCCGGTGCAGGCGTTGGCGCCGCCGGAGTTGAGCACCACGGCGCGGACCACGCCGCCCCGGACGACCTGCTGGGTCCAGAGCACCGGCGCGGCCTTGACCCGGTTGGCGGTGAAGACGCCGGCGATCCCGGCGTCAGGGCCGTCGTTGACGACGAGGGCGAGGTCGGCGGCGCCGCTGGTCTTGAGCCCGGCGGCGACCCCGGCCGCCCGGAATCCCCGGGGGGTGGTGACTGTCATGGCGCGACTCCGAAGACGGAAAGGCCGGTGGTCTCGGGCAGGCCGAGCATGAGGTTGGCGCACTGCACGGCCTGGCCGGCGGCGCCCTTGCCGAGGTTGTCGATCGCGCTGACCACGATCACCCGGCCGGAGTCGACGTCGACGCCCGCCTGGAGGTGGCAGGAGTTCGCGCCGGCTGTGGCGGCGGTGTGCGGCCAGGCGCCCTCGGGCAGGACGTGCACGAACGGCGCGTCCGCGTACGCCCGGGCCAGCACGTCGCGCGGGTCGGCGTCGCCGGTCGGCACCGCGGTGACGGTGGCGAGGATGCCGCGCGGCATGGGCGCGAGCACCGGGGTGAAGGAGAGGCTGGTCGCGCCGGTGGCCTGCTTGATCTCCGGTACGTGCTGGTGGGCGCCGACCTTGTAGGGCGACAGGTCGCCCATCACCTCGCTGCCGAGCAGGTGGGCCTTGGCGGCCCGGCCGGCGCCGGAGGTGCCGGAGGCGGCGACCACCACCACGTCCGCGGGGAAGACCGCGCCGGCGGCGATCAGCGGGGCCAGGGCGAGGGTGGTGGCCACGGCGTAGCAGCCGGTGCTGGCCACCCGGGTGGCGGCGGCGATCGCCGCCCGCTGGCCGGGCAGCTCGGGCAGCCCGTAGGTCCAGGCGCCGGCGTGCCGGCCGCCGTAGTAACGGGCCCAGGCGTCGGCGTCGTGCAGCCGGTGGTCGGCGCCGAGGTCGACCACCTTGACCGTCGCCGGCAGGGCGGCGGCGAGGGCCGCCGACTCGCCGTGCGGCAGGGCCAGGAAGACCAGGTCCGCGTCGGCCAGGGCCGCCGGGTCGGTCGCCGTGAGCGTCAGGTCGAGGCCGGCGAGCTGCGGGTGTACGGCGCTGACGGGCTGACCGGCCCGGGAATGGGCGGTGGCGGCGACGAGGTCGAGCTCGGGGTGCCCGGCGACCAGGCGCAGCAGCTCACCCCCGGCGTATCCGCTCGCCCCGGCGACCGCGACTCGAATGCCCATACTCACCTCCGCATGACTATGCAGAGAAGGCTAACGGCCCGGACCCCTTCACTGCAAGTTCATACGTCCCACTGCATGGGCATGTGATCGTGACTCCGGTCACCGGGCAGCAAAAGGCCCGGCCCGGGTCGCGGGAGGCGAACCGGGCCGGGCGGGACGACAACGGGCCGAAACTACAGGCGGCCCTCATCGACCGCCCGGGTCACCCACGGCACGACCTCGTCGAGCATCTCGTCCAGCGAGGTGGTGGCGGTGAAGTCGAGGACCTCGCGGGCCTTGGCCACGTCCGGCACCCGCTTCTGCACGTCGTACTGGTAGGGCTCGTCGGAGACGTACCGGAACGGCACGTCCGGGCCCTTGATCTTGCGCCAGATCAGCTCGGCCAGCTCCAGCACGCTGGTCGACTCGGCGGTGGAGAGGTTGAAGTCCTCGTTGCGGGCCGCCGGGTGCTCCACCGCGGTGGCGATGCCCCGGGCCAGGTCCCCGCCGTAGGTGTAGTGCCGCACCTGGTGGCCCTCGCCGAGGATGTGCAGCGGATCCTGCCCCTTGACGATCTTCTGCACCAGGTCCGGCACGACGTGCGACATGGCGAGCTTGACGTTGCCGGAGAGCACCTCGGCCTGGCCCAGCGCCCGCCCCTCCCCCACGCCGACGCAGTTGAACGGCCGGACGATGGTGTACGGCAGCTGGTACTGCTCCCAGGCGGCCCGGGCGTAGTACTCCACGGCCAGCTTCTGGAAGCCGTACGAGGACAGCGGCGGCGGGATGCGCCGCTCGTCGCCCTCCGTGCTGGGCCAGTGCTCGGTGGACTCGTAGACCATCGAGGAGGAGAGGTAGGTGACCTTCGCCAGGCTGCCGTCGCGGTGGGCGCGGATGGCCGCGTCGCAGGTGGCCGCCATGATCCGCTCGTTGGTGGCGAGCAGGTCGTAGGCGTAG
Source organism: Micromonospora sp. L32 (assembly GCF_052068055.1). NCBI lineage: Bacteria > Bacillati > Actinomycetota > Actinomycetes > Micromonosporales > Micromonosporaceae > Micromonospora > Micromonospora sp. L32. The sequence continues at coordinate 111,521 of NZ_JBQHDD010000013.1, read as the reverse complement.
GCGTGGAAGTAGGAGATGCCGCCGATCATCGCCGCCCCGGCGACCAGGTGGTCGCAGCCGTCCAGCAGCTCGGTGAGCAGGTCGACGTCGCGGGCGTCGCCCTCCACGAACCGGAACCGGGGATGGGTGTCGTAGCTGTGGGTGACCGGGCCGTACTTGGAGAAGTTGTCGATGCCGACCACCTCGTGGCCCCGGCCCAGCAACTCCTCGACGAGGTAACCGCCGATGAAGCCGGCCGAACCAGTTACCAGGACCTTCGCCACGTGCGCTCCTATGCGGTCTTCTCGTACTCGGTGCTGTCCCGCTCGCCGCGCGGGGCGGGCACGGCCGGGTCCGTGCGGTCGGTCAGCTTCTCCCGGCTCAGCCGTCGACCGTAGGCGAAGAAGTACCACCGCAGGTAGCCGGGGAGGAACCGACCCAGGTCGAAGTGGGACTCCCCCAGCGGCCGGTCCAGCCAGATGGTGGGGATCTCGGCGACCGGCAGGCGCAGCCGGGTGGCCTTCGCGGTCAGTTCCAGCCCGATCTCGAAGCCGGTGCGCGACTCGATGCCGACCTCCCGGACGAACGCCGTGTCGTACGCCTTGAAGCTGTTGGTGGCGTCCCGGGTGCCCACCCGGGCCAGCGTGTAGAGGCTGCGCCCCGCCCAGCGGGACATCATCCGCTTCAGCCGGGGCCCGCCGACCTGCTGCCCGCCGGGCATGTAGCGGGAGGCGGCGGCGACCACCACGCCCCGGTCCACCAGCCGGGCCAGCTCGTCGATCTGGCGCGGATCGTCACAGCCGTCGGCCATGGTGACCACGACGACCGGGGCGAGCGCCGCGTCGATGCCGAACCGGATGGCGTTGGCCGGCCCGCGCCCGTACGTGTTGAGCACCGCGCGCACCCGCGGGTCGGTGCGGGCGATCTGCTCGACGTACGGGACGGTGGTGTCCTCCGGCATGTCGTGCACGATCAGCACCTCGGCCGGGAGCAGCATCTCGCGCAGCATCCGTTCGAGGCAGCGCAGGATGGCCTCGCCCTCGTTGTAGACCGGCACGATCACCGACACCCGGGGCCTCACACCCGCACCCCCGTCCCGGTCAGGCCCCACATGTCGATCACCGGCTTGTCGGTGTCCAGCCGGGCGTACTGCTCGTGCGGGGCGGCGATGACCAGCAGATCGGCCCGGCGCAGCACCTCGTCCAGGTCGACCAGGCGCTCGTCGGCGACGTACGGGTCGGTGCAGATGGTCTCCCGGGTCTTGAGCGCCAGGATCTTGCGCAGCTTGTACGCCAGGCTCTCCCGCGGGTCGTCCGAGCCGCCCTTGAAGGCCATCCCGAGGATGCCCACGGTCAGCTCGGACAGGTCGAACCGGTCCTCCAGCCGAGACACCAGGTAGAGCGGCAGCCCCTCGTTGATCAGCATCGCGGAGTGGCCCAGCACGAAGTTGTTCCGGTTGAACGCGGCCAGCTGCATGGTGTCCTTGAACAGGCACGGCCCGGCGGCGAAGCCCGGCATCGGCAGGTCCGCCGCGCGTGGGTAGTCGTGGGCGACCGCGTGCCGGATCCGGGCGAAGTCCAGCCCGAAGTCGTTGGCCATCATCCAGAACTGGTTGGCGGTGGCGAACTTGATGTACCGCCAGGTGTTGGTGAACAGCTTCGCCAGCTCCGCCTCCTCCGGCTCGAGCGGGACGATCTGCTCGGTGAGGTGCCGGAACAGCTTCTCCGCCCGGGCCAGGGCGACGGGCGTACGGGCCGCGACGATCTGCGGCAGCGTGAACAGCTCGGTCATCGCCCGGCCCTCGGCGATCCGCTCCGGGCAGAACGCCACGTCGGCCTTGACGCCCTTGCCGGCGAGCAGCTTCTCGGTCAGCGCCGTCACGCCGGGATAGACGGTGCTGCGCAGCACCACCAACTGGCCGTCGCGCAGGTGCTCGGCGCAGCGCTCCAGCGCGCGGGGCACCGCGCCCAGGTCCGGGTTGAGGTGCTCGTCGACGGGCGTGCCGACGACCACCACCAGGTGCTCGGAGGCGCCCACGGCGACCGGGTCGGTGGTGGCCCGCAGCCGGCCGGCGGAGACCGCCTCGGCCAGCACGTCGGCCGCGCCCGGCTCGGCGAAGGGCAGGGTGCCCGCGTTCACCGTGGCGACCGCGTCGGCGTTGATGTCGTACAGCACGACGGAGAGGCCGCGGGCGGCGAACGCGATGCCCAGCGGCAAGCCGACCCGGCCGCAACCCCCGACGATGCAGACGTCGACGGAGAGCGGCGCGGGGCCCGGATCCTCGGACATGGGGTCAGCTCCCGGTGGGGGTGGTGGGGGTGTGATCGAGGTGGTGAGTCGGAATCCAAGCAGGTTAACCGCTTCCATGTGACCATTGGGTAGCCGAACATGCCGTCGGCGGTGGCCTTTCGGCCGATGCCTCACCGTACGTAGGGGACCGGTCACCCTCGCCGGAACGCGGCGGAGGCCGTGACCCCGCACTGCCGACACCGGCCGGCGACAGACACGACGAGGCCCCTCCCACCGTCGCGGAAGGGGCCCTCGCTCGCCGGTCAGGCGCCGCGCAGCGTGGCGCCGAACCGCTGCGCCGCGACGGCGACGGCCGCGTCGCGGGCGGCCACCGCCTCCTCCACGGTCAGCGTCCGGTCCGGAGCCCGGAAGGTGAGCTTGTACGCCAGCGACCGGCGTCCCGCGCCGAGCTGCTCCGAGGCGTACACGTCGAAGAGCCGGACGCTCTCCAGCAGCTCGCCGGCGCCCTCGACCAGCGCCCGCTCCACCTGGGCCGCGGGCACCGACTCGTCCAGCACCAGCGCCACGTCGATCAGCGCCGGCGGGAAGCCGGACACGGTCGGCGCGGGCGCGACCGGCGGGGCCGGCAACGCGTCCAGGTCCAGCTCCATGGCGCTGGTGCGGCGGGGCAGCTCCAGTGCCGCCACCACGGCCGGGTGCAGCTCGCCGGCGTGACCGACGATCGCCCCGTCGACCAGCAGCTCCGCGCAGCGTCCCGGGTGCCAGGGCGCGTACTCGACGGCCCGCACCTCGATCCGGTCCGCGGGGATGTCGGCGGCGGCGAGCACCACCCGGCCGGCCTCGACCGCGTCCGCCCAGCTGGCCGCCCGACCCGGCCCCCACCAGCCGGCCGGGTCGACGTCGCCGGCCAGCACGACCGCGACGTGCCGCGGCTGGTACGGCACCACCGCGTCGGCGGCGGCGAACTCGGCCTCGGTGGGCCGCCGGTCCACGCCCATCGCCGGCGGGGTGCCGGCGCCGGGGCGCGGGTGGAAGACCGTCCCGATCTCGTAGATGGACAGGTCCCGCTGGCCCCGGCCCAGGTTGCGCTTGAGGATGCCGAGCAGCGGGCCGAGCAGCGTGGTCCGCAGCACCGGCTCCTCCTCGGAGAGCGGGTTGGCCAGCCGGACCGCCGCCCGGCGCGGGTCGTCGGCGAGCAGGCCGAGCTGGTCGGCGAGCTCCGGCGCGGTGAACGGGTGGGCCAGCACCTCGACGTGGCCGCGCTCGGCCAGCGCGCGGGCCACCGCCCGGCGGCGGCGCTGCTGCCAGGTGAGGCCACGCCCGGCGGGCGCGGTGGGCAGCACGGACGGCACGCGGTCGTACCCGTCGAGGCGGACCACCTCCTCGACCAGGTCGGCCGGGTCGGTGAGGTCGGGTCGCCAGGTCGGCGGGGTCACGGTGAGCACGTCACCGGCGCCGGCCGCCACGCCGACCTCGCCCGGGTCCTCGGCCAGCCGGTCGGCGCCCCGGACGACGGTGCAGCCGACCTGCTCCAGCAGGGCGACCACCCGCTCCGGGGAGTACGCCACCCCGACCCGCCGGGACGGCAGGTCGGCCGGGAGGATGACCGGCCGCACCGGCCGGACGTGGTCGATGTCCAGGATCTGCTCGCCGACGGTGCCACCGGCGTGCTCGGTGAGCAGCCGCACCGCCCGCTCCAGGGCGACCAGCGGCAGGGCCGGGTCGACGCCCCGCTCCCAGCGCTTCGCCGCCTCGCTGAACAGCCGGTGCCGGCGGGCGGTGCGCCCGACCATCACCGGATCCCAGTGGGCGGCCTCGAAGAGCACGTCGGTGGTGCCGCCGATGACCTCGCTGGTCTCGCCGCCCATCACCGCGGCGAGCGAGATCGGCCCCGTGTCGTCGCAGATGACCATGTCCTCAGCGGTCAGGGTGCGGGCCACCCCGTCCAGGGTGGTCAGCTTCTCCCCCGCCTCGGCGCGGCGGACCACCAGCGGGCCGCTGATCCGGTCGGCGTCGAAGGCGTGCATCGGCTGGCCGAGTTCGAGCATCACGTAGTTGGTGATGTCGACCGGCAGCGAGATGCTGCGGACGCCGGCCACGGTGAGCCGTCGCGACATCCAGCCGGGCGTCTCGGCGGTCGGGTCGATGCCCCGCACCATCCGCGCGGCGAACCGGTCGCAGCCGACCGTGTCGCGCACCTCGACCGGGTACGCCGGCTCGGCGGTGCCGCCGGGCGCGGGCATCAGACCCGGGTCGCGGAACGGCACGCCGAGGGCGTGCCCCAGCTCGCGGGCCAGGCCGCGCACGCTCAGCGCGTACCCCCGGTCGGGAGTGATGTCCAGCTCGACCACGACGTCGTCGAGCCCCACGACCGGGCGCGCGTCGTCGCCCGGCTTGGCCGGGGTGTCCGGGGGCAGCACGATGATGCCGGAGTGGTCGTCACCCAGGCCCAGCTCCTTCGCCGAGCAGATCATGCCGGCGGAGTTGCGCCCGTAGGTCTTGCGCGCGCCGATGACGAAGTCGCCCGGCAGCACCCCACCGGGGAGGATCACCACCACCCGGTCGCCCTGGGCGAAGTTGCGCGCCCCGCAGACGATCTCCTGCGGCTCGCCGGTGCCGTTGGCGGCGCCGACGTCAACCCGGCAGAACCGGATCGGCTTCTTGAAGCCGGTCAGCTCCTCGATCTCCAGGACCTCGCCGACCACCAGCGGACCGGTGACGGTCTCCCGCAGGTCCACCACGGAGTCGACCTCGATGCCGAGGTCGACCAGGGCCTGCTCCAGGTCGCCGGTGGGCAGGTCGGCGGGGAGGTCGACGTACTCCCGCAGCCAACTGACAGAAACTCGCATGACTTCAGACCACCGTTCCCGTGACTCGTACCCGCATCGCCTACGCCCCGACCCCGAACGCGCGGGTGAACCGCACGTCGCCCTCGGCCATGTCCCGCATGTCGCTGACCCCGTGCCGGAACATCACGGTGCGGTCGATGCCCATGCCGAACGCGAATCCGGAGTAGACCTCCGGGTCGATGCCGCAGGCGCGCAGCACCCGCGGGTTGACCATGCCGCAGCCGCCCCACTCCACCCAGCGCGGCCCGTCCCGGTGCTCCGGGAACCAGACGTCGAACTCGGCCGACGGCTCGGTGAACGGGAAGTAGTGCGGCCGGAAGCGGGTCTTCGCGCCCTCGCCGAACATCGCCCGGGCGAAGTGGTCGAGCGTGCCGCGCAGGTGCGCCATGGTGATGCCCTTGTCCACCACCAGGCCCTCGACCTGGTGGAAGACCGGCGCGTGGGTGGCGTCCAGCTCGTCGGTGCGGTAGACCCGGCCGGGCACGATCACGTAGATCGGCGGCTTACGGGTGAGCATGGTGCGCGCCTGCACCGGCGAGGTGTGCGTGCGCAGCACAAGACCGGACGTGTCCGTGCCCACCGGCGGTGCGATGTGGAAGGTGTCCATCAGCCCACGCGCCGGGTGGTCGGCGGGGATGTTCAGCGCGTCGAAGTTGGTCCACTCCAGCTCGACCTCGGGGCCCTCGGCCACCTCGTAGCCCATCCCGACGAACAGGTCGCTGATCTGCTCCATCAGGGTGCTCAACGGGTGGCGGGCGCCCCGGGGGTGCCGGTCGTACGGCAGGGTCACGTCGACCCGCTCCTCGACCAGCACCCGGGCGGCCTGCTCGCGCTCCAGGACCTCCTGGCGGGCGGCGTAGGCGCTCTCGATCGCCCGGCGGGCCTCGTTGACCCGCTTGCCCGCGTCGGACTTCGCGGCCGGCGGCAGCGCGCCGATCTCCCGGCGCGCCAGCGAGACCGGGGCCCGGTCCCCGAGGTGCGCGGGGCGCAGCGCGGTCAGCGCGTCCGGGTCGGCGGCGGTGGCGAACGCCTTCTCGGCGACGGCGACGGCCTCGGCCAGGGCGGCCGGGTCCAGCAGGGCGACCTGCTTCGGGTCGTACGGATCGTTGCGGTAGCTCATGGCGTACGGGCACTCCCTCACGGCGGCGCCGGCCCTCACGGGCGGCTAGGCGAGTCTACGGACGCGCGGCTGTGCCGCAGCCCGCCGGTGGGAGTTACGCGGGAGGAAGGGTCGCAGCCCGCCGCCCGCCGACACCGGCGGGCTGGCTAAACGAACGCCGTGACGCGTTCACCATGCGGACGACTCCCCTGTGCTCAGTAGCGCGCGTGACGAGGTCAGCGCAGTGCTCTGGCTGAAGCGTACAGGCAGACGGCGGCGGCCGCAGCCAGGTTCAGGCTCTCGGCGCGGCCGTGCAGCGGCACCCGGACCCGGGCGTCGGCGGCGGCGGTCAGCTCCTCGGGCAGCCCGTGCGCCTCGGAGCCGAAGAGCCAGGCGGTGGGGGCGGCGAGCCGTCCGTAGTCGATGAGGTCGTCGAGGTCGCTGTCGCCGTACCCGGTGGTGGCGAGCACGGTGAGCCCGGCGGCCCGCAGCGCGGCGACCACGTCGAGGGGGTCGGGGGCGCGGACCACGTCGACGTGGAAGAGGCTGCCGGCGGAGGCCCGCACGCACTTGCCGTTGTACGGGTCGACGGCGTCGCCGGCGAAGATCACCGCGCCCGCGCCGGCCGCGTCGGCGGTGCGCAGCACGGTGCCGGCGTTGCCCGGGTCGCGGATCTCGGCGAGCACCGCGACCAGGCGCGGGCCGGCGCCCAGCGCCTGCTCCAGCGGCACGTCGAGGTGCCGGCAGACGGCGACCAGGCCCTGCGGGGCGACGGTCTCGGCGAGCGCCGCCAGGGCCTCGTCGGTCACCTCGGAGACTGCTACGTCGGCCCGGGCGGCGGCCGCCGCGAGGTCGGCGTACCGGTCGAGGGCGGCTGGCGTACCGAACAGCTCGGTGACCGTTCCGGCGCGCGCGAGGGCCTCGCGGACCGCCTGCGGGCCCTCGGCCAGGAACCGGCCGGTGGCCTCGCGGTCCCGGCGGCGGTGCAGCCGGCGGGCGGCGGCGACCCTGGGGGTACGCGGCGTGAACGGGCCGGAGACAGCGTCGAGGCGCCTCCCGCGCGATGGTGACTGCATGGGAGACGCCTCGATCTGCTGCGGGTGGATCAGGCGGCCTGGGCCGCGGCGCCACCGGTGCCCTCGGCCGCCACGGCGGCGCGGGCCAGCTCGACGATCCCGGCGAACGCCGCGGCGTCGTTGACGGCCAGGTCGGCCAGGATCTTGCGGTCGACCTCGATGCCGGCCAGGCGCAGGCCCTGGATCAGCCGGTTGTAGGTCATGCCGTTGGCCCGGGCACCAGCGTTGATGCGCTGGATCCAGAGCTGCCGGAAGTCGCCCTTGCGGTCACGACGGTCCCGGTAGGCGTACTGCATCGAGTGCAGCACCTGCTCCTTGGCCTTGCGGTACAGCCGGGAGCGCTGACCGCGGTAACCACTCGCGGTCTCCAGCAGGGTACGACGCTTCTTCTGGGCGTTCACAGCCCGCTTGACGCGTGCCATCTCAACTCCTCTTTCGGTTCAGGTGGCGCGCGTCAGCGGCCGAGCAGCTTCTTGATTCGCTTGACGTCGGCCTTGGCCAGCTCGACCGTGCCGGTCAGCCGCCGGGTCTGGCGGGAGGGCTTCTTCTCCAGGTTGTGGCGAAGGCCGGCCTGCTGGGCAACGATCTTGCCCTTGCCGGTCACCTTGACCCGCTTGCCCATACCCGTGTGGCTCTTCATCTTCGGCATGTGGAACGTCTCTCCCCTGTTACTCGCCGGTGTTTTCGGCGACGGCGCCGGTCTCGCCGGCTGCTGCGGTCTCGCCGGTCGCCGCGGCCTCACCGGCTTCCGGGGCGGACTCCTCCGCCCGGTCCCGGGGCCCGCCACGGGACGCCGTGGCGGCGACCGCGGAGGCCTTGACGGCCCGGTGCGGAGCGAGAACCATGATCATGTTTCGGCCGTCCTGCTTCGGAGCGGCCTCGACGTAGCCCAGGTCCGTGATCTCGGATTCGAGCCGGCGCAGGAGCCGGTAACCCAGCTCCGGGCGGCTCTGCTCGCGACCGCGGAACATGATCGTCACCTTGACCTTGTCGCCCGCCTTGAGGAACCGCACCACGTGACCCTTCTTGGTCTCGTAGTCGTGCGGGTCGATCTTCGGCCGGAGCTTCATCTCCTTGATGACGGTCTGCTGCTGGTTACGCCGCGCTTCGCGCGCCTTCAGTGCGCTCTCGTACTTGAACTTGCCGAAGTCCATGAGCTTGCACACCGGCGGGCGCGCCATCGGCGCAACCTCGACCAGGTCCAGGTCGACGTCCGCGGCCAGCTGCAGGGCGCGCTCCAGCGGGACGATGCCCACCTGCTCACCCTCAGGGCCGACCAGTCGGACCTCACGTGCCCGGATCTGCTCGTTCACGCGTGGTTCGACGCTGATGGGGCCTCCTCGAGTCGAGTGTCCTGCGTGTGGCGACCCCGTGGGCCCCCGGGTGGGGGCCGCCGGAAAGCAGAAGGCCCTGGCGCATGCCAGGGCCCGCTCGACCGGTCGGCACGATCACATGATCGCGCATCCGGGACCGGGACGTGCCCGGAACCGGGGACCGGACCCGGCCACCGTCAGGGGCGACTCGGGTGGGAGCAGGCGCTCCGCTTCAAGACCGCCCGCACGTCGGAACGGGGGCAGTCTGGTCGACTCGGCAACACTACACCCTCGCCCCAGGCATCCCCAAACCGGGCTCGCAGGTCAGCGCGGGTGTGACCGGGGGCTCAGCGAATCGTCTGGCCGGCCGCCGACGCGGCCAGGTGGGCCTGGTGCAGCCGGCGCAGCGCGCGGACGCCCTCGACCGCGAGCTCCTCGTCGGCCGCCTGGAGGGCGACCATCGGGACCAGGTCGTCGTCGTGCAGCTCCAGGCTGGCCCAGGGGGCGCCCCGGTCGAAACGCACCCTGCGGACGACCTCCCAGGGCAGCTCGTACGAGCCGATCACGTTGCGCACCCGCACGCCCCGGGCGTCCGCCTCGATCCGGGGGCGGGTGAAGAGCAGGATGGCCAGCGCGCCGAAGACGCCCAGGCCGACCATGGCGAGCTGGTCGCCGCGCTGGAAGGTGCCGTAGCCATCGCCGGTCCGGCCGGTGAGCGAGGTCGCCACCAGGCTGAAGACCACCAGGACGGCGGCGGCCGAGGCCCAGCAGACCACCCGGATGCGACGGGGCTTGAGGCGGATCAGCTCGGTATCGCTCACCCCACCAGTCTGCCACCCGGTCCCGGGCGGTGGTCCGCCGCCACACGGCCGGTGCCCTCGTCGCCCGACCGCGCAGGCGGTGTCAGCCGGCCGGCGGAGCGGGCCGGTCGGCGTACGTGGAGCCTCGCTGCCGTCCCGCCGGATCCTCCGGGGTCGACCGCATCGCCGGCACCGACCGGCTGACGGCGGACGCCGAGGCCGTCCGGGCGGTCGGACGCCGCTGCTGGCCAGGGACCACCGAGGCGACCAGCGTGAGCACCGCGCCGGCCAGGACGGGCCAGCGCAGCCCCGGCCCACCGGGCAGCAGCAGGTCCAGCAGCAGTCCCCCGCCGAGCTGGCCGGCGACCAACGCCAGACCGGTCCGCAGCACGCCCAGCGCCCGCACGCCGACCAGCAGGCTGGCCACGATGCCGACCCCGAGCAGTCCGCCGGTGTACAGGTACCAGGCCGGTGGCCAGTCGGGCCGGGCCACGGTGAACGCGCCGGCGAGCGCCGCGACGGCCAGCACGGCCGGCGTGCTGACGGCGAAGTTCATCGCGGTGCTGGCCGCGGCGGTGCCCGCCGCGGCCACCCGGCCGTTGAGCGCGGACTGCAGGGCGACCGCCAGCCCGCCCACCACGGCGAGCAGGACCAGGCCGACGGCCAGCTCGCCCAGGGGCTGGCCCAGCTGGGCGAGCCCCACCGCCGCCGTGCCGAGCAGGGCGCCGGCCACCCGGGACGGGGTGAGCGCGAGCCGACCCACCGGGGCGAGCCCGGCCCGGTCCACCGCCAGGCCACCGAGACTGCCCCCGGCGACCTGGGCGATGGTGAAGACGGCCACCCCGAGCACCGGCACGACGTACGTGCCGATCACGATGATCGCCGCCCCGCCGAGCCCACCCAGGTAGCACCACCAGGGCAGCCGGGACCGGCGCAGCACGGCGAGCCCGGTCCGCATCGACGGCAGGACCAGCAATCCGACCAGCACCAGCAGCGTGCCACCGGCGTTGTTGACCACCGCCCCGAGCACGGGACTGCCCACCCGCTCGCCCAGCTCGGCATTCGCCGCCCCCTGCGCGGCCGACGCCACCCCGCCGAGCACCACCAGGGCCAGCGCGGCCGTCGGCGGCAGTGACCTCACAGCCGACAGGCGTGGATGTTGGTGACCAGGATGGCGCGGGCGCCGAGGTCGTACAGCTCGTCCATGATCCGGTGCACGTCGTCGCGGAGCACCATCGCCTGCACGGCGACCCAGCCCTCCCGGTGCAGCGGCGACACCGTCGGCGACTCGATGCCCGGGGTCAGCGAGCTGGCCCGGTCCAGCAGGCCGGCCGGCACGTCGTAGGCGAGCATGACGTAGCGGCGGGCGACCAGCACGCCGTGCAGGCGGCGCAGCAACTGCTCGGCCTGCGGGTGGGTCGGGGCGCCGGTGCGGCGGACCAGCACCGCCGAGGAGCGCAGCAACGGGTCGCCGAAGACCACCAGGCCGGCCTGGCGCAGGGTGGCCCCGGTCTCCACCACGTCGGCGACCACGTCGGCGACGCCGAGCCGGATGGCGTTCTCCACCGCCCCGTCCAGCCGGATCACGTCGGCCTTGACCCCCAGCTCGCCGAGGTACCGATCGACCAGCCCCGGGTACGCGGTGGCGATCCGGTGCCCGCCCAGCTCCTGCACGGAGTGGACGTCCTCCGGGCGGGCGGCGAAGCGGAAGGTGGCCCGGGCGAAGGCCAGGTCCATCACCTCCTCGGCCGGCGCGCCGGAGTCGATCAGCAGGTCGCGGCCGGTGATCCCGATGTCGAGGTCACCGGAGCCGACGTAGGTGGCGATGTCCTTGGGACGCAGGTAGAAGAACTCGATGTCGTTGGGCTCGTCCCGACTGACGAGGTCCTTGGGGTCGGTGCGCTGGCGGTAGCCCGCCTCGCGCAGCATCTCGGCGGCCTTCTCGGCCAGGGCGCCCTTGTTGGGTACGGCGACACGCAGCATGACGGAGTGCTCCTTCGATCAGATGTGATCAACGACGGGGCGCACTCACAGATGTCGGTAGACGTCCTTGAGCTCGAGACCGCTGGCGAGCATCAGCACCTGGACCTGGTAGAGCAGTTGGGAGATCTCCTCGGCGGTCCGCTCCGGCCCCTCGTGCTCGGCGGCCATCCACGACTCGGCCGCCTCCTCGACGACCTTCTTGCCGATGAAGTGCACGCCCTTCTCCAGGGCGGCGACCGTGCCCGAGCCCGGGGTGCCGGCCGCGGCCTTGGCCTGCAGCTCGGCGAACAACTCCTCGAACGTCTTCACGGGATCCGATTCTTCCAGTCATCGGGCGACACCTCGCGCACCGGGTCCGGCCGCGTCGCCCTTCCCACCCGGACGGTCGACCTCCACCCCCGTTTGCGGCGTGTCGCGGTGTCCCCGATCAGGGACACCGCGACACGCCGCAGGACGAGCCGATCGACGACGGGCGGGGTCAGCGGCCGAAGCCGAGCCGGTGGCCGTTGGCCGCGGCCACGTCCCGGATGGCCAGCGCGGCGTCGAGGGCCGCCACGGTGGCCGCCCACCCCTTGTCCTCCGCCGAGCCGGGCAGCCCGGCCCGGTCGCGGGCCTGCTCGATCGTCTCCACGGTGAGCACCCCGTGCGCCACCGGCTTCCCCTCGTCCAGCGCGACGCGGGTCAGGCCGTCGGTCACCGACCGGCAGACGTAGTCGAAGTGTGCGGTGGCACCCCGGACCACCACGCCGAGGGCGACCACCACGTCGCAGCGCCGGGCCAGGGCCTGGGCCACCACCGGCAGCTCCACCGAGCCGGCCACCCGGGCGACCACCGACCGGGCGCCGCACGCCTCGGCCGCCGCCACCGCCCGGTCGAGCATGTGGTCGGTCAGGTCGGCGTGCCAGCGCGCGGCCACCACGCCCACGGTCAGCCCGGCGGCGTCCACCGTGGTCACCCCGGGCTCGCCGAATCCCGCCATGTCTACGCTCCGATCTCGTCGCCGGGGACCGGGCGGCCCATCGGGGCCTCGGTCACCTCGTCCAGTTCGTCCAGCAGGTGCCCCATCCGGTCCCGCTTGGTCCGCAGGTACCGCACGTTCTCCGGGTGCGGCCGGATCGGCAGCCCCTCGCGGCCGGTGATGGTCAGGCCGTACCCCTCCAGCCCGGCCCGCTTGGCCGGGTTGTTGGTCAGCAGCCGCATCGAGCGCACACCCAGGTCGTAGAGGATCTGCGCGCCGGTGCCGTAGTCGCGGGCGTCGGCGGGCAGCCCCAGGTCGAGGTTGGCGTCCACGGTGTCCCGGCCCAGGTCCTGGAGCTGGTACGCCTGGAGCTTGTGCAGTAGCCCGATGCCGCGCCCCTCGTGCCCGCGCACGTAGAGCACCACGCCCCGCCCCTCCCGGGCGACCCGGGCCAGGGACGCCTGGAGCTGCGGGCCGCAGTCGCAGCGCAGCGAGCCGAAGACGTCCCCGGTCAGGCACTCCGAGTGCACCCGCACCAGCACGTCCTGCCCGTCACCGAGCTCCCCGTAGACCAGGGCGACGTGCTCGGCCGGGTCGTGCTCGGCGCGGTAGCCCAGCGCCCGGAACACCCCGTACGGGGTGGGCATCCGGGCGTCGGCGACCTGCTCCACCTGCTTCTCGTGCCGCCGCCGGTAGGCCACCAGGTCGGCGATGGTCACCAGGGTCAGGGCGTGCTCGGCGCAGAACTTCTCCAGGTCGGGCACCCGCATCATGGTGCCGTCGTCGTTGACCAGCTCGCAGAGCACGCCGGCGGGACGCAGCCCGGCCAGCCGGGTCAGGTCGACGGCCGCCTCGGTGTGCCCGGGGCGGCGCAGCACCCCGCCCTCGCGGGCGCGCAGCGGCACCACGTGCCCGGGGCGGGACAGGTCGGTCGGGTCGGTGCCCGGGTCGGCCAGCAGCCGGATGGTGTGCGACCGGTCGGCGGCCGAGATGCCGGTGCCGATCCCCTCCCGGGCGTCCACGGTCACCGTGTAGGCGGTGCCGCGCCGGTCCTGGTTGGTGTGGTGCATCGGCGGCAGGTCCAGCCGGTCGCACTCCGACTCGGTCAGCGACACGCAGATGTAGCCGGACGTCCAGCGGACCATGAACGCAACCAGCTCCGGCGTGGCCAGTTCGGCGGCGAAGATCAGGTCCCCCTCGTTCTCCCGGGACTCGTCGTCGACCACGACGACCGGCCGGCCGGCGGCGATGTCCGCCACCGCCTGCTCGATGCTGGCGAAGGTGCTCATGCGACTGCCTCCGAGTAGGTGGACGGAATCGACGGGGCGGCCGACCGGGCGGCCCGCGAGGTCCGCCACCAGGCGGCGAGACCCCAGACGCAGAACGCGCCGTAGAACAGGTACATGGCCGCCGACGGGTAGAAGCCGCCGCGCAGCAGCAGCGGCACGCCGACCGCGTCGACGGCGATCCAGATCAGCCAGAACTCGACCCAGCCGCGGGCCATGCCGTACGTGGCGAGCAGGCTGCCGGTCAGGATCCAGGCGTCCGGCAGCGGGCCCCAGGAGCCGAGCGCGGCGAGCACCGGGTACCCGGCGGCGGTGCCGACGGCGGCGGCCAGCAGCAGGCCGAGCCGCTCGCGGCCGGTGGCCCAGCGCGGGCTGACCGCCGGCTGGTCGTCGCCCTGCCGGCGGTTGCGCGACCAGCGCCACCAGCCGTAGACGCTCACCGAGAAGAAGAAGACCTGCCGGCCGGCCTGGCCGTAGAGGTCGTGCGCCTGCGGGGTGACGAAGACGCCGCCGAGGAACACGGTGAACAGCAGCGCGTTGCCGATCATGCCGACCGGCCAGGCCCAGACCAGTCGGCGCAGCCCGAGCAGCGCGGAGGCCAGCCCGAAGACGTTGCCGACGATCTCGCGGACCAGCACCGGCGAGCCGGCGATCTCGAGCTGGGCCTCGAGCAGCCAGCCGAGCGGGCCCATCAGCGCCCACCCCCCGCGGGCCCGCCGGGCAGGCCGCCGCCGGCGAGGCGGTCGCCGAGCAGGCGCTCGACGTACTTGGCCAGCACGTCGACCTCCAGGTTGACCGGGTCGCCGACGCCCTTGCCGCCGAGCGTGGTCAGCTTCAGCGTGGTGGGGATCAGCCCGACGGCGAACCAGTCGTCGCCGACGGCGGCCACGGTCAGCGAGACGCCGTCGATGGTGATCGAGCCCTTCTCCACCACGTACCGGGCGAGGTCGGCGGGGAGCCGGAAGCGGACCGTCTCCCACTGCGCGGCGGGCTCCCGGGCGACGATCTCGCCCACCCCGTCGACGTGGCCCTGCACGATGTGCCCGCCGAGCCGGCTGTTCAGCGCGGCGGCCCGCTCCAGGTTCACCGGGTCACCCACCCGCAGCGCGCCGAGCGCGGAGCGGCGCAGCGTCTCCCCCATCACGTCGGCGGTGAAGACGCCCTCCTCGACGTCGACGACCGTGAGACAGACGCCGTTGACCGCGATGGAGTCGCCGTGCCGGGCGTCGGAGGTGACCAGCGGGCCGCGGACGGCGACCAGCGCGGAGTCACCCCCGGTGTCCGTGACGCGGACGACCTCGCCCAACTCCTCGACGATGCCGGTGAACATCTCAGGCCTCCCTCTTCCGGGGCAGCGCGGTGATCCGCAGGTCGGGACCGATCTGCGTAACGTCGGTGATCTCCAGGTCGATGGCATCGGCGATGGTCGTCACGCCGGCGTCGACCAGCGCGGTCCGGCCCGCGCCGAGCAGCTTCGGTGCGACGTACCCGACGACCTTGTCGACCAGGCCGGCGGCGAGGAACGCGCCGGCCAGCCGGGGGCCGCCCTCCAGCAGCGCGGCCCGCACGCCGCGGTGGTGCAGCTCCGCCAGCAGCGCCGGCAGGTCGACCCGGCCGTCCGGGCCGGCCCCGACCTCCGCCGCGGTGGCGACCCACGTCCGGGCGGCGCCGTCGTGGACCCGGGCCCCGGCCGGGGTACGCCCGGAGCTGTCCACCACCACCCGCAGCGGCTGCCGGATGGCCAGGGTGCCGTCGCGCAGGTTGCGGGCGGTGAGCCGGGGGTCGTCGGCGAGCACGGTGCCCACCCCGGCGAGCACCGCGTCGACCGTGCCGCGCAGCGCGTGCACGTCGATGCGGGCCGCCTCGGAGGTGATCCACATGCTGGTGCCGTCGGCCGCCGCCGACCGGCCGTCGAGCGTCGCGGCGAACTTCCAGATGACGTACGGCCAGCCGCGGCGCATCGAGGTCAGCCAGGCGATGTTGCCGGTCTCGGCCTCCTGCGCGCGTACCCCGAACTCGACCTGGATGCCGGCGGCCCGCAGGGTGGCGGCGCCGCCGGTGGCGACCGGGTTGGGGTCGGGCACGGCGATCACCACCCGGGCCACGCCGGCCTGGACCAGCGCGAGGCTGCAGGGGCCGGTGCGGCCGACGTGGTCGCAGGGTTCGAGGGTGACCACCGCGGTGCCGCCGCGGGCGCGCTCACCGGCCTGGGCGAGCGCGACGATCTCGGCGTGCGGTCCGCCCGCGTACGCGTGGAATCCCTCCCCGACGACCGTGCCGTCCGGATCGAGCAGGACGCAGCCGACGACCGGGTTGGGGCTGGTGGTGCCGAGGCCACGGGCCGCCAGCGTGACGGCGCGCCGCATCGCGTCGTCGACGGAGACGCCGGCCATGCCTCTGCCCTCTCACTCGCCGGGCCGCGCGCGGGCGGTACGGGAGGAGCCGCGGGCAGGCGGCGGCGGATCCGGGAACGGCACGGCCGCCCCCGGGGAGCCCACGCGATGGCTGGATGCAACGATCCACGCAGGCCCGCCCCGTCCCGCGCGCTGTCTCCCATCCGGACTTTCTGGGTGCGGAACGTTCCCCGCTCCCAACCGTCGGCCCCGGATTCTCACCAGGTCCACCGGGCGGCCTGAGCCGTCCGGGTCGCGGGCTTACCACGGTCGGACCGTGGATCACCGCCGGTTCGGAATTTCACCGAGCCCCGCCAGCGCGTGGTGGGTACATGGGAAGTCTTACACGTTCCCCCGGCCGGTACGCCACTGCACGCGGGCTACCTCACACCCCGTCGGCGCGCCGCCGGTCCACCGCCACGTACGAACCGGGCTGGCTCTTGGCGACGGTTTTCATCTCCGAGGCGACCGCGATCGCGGCGAGCGGGTCGGTGAAGCGCTTCCGGGCGTCGGAGAGGGAGACCCCGATGGAGAGGGTGACCAGGTGCGCCCTGCGGACGTTGCCCCGGCGGTCCTTCAGCTCGACGTAGCCGCGCTCGGCGTCGGCCGGGTCGTAGAGCTTGTCGGCGGCCTTCTCGAAGTCCTCCACCGCGCGGAAGGTCAACGGCCGGACCTGTTCCGGGGTGCAGACGACGACGAAGTCGTCGCCGCCGACGTGGCCGAGGAAGGCCGGCGGCAGCCCGATCGAGACCACCGCCCGGTGCAGGCTGCGGGCCAGCGCGGAGATGAACTCGTCGCCGCGGACGAAGCCGTACCGGTCGTTGACGCTCTTGAACCGGTCGATGTCGATGTAGCCGACGGCGTAGTCGACGCCGCTGCGGACCCGGTCGCTGATCTCCCGGCGGATCCGGCTGTTGCCGGGCAGCCCGGTCAGCGGGGAGACCTCCCGGAACTCCTTGTTGCGGCGCAGCGTGGAGCTGACCCGGGCCACCAGCTCGGCGGTGTCGAAGGGCTTGACCAGGTAGTCGTCGGCGCCGGCGCTGAGGCCGTGCACCTTGTCCACGGTCATCCCCTTGGCGGTCAACATGATCACCGGCAGGGCGGAGGTCATCGGGTCGGCGCGCAGCCGGCGGGTCAGCTCCAACCCGTCGATCCGGGGCATCATCAGGTCCACCACGGCCAGGTCGGGCCGGTGCCGCTCGATCATCTCGAGCGCTTCCTGGCCGTCGCCGGCGTGGAGCACCTCGAAGCCGTGCAGCCGCAGGTTGAACTCGACGAAGCGGGCGATGTCCTCGTCGTCGTCGACGACCAGGATGACGTCGGGTCGGTCGCCGGCCGGGTCCACGTCAGGCTCCGGGAACCGCGCGCTCCGCGAGCCCCCGCAGGCGGCGCACCGCCTCGGCCGGGTCGGCCGCCCCGTAGACGGCGGTGCCGGCGACGAAGGCGTCCGCGCCGGCCGCCGCGGCCTGCTCGATGGTGTCGGCGGCGATCCCGCCGTCGACCTCGATGCGCAGCTCCAGGTGGCCGGTGTCGACGTGCCGGCGGGCCGCGCGGACCTTCTCCAGCAGCTGCGGGATGAACCGCTGCCCGCCGAAGCCGGCCTTGATCGTCATGATCAGCAGGGTGTCGAAACTGGGCAGCAGCTCCAGGTACGGCTCGATCGGGGTGTCCCGGTCGATGGCCAGCCCGGCCTTGGCACCGGCCGAGCGGAGGTCCTTGGCCAGCGCGACCGGGTCGTCGCAGGCCTCGGCGTGGAAGGTGACGTTGTACGCGCCGGCGTCGGCGTAACCGGGGGCCCAGCGACGCGGGTCGGTGATCATGAGGTGCACGTCGAACGGGATCTGGGTCACCGCGCGCAGGCTCTGCACCACGGGCAGGCCGATGGTCAGGTTGGGCACGAAGTGGTTGTCCATCACGTCGACGTGCAGCCAGTCCGCGGCGTTCTCCACGGCACGGACCTCGTCGGCGAGGCGGGCGAAATCGGCGGCGAGGATGCTGGGCGCGACGATCGGCGGCGGTACGGTCACGGGGTCAGTGTACGAATGCGGCCACCCGCCGCGGGCATCGCGGCCCCACGGGAACGCCCTGTGACCCAGGAGTGACCGCTGGTGCAAGATTGGGCTCCACGGAACGCAAAACCGGACGGACGGCCAGCCGCGACTGGCCGACCGACGGAAAGGCGGCAACACTCCATCAGAGACGGTCAGCCGTGCTGCACGTCCCGCGGAACCGCAACTCCGCGCGGGCCGCAACGACCGGCCGTCATCTCCCGGAAAGGGCGGACGATGCGACGGTGGCTCGTGGCGCTGGCGCTGGCCGGCGCGGCGACGATGGCGATGAGCGGCTGCGTCCCGCAGCACCGGCCCGACGGCGACCTGGCCGACGACTGGCCGGACCTGCCCGCACCGCGGATGTTCGTGCCCGCCACGGACGCCTGCCTGCCCCGGATCACGGCGGTGGTCCAGGCGGGCACGTACGACACGGTGGACTGCGCCCGCAACCACCTGGCCGAGGCGATCCACGTCGGGACCTTCACCGGCGACGCGGCTGCCGGGCCGCGCCCCGAGCCGGGCTCCCCGGCGCTGCGCCCCGCCCGCGCCGAGTGCGACCAGCGGGCCCGCGAGGTGCTCGGGGGCGACTGGCACTCGGCCCGGCTCACCATGAACATCGCGCTGCCCTCCGTGCCGGCGTGGAACGGCGGCGCCCGCTGGTTCCGCTGCGACCTGAGCGAGACCGACAGCATCGACAACACCCGTCCGGTCAACCGGACCGGCAGCCTGCGCGGCGCGATGATCGGCGACAACCCGCTCACCCACCGCTGCTTCGACCCCAAGCTGATCGGCGACAACCTCAACTACATGGCGCCGGTGCTCTGCTCCGAGCCGCACCGGGCCGAGTTCGTCGGGGTCTACCTCGAACGGGACATGACCTGGGCGGAGTTCGGCCGGGCCAACCAGGAGGTGCACCGGCGCTGCATGGCACTGATCGCCAACTTCGCCGCCGTGCCGAACAACTCCGACCTGCCGTACCGGGCCGGCTCGATCTTCTACCCGCCGTCGCAGCGGGAGTGGGAGGAGGGCGACCGTGGCATCCGCTGTTTCCTGTGGAGCGACGACCGGAAGCTGACCCGCTCGATGCGCGGCGCCGGCCCGAAGGGACTCCCCGCCATCTGAGGCCGGGTGCCGTAAGCTGCCGCACCGTGACACCCGCTCGGCGGGCGCCACGGTCACGGTCGGCGAAAGGTCGGGTGCGATGCGGCGGTGGTGGACGGCGGTCGCCGTGGGCGGCGCGGCGTTGCTGGCGCTGACCGGGTGCGGCGCCCCCGCCGGCGTGGACGCGGACCTCGCCGACGACTGGCCGGCCCTCGCCGCGCCGCAGGGATTCGTCCCCGCCGCCGGGGTCTGCCACGCCGAGGTGCAGGACGTCGGCTACCTCAGCGGCTACCACCCGGTCGACTGCGGCCGGTCGCACCGGGCCGAGACGATGCATGTGGGCACCGTCACCGGCGCCGACGCCCGGCGCGCCACTCCCCCGGCCGGCGGCACCGGCGCGATGCTCGCCGCCCGCGCCGAGTGTGACCGGGAGGTCCGGCGGGCGGTGGGCGCCGACTGGCGCTCCGGCCGGCTCGGCCTCGCCGTCGTCTTCCCCTCACCGGCGGCCTGGACGGGTGGGGCCCGCTGGTTCCGCTGCGACCTGACCGAGGTCGAGAGCGTCGACGAGGCGCGGGCCACCCCCCGCACCGGCAGCCTGAAGGGCGCCCTGACCCGCGACACCGACCTGCGGCTGCGCTGCTTCGAACCGAAGGTCGACGGCGACGACGTCGAGGCGATGAAGCCGGTCTCCTGCACCGCCCGGCACCACGCCGAGTTCGTCGGCGTCTGGCCGGCCACCGGCCTCAGCTACGCCCAGGTCACCAAGGGCGGCGGGCGGGTCCACAAGGGATGCCTCGGCCTGTTGGCGAAGTACACCGGGGTGCCGAACGACGGCAACCTGCGGTTCCGCGCCGGCTCGATCTTCTACCACCCGCTGGAGCGGGAGTGGCGCGACGGCAACCGCGGGGTGCAGTGCTTCGTGTGGGTCAGCGACCGCACCCTGACCCGCTCGCTCAAGGGCGTCGGCACCCGGGGCCTGCCGGTCCGCTGAGCCCGCGGCGGGGCGGCCCTGCCGTGCTCCGCCCCGCCCCCGTACCGCTGCGCTGCCCGCCGCTCAGCCGCGGCGCAGCACCGCCAGGAACATCGCGTCCGTGCCGTGCCGGTGCGGCCAGAGCTGCACCGTCGGGCCGTCGCCCAGCCCCGGCATGCCGGCCGGCAGCAGCGTACGGGCGTCGACGAAGTCCGCCGGCACATTGGCGCGCCGGGCCGCCTCGGTCACCGTCACGTGCGTCTCCACCACGTGCGGGGAGCAGGTGACGTACGCGACCAGGCCGCCGGGACGGGCCGCGCGCAGGGCCGCGGTGAGCAGTTCGCGCTGCAACCGGGTCAGCGGCGGCAGGTCCGACGGCTGACGCCGCCAGCGCGACTCCGGCCGGCGGCGCAGCGAGCCCAGGCCGGTGCACGGGGCGTCCACCAGCACCCGGTCGAATTGCCCCTCGGGCAGCTCCGGGTCCGCGCCGACCGTGCGGCCGTCGGTGTGCAGCACGCTCACCGGCAGGCCCCGGGTGGCCTGCTCGACCAGCCGGGCGCGGTGCTCGGAGACCTCCACGGCGGTCAGCCGGGCGCCACGCTGCGCGGCGAGCGCGCCGAGCAGGCCGGACTTGCCGCCGGGGCCGGCGCACAGGTCGAGCCAGCGCCCGTCCGGGCCGTCCAGCGGCGCGACGGCCAGCGCGTTCGCCACCAGCTGCGAGCCCTCGTCCTGTACGTGCGCGCGCCCCTGCGCCAGCGCCGGCAGGTCACCCGGCGCGCCCCCGGAGAGGTAGACCGCGTACGGCGAGAAGGCGCCGGGCGCGCCGCCCACCTCGTCGGCCAGTTCCACCGGGTCGGCCAGGCCGGGCCGGGCGCACAGGTGCACCGGGGGCCGCTCGTTGTCCTCGATCAGCAGCCGGGCGGTCTCCCCCAGGTCCCCGCCGAGCGCCTCGGCGAAGGCCCGCACGATCCACTGCGGATGGCTGTACGCCAGCGCCAGGTGGCCGACCGGGTCGGTCTCCATCGGCGGGGCGAGCTTGGCCACCCAGGCGTCGACGTCCCGGCCGGCGATCTCCCGCAGCACGGCGTTGGCGAAACCGGCGGCGCCCGGCGCGACCGAGCGGACCAGGTCGACGGTCGAGGAGACCGCCGCGTGCGCCGGCACCCGGGTGTGCAGCAGCTGGTACGCCCCGAGCCGCAGGGCGTCGCGGGCCGGCGGGTCGATCCGCTCGACCTCCCGCCCGGCGGCGTCGGCGATGATCGCGTCCAGGGTGCCGGTGTGGCGCAGCGTGCCGTAGGTCAGCTCGGTGGCGAAGGCGGCGTCCCGGCCGACCAGCCCCTCCTCGCGCAGGATCGACGGGAGCACCAGATTGGCGTACGCGTCGTCCCGGTGCACCGCCGCGACGGCCTGGTAGGCGGCGTACCGGGGCAGGTCGACAGCCGGGCGGGCGGGACGGCCGCCGCGCCGGTCGAAGCCGGGACGGCCACCACCGGGGCGGTCGCCGCGGTAACCGCCGCCGGTCGGGCGGTCGCCGCGGTAACCGCCGGTCGGGCGGTCGCCGCGCGGCGCGTCGGAGCGGCGGGGCGCGGACCGATCGAACCGGTCACCGCGGGGGCCGTCGGCGCGACCGGCGGACCGGTCGCCGCGGGGACTGTCGGAACGGGAGCTGTCGGAACGGTCCTCGGGGGTGCTCACGCGAGCACCTCGCCGGCGCCGACCCGGACGCCGCGCGCCCAGTCGGTGGCCGGCATGGCCTTCTTGCCCGCCGCGCGCACCTCACCGAGCTGCACCGGCACGGTCGCGGTGCCGGCCAGCACCCGGGACTTCTCCACCAGCAGTTCTCCCGGCTTCAACTCGGGGCCGTTGCCGACCGGGGTCACCGGGCCCAGCTTGACCCGGTCGCCCCGGAAGGTCGTCCACGGCCCCGGGGCCGGCGTGCAGGCCCGGATCCGTCGGTCGACGGCGAAGGCCGGATCGGTCCAGCGCACCCGGGCGTCCTCCACGGTCAGCTTCGGGGCCAGGGACACCCCGTCGGCCGGCTGCGGCTCGGCCCGGGCCGTCCCGGCCTCGATCGCGTCGAGGACGGCCACCAGCAGGCCCGCGCCGGACTGCGCGAGGCGCTCCAGCACGTCGCCGGAGGTGTCGGTCGGCCGGATCTCGTCGGTGAGCGTGCCGTAGACCGGGCCGGTGTCCAGGCCCTGTTCGAGCTGGAAGACGCTTGCGCCGGTCAGCTCGTCGCCGTGCAGCACGGCCTGCTGCACCGGGGCCGCGCCGCGCCAGGCGGGCAGCAGCGAGAAGTGCAGGTTGATCCAGCCGTGCCGGGGGATCTCCAGGGCCACCGGCGGCACCAGCGCGCCGTACGCGACCACGGGCACGCAGTCCGGCGCCAGCTCGCGCAGCCGGTCGAGGAACTCCGGCTCGCGGGGCTTCGCCGGGGTCAGCACCTCAATCCCGCGCTCGTCGGCCCACGCGCCGACCGGCGAGCGGACCAGGCCGCGACCGCGCCCGGCCGGGGCGTCGGGACGGGTGACCACGGCCAGCAGCTCGTGCCCGGAGGCGGCGACAGCGTCCAGGGCGGGAACGGCGACGGCCGGCGTGCCGGCGAAGATCAGGCGCATCCGCCTCACCGCCCCAGACCGAAGGGGCTGCCGGAGGCGTGCGGATTGAGCTTGACCGTGGGCGGGGCGGCCGGGTCGTACCACTCGGCCTGGCGGATGGCCTTCATGGCCTCCTTGCGCCCGGCCGGGTCCAGCCGGTCGACGAAGAGCACCCCGTCGAGGTGGTCGGTCTCGTGCTGCACGCAGCGGGCCATCAGCCCGGTGCCGACGATCTGCATCGGGTCGCCGTAGCCGTTGTAGCCCTTGGCGATGACGTTCTGCCGGCGCTTGGTGTCGAAGTAGAGCCCGGGGATGGACAGGCAGCCCTCCGGGCCGTCCTGCTCCTCCTCGTCGGGGAACTCCAGCACCGGGTTGACCAGGTGCCCGAGCACGTCGTCCACGTCGAAGGTGAACACCCGCAGGCCCACACCGAGCTGGGGCGCGGCCAGGCCGGCGCCGCTCTGCTCCCGCATCGTGTCGGTGAGGTCGGCGATGAGCCTACGCAGCTCGGTGTCGAAGTCGACGACCGGATCGGCCGGCGTGCGCAGCACCGGGTCCCCGAACAGACGGATGGGCTGGACGGTCACGCGGTGTGGCTCCTTCGGCTGTACGGACGGGTGCCGTACCAGTCTACGGAGTGCCGGGGGTCGCCCCGGCCGGCGTACCGCGATGCGCCGCCGCCGACTCCGTGTCGATGATCACCGGCAGGGTCTCGTAGCCGCGCAGGGTGAGCCGGGTCCGGTGGCGGGGCCGGCCGGCCAGGGCGAGGCCGGGCAGCCGGCGCAGCAGCAGCGGGAAGGCGACCTGCGCCTCCAGCCGGGCCAGCCCGGCGCCGAGACAGTAGTGCGGGCCGGCCCCGAACGACAGCGGGTGGACCTGCGGGCGCCACGGGTCGAACCGTTGCGGCTCGGGGTAGCTCCGGGAGTCCCGGTTGGCCGCGCCCAGCAGCAGCAACGTCCAGCTGCCCGCCGGCAGCTCGACCCCGCCGCAGCGCACCGGCGCCTCGTTGATCCGGGTGGTGAGCTGCACCGGCGAGTCGTAGCGCAGCAGCTCGTCGGCGTACCCGGGGGCGAGGTCGGGATGCTCGCGCAGCGCATCGGCCGCGCGCGGGTGGTCCAGCAGCACCACGAGGCCGTTGCCGAGCAGGTTGGTGGTGGTCTCGAAGCCGGCGACCAGCAGCACCACCAGGTTGGCCAGCAGCTCCTCGCCGGAGAGCCGGTCGCCGTCGGCGTCGTGCACCTGGACCAGGGCGGTGGTCAGGTCGTCGGCGGGCGCCGCGCGGCGGGCCCGGACCAGCGCGGCGAAGTAGTCGCGCAGCTCGGTGGCGCCCCGGTCGGCGACGGCCAGCTCCTGGGTGGTGATCTCCGGCTCCAGCACGCCGGTCAGGTCGGCGGCCCAGCGCCGGAACAGCGGCCGGTCGGCCGCCGGCACACCGAGCAGCGTGCAGATCACCCCCACCGGCAGCGGATACGCGAACTCGGCCAGGAAGTCGACGGGCTCACCGTCGCGGGCCCGCTCCAGCATCGCGTCGACCAGCTCGTCGGCCTGCGCCTCGACCACGTCGCGCATGGCGGCGATGCGGCGCGGGGTGAAGGCGCCGGCCGCGAGTCGCCGCATCCGGCTGTGGTCGGGCGGGTTGGTGCGCAGCATCGACCGGGAGATCGACGCGACGGCCGGGCTGTCCCGCCAGCCGGGGAGGAACTGGTCGCGCAGCGCGTCGTCCATCACCCCGAACCGCGGGTCGCGCAGGATCTCGTCGGCCTCGGCGTAGCCGGTGACCACGTAGAACACCGGCCCGGCCTGGACCACCGGCCCGTACCGGCGCAGCCGCTCGTACGTGGGGTACGGGTCGATGCGCCCCTGCGGCGACATGAGCAGGGCGAGCGCCTCGGCTGCGTCCATGACCGGCCTCCCGCGTCGATGCGTCGGAGGCTTCATCATGCGCGTCCGGGCGGCGCCCGGCGACCCCGCGACCGACCGCCGCCACGGCGGGCGGTCGCGACGGCGGGCGGCGGGCCGGCCCGCCGGCGATCGTGGTGAGGCTCAGGCGCCGGCGCCGGGCTCCCCCGCCAGCACCGCGGCGCCGCCGAGCAGGGCGTGCTCGGGCAGCGGGAGCTGGATGCCGTGCGCGGCCTCCCAGTCGTAGACGGTGCTCGGTCGGACCTGGGCGGCGAAGAAGTCCACCGCGCTCATCCCGCCGACGACCGGCTCGTCCACCTCGGCGACCAGCTGGGCGGGGACCAGGTTGAAGCCGTTCTGCAGGGCGGCGCTGAGCCGGCGGTGCCCGTCGACGACGAAGAAGTACTCGCCGGTGTAGCCGATCCGCAGCGGCTCCAGGGCCTCGTCGCCGGCCCCGGCCACGTCGCCGACGAACTCCGAGTCCCAGAGCCCGCGCAGGGTGGTGATGTCCTCGGTCGGGTAGACCCGGGCCGGGTCGAGCAGCAGCAGCGGCGGGGCGTCGCGCAGCACCTCGGCGCCGAGCCGGCCCTCGTACGCGTCGACGATGTGCTCGATCACCTCGGGCGCCGAGGCCCGGGTGGTGTCGCAGACCATGTCGTAGTTGCGCAGCCGGGCCTTGTCCACGCCGTAGCGGAGGATGAACCGGTTCCGCTCGCTCTCGCTGCGCTCGCGGAGCTTGGCCTTGGCCTCCTCCAGCGAGGTGTAGCTCTCGGCCGGGCCGGAGGGACGCAGCAGCACCCGGCGAGCCGCCTCGCCCGGCTCGGTGATCATGTGCACCTTGAGCGCGTCGGTGAAGAAGTGCCAGGCCAGCCGGGAGTCCATGACCAGCGACTCGCCGGAGGCGGCGATGTCCCGCTGGAGCTGGTCGACGTAGCCGTCCACGGCCTGGTCCAGCTCGGCGTGCAGGTTGAGCTGGAGGGCGGTCATCTGCCGCTCCTGCGCCATCTGCCGGTAGAGGTCGCCGACGCTGACCCGGCGCAGGCCCAGCCGCTTGGCGATCTCGACGGAGACGGTGCTCTTGCCGCTGCCGAGGTCCCCGTTGAAGACGATCGATTGACGAACGGTCACGACTGGTCCACCCCTGATCACCGGCTGATTGACATCATCGATATGGCGTCGGATCGACGCGCTCCGCCATCGTCGCGCCATCCGTGCGCCCGGGCATGACGGGCGATGTTATCACTTCGCCGCCACCGGTTTGCCGGACGAGGTGTGCGACGGTACCCGCTCCGGGCCGGGTCGTGCCCGGCCGGTGCCGCGGATCACGGCCGGTCAGAAGAGGCTGAGCGGGTCGACCTGGAGGCGCACCGGGTCGGTGGCCTTGCGGGCGCTGCGCACCCCGGCGGCGGTGTGCAGCGCCTCGGCGAGGGCGGCGGCCCGGGCCCGGGGCACCCGCACCAGCATCCGCTCCCGGTCGCCGTCGGCCGGGACCGGGCCGAGCACCTCCGCCCCGTCGGGCAGCCGGGCCTCCGCCAGCAGGTCGGCCACCGCGACCGCCGGACCGGTCACGCTGGCCATCTTGGTCGCCGGCGGGAAGCCCAGCTCCCGCCGCTCGGCCAGCTCCCGGGCGGCGAACCAGGCCGGGTCCCAGCGCAGCAGGGCCTGCACCGGCGCCAGCGCGCCGTCGGCGACCACCACCACGCGCCCGCCCACCGACGCCGGCCGGGCCAGCGCGGCCGCGCTCAGCCAGCGGCGCAGCGTCTCCTCGCCGGCGCGCAGGTCGGCCCGGGTGAGCAGGGCCCAGGAGTCCAGCAGCAGCACCGCGCCGTAGCCCCCCTCGGCCAGCGGCTCCGCGCCCGGGGTGGCGATCACCAGGCCGGCGCCGCCGGGCACGCTGGCCAGCACCTCCTCCCGGCCCGAGGTGCGTACCGGCACGCCGGGAAAGGCGCGGCCCAGCTCCTCGGCGGTGCGCCGGGCGCCGGTGACCGCCGCGCGCAGCCGCCGACCGCCGCACTCCGGGCAGGCGTACGCGGCGGTGACCCGGCCGCACCAGCGGCAGGCGGGGATGCCCTCGGCGGAGGGCAGCGCCAGCGGGCCGGCGCAGTGCGGACAGCGGGCCGGGGTGCGGCAGTCCGCGCAGGAGATCGAGGGCAGGTAGCCCCGGCGCGGCACCTGCACCAGCACCGGGGCGTCCGCGCGCAGGGTGTCCCGGGCGGTGGTCCAGGCCAGGCTGGGCAGCCGGGCCGTCGCCGCGCCGGGGTCGCGGGCCAGCTGCGGGTCGTCGCCGGTCGGCGCGATGCTCGGGGTACGCGCCCGCAGGGTCGCCCGGTCGGCGACCACCTCGCGGGCCCAGCCGGTCTCCACCAGCAACTGCGCCTCGGCGGTCCGGGTGTAGCCGCCGACCAGCGCGGCGGCCCCGGCGAGCTGGGCCCGGGTGAGCAGCACGTCCCGGGCGTGCGGGTACGGGGCCCGGGGCTCGGCGTGCAGGTCGTCGCCGTCGTCCCAGATCGCCACCAGGCCGAGCCGGTCGACCGGGGCGAACATCGCCGCCCGGGTGCCGATCACCACGGGCGCGGTACCGCGCCGGGCGGTGAGGAAGGCCCGGTACCGGCGGGCCGGTCCGAGCGCGGCGGAGAGGCAGACGTGCCGGCCCGGGCCGAGCGTGCCGGTCAGCGCGGCGTCCAGCCGGTCCAGGTCCCGGGCGTCGGCCACCACGACGACGGCGCCCCGCCCCCCGGCCACGGTCGCGGCGACGGCGTCGGCGTAGCGGGCGGCCCAGTCCTCCCCGGCCAGCGCCGACCAGACGGCGCGGGGCGGTCGGCCCTCGGCGAGCGCGCGCAGGAACGCCGGGCCGGCCGGATAGTCCCGCCAGCCGCGCGGGTCGACGGCGGGCGGGGCCGGTGCGCCGCTCGGCTCGGACGCGTCCGACGCGGCGCCGGCCCGGGTTGGGTCGGGTGCGGCGGCGACCCCGGTCGGCCCGGACGCGTCCGACGCGGCACCGACCCCGGCGGACGGGGACGGCGCGGCGGCGACCCCGTGCGTCGGCGGCGTGTCGGTGGTCGGGGCCGCGCTGACCTCGTCGGGCGTCGAGGCGGTGTCGGAGGTGTCCGCGTCCACCGTCGCGGCGTGCGCGCGCAGGTCCTTCTCGACCCGGGCGTGGCGGGGCGGGACGGCGAGCCGGAGCACGTCGGCGAGGCTGCCGGCGTACCGGTCGGCGACGGCCCGGGCCAGCCGGGCGATCTCCGGCGCCAGCACCGGCTCCGGGGAGACCACCTTCTCCAGGTACGCCAGCCGGCCGGTGTGCCCGGAGTCGTCGGCGCGGTCCAGCAGCCAGCCGTCGACCAGTTGACCGGCGAAGCGCACCTTCACCCGCACCCCGGGCACGGCGTCGCCGTCCAGCTCGGCGGGGACCAGGTAGTCGAACGGGCGGTCGAGGTGCGGCAGTGGCACGTCGACGCAGACACGAGCGACCGGCGACCCCTCAGCGGGTCGCCGGTCGCTGCGCCTGGTGCCGGTCAGGCTCCCGCTACCGACTTGAGGTCGGCGGCCCGGTCGGTGCTCTCCCAGGTCAGGTCCGGCAGCTCGCGACCGAAGTGGCCGTACGCGGCGGTCTGCTGGTAGATCGGGCGGAGCAGGTTGAGGTCCCGGATGATGGCGGCCGGGCGGAGGTCGAAGACCTCGGTGACGGCCTTCTCGATCGAGGCGACCGGCACGGTCTCGGTGCCGAAGGTCTCGATGAACAGGCTGACCGGGTGGGCCTTGCCGATCGCGTAGGCGACCTGCGCCTCGCAGCGCTCGGCGAGGCCGGCGGCCACCACGTTCTTGGCCACCCAGCGCATCGCGTACGCGGCCGACCGGTCCACCTTCGACGGGTCCTTGCCGGAGAACGCGCCGCCGCCGTGCCGGGCGTACCCGCCGTAGGTGTCGACGATGATCTTGCGGCCGGTCAGGCCGGCGTCGCCCATCGGGCCACCGATCTCGAACCGGCCCGTGGGGTTGACCAGCAGCCGGTAGCCCTCGGTGTCCAGACCGAGGCTCTCCAGCTCGGGGGCGATGACGTGGTCGCGCACGTCCGGGGTGAGCAGCGAGTCCAGCGAGATGTCCGCGGCGTGCTGGCTGGACACGACCACGGTGTTGAGCCGGACCGGACGCAGGCCGTCGTACTCGATGGTGACCTGGGTCTTGCCGTCGGGCCGCAGGTAGGGGATGGTGCCGTCCTTGCGCACGGCGGCCAGCCGGCGGGCCAGCCGGTGCGCCAGCGCGATCGGCAGCGGCATCAGCTCGGGGGTCTCCGAGCAGGCGAAGCCGAACATCATGCCCTGGTCGCCGGCGCCCTGCGCGTCGAGCGCGCTCTCCGACTCACCGGTACGCAGCTCGAAGGCGTTGTCCACACCCTGGGCGATGTCGGCGGACTGGCCGCCGATCGAGACGCTGACGCCGCACGAGGCGCCGTCGAAGCCCTTCTTCGACGAGTCGTACCCGATCCCGAGGATGGTCTCCCGGACGATCGTCGGGATGTCGGCGTACGCCTTGGTCGTCACCTCGCCCGCGACGTGCACCTGCCCGGTGGTGATCAGGGTCTCCACCGCGACACGGCTGTGCGGGTCCTTGGCCAGCAGGGCGTCCAGGATGCCGTCGCTGATCTGGTCGGCGATCTTGTCCGGGTGGCCCTCCGTGACCGATTCGGACGTGAAAAGACGTGTCACGGCACTCCTAAGCACTTGAGTCTCTCTGGAAAGGTCGCTCCGCGGCAGTTTAGTCACCCGGTTCCAGGGTGCCGCAGCCAACGCGAAAGTGACCAGCGTTCAGGACAACGCGGCCAGCCGGGTCACCACGAGGTCCCAGACCCGGTCGGCCAGGTCTTCCTTGGACTGTTCCGGAAGGGTGGTCACGCTGCCGTCCGCGCCCACCACGGTCGCCGCGTTGGTCTCGGCCCCGAAGACCTTGTCCACGCCCACCTCGTTGATGACGATCAGGTCGGCCCGCTTGCGGGCGAGCTTGGCCCGGCCGTTGGCCTCGGCGTCGCCGGTCTCGGCGGCGAAGACCACCAGCAGCTGCTCCGGGCGGCGCTGCCGCCCCAGCTCGGCGGCGATGTCGGGGTTGGTGACCAGCGCGATGGTCGGCGCGCTGCCGTCCTCCGACTTCTTGATCTTGCCGGGGGCGTAGGTCGCCGGCCGGAAGTCGGCGGGCGCGGCGGCCATCACCACCACGTCGGCGTCGGCGGCGGCCTCCAGGGTGGCCTTGCGCAGTTCTTCTGTGGTGCCCACCCGGACCAGGTCGACCCCGGCCGGGTCGGGCAGGGCGACGTTCGCGGCGATCAGGGTGACGCGGGCGCCCCGGGCGACGGCCGCGCGGGCGAAGGCGTACCCCTGCTTGCCGGAGGAGCGGTTGCCGAGGAAGCGGAC
This sequence comes from Micromonospora sp. L32, assembly GCF_052068055.1. Taxonomy (NCBI): domain Bacteria; kingdom Bacillati; phylum Actinomycetota; class Actinomycetes; order Micromonosporales; family Micromonosporaceae; genus Micromonospora; species Micromonospora sp. L32. The sequence goes on along the minus strand of NZ_JBQHDD010000013.1, from coordinate 81,512 downwards.
CGGGTCCAGTGGTTCGCGGGTGCCGCCGGCGGTCACCACGACGTGCCGGCCGGCCAGGTCGGCGGGGGCGTCCAGGCCCCGGGCCAGGGCCCGGCGGGCGACGGCGAAGATCTCGGCCGGGTCGGGCAGCCGCCCCTTGCCGGTGTCGGCGCCGGTGAGCCGGCCGACCGCTGGTTCGATCACCCGTACGCCGCGCGAGCGCAGCGTCGCGACGTTGGCGACGGTGGCCGGGTGCTCCCACATCTCGGTGTGCATCGCCGGGGCGAGCACCACCGGGCAGCGCGCGGTGAGCAGCGTGTTGGTGAGCAGGTCGTCGGCGAGGCCGTGGGCCGCCTTGGCGAGCAGGTCGGCCGTCGCCGGCGCGACCACCACCAGGTCGGCCCGCTGGCCGAGCCGGACGTGCGGCACCTCGTGCACGTCGGACCAGACGTCGTCGGCGACCGGCTGGCCGGAGAGCGCCGCCCAGGTCGGCGCCCCGACGAAACGGAGCGCCGACGCGGTCGGCACGACCCGGACCCGGTGGCCCGACTCGGTGAAGAGCCGCAGCAGCTCACACGCCTTGTAGGCGGCGATGCCGCCGCCGACCCCGAGGACGATCTCGGCGGGCATCGGCGGAGCGGGTGTTACGGCTGGTCGGTCGGCTCGGCGGTGAGCAGGCCCGCGTTGATCTCGCGCATCGCGATCGAGAGCGGCTTCTCCTGCGGGGTGGTCTCCACGAGCGGGCCGACGTACTCCAGCAGGCCCTCACCGAGCTGGCTGTAGTAGGCGTTGACCTGGCGGGCACGCTTGGCGGCGAAGATCACCAGCGCGTACTTCGAGGTGGTCTTCTCGAGGAGCTCGTCGATCGGCGGGTTGGTGATGCCCTCGGGGTTGGCGATGGATCCCACGAAATACCCTCTGCGTCTGAAGTGTCCGCGCGAGCGCGGCTGGTCGCTCAACCGCGCAGTCGCGGCTGGGCGGGAGCCAGATAGGAAGAACCGAGCAAGCCTACCAGTTCGGCCACGACCCGCTCGGTGAGGTCGTGGACCACGGTGTGTCCGACGGCCGCGAGGACCGCCGGGTCCGGACGGTGGCCCGGAGGCGTCAGCAGGACCAGCCGGACGTCCGGCAGGGCCTCCCGGACGGCGAGCGCGCCGGGCAGGTCGAGCGGGAGCAGCACCGGCCGGCCGTCGGCCAGCCGGGACCGCAGCGGCTCGCGGGGCGTGCCACGGCGGTGCCCGCCGATCCGCGACCACTCCAGCAGCTCGCCCGCGGCGATCATCCGGTCGAAGCCGACCGGGTCCACGAAGCGCCGGTCGACGCCGTCGACCTCGTCGGGGCGACGGGGCCGGGTGGTCACCGGCACCGGCACCCACACGGACGGAGAACGCGCCCGGACCAACTCGACGACACTCTCCCGCGCGGCGCCCGAGGGCCCCGCCAGGACAGTGAGCCGAGCCGCCGGGCGCGCCTCGTCATCCGTGCTCACCGCTTGTTTCTACACGTTGCGGCGTTCAGTTGGCGGCGAACTCTCCAAGCAGAGCCTTGCGCTGCTGCTCGCCGAGCCCGCGCAGGCGACGGCTGTCGGCGATCTTGAGCTTCTCCATGATCTGGGTAGCCCGGATCTTGCCGATGCCCGGCATCGCCTGCAGGACGGCCGAAACCTTCAGCTTGCCGACGACGTCGTCGGACTCGGCCCGCTCGAGGACGGCGGCAAGGGTGGTCTTGCCCTGCTTGAGCTGCTCCTTCAGCTCAGCACGGGCCTTGCGGATCTCCGCGGCCTTCTCCAGCGCGGCAGCGCGCTGCTCGGGGGTCAGTGACGGGAGCGGCACCAGTTCTCCTCAGGTCCCTATCGCGACGGGCGGGGCGCACCGCCGCTCTGTGAAACGTGGTGTCGCTGGCAACCAAAGGGGTCCGTGGTTCCCAGCGCGGGGAAAACTAGCGGTCGCGGGCGGTTTCGGCAACGTGGGCGCGCCAAGATCGGAAAAAGTGACCGAGCCGTCAGTCAGCCAGAACGTCCCGACAGTCGGCCAGCACGCGGTCCACGGCGGCTCGCAGAGCGGCCTCGTCCGGGCCGGCGTTCAGCACCTCTCGGGAGTACGACGGCAGCACCGACGACAGGCTGGAGCCGAAGACCGTCCGCAGGTCCGCGGCCGTCGCGCCCTGCGCGCCGAGCCCCGGGGCGAGCAGCGGCCCGTTCACCTTGGACAGGTCGTGACCGGTGTCGCCGATCGTCGCGCCGACCACCAGCCCGAAGCTGCCGATCGGCTCCGCACCCCTGTTGAGCTGGGAAATCTCGTCAATGACGGTCTGCGCGACGGTGCGCCCGTCGGCCGTCCGGGCGCGCTGGACCGCGGCGCCCTCCGGGTTGGAGGTGAGCGCCAGCACGAAGACGCCGCCGCCGTGGGTGGCCGCCAGCTCGAACATCGGGGCCAGCGATCCGACCCCCAGGTAGGGGCTCGCGGTGATCGCGTCGACGTGCAGCGGACCGGACGGGTCGAGGTAGGCCGAGGCGTACGCGGCGACGGTCGAGCCGATGTCGCCGCGCTTCACGTCCAGCAGAACGAGCGCGCCACAATCTCGTAACTGTCGGATAGTTGACTCAAGAATTCCGACACCTCGGGCACCGAACCGCTCGAAAAAGGCCGACTGGGGCTTGACCACCGCGACCCGGTCCGCAAGCGCTCCCACGACGGTCCGCGCGAACCGGTCCAACCCGTCGACGTCGTCCGGCAACCCCCAGCGGGCCAGCAGCCCGGGATGCGGGTCGATCCCCACACAGAGCGGCCCCCGCTCGGCGACGGCGCGGTGCAGCCGGGTCCCGAAACTCTCCATCGGCGTTCCTCTCCTCACGCTCGCGCTCGGTGGCCGGCCCGTGCCGGCCCCGTCCTGCCCGCCGGCTCAGCCGGCCCCGTCCTGCCCGCCGGCTCAGCCGGCCCCGTCCTGCCCGCCGGCTCAGCCGGCCTTCACCGCCGCCGCGATGCCGGCCGCGATCCGGGCCAGGTCCGCGTCGTCGGTCACGTAGGGCGGCATGGTGTAGACCAGGTCGCGGAACGGGCGCAGCCAGACGCCCTGGGCCACGGCGGCGGCGGTCGCCGCCGCGATGTCCACCTCGTGGTCGAGCTGCACCACGCCGATTGCGCCCAGCACCCGCACGTCGGCCACGCCGGGCGCGCCGCGCAGCGGCTCCAGGCCGGCCCGCAGGCCCGCACCCACCCGGGCGACCTGGGTGGCCCAGTCACCGGCTCGCAGCAGCTCCAGGGACGCGTTGGCGACCGCGCAGGCCAGCGGGTTGCCCATGAAGGTGGGACCGTGCGCCAGCACCCCGTCGGCGGAGATGCCCCGGGCGACCCGCGGGGTGCACAGCGCGGCGGCCAGGGTGAGGTACCCGCCGGTCAGCGCCTTGCCGACGCAGAGCACGTCCGGGCTCACCCCGGCGTGCTCGGCGGCGAACATGGCGCCGGTACGGCCGAAGCCGGTGGCGATCTCGTCGAAGACCAGCAGCACCCCGTGCGCCCGGGTCACCTCGCGCAGCACCCGCAGGTACTCCGGGTGGTGGAAGCGCATCCCGCCCGCGCCCTGCACCACCGGCTCGACGATGACCGCGGCCAGCTCGTCGGCGTGCCGCTCCACCGCGTCGGTCAGCGCCGCCACGTACGCCGGGTCGGGCGGGTCGTCGAAGCCACCGGGCGGGACGGGCGCGAAGACCTGCCGGGGCAGCACGTCGCCCCAGAGGTGGTGCATGCCGCCCTCCGGGTCGCAGACGCTCATCGGGTGGAACGTGTCGCCGTGGTAGCCGCCCCGCCAGGTGCCCAGCCGGCGGCGTTCCGGCCGGCCGGTGGCCCGCTGGTACTGCAGGCACATCTTGACGGCGACCTCGACGCTGACCGAGCCGGAGTCGGCCAGGAAGACGTGTTCCAGCCCGGCCGGGGCCAGCTCGACCAGCGTCCGCGCCAGCCGCACGGCGGGCTCGTGGGTGAGCCCGCCGAACATCACGTGGCTCATCCGGCCGAGCTGGTCGGTGACCGCCGCGTCGAGCACCGGGTGCCGGTAGCCGTGGATCGCCGCCCACCAGGACGACATCCCGTCGACCAGTTCCCGGCCGTCGGCCAGCCGCAGCCGGACGCCCTGGGCGCTCTGGACCACGTACGGCGGGTGGGCCGGGGGCAGCGCCGCGTACGGGTGCCAGACGTGGGCCCGGTCGGCGGCCAGGATCTCCTCGGGCGTCACACGCTCTCCTTCGTACCGTCGAGGGTTGCCCGGCCGGGAGGTCTCACCCGGCCGGCACCGGCGCGGTGGCGCCCGCCGACGCGCGGGCCGCGGCCCGGACCAGGCCGGGGCCCCGGTAGATGAAGCCGGTGTAGAGCTGGATCAGGCTGGCCCCGGCGTCGAACATCCGGGCGGCGTCGTCCGGGTCGAGGATGCCGCCGACGCCGACCACCGGCAGCCGGCCGCCGGTCTCCCGGTGTACGAAGGCGACCACCTCGCGGGCCCGGGTGGCGAGCGGGCGGCCGGAGAGCCCGCCGGTCTCCGCGCCCCGGCCGGCGTCGGCCGGGGCGAGCCCGTCGCGGGCGAGGGTGGTGTTGGTGGCGATCACCCCGGCCGCGCCGCGGGCCAGGCAGACCTCCAGCAGCTCGGCGATGGCCGGCTCGGTCAGGTCCGGGGCGATCTTCACCAGCACCGGCTTCTCCCCCACCAGCGCCGCCAGCAGCGCGTCCAGGTGCGACTTGTCCTGCAACGAGCGCAGGCCGGGGGTGTTCGGCGAGGAGACGTTGACCGCGAAGTAGTCGCCGTGCGCCCGCAGCGCCCGGTACGAGGCCAGGTAGTCCTCGACCGCGTCGGCCAGCGGGGTCACCTTGGACTTGCCCAGCGAGATGCCCAGCGGCGCCCCGATCAGGCGGGGCAGCGCCGCCAGCCGGGCCGCCAGGGCCTCGGCGCCGGCGTTGTTGAAGCCCATCCGGTTGACCACGGCCTCGCTGTCGCGCAGCCGGAACAGCCGGGGCCGGGGGTTGCCCGGCTGGGCGTGCGCGGTGACCGTGCCGACCTCGACGAAGCCGAAGCCCAGCGCCGGCCAGGCCGGCAGGGCCACGCCGTTCTTGTCCATCCCCGCGGCCAGCCCCACCGGGTTGGGGAACTGGACCCCGAACACCGTGCGCGGCGCCCGCACCTGGTACCGGGCCCGCAACGCCGCGAGCGCCGCCGGCCGCCGGGAGAGCGCCGCCAACCGCCGCAACGTCCACTCGTGCGCCGCCTCGGCGTCCCCGCCCCCCACCCGGAACAGCTGAGGCCGCACCACCTTCTCGAAAATCACGCCCCGGCTCCCCCCGGCTCGGTGATCATGAAGTTGTCGCCAGGTCCGGCGGCGGGTCGGGGCGACAACTTCATGATCGACGCGGGAATGGAGCGGGTCACTCGCCGGCTCGCAGGGCGGCGTGGAGCTCCTGGAGGGGGCGGACCTGCATGTCGCCGCGGATGCGGGCCTCGATGCCCATGACCGCCGCGGCGGCGCCGGGGACGGTGGTGATGCAGGGGATGTCGGCGGTCACGGCCGCGCTGCGGATCTCGTAGCCGTCCGAGCGGGCGCTCGCGCCGGAGCCCTGGGGCGTGTTCACCACCAGCGCCACGTCGCCGCCGAGGATCATCGACACCGCGTCCTCGCCCTCGCCCGACTCGTAGTGCTTGCGGATCTGCTCGCAGGCGATGCCGTGCCGGCGCAGCACCTCGGCGGTGCCGGTGGTGGCGACGATCTCGAAGCCCAGGTCCGCCAGCCGCTTGATCGGGAAGATCATGCCGCGCTTGTCGCGGTTGGCGACCGAGACGAAGATCCGGCCGCCGGTGGGCAGCGACCCGTACGCGGCCGACTGGCTCTTGGCGAAGGCGTGCCCGAAGTTGGTGTCGATGCCCATCACCTCGCCGGTGGACTTCATCTCCGGGCCGAGCAGCGAGTCGATGCCCTTGCCGGACCGGGTGCGGAACCGCTTGAACGGCAGCACCGCCTCCTTGACCGCGATCGGGGCGTCCGGCGGCATCACGCCGCCGTCGCCGGTCGGCGGCAGCAGCCCCTCGGCGCGCAGCTCGGCGATGGTGGCGCCGAGCGCGATCCGGGCCGCCGCCTTGGCCAGCGGCACCGCCGTGGCCTTGGAGACGAACGGGACCGTCCGGGACGCCCGGGGGTTGGCCTCCAGCACGTAGAGCATGTCGTCCTTGAGGGCGTACTGGACGTTGAGCAGGCCCTTGACGCCCACCCCCCGGGCGATCGCCTCGGTGTAGCGGCGCACCTGGGTCAGGTGCGAGCTGGCCAGGGTGATCGGCGGCAGCGCGCAGGACGAGTCGCCGGAGTGGATGCCGGCCTCCTCGATGTGCTCCATCACGCCGCCGAGGTAGACCTCGCCGTCGGCGTCGCAGAGCGCGTCCACGTCGATCTCGATGGCGTCGTCGAGGAAGCGGTCCACCAGCACCGGGTGGTCCGGGGAGATGTCGGTGGCCCGGCCGATGTAGTCGCGCAGCGTGGCGTCGTCGTAGACGATCTCCATGCCCCGCCCGCCGAGCACGTACGACGGCCGGACCAGCACCGGGTAGCCGATCTCGTCGGCGATCGCCTTCGCCTCGTCGTACGAGGTGGCCATGCCGTGCGCCGGGGCGCGCAGCCCGGCCCGGGCCAGCACCGCGCCGAACGCGCCGCGCTCCTCGGCGAGGTGGATCGACTCCGGGGAGGTGCCGACGATCGGCACGCCGGCGTTCTTGAGCCGCTGCGCCAGCCCCAGCGGGGTCTGCCCGCCGAGCTGCACGATCACGCCGACCACGCCCGGGCCGCCGGCCGCCCGGCCGGAGGTGTCCTCCGCGTGCCAGACCTCCAGCACGTCCTCGAAGGTCAGCGGCTCGAAGTAGAGCCGGTCGGCGGTGTCGTAGTCGGTGGAGACCGTCTCCGGGTTGCAGTTGACCATGACGGTCTCGTAGCCGACCGCGCGCAGGGCCATGACCGCGTGCACGCAGGAGTAGTCGAACTCGATGCCCTGGCCGATCCGGTTCGGCCCGGAGCCCAGGATGAGCACCTTGGGCCGGTCCGAGGGCGCGACCTCGGTCTCGGAGTCGTAGGTGGAGTAGTGGTACGGCGTGGTCGCCTCGAACTCGGCCGCGCAGGTGTCCACCGTCTTGTAGACCGGCCGCACGTCGAGCCGGTGCCGCAGGGTGCGTACGCCGTCCTCGGCGGCCAGCTCCGGGCGCAGCGCGGCCAGCTGCCGGTCGGACAGGCCGGCCCGCTTGGCCCGGCGCAGCAGCTCGGCGTCGAGCACCGGGGCGTCCACGATCTCCGCGCGCAGCTCGACCAGGCCGGCGATCTGGTCCAGGAACCAGGGGTCCATCCCGCCGGACGCCGCGGCGACCTCCGCGATGGTGGCGCCCAGCCGCAGCGCCCGCTCCACCGTGTAGAGCCGGCCGTCGTGCGGCATCCGCAGCGCGGCGAGGGTGTTCTCCCTGGTCGCGCCCGCCGGATCGGGTTGGGTCCAGAAGCCCGCGCCCTTCGTTTCCATCGAGCGCATCGCCTTGTTGAGCGCCTCGGTGAAGTTCCGGCCGAGGCTCATCGCCTCGCCGACCGACTTCATGGTGGTGGTCAGCTCCGGGTCGGCGCCGGGGAACTTCTCGAACGCGAACCGGGGGATCTTCACCACCACGTAGTCCAGCGTCGGCTCGAAGGCCGCCGGGGTCTTCAGGGTGATGTCGTTGGGGATCTCGTCCAGGGTGTAGCCGATGGCCAGCTTCGCGGCGATCTTGGCGATCGGGAAGCCGGTGGCCTTGGAGGCCAGCGCCGAGGAGCGGGACACCCGGGGGTTCATCTCGATCACGACGATCCGGCCGTCGGCCGGGTTGACCGCGAACTGGATGTTGCAGCCGCCGGTGTCCACCCCGACCTCGCGCAGCACCGCGATGCCCAGGTCGCGCAGGCGCTGGTACTCCCGGTCGGTGAGCGTCATGGCCGGGGCGACGGTGACGCTGTCGCCGGTGTGCACGCCCATCGGGTCGACGTTCTCGATCGAGCAGACCACCACCACGTTGTCGTGGCGGTCGCGCATCAGTTCGAGTTCGTACTCCTTCCAGCCGAGCACGCTCTCCTCGATCAGCACCTCGTGAACGGGGCTGGCGGCCAGGCCGGACCCGGCGATGCGGTGCAGGTCCTCGTCGGTGTGCGCCATGCCGGAGCCCAGGCCGCCCATGGTGAAGGACGGCCGGATCACCACCGGCAGGCCCAGCTCGGCGACGGTGGCCTCGACCTCGGCCATCGAGTGGCAGACCCGGGAGCGGGGCACCAGGTTGGTCGGATCCTCCAGCCCGATGCGTACGCCGGCCTTGGCGACGATGTCCTTGAACAGCTGCCGGTCCTCGCCGCGGTTGATCGCGTCGATGTTGGCGCCGATCAGCTCCACGCCGTACTTGTCCAGCACGCCGGCCTCGTGCAGGGCGACCGCGGTGTTCAGCGCGGTCTGCCCGCCGAGGGTGGGCAGCAGGGCGTCCGGGCGCTCCTTGGCGATGACCAGCTCGACGAACTCCGGGGTGATCGGCTCGACGTACGTGGCGTCGGCGAACTCGGGGTCCGTCATGATCGTCGCCGGGTTGGAGTTGACCAGGCTGACCCGGATGCCCTCGCTGCGCAGCACCCGGCACGCCTGGGTGCCGGAGTAGTCGAACTCGCAGGCCTGCCCGATGACGATCGGCCCGGAGCCGATCACCAGGATGTGTTTGAGGTCGGTGCGCTTAGGCATTCTTCCCGCCTTCGATGAGCTCGGCGAAGCGGTCGAACAGGTAGTCCGCGTCGTGCGGGCCGGCCGCCGCCTCCGGGTGGTACTGGACGGTGAAGGCGGGCACGTCCTTGGCCCGCAGCCCCTCGACCACGTTGTCATTGAGGCAGACGTGGGACACCTGGACGCCCCCGAACTCGGTGTCGATCACCTGGTCGGGGACCACCGCGCCCTGCCCGGCGCCCGGCACCTGCACGGCGAAGCCGTGGTTGTGGCTGGTCACCTCGACCTTGCCGGTGACCCGGTCGAGCACCGGCTGGTTGATGCCGCGGTGGCCGTAGCCGAGCTTGTAGGTGCCGAAGCCCAGCGCCCGGCCGAGGATCTGGCTGCCGAAGCAGATGCCGAACAGCGGCACCTCGCGGCGCAGCACCTCCCGGGCGAGCGCCACCGGCCCCTCGGCGGTGGCCGGGTCGCCCGGGCCGGGCGAGAGGAAGACCGCGTCCGCGCCGGTGGCCAGCAGGTCGTCGATGGTCGAGCCGGCCGGCAGCACGTGGGTGGTGACCCCGCGCGCGGCGAGCCGCCGCGGCACGTTGCGCTTGATGCCCAGGTCGAGCGCGGCCACGGTGAACCGGTGCGGGCCGACCGCCTCGACGACGTACGGCTCGGCGGTGGTCACCTCGGCGGAGAGGTCCGCGCCGACCATCTGCGGCGACTGGCGGACCCGGGCCAGCAGGGCGCGCGGGTCGTCGTCGACGCTGGAGATGCCGACCCGCATCGCGCCGCGCTCGCGCAGGTGCCGGGTCAGCGCCCGGGTGTCCACGCCGGCGATCCCGACCACACCCTCGGCGGCGAGCCGGTCCTCCAGCCCGCCGGTGGCGCGCCAGTTGGAGCCGATCCGGGCCGGGTCGCGCACCACGTACCCGGCGACCCAGATCCGGCCGGACTCGTCGTCCTCGGCGTTGACGCCGGTGTTGCCGATGTGCGGCGCGGTCTGCACCACCACCTGCCGGTGGTACGAGGGGTCGGTCAGGGTCTCCTGGTAGCCGGTCATGCCGGTGTTGAAGACCGCCTCGCCGAAGGTCTCCCCGACGCTGCCGTACGCCTCGCCGTGGAACGTGCGCCCGTCCTCGAGAACGAGGATCGCGGGCCTGCGCTTAGCCATTACTGTGCCGGCCTTTCATTCGCGACTGCGGGACTCCGCTGCGCTGCATTCCTCGCGCTCACTTGACAGCCTTTCCGTCCAGGACCGTCGGCTCGCCGCGCAGGAAGGTCGCCACGATGCGACCCGGCAGCGTCATGCGGGCGTACGGGGTGTTGCGACTGCGGCTGGCCAGCTCCGCGGGCTCGATCACCCGACGGGCGGCCGGGTCGACCAGGGTGAGGTTGGCCGGCACGCCGGGCGCCGGGTCGATGCCGTGCCCGTCGAGCCCGGCGATCCGGGCCGGGGTACGCGACATCCGCTCGGCGATCAGGTCCCACTGCGGCCCGAACACGTCCAGGGCGATCGAGAGCGCCGTCTCCAGGCCGAGCATCCCCGGCCGGGCGTACGCCCACTCGCACTCCTTGTCCTCCACCGCGTGCGGGGCGTGGTCGGTGGCGACGACGTCGATGACGCCCTCGGCCAGCGCGGCCCGCAGCGCGGCGATGTCGGTGGCCGTGCGCAGCGGCGGGTTGACCTTGTAGACCGGGTCGTAGGTGGACGCCTTCTCGTCGGTGAGCAGCAGGTGGTGCGGGGTCACCTCGGCGGTCACCCGCACCCCGCGCGCCTTGGCCTGGCGCAACACCTCGACGCTGCCGGCGGTGGAGACGTGGCAGACGTGCAGCCGGCTGCCGACGTGCTCGGCCAGCAGCACGTCCCGGGCGATGATCGCCTCCTCGGCGACCGCCGGCCAGCCGGTGAGCCCGAGCCGGGTCGAGACCTCACCCTCGTGCATCTGCGCGCCCTCGGTGAGCCGGGGCTCCTCGGCGTGCTGGGCGACGACGCCGTCGAACGCCTTGACGTACTCGAGGGCCCGGCGCATCAGCTTGGGGTCGGCGACGCAGAAGCCGTCGTCGGAGAAGATCCGGACCCGGGCGGCGGAGTCGGCCATCGCGCCCAGCTCGGCCAGCCGCTCGCCGGCCAGCCCGACGGTGACCGCGCCGATCGGCTGCACGTCGACCAGCCCGGCCTCGCGGCCCAGCCGCCAGACCTGCTCGACCACGCCGGCGGTGTCGGCGACCGGGGAGGTGTTGGCCATCGCGCAGACAGCGGTGTAGCCGCCGAGCGCGGCCGCGCGGGAACCCGACTCGACCGTCTCGGCGTCCTCCCGGCCCGGCTCGCGCAGGTGGGTGTGCAGGTCGACCAGGCCGGGCAGGGCGACCAGCCCGGTGCCGTCGACGACGGTGGCCTCCGGCGCGGTCAGCCCGGCGCCGGTCTCGGCGACGACGCCGTCGCGGATCAGCAGGTCGGTCGGCGCGGCGCCGACGACGCTCACGTTGCGGATCAGGTACGAGCTCACAGGTTGTTCCCCCCGAGCAGCAGGTAGAGGACGGCCATCCGCACGGAGACCCCGTTGGCGACCTGTTCGACGATGGTGGAGCGGGGCGAGTCGGCAACCTCGGGCGTGATCTCCATGCCCCGGTTCATCGGGCCCGGGTGCATGACGATCGCGTGCTCGGGCAGCCGGCGCATGCGCGGGCCGTCCAGCCCGTAGCGGCGGGCGTACTCGCGGGCGGAGGGGAAGTAGGAGTCGTTCATCCGCTCCCGCTGCACCCGCAGCATCATCACCACGTCCGACTGCGGCAGCACCGCGTCCAGGTCGTAGGAGACGTCGGTGCCGGGCGCGAGCGCCTGGCCGATGTGCACCGGGATCAGCGTCGGCGGGCCGACCAGGGTGACCTTGGCGCCGAGGGTGGAGAGCAGCAGCACGTTGGAGCGGGCCACCCGGGAGTGCAGCACGTCCCCGACCACCGCCACGTGCAGGCCGGCGAGCCGACCCAGCCGGGAGCGCATCGTGTACGCGTCGAGCAGCGCCTGGGTGGGGTGCTCGTGGGTGCCGTCGCCGGCGTTGACCACCGACCCGTCCACCCAGTTGGCCAGCCGGTGCGGCGCGCCCGAGGCGGGGTGCCGGACGACCACCGCGTCGGCCCCCATCGCCTGGAGGGTGAGCGCGGTGTCCTTCAGGCTCTCCCCCTTGGCCACGCTGGAGCCCTTGGCCGAGAAGTTGATCACGTCGGCGCTGAGCCGCTTGGCGGCCGCCTCGAAGGAGATGCGGGTCCGGGTGGAGTCCTCGTAGAAGAGGTTCACCACGGTCCGGCCGCGCAGGGCGGGGAGCTTCTTGACCTCCCGGCCGGCGACGGTGGCCATCTCGGCGGCGGTGTCGAGGATCTGGGTGGCGGTGGCCGCGTCCAGGTCGGCCCCGGAGAGCAGGTGCCGGATCATGAGGTGGTACCCCCGAAGAGCTTGACCTCGTCGGCACCGTCGGTCTCGGCGAGGGTGACCTTGACGCTCTCGGTGAGCGCGGTCGGGATGTTCTTGCCGACGTAGTCGGCGCGGATCGGCAGCTCGCGGTGGCCGCGGTCGACCAGGACGGCGAGCTGCACGCTGGCCGGCCGGCCGACGTCGTTGAGCGCGTCGAGCGCGGCCCGGACGGTGCGGCCGGAGAAGAGCACGTCGTCGACGAGGATGACCCGCTTGCCGTCGATGCCGCCCGGCGGGAGCTGGGTCGGGCCGACCGCGCGGGTGGCGTGCCGGCGCAGGTCGTCGCGGTAGAGAGTGATGTCGAGCACCCCGACCGGGACGTCGACGTCCTCGAAGGTGCTGATCCGGGCGGCGAGGCGCCTTGCGAGTGGAGCCCCGCGAGTGGGTATGCCGAGCAGGACGGTGTCGGCGGCGCCCTGGGTCTTCTCCAGGATCTGGTGGGCGATCCGGTCGACGACGCGCTGGACGTCGGCACTGGCGAGGATCACCTTCACCGAGGGTTGTCGCGGCGGCGACGACTGGGCAGCCGGTGGGCAGGCCACGGCGGACCTCCTTCCCCGCCTCACGGGACGGGTCGTTAAAGGACGTCTGGGGACTCCGGTCGGATCGCGGACGGCCCGGACCGGGGCTTCGTTCCACGTTACCAGCGGTCACCGGCGCGGCCCCGGGCACCCACTGATCCCCGGATCAGGGCGGTGAAATGGGGATAAGTCCCCCCGCGCTCCCCAACTGTAAGGACACGACCACTTGACCGCGTGTCGCAATCCCCGTACCGTCACGCTCCGTAGCGATCGCTGGGAGAACCCCAAAGCAGCACTGGGAGTGTCCGAATGCCCTCTGAATACGCCAAGTCGCTGGGCGCCCGCCTGCGCTCCATCCGCCAGCAGCAGGGCCTGTCCCTGCAGGGTGTGGAGGAGAAGTCGAACGGGCGGTGGAAGGCCGTGGTGGTCGGCTCGTACGAGCGCGGCGACCGGGCCGTCACCGTGTCCCGCCTGGCGGAGCTGGCCGACTTCTACCGCGTTCCCGTCTCGGAGCTGCTGCCCGACGGCAGCGGGGTGCGGCACGAGCCCACCAGCAAGATCGTCCTGGACCTGGAGCGGCTCTACGACGAGGCCTCCGAGGACCTCGCCTACGTCGCCCGGTACGCCCGCGCCATCCAGCAGCAGCGTGGCGACTACAACGGCCGGGTGCTCTCCATCCGCGCCGACGACCTGCGCGCCCTCGCCATCGTGTACGACGCCTCGCCGTCGGGCCTGATCGAGCGGCTCACCGAGCACGGTGTGCTGGTCGCCGACCCGCGGGCGTTCTTCGCGTCCTGATCCACTGTTCGCAGCAGGGGCCCGTGCCGGACGGCACGGGCCCCTGCTGCGAACTGGTGATCGGGTGCGGTCGGCGGCGGAGCGCCGGCGCGTCGGATCAGCGGGTGGCGTACTCGGCGATCCGGCCGAGGATGCCGTTGAGGAAGCGCGGCGAGTCGTCGGTCGACATCTGCCGGGCCAGCTCCACCGCCTCGCTGATCGCCACCGCGTCGTCGATCTCGTCGACGTAGAGCAGCTCGTAGACCGCGATGCGGGCGAGGTTGCGGTCGACCACCGGCATCCGTTCCAGCGTCCACCCCTCGGCGTAGCTGGCGATCACCTCGTCGATCCGGTCGAGGTGGGCGGCGACCCCCTCGACCAGGCCGACCGCGTAGCCCAGGTGCTCCGGCCGGGGCTTCTCGATCCGCTCGACGTAGCCGGCCAGCACCTCGACCGGGGGCCGGTCACGCAGGTCGGCCTCGTAGAGCACGTCCAGCGCCCGCTTGCGCGCCTTGCGGCGCGACGGCATCTGCTGTTTGGGACCCTCGGCCATCAGGCTCGGCCGAGGTAACGGCCGTCGCGGGTGTCGACCTTGATCTTCTCGCCGGTGGTGATGAAGAGCGGCACCGGCACGGTCGCGCCGGTCTCGACGGTGGCCGGCTTGTTGCCGCCGGTCGACCGGTCGCCCTGCAGACCCGGCTCGGTGTAGGTGACCTCGAGCACGACCGAGGTCGGCAGCTCGATGTAGAGCGGGACACCCTCGTGGGTGGCGACGGTCGCCTCGGCCTCGGGGAGGAGGTAGTTGGCCGCCTCGCCGACGGTGCCGCCGGGGACGGTGATCTGGTCGAACGTCTCCAGATCCATGAAGACGTAGTCCTCGCCGTCGGCGTACAGGTACTGCATGGTGCGCTTGTCGACGGTCGCGGTCTCGACCTTGGTGCCCGCGTTGAAGGTCTTGTCGACGACCTTGCCGGACAGCACGTTCTTCAGCGTCGTGCGGACGAACGCCCCACCCTTACCGGGCTTGACGTGCTGGAACTCGACGACGGCCCAGAGCTCCCCGTCGAGGTTGAGTACCAGGCCGTTCTTGAGGTCGTTGGTGGATGCCATTTCCTGCCTTGATCATCAATTGGCGGACAGACCTGGCAAGTCTACTAGTTGTGTCCAACCGGCGACTCCGCCTCCGGCCGGCCCGTTCCCAGCCCGACCGACGCCGCCCTCCTGACCACCGTGCGTCACCGGCAGGCCCACCCCCGGACACCCCCACCCCCTCCTTTGCTCTGCTGCCCCGGAGGCGACAGTCACCCAGAGTGTCCGCGTCCAAGCAGGGGCCCGGTCGCGCCACGATCCATCTGAGCAGCTCACGTCCGGTGTCGCCGGGAGGGCAGCAGAGCAAAGGCGTCAGGGAAGGTCGGCGGCGGGGAGCCGCACATCACCGAGCGTTGCATGACTCGCCCACCACTGACGGTGATCGTCGAAGACACCACGCCACGCGCGGCGTGCCCGGCCGTCGCCGGCGATCGTGCCGCCGGTCACGCTGTGGCCCGGCGCCCGGTGCCCGGCGCCCGGGGCGCGAGGGTGGGTGCGGCCGCGAGGGTGGCGAGCGGCGCCGCGACGGCGGCGGGCGGCGCCGGTTGCAGGGGACGGTCGGCCGGTCGGGCGACCGTTCAGCCGGTCGCGCCGAGGCGGGTGGCCAGGTGGCGCAGGGCGAGGCGGTAGCCGTCGACGCCCAGGCCGCAGATCACCCCGGTCGCCACGGCGGAGACCACGGAGTGGTGCCGGAACTCCTCCCGGGCGTGGATGTTGGAGATGTGCACCTCCACCAGCGGCCCGTGAAGCATCGCGCAGGCGTCCCGGACGGCGATCGAGTAGTGCGACCAGGCGGCCGGGTTGAGCACCACCGCCGCCTGCTCGTCGGCCGCCTGGTGCAGCCAGCCCAGCAGCTCGTGCTCGGCGTCGGTCTGCCGGACGACCACGTCCAGCCCCAACTCGCGGCCGGTGTCCACACAGAGCGTCACCAGGTCGGCGTAGCTGGTCACGCCGTACACGTCGACCTGCCGGGTGCCGAGCCGGCCCAGGTTCGGCCCGTTCAGCACGTACACCCTCACGAGGCGATCTCCCGGTAGGCGGCGTGCAGCAGCTCGTCGTCCGGCCCTTCCAGGATCGCCGGCCGGGCCAGGGCGTCGAGCACCACGAAGCGCAGGGTGCTGCCCCGGGCCTTCTTGTCCACCCGCATCGCGGCCAGCAGGTCGGGCCAGGCGTCGGCCGGGTAGCTGGTGGGCAGGCCGAGCGCGGCCATCACCGTGCGGTGCCGTTCGGCGGTGGCGGCGTCGAGCCGGCCGGCCAGCCGAGCCAGGGCGCCGGCGAAGACGGTGCCCACCGCTACGGCGTGCCCGTGCCGCCAGCGGTAGCCCTCCACCTTCTCGATCGCGTGCGCCAGGGTGTGGCCGTAGTTGAGCACCTCGCGCAGCCCGGACTCGCGCAGGTCGCCGGAGACCACGTCGGCCTTCACCCGGATCGCCCGCTCGATCAGCTCGCGGGCCACCGGGCCGGTCGGGTCGACGGCGGCGGCCGGGTCCCGCTCGACCAGGTCGAGGATCACCGGGTCGGCGATGAAGCCGCACTTGACCACCTCGGCCATCCCGGCGGCCAGGTCGGCCGGGGGCAGGCTGTCCAGCGTCGCCAGGTCGCAGAGCACGCCGGCCGGTGGGTGGAACGCGCCGACCAGGTTCTTGCCGGCGGCGGTGTTCACGCCGGTCTTGCCACCGACCGCGGCATCCACCATGCCGAGCAGGGAGGTCGCCACCGGCACCCACCGCACTCCGCGCAGCCAGCAGGCGGCGACGAAGCCGGCCAGGTCGGTCACCGCGCCCCCGCCCACCCCGACCACCGCATCGGTACGGGTGAACCCGGCCGCGCCGAGCCGCTCCCAGCAGTCGGCGGCCACCTCGATCCGCTTGCCCGCCTCGGCGTCGGGCACCTCGATCGGCAGCGGGGTCACCCCGACCGCGCGCAGCCGCTCGGCCAGCGTGTCGGCCAGGTCCTTGAGCGGCGGCGCGAACAGCAGCGCGACCCGCTCGGCGCCGGGCAGCAGCCGCGGCGGCGGATCGAGCAGGTCGCGTCCCACGAGCACGTCGTACGGCCGCTCGCCGCCGACCGGAATCCGGGTCACCTCGTCCATCGCAGGGGAGCCTAGTGCAGCCGGCACCGCCGCGACGGCGCTCGTCCACCTGGTGGCAAGCGACATTGCCGGCCACCGGGTACGTTCGGCTCGTAAGGGCCGGGGGTAGGGCGAAGCGGACCGGACCCACGACGGCGGAGGTTCCCCATGGCCACCACGACCATCGACGGCGCCGACATCCGGCTGCCCGCCACCATCCTCGGCGTCGGGCTCGGCGGTTTCGCCGACGGCATCGTCCTGCACCAGGTGCTCCAGTGGCACCACCTGCTCAGCAGCACCGACACCGACAACGTCGGGATCCGGGCGTACCCGGTGGACACGGTTTCCGGCCTGCAGATGAACACCCTCTGGGACGGCATCTTCCACGTGGTCACCTGGGTGGCGGTCCTCACCGGGCTGGCCCTGCTCTACGCCCGGGTGACCCGGTCCCGCGGCCGGCTCTGGCGCTCCCCGGCGCTGTGGGGCTGGGCGCTGGTGGGCTGGGGCCTGTTCAACCTGGTCGAGGGGCTCGTCGACCACCACCTGCTGGGCATCCACCACGTGCACGGCGGCCCCCACCAGACGGCCTGGGACGTCGGCTTCCTGCTGTTCGGCGCGGCGCTGATCGCCGTGGGCTGGGCGGTGCAGCGCCGCGCCGGCACGCTGGACACCTGCGCCGACCGGCGATGACCGGGCAGCACGGCGACGGGGTCGGCCCGCTGCTGCTCGTACCGCTGCTGGTCTTCTGGGTCTACCTGGCCGCGGCGCTGCGCCAGCGGGACCCGGGGCGCGGTGGCTGGAGCCACTGGCGTACCGCGAGCTTCGGTGCGGGCGCCGCGTTGCTCGCGGTGGCCGCGGTGCTGCCCGGCCACGACCTGGTCGGGCACATGTGGCGGCACCTGCTGGTCGGGATGCTGGCGCCGCTCGGGCTGGTGCTCGGCGCGCCCGGCACCCTCGCGCTGCGCACGGTGCGCCGCGACGTCGGGCGGGCGGCGCTGCGGGTGCTGCGCCACCCGGTCCCGCGGGTGGCCGCCCACCCGGTCACCGGCCTGCTGCTCACCGCCGGCGGGCTCTACCTGCTGCACCTGACCCCGCTCTACCGGGCCACCCTGGCCCACCCGGGGCTGCACGACCTGGTGCTGCTGCACTTCCTGGCCAGCGGGTACCTCTTCACCTGGGCGATCGCCGGCCCCGACCCGGGGCCGCACCGCCCCGGGGTGCCGCTGCGGCTGGTCGTGCTGGGGCTGTCGGTGGCCGCGCACGCCACCCTGGCCCAGCTCATGTACGCCGGCCTGGTCGACGCGGCCGCGCCGGTGGCGCAGCTGCGGACGGCGGCGACGCTGATGTACTACGGCGGCGACCTGGCCGAGATCCTGCTCGCCCTCGCCCTGCTGGTCACCTGGCGGCCGGTGGCCCGGCGCGCCCGGTCCGAGCCGCCGCCGGCGCCCGCCTGAACCGGGACCCCGTCCGCCGGTCCCGGCCGGGGCCGCCGTCGGTCCCGGCCGCCGCCGGTCCTGCCGGTGCTACCGGTCCCGGCCAGGCGCGGGCTTCGCCGGGGTCTGGTTCGTCAGTCGGACGGTGGGGCCTCGCCGGGCCGGTCAGCCCAGCCGGCGAGTCGGGTCGCGTGGGCGCGGACGGCGTCGCGCAGCGCGTCCGGGCGGAGCACGGTGAACGGCCAGCCGAGCCCGGCGAGCAGCTGCGCCATCCCGTCGAGGTGCTCGGCGCGGGTCCGCAGCAGCACCCCGTCGGCGACCTCGGCGAGCTCGCCGACGCTGGGCGGAATGCGGCGTCGGGCGGCGACCAGGTCGGTCTCCAGCAGCACCTCGACCGAGTGCGCGTACGGCACGCCGGCCAACGAACGGGTCACCTGCGCCACCGGGTCGAAGTCGTCCGGCACGGCGAAGGTCTCCGGGCCGGTGCTGACCGCGCCGATCCGGTCCAGCCGGAAGGTGCGTACCTCGTCGCGGAGATGGTCGTAACCGGTGACGTACCAGCGGCCGGCGTGGAAGACCAGCCCGTACGGGTCAAGCTGCCGCCGCGACGGGTCACCCCGCCAGGAGCGGTAGTCCAGCGTCACCCGCCGCCGCTGCCGAGCCGCCGCGCCGAGGGTGAGCAGCGTGCCGGTGGCCGGGCGGAGCGCCGGGTCGGTGCGGCGCAGCGTGAAGCCGAGGTGGTCCTGGACGGCGGCGAGCCGCTCCGCGAGGGGAGCCGGCAGCACCCGCCGGACCTTGGCCAGGGCGGTGGCGGTCGCCGGCTCCTCGGTGCCCAGCCCCAGCCGTTCCGCCGCGACCAGGCCGAGCAGCACCGCGACCGCCTCGTCGTCGGTGAGCATCAACGGCGGCAGCTTGTAGCCGGGGCGCAGCCGGTAGCCGCCGTACCGGCCCCGCTCGGCGGTGACCGGGATGCCGAGGTCGACCAGGGTGGCGGCGTACCGGCGCACGGTGCGCTCGTCGACCCGCAGCCGGTCGGCCAGCTCGACGCCGGTGAGCCGGTGGTGGCTCTGGAGCAGTTCGAGCATCGCGAGCACCCGACCGGCGGGATGTGACACGGGCCACCTCGCAATACCGGGCGGAAACTGTCCGGATTCCAGCTTACGGTGTCCGTGGACATCGAGACGAGGGAGATCCGAGATGGCGACGTTCGTGCTGGTGCCGGGGTTCTGGCTGGGCGGCTGGGCGTGGCGGGAGGTGACCGCCGACCTGCGCGGGCGCGGCCACGACGTGTACGCGGTGACGCTGACCGGGGTGGCCGACCGGGCCCACCTGGCCGGCCCGGAGGTGGGCCTGGAGACGCACACCAACGACCTCACCGCGCTCATCGAGGCGGAGGAACTGCGCGACGTGGTGCTGGTCGGGCACTCCGGCGGCGGAATGCCGGTGACCCAGGCGGCCGACCGGATGCCGGACCGGATCGCCCGGGTGGTCTACGTGGAGAGCGGGCCGCTGCCCGACGGCATGTCCCAGTTCGACGTCAACCCGCCGGAGGAGCAGGAGCGGCTGCGCGCGCGGATCGGCGACGGGCACCTGCTGCCGCCGCCGGCCTGGGAGCCGGCCAAGGACCCGCAGAACCTGGCCGGCCTGGACGACGGCGCGCTGGCGCTGCTGCGGCGCCGGTCCACCGGGCACCCGCTGGGCGCGGCGACCGACCCGGTGCGGCGCACCGGGGGGCGGCCGGTGCCGACCGCGCTGGTGGCGTGCACCTTCCCGGTGGAGGTGGCCGCCGCGATGATCGCCGAGGGCCACCCGTTCTTCGCCGGTCTGACCGGCGCCGAGCTGCACGGGCTGCCGACCGGCCACTGGCCGATGCTGAGCGAGCCGAAGGCCCTCGCCGACCTGCTCGACACCATCGCCCGGAGCTGACCGCCGGCCGGGTCAGGGCTTGAGCAGGGCGACGATCTCCGCGGCCAGCTCCGGCGGGGTACGCCCGTCGGTCACCACGGTCGCGGTCGCCACCTCGGCGTAGAGCGGGCGGCGCTGGTCCATCAGGTGCTTGAGGGTGGCCCGCGGGTTGATCGCGAGCAGCGGCCGGCCGGCGCCGAGCCCGACCCGCTTCACCGCGTCGGGCAGCTCCACCGACAGGTGCACCACGGTGTGCCCGACCAGCGCGGCGCGGTTCTCCTCGGCGAGGACCGCGCCGCCGCCGAGGGCGAGCACCCCGCCGTGCGAGGCCAGCGCCGCCGCCACCGCCGCCCGTTCGAGGGTACGGAAGTGCGCCTCCCCCTCGTCGATGAAGATCTCCGGGATCGGCTTGCCGGCCAGGCGCTCGATGTCGGCGTCGGTGTCCCGGAAGTCGACCCCGAGCAGCGCCGCCAGCTCCACGCCGACGGTGGTCTTGCCGGAGCCAGGCGCCCCGACCAGCACGCAGACCGGCTTCGTCACCGGAGCACGCTCCGTCCCGCCGCCGCCCGGCCGGTCACCGGATCACCAGCGCGTCGAGGTACCCGGCGAGGTTGCGGCGGATCTCCGCCACCGAGTCGCCGCCGAACTTCTCGGTGGCCGCCTCGGCCAGCACCAGCGCCACCATCGCCTCGGCGACCACGGCGGCGGCCGGCACGGCACAGACGTCGGAGCGCTGGTTGATGGCGGTGGCCGGCTCGCCGGTGGTCACGTCGACCGTGGCCAGCGCCCGGTTCAGCGAGGAGATCGGCTTCATCGCGGCCTTCACCCGCAGCGGCTCACCGGTGGTGATGCCGCCCTCCAGGCCGCCGGCCCGGTCGGTGACCCGGCGGACGCCGGTGGCGGTGGGCATGATCTCGTCGTGCGCCTCGGAGCCGCGGGAGCGGGCCTGCTGCCAGCCGTCGCCGATCTCCACGCCCTTGATGGCCTGGATGGACATCAGCGCGGTGGCCAGCCGGGCGTCGAGCTTGCGGTCCCACTGCACGTGGCTGCCCAGGCCCGGCGGCACCCCGTACGCCAGCACCTCGACCACGCCGCCGAGGGTGTCGGCGGCCTTCTTCGCGGCGTCGACCTCGGCGACCATCCGGGCGCTCGCCGCCGGGTCCAGGCAGCGCAGCGGGTCGGCGTCGATCCGTTCGGCGTCCTCCGGCCGGGGCCGCAGGCCCGGCTTGGCGGCGACCGGGCCGAGCTCCACCACGTGCGAGACGATCTCGATGCCGAGGGCCTGCTTCACCAGCGCCTTCGCCACCGTGCCGACGGCCACCCGCGCGGCGGTCTCCCGCGCGCTGGCCCGCTCCAGGATGGGCCGCGCGTCGGTGTGGCCGTACTTCTGCATGCCGGCCAGGTCGGCGTGGCCGGGCCGGGGGCGGGTCAGCGGGGCGTTGCGGGCCTGCCGGGCCAGCTCGTCGGGGTCGACCGGGTCGGCGGCCATCACGGTCTGCCACTTCGGCCACTCGGAGTTGCCGACCCGGATGGCGACCGGGCTGCCCAGGGTGACGCCGTGCCGCAGGCCGCCGATGACCTCGACCTCGTCCCGCTCGAACGACATCCGGGCGCCCCGGCCGTAGCCGAGCCGGCGCCGGGCCAGCTCGTCGGAGATCTCCCGGGTGGTCACCTCGATCCCGGCGGGCACCCCCTCGAGCATCGCGACGAGGGCGGGTCCGTGGGATTCACCTGCAGTCAGCCAGCGCAACACAGCGCTCAGTCTGTCACGGTCGGTCGCCGCCCCGACGTGCCGCCCGGCGCGTCCCGCCCTGCGGACGCGGACGTCCGCCGGGCGGGTCACCGGTGGCCCGTCAGACCGTCCGGACCGCGATGATCGACTTGGTCAGGCCGAGCATCCGCTCGGCCCGGATGGTCGAGTCGGGGAAGAGGTAGCGCATCTCGGCCCGACCGATCAGCTCGGTGGTGAGCACCTGCTTCATGGCCTGGTCCCAGGACTTGCCCGGGGTGTAGGCCAGCGGCCACTTGCGGGCCACCGCCACCCGGGCCGGCACCGGCAGGAACTGCATGCCGGGCGCCACCCAGTGCGGCTCCACCGGGAAGTACCGGTACGGGGTCTGCACCCAGTGCCGGGGAGCGAGCGTCCGGATCGCCTCGGCCATCCGGCGGCGCCGCTCGTGCCCGCCCACGTGCTCCAGCACGCTGTTGCTGAACACCAGGTCGTAGCGGCGGCTCAGGATGGCCGGGGGCAGCTCGCAGGCGTCGGCGTGGTCGGCCTCCACCCAGTCGGGCAGCTCCGCCGGCAGCGGCTCCAGGTTGACCACGTGCACGTGCTTCGGGCGTACCGGCACCGTCGACCAGCTGTCGACCCGGCCGCCGAGGTCGAGCACGGACATCTGGGCGAGGTCGGGGAACGTCTCCGACAGCCAGAGCGCCCGCTTCGCCCGGCGCTTCGCGCCGTACGAGTCCGGGGAGTCGACCAGGCGGAAGCGCAGCGCGTTCAGGGAACTCCGGCGGCGTGCCGTCGGGTTGTCGTCGTTGGTCCGGGTCCCGCTCGCCACGGTCAGCTCCCCCAGTCGAAGGTCATGCCCAGCCGGCTGGCCAGGGCCTCGTTGTACGGCGCGTAGTACCGGGTCAGCTCGTCGCGGACCGACCGGTCCATCGCGCTGCTGCGCCGGTCGTTGAAGACCTCGTACCGGTCGAGCTGGTGGGCCGGCAGGCCGAGGAAGTCCAGCACCCGGGCGTAGGTGGCGGCGGGCTCGCGGTACAGCTTCTCGCTGGGCAGGATCAGCAACTGCCCGCGGTCGAAGCGGTCGAGCCACGGCTCCAGGTGCTCCAGGTAGCGGCCCCGGGCCCGGTAGGTGTACCAGTCGTAGGCGGTGCTGACGTACGTCGGGTCGGCGATCAGCATCTCCCGCTCCCCCGCCGTCCGCTCCTCCTCCCGGGCCAGCGCCTCGGCGAAGTCCAGCGGCTCCACTCCCTCGGTCCGCCGCTCCTTCCAGTGCGAGTACGCCCGCTCCACCGGGTCGCGCAGCAGCACGATCAGCTTCACGGCGGGGATCAGGTCCGCCACCCGCCCCGGCGCCTGCGGGTGGAACATGTAGAGCGGCGCGGCCTCCCCCACCCGGGTCGGGCCGCCGTGCCGGCGTTCCAGCGCCCACCGCTGCCGCTGGGTCGGAAAGTGCGAGCGGTACCACGTCTCGCCCCGGGCGAAGGTGTCCTCGAAGTAGTGCGAGGTCTTGGTGTTCCAGGCCGGGAAGAGCCGGGGCACCAGCGGATGCTCCAGCAGGTAGCGCCAGAGCGAGGTGGTGCCGCCGCGTTTGGTGCCGATGATGAGGAAGTCCGGCAGCGGACGCCGGTCGCTGGTGCGCTCCCCGTAGCGGACCAGCGAGGTGCGCACCCCGGCCCGCACCGGGGCGGGCACCAGCGCCTTGACCCTGTCCCGCATCGTCATCTCGTCCTCCTCGTCAGCTCGGCCCACGGCCGAGCAGGGTCGGCGCCGTCGCCCGCGCCCGTCGGCGTACCCCCGGGTGCAGCAGCAGCGCGGCGCCGAGCAGCACCGCGACCCCGAGGGTGAGGAACAGCCCGGCCACGCCCCGGCCGGCGACGGTCGCGCCGGCCGTGGCCAGCACGGCGGTGGCGGTGCCGGCGGCGGCCGCGGCGCGCAGCACCGAGCGGGTGATCAGCGGCTCGCCGACCACCCGGCGGGCGGCCACCGTCGCGATGACGTTCTCCGCCACGATGCCGACCGTCCAGGCCACCGCCGCGCCGAGCGCTCCGTGCGGCGGGATCAGCAGCACGGCCAGCGCCACGTTGAGCAGCAGCCCGGTGGCGGCGGCCAGCAGGTGCCGCCCGCTGCTGCCGCTCATCAGCAGCAGGGTCTGCACGATCCCGGTCCCGGAGTTGACCATCATCGCCCCGGCGAGCACGACCATGGCGGCGGCGCCGGCGGTGAACTCCGCGCCGAACAGCCGCAGGAAACCGGGCGCGAAGACCGCCAGCAGCAGGTAGGCGGGCCAGGAGAGCGCGATGATCACCGCGGTGATCCGCCGGTAGACCAGGGCCGCCTCCCCGGTGCGCCCCTGCCCGAGCAGCCGGGACAGCTGGGGCGCCACGGCCACCCGCAGGCCCTGCATGATGAGCAGGCCCGCGAGGGCGTAGCGGCCGACCGCGCCGATGATGCCGGCCTCGGCCTGGTCGGCGAGCGCGGCGGTGAGCAGCACCGTCAGCCACATGCTGCTGGCGTCGATGGTCGCCGAGGCGGCCCGGGGCAGCGCGAAGCCCCACAGCGTCCGCCAGTCCGCGCCGACCGGGCGCAGCGCGGCGCCGGCCCCCAGGCCCAGCGGCCGGGCCAGCAGCGCCGCGCAGACCAGCACGGCCACGGCGATCGGGGCGAGCCAGCCGGCGAAGGCCACCGTCACCCCCGCGCCGGCGAGCAGCGCCGCCGAAACCAGGGCCGGGCGGGCCGCCGGCACGAAGACGTACTGCACCGCCACCAGGGCGGCGACCGGTCGCACCGCCCGCACGGCGGCCAGCAGCACCGTGGTCGCCACCACGAACGGCAGGCCGGCGAAGGCCAGCCGGAGCAGGCCGGCCCCCGCATGCGTGCCCGGGTCGAACAGCACCGGCGCGAGCGCCCCGGAGAGGGCCACGCCGGCCATCGCCACGACCACCGTGAACAACAGCGCGGGAAGCAGGGCTACGGGCAGCAGCCGGGCGGCGTCACCGTCGCGACCCGTCCGGCGCCGGGGCAGGGCCCAGACCAGCGCGGTGTCGGCGCCGGCGCAACAGAGCACACCCATGATCGCCACCACGCCGATCGCGGTGAACATCGCGCCGGACCCGGCCGGCCCCAACCCACGGACGATCACCACGGTCAGCACGAAGCCCAGCAGGCCGTTGACCGCCGCGCCGGCCAGCCCGACCATCCCGCTGCGCGTGCTGCGGCGTACCTCCCGCTCACCGGCCGACCCACCGGCGTCCGCGACGGCCGTGGCGGCCGCGCCGGTCGGCCGCGTACCCGGATCGGTCATGCCGTCCCTCCCTGGCGTGGCGCGTCCGCGACCGGCCGGTCCGGCTCGGACGCCGGCGGCCGGGCCGCCTCGGCCGCCGCCGGCACGGTCGGGGCCGGCGCAGCGGGCGCAGGGGGCGGGGTGGCCGCGGCCCGGGGCGCGGGCACGCCGGCCGTGACCTCCGCCGCCGTCGTTGCCGGCGGGGCGGCCGACGGAGGTGGGGCGGTCGCGGATCGCGGTGCCGGCACGACCGGCGTGGCATTCGGGGCCGGGATCGACGCAGGCGGCGTGGCCGGCGCGGATCGCGGCGCCGGCACGACCGGCGCGGCGCTCGGGGCCGGGACGGTCGCGGGAGGCACGGCCGGCGGGGCCGGCGGTTGCGGCATGCGCAGCGGGACGGCGGCCACCCCGGTCGCCGGCGGCGGCGCGGGCGGGGGCACCGGCGGCGCCGG
This sequence comes from Micromonospora sp. L32, assembly GCF_052068055.1. Taxonomy (NCBI): domain Bacteria; kingdom Bacillati; phylum Actinomycetota; class Actinomycetes; order Micromonosporales; family Micromonosporaceae; genus Micromonospora; species Micromonospora sp. L32. The sequence goes on along the minus strand of NZ_JBQHDD010000013.1, from coordinate 56,081 downwards.
CACCGTGGCCCGGCCGATCCCCCGGGTACGCCAGGGCGCCAGCGGCACCGGTTGGGCCATGGTGGACGGGCCGGTCGGCGCCCGGTTGACCGGCCCGCCGACCGCCGCCAACCCGGCCCCGACCGCGAAGAAGATCACCGACAGGTTCGGGTCGATGTAGGCGTATACCGGGATGACCACCAGCGCGATCACCGGGACGGTGCTCAGCCAGTGCCCGGCCGGCGAGACCGCGGCGGCCAGCCGCCGGGCCACCAGCACCAGCCAGCCGAGGAAGACCACCAGCGCCGGGATGCCGTGGCTGTAGAGGATCTGCCAGATGAGGCCCTGGGTGCCCAGCGGCTCCTCGGCGAGGGTGGTGTCCACGCTCTTGGGCGCGCCGTACCCGAGCAGCGGCGAGCGCTCCACCGCCTGCCAGGTCCGCACGTAGAGGTCCATCCGGTCGACGTTGGTGTCGGTGCTGCTGACCCGGGCGTCGATCATCTCCTGCACCGGCACGACCAGGCTGACCACCCAGACCAGCACCACCAGCCCGCCGATCGAGACGATCAGCCGGGCGTTGCCCCGGACCAGGGCGCGCAGGCCCAGGTAGAGCAGGCCGGCGCCGAGGCCGAGGAACATGCCCCGGTTGAGCGTCAGGAACGCCGGCACCACCGACAGCGGCAGCGACACCCACAGCGCCACCCGGAACCGCCCGGTACGCACCGAGGTCAGGTACGCCAGCACGCAGGGCACCAGCAACGCGTACGCGGTACCCCAGTTGTTGGTGTACGGATACGGCGCCGCGGTGCGGTAGATCGGCGTGCGCGACTGCGGGTTGAACTCGTTGGCCCGTACGTGGGTCAGCGCCTGGATGAACCGCTCCCCCGAGATGCTCTGCGGCAGGGCCATCTCCACCGGGGTGGTCAGGGCGAAGGTAGGCATCAGCACGGCCAGCCAACCCAGCGCCACCACGCCCAGCCAGTACCAGCCCAGCGGGCGCAGCACCCGGTCCCACCGGGTGCCGTCGCGGACCAGGGTGTGCACGTACACGCAGACCACCAGCGCGGTCGCCAGGAAGCCGAAGCGCAGCCCGAAGGTGAGGTAGGCGGTGGCCCGGTCCAGCCGGGTGGCGCTGAGCAGCACCAGGGTGAGGAAGACCAGCCAGGCAGCGCTGCCGGGGGGCAGCGCGACCCGGCCGCGGGTGACCAGCAGGGCGAGCAGCACCACCCCGAAGACCGACCAGCCGAGGTAGAACGCGCCCAGCGCCCACCAGAGCGGCATCAGGGCGAACATGGCCGTCAGCGGCCAGACGGGCAGCGGCGGCGCGGTCGCCCCGGGCCGCCGGTCAGACACCCCGGCCCCGGCGCTGGGCCAGCCGGAGCACCCGCTCCCCGGAGAGCAGGCCGAGCACCACCGGCACGGTCACCAGCACCCGCTTCTCGCGGGGGTTGAGCCGGACCACCCGGCCCAGCTCGCGCAGCGCCTCCCGGCGCCGCCGCCCGGAGGCGAGCGCGAAGGCGATCTGGCCGTGCAGCCGGGCCAGGCCGGTCCGGCTGCCGGCCAGCTCCGGGTGCTTGTCCAGCAGGTAGCGGGTGGCCTCGACGATCATGGCCCAGCGGCCGAAGAAGAACGACCCGCCGTGCCAGTCCACCACCACCAGCACCTCCGGCACGATCACCACCGGCCCGTGCGCGGCCACCCGCAGCAGCCACTCGTAGTCCTCGCCGTAGCCGCCCGGCAGCTCCTCGTCGACCGGGCCGACCGCGTCCCAGGTGGACCGCCGGACCAGGATGGTGCTGGAGTGCACCTCCATCACCCGGTCCTCGACGAAGTCGGGCAGGCCGACCTCGGCCCGGTCCAGGCGCCGCTCCTTGGCGATGCCCGGGCCCTCCAGCCGGATGCCGCAGCTCGCGGCGGCGGCGTCGGGGCGGGCCGCCAGCAGCTCCACCTGCCAGGCGAGCTTGGCCGGCAGCCAGAAGTCGTCGTCGTCGCAGAACGCGATGAGGTCGCTGGTCGCCTCGTCCGCGCCGGTGTTACGGCCGCCGGGCAGCCCGCGCCGGTGCGTGTTGGCGACGTACCGCAGGGTGCGCCCGGCCGGTACGGCCAGGTCGAGCGGGCGGATCTCGGTGTGGTCGTACACCACCAGGCACTCGACCGGCCCCGGGTAGTCCTGGTCGAGCACCGCCCGCACGGCCCGCTCCAGCAGCCCAGGCCGGTCCCGGGTGGCCACCACCACGGTCACCGGGGGGTACGCCGTCGCGGCGCCCGGCTGGTCGCGGTCAGTCACGGCCGTCTCCCGTCAGCACGAACCCGACCGGCTCCACCCCGACGGCGCGCAGCCGGTCCACCAGCTGGGTCAGCTGACCCGTCCGGGTCCGGTCCCGGGCCGCGACCAGCAGCGCCCGGCCCTCCCGCGCGGCCCGGACCCCGCGCTCGTCGTGCAGCGCGGGCGGCGCGTCCAGCACGGTGAGCCCCTCCGAGGAGGTGCCGTCCAGGTCGACGAGGCGGACCTTGCCGGTGCCGATCCGCAGCTCCTGCCCGTCGGTCGCCGCGCCGTCGGCAGCCGGCCGGGCGGTCGGGATGATCTCCGTCTTGTCCTCCGGCGTGGTGGTGGAGCGGTACACCGCGCCGTTCTTCGCCTCGGCGGGGGTGGGGAACGGTCGGGGCTTGCGGACCGCCGGGATCACGGCGGTGTCCTCCGGCCCGGCGGCCGTCATCGCCGGGGTGGTGGCGGGCACCGGGCGGGGACGGGGCAGCGGGCGGGAGCGGGCCGGCTCCACCGGCGGGTTGCGGCGCTGCGCGTCCAGCATCAGCGGGCGGATCCGGTCCAGGCTCTCCGGCGTGACACCGAGGCGTACGTCGTGGCCGGCGGCGGCCAGCACCGCGGCGAGCCCGGCGGTGACCTGCTCGCGGCCCTCGTCGGTCGCCGAGGAGAGCACCACCAGCGGGGTCCGCTGCGGCCCGTCGACCCAGCGACCCAGGGCCAGCACGAGGTAGCGCAGGTCCGACTCGTCCGGCTGGCCGCCCCGGCGGCACCGCACCGTGCCGAGCAACGGCGCGCCGATCGTCGCGGCGGCCTCGGCGGCGGTGCGCACCCGGCGGTCCAGGGACTCCCGGACGAAGGCCACCAGCCCGCCGAGGAGCAGCCCGCCGAGCAGGCCGGCGACCAGGAGCAGCGGCGCCGCGTCCCGGCTGGAGGGCACCGGGGTACGGGCGGCGCTGGTCACCGAGCCGGGGCTCAGGTCGGCGGAGGCCACCTTGGACCGCTGCTCGGCGAGGGTGGCGAGCTGGTCGTTGAGCGCCCGCAGCTGGTCCAGCAGGGCGCTGGTGCGCGGGGACGGGTTGCTGGAGCTCTGGTTGGCCGGCAGCGACCGCTGCGTCGTCGTGCGCTGGGCGGTGACCAGGTCGATCGTGTCGTCGTACGACTTGAGCACCGCGGCGCGCTGGTTCTCGTACATGCCCTTGCGCAGTTCCAGGTACGACTCGGCGGCGCCGTTCGCGCCGTCCACCGCCTCGCGCTCGCTGTGCCCGGCGTAGCTGAAGCGCATCACCTGCCCACCGACCGGGGTCTCCACCTCCAGGGCGTCGGCCACCTCCTTGGTGTCCCGCCCGGTGATGCCGGCGACCTTGTCGATGACGTCGTTGCTGGTGGCGATCCCGCTCTCGGCCGTCATGTTCACCGCGCGGTCGGCGCCGCCGGACGGCACCGAGAACGGGTCGGTCACCACCGGCCGGACCACCACGGCCGTGGTCCCGGTGTAGGTGGCGGGCAGCACGAACAGGTAGGCCAGCACGGCCGCCAGCACCAGCGCCGCGGAGGCGAGCACGATCCGCCACCGCCGCAGCGGGATGCGGGCCAGCTCGACGAGGCCGACCGGGCGTTGCCGGGCGGAAGCGACGTCGGTCACGTCCATCAGGTCAGGTCCTTGCGCGATGAGGAAGGGGTGGCCGGCACCGGCCGGGTGACGACCGCGCCGGGGCCGGTGGGTCGTCTCATTGTCGCCGACCGTTCACCCGCGGTCGACAGCCGACCGGCCCCCTGCGGTACGGGCGGTCCGCCGGTGTCACGGGGACACCGGCGGACCGCCCGGAACCCGGATCGGGTCAGGAGGTGGCGAAGAACAGCGTCCGGCTGGACCAGTTCACGCCGGCCGAGGCGGGCGCGAGCTGGACCGAGGCGGTGCCGTCGACGGCCGTCTCGTCGAACGGGACAGCCCGCAGCGAGCCGTCGGCGTTGCCGTACACGATCTTGCCGGTCACCCAGGCCATGCCCCGGACGTTGCCCCAGGCGAGGTTCAGGCTGGGCAGCGTGAACTCGGTGCAGCCGACGATGTAGCCGTCCGGCTCCAGGTAGCGGTAGAACAACCTGTTCGTGCCGGCCTTGGTGTAGTACATCCGGCCGTCGAGGTAGAACGCCCCGCTCATGGTGGCGGCCTTGAACCAGTTGTTGTAGCCGCTGCTGATCCAGGGCACGCCCACCGAGCCGCCCGAGAAGATCGACACGTCCAGGTAGCTGCCGTTCGGCGCGGTCGCGTCGGTCTTGGACCAGTAGAGCTTGTTGCCGACGGAGAACGCCGCGCCCGCCGCGGTGAGGTTCGGCTGGCTGCTGGCCACCGGGGTGCCCAGCGTGGTGCCGTCGAACGGCACCTTGGTGGCCTGGCCGTTGGCGGTGCCGACGTAGAGGTAGCCCGAGGCGGCCGACGGCGCGTTGACCGCCGGGACCGTCCGGCCACCGGCCAGCGGGAACAGCCCCATCCGGCCGTGGTACTCGTTGCCGAGGCCGTCGTTGTCGAAGCCGGCGAGCAGACCGTTGCTGCCGCGCCACAACTCCCACAGGATCGGGCCCCAGTCGGTGGTGCCGGCCGGCGCGCCCGAGCGGGTCGGGTTCCACACCAGCGGCATGCCGTTGCTCGGGTCGAGCGCCCCCAGGCCGTACCGGTTGATGGCGCCCGCGCCCGCGGAGTCGTCACCGTTGGCGTTGTTCAGCCACCGGAAGTGACCGCCGACGTAGACCACGTTGTCGGCCGCCTCGATCGAGGTCACCGAGTCGTGGCCGGTGTCGTCCACCCAGGTGCCGTCGATGGCCGCGCCCCGGGTGGCGGTCTCGAACCGGGCAATCGTGTCGCAGTACGCCCCGTCGGCCCGGCCGCCGTCCGCGGCGATCACGAAGTAGCTGCCGTCGTCGGAGAAGTCGACGTCGCGGGCATAGAACGGGAAGCCCGCGCCGCACTGCGCCACGTACCGCTGGGTGCTCCAGTTGGCGACGGCCGGCGTACCGGTCAGGTTCTCGACGACCACGACCTGGTTGCGCGCCTGCCCGTTGACCTGGGTGAAGTTGCCCACCGCGACCAGCGTCCCGCCGTCGGGCGCGACGGCGAGGCCCCAGACCAGCTCGGCGCTGCTGCGCGCGACGCTGGCGTCGATCTGGAAGGTCGGGTCGATGGCGCCGGTGGTGGCGTCCAGCCGGGCCAGCAGCGAGTGCTGGGTGCCGTTGACCCAGTGGAAGGCCCCGGCGATGTAGAGCTTGTTGCCCAGCACGACGGTGCGCCGGACGAGCCCGCCGTCGCTGCGGCCGACCCAGGAGGCGACGGTGGCGCCGGTGGTCGGGTCCAGCTCGACCAGGTTCTTGCGGGCCACGCCGTTGACCGTGCCGAACGCGCCGCCGACGATGAGCTTGCCGTCCGGGCTGGCCGCCAGCGCGTGCACCGCGCCGTCCAGCGCCGGCGCGAAGCCCGCCTTCAGCGCCCCGCTCACCCGGTCGTACGCGAACAGGTAGCTGCGGGCCGTCCAGCTCGCGTCGCCGGCCGCCTTGATCGAGGTGAACGAGCCACCGACGTAGACGGTGGTGCCGATCTCGGCGAAGGCCTTCACGTCGCCGTTCTGCGCGTGCGGGATGTTGTCGGCCGGGTTCGCCGAGGTGAGGGTCATGGGCACCGGCGGAAGGCCGTCCGCCCGGGCGGGCGCCGCCAGCAGGCCGACGGCCAGCACCGGCGCGGCGAGCGCGGCGAGCCACCGCCGCAGCGCCGGCACCCGGCGCGATCGAGACGACGTTCTGAGAAGCACGGGCGCCCCCAATGATGAAGTGAGATCCTGCGTAGCTTGCTGCGTTCCGATTTGTCGCACCATCAACCGACCGGTCCGCTCCGACGGCGGCTCGGTCCGGTCCCGCCGTCCGGGTCGCGGCGGCACCGCCCACCGTGGACGAGGATCGCGTCTCGACCGGTGGACGTGCCAACCGGGCCGGGCGTCACGTCGTCCACCGGAACGGTGCCGGCGCGCCGCTCGCGCCGACCGTCCACGATGCCGCCTCGGCCAGGTCGTCGACGGTGATCTCGTCGGCCTCCCGGGCCAGCACCAACCCCCGGCGGTCCAGTTCGCGGGCCATCGCGACCTGGTGGTCGTCGACGTGCTCGCCGTGCCGGCGGCGGCGGGGCACGTAGACGGCACGGTGCCCGGCCCGCATCGCGGCCAGCGCCGAGCCGACCCCGGCGTGCGTGACGACGACGTCCGCCTCCCGCATGGCCTGCTGCATCTCGGCGTACGGCACCTGGCGGCGGGCGCCGGCGGGCATCCTCGGGACGACCGTCGAGCCGACCTGCCAGAGGACCTCCGCCTCCGGCGGGAGGACGTCGACCAGGCGACGCAGCAACCGGGGGAACCCGAACCGGTCGTGGGTGCCGAGGGCGACCACGATCCGCGACACCGGCCGGGGCGTCGCCCGCCGGGTGGCGAGGTATCCGTCGAAGATGGAGCCGCCGTAGGTCCACCGGCCGGCGGCCCAGCCCGGGTACTGGGTGTAGAGCCGGGTGCGGGGCACCCGGGCGACCATCCGTCCGGTGAGCGAGGGCCCCTCGGTGCGGGTGGCGCTCTCGATGTAGTGGCAGGCCAGGCCGTGGCGGACGGCGGGCAGGAAGAACGACATGGCGACGCTGGCGCCGGTGCTGATCACCTGCCGGAACCGTCCGCCGCCGAACACCCGGCGGGCCGCGAGGAGGTCACGCAGCGCGCCCACCGCGTCCCGGGTGGTGGCCGGCGGGACGTGGATGACCTCCTGGCCGTCGAGCAGCGACCGGCTCTGCGGCGAGTCGAAGGTGGCCCAGACGCAGTCGTCCTGCACACCGAGTCGGGGGGCCAGGTCGTGCAGCTCGGCGAGGTGTCCACCGGTGGAGGCGACGAGAAGGGTGGTCACGTCGGTGCCAGCTTCCGTGGTGAGGAGTGGTGGGACGGGCGTTCCGGCCGCCGCAAGGGATGCGGCGTCGGGGCTCGTGCTCAGGTGGCGGTCATCGCGGGTTCGGGGGTCGCCGAGGTGGTCACGCCGGACGGTGCCGGCGGCCGGACCCGACCCTCCGCCACGAGCAGCGCCAGCGCCGTCACCGCGAACAGCAGGGTGGCGAAGATCCAGCCGCCGAGCACGTCGGTCAGCCAGTGCTTCTCGGCGTAGATGCGCGTGTAGCCCTCAAGGCTGACCAGCGTCACCACCAGGGTCACCAGGGCCACCCGGACGCCGCGCGGCAGGCGCCAGGTCAACATCGCCAGCACGGCGATGGTGCCGAAGGTCATCATGATCCGCGCGCACCCGCCCGACGGGTAGGTGCCCAGGTCGGTCGGGGGGTGGCCCCGGTCGACCATCGTCGCCAGAATGGCCTGGACGTACTGCTCGACGATGAACTGCAGGGGCAGTACGACCAGCGGAACCCACCACCGGCGGCGCCGCCACAGGACGACGAAGACCAGCGTCGCCACGCCGGTGACCCACTTCAACGGATACCGGTCACCGAGCGCGGTGTAGAAGGAGTTCAACTCCGCCCAGGTGTCGACCCGTCGGGCGTGCACGTAGTCGAAGACCGGATGGTCGACGTGCGGTTCGAGGCGGGCCAGCGCCTCCCCCAGCGGCCAGCAGATCGCCACCACCGCGGCGCAGCCGGCGAGCAGCACGACCAGCGCGGCCCCGCTCCGGCCGAACGCGGCGGTCAGCCCGGCCACCGCCACCCGCAGCCGGTGCGCCGCCCGACCGTCACGGACCGCCGGCGCCCAGCGGGTCGCCGCCACCGGCGTCAGCACCGCGGGCACCAGCACCGCCAACAGCCCCAGCGCGTAGATGAGGGTCATCGTCGGTCGCCGCCGTTCCGTCGGCCGGTAGACCCGCCGACCACCGTCCGCCGGGCGGCCCCGCGCCCGACGTCACCTGCCGTTGCCATCCGTCCCCCTGCCACGCCGGCCCACCGCCGGCCGCCCCCACACGGAGCCCGGCGGCGCCCCCACGCCGGGCAGGATCGACCACGCCGTCGCCGGCAGATGGTGATCGAGTGTTGACACCCTAGAGGACCGGTTCCGATGAGCGGTAGTGAGCAGATCGCTCACGCGGCTTTTTCCCGGGTTTGCCGGTCGCCTCCCCGACAGTCGCGCCCCGATCAGCCGGTCCCGTCGGACAGCCGCTCGGCGAGGACGTGCAGCAGCGCGGGGTGCAGCCGGTCGCTCCAGCCGCCACCCCCGGCGGCCAGCTCCGCCGTACGCAGCCACAGCTCGACGAGGTACGCGTCGGCGACGAGCCGCCGGCGGGTCGCGTCCAGCCCGAACGCCTCGCCGTGCCGCTGGAGCACCGCGACCATCTCGCCGGCCGCCTCCGGCACCGGCCGGCCGCCCAGCGACAGCGCGCTCTGGAACCCCTGGTGGGCCAGGTCGAACCCGACCGGGCGGTGCGCTCCGCTGTTCTCCCAGTCCCAGGCGACCAACCGGCCGCCGTGGCGGCCGAGGTTCCAGGGCACCCAGTCGCCGTGCCAGTGGCCGAACTCCAGCGTGGTGTCGCCGTCGCGGGCGACGAGCGCGGCGACCGCGTCGACGACCGGACCGCCGGCCCGTTCGGCGCGCGCGCCGAGGTCGGCCAGGAACGGCGAACCGCGCAGCGGGCGGGGCGCGGCCGCCGGGCCACCCCGGCGGGCCACCGCCAGCATCGCGGCCACCTCGGGACGCTCCGGGTGCGACAGCCGGCGGACCCGGGCGGGCATCGGCTCGACCAGGGTCACCGCCAGGTCGCCCCAGCGCAGCTCGCGCAGCACCCGGGGCACGTCCGGGAAGTCGCCGCCGTCGCGGGGCAGCTCGCGCAGCGCGACCGCCTCCGCCGCCACCATCGCCCGGGTCGCGTCGTTCCAGCCGATCTTCGCGTACCCGCGGGCCGCGCCCCGGTCGTCGAAGAGTTGCAGGGTCGGCTTGTGGTGCGGGTCGGGCGGCCGGATGCCGATCGCCGCGTGCAGCCGGCTGCCGGCCAGCCGGCCCAGGTGCGCGGCCAGCAGCAGCTCGGTCTCCTCGACCCCGTCCGGCACGGCGACCGTCAGCACCGGCATCCGGGCCAGCCCGGTGGCGCCGAGCCCGGCCAGCACGCCGACGGCGAGCCGGTTGGCCCGTACCCGGCGCGGCCGCAGCGCGTTGTACGCCAGCGTCGACGCGGCCCCGACCCGCCGGGAGGCCAGCGGCAGCAGGAACTTCGCCCGCGCCACCGACGGCACCACCGCGTAGCGGGCGGCGACGCGGTGACCCGGCGGGGGTGGGGCGGCGGAGACGTCCAGCCACAGCCGGGGGTCACCGAAGATCGCCCGGGTCACCCAGCCGATGCCGTCGGAGCGTTCGCGGGGATCGTCCGCCCGGTGCGCCGCCATGCCGTCTCCCGTCCGCCCGGACCTGCCACCGGTCCGCGCTGGCGGACACGATAGGGCCCGGGGGCAACGAACCGGCCGACGGGCCGGAGCACCGCCGGGCGGCGTGGTGCCGGTGGCCGCGCTCAGCGCTGCCAGACGCGGACGTGGTCGACCCGGAAGTCGGCCGGGAAGCGGGTCGCCGCGTCCGGGTCGCCCAGCCAGCCGCCCACCTGGAAGTTCAACCGCAGGTTGTACGGCTTGTGGAAGACCTCGTCGAACCAGGGCGTGGTCGCCCGGTCGCGCTGCCAGACCAGCCGGCCGTCGACGTACCAGCGGATCGCGTCCGGCTCCCACTCGGTGGTGTACGTGTGGAAGCCGTCGCCCGGGTAGCCGGTCGGGAACGGGTACCGCTGGTCCTGCTTGACCGGGGTGTAGTCGTAGAAGATGCCGAAGGTGGCGGCCTGGTAGAACGCGCCGCCGCCGGGCAGCTCCACCACGTCGATCTCGCCCCGGCCGCCGTCGTCCGGGCGCAGCCAGAACGCCGGCCACAGGCCCTTCGAGTCGGTGGGCCCGTTGGGCGACTGGGCGCGCACCTCGAACCGGCCGTACCGGAACGACGCCCGACCGATGGTGTCCAGGTAGCTCTGCGTGTACTCGCGGGTCTGCGAGCTGCACACCGCGGTCTCCCGCTGGGCGCGCAGGGTCAGCACGCCGCCGGCGACGAAGGTGTTGTCCGGGTCGTCCACGTTGCAGCCCCGGTCGATGTCGCGTCCCTCGTCGTCGCGGAGGTTCCACTTCGACCGGTCGACGCCGGCGCCGTCGAACTCGTCGGACCAGACCAGCCGCCAGCCGGGCACCTGGTCGCCCGGCCGGGCGGTCGGCGACGGGGCGGGCGCGCTGGTGCTCGGCGGCGGGGTCGGGGCGGTCCGGCTCGGGCTGGGCGACGCGGTACGGCTCGGCGACGGCGTCGGGGCGGCGGTGGTGGCGATCGGGCTGGATGCCGCGGTCGTCCGGGTCGGCGCGGGCCGGCCGCCGCGTCCGTAGCGCAGCACCAGCTGCGGCCGGATGGCCACCTTGACGTTCTCCCGGGAGGCCCAGTAGATCCGGGTGTTCCAGGTCTCCTGGGTCAGGGCGAAGACGAACCGGCCGTTGCCGGCGACCGAGCCGGACACGTCCCACTCGTTGAAGCCCTGGCCGACCCGCTCGACGCTGGACAGCGCCGGCCCGAGCTCCGGCCGCAGCGACCAGGCGCCGGTGCCGGCGGCGGAGCCGAAGGCCCGGTGGGCGTGCACCCGGGAGGAGAACGGCTGCCAGGCGTACACCCGCAGGGTGGCGCGGACGTCGACCGCGTCGGCCGGCAGGTCGCGCACCGCGAACTCGACCAGCGCGTCCCGCTCGCCGGTGCGGTTGCCGTCGCAGAGCCGGGGGCAGCTGGCCAGGGTGGTCTTGACGCCGTTGTCGCCGTCCTGCGGGACCTGGGTGGCGGTGGTGTCCGCCGCCGCGGCCACGACGAGCGGGGGCACCTCCGCCGCCACCAGCGGCATCATCGTGGCCACCACGCCGGCGACCATGCCGGCGCCGAGGACACCCAGGACGACGGCCTTGCGGCGCGCGCCGAGGCGGGACGCTGCGCGGTGGAGTCCGTGCCGGCTCAAGGGACACTCCCCGTGTGGGCGACGATTACCGGCAGCAGCGTATCGACGCCTGCCGCTCGTCGTCCGTCGGACATCCGGTTGCCGCGCCGAATTAACCGGCAGCTAAGAAAGCCCGGTCCGGTGCGCGGCCAGCGCCCGGGCCATCGCCGCCCGGGGGGCGGGCACGCCGGTGAACTGCTCGAACTGGCCGACCGCCTGGGCCAGCAGCAGGTCCAGCCCGGAGACCACCCGGGCGCCGGCGGCGAGCGCCGACGCGGCCAGCGGGGTCGGCCAGGGATCGTAGAGGGCATCGAACAGCACCGTCGAGGGCCGCCAGTGGATCTCGCCGGCCAGCGGGTCGGCGACCCCCTTCGGCACGGTGGAGACGACCACGTCGGCCCCGGCGTGCGCGGCGGCATCCGCCCAGCCGGCGCCGGTCAGGGCCACCCCCACCGCGCCGGCGACCGGTCGCAGCTCGTCGACCGCCGCCGCCCGGCGGGCCACCACGGTCACCGAGGCCGCGCCGAGCCGGGCCGCCGCGGCCAGCGCCGCGCGGGCGGTGCCGCCGGCGCCGAGCACGGTCACCGTGCCGCCCGGGGCCACCCCGGCGGAGGTCAGCACCTCGACCATGCCGCTGACGTCGGTGTTGTCGGCGTACCAGGAGCCGTCGGGACGGCGTACCAGGGTGTTGGCGGCGCCGACGGCGGCGGCGACCGGCGAGACGGCGTCGGCCACCGCGAGCGCCGCCTCCTTGCCGGGCATGGTCACCGACAACCCGGCCCACTCCGGGCCGAGGCCGGCGACCAGGGCCGGCAGCTCCGCGGCCACGCACTCCACCCGGGTGTACGACCACCCGGTGAGCCCGGCGGCGGCGTAGCCGGCGTTGTGGATCACCGGGGAGAGCGAGTGCGCGATCGGCTTGCCGAGCACCGCGGCTCTGTGCACCGTCACGTCACTCCCCCGCTCACCACCTCGCCGCTCAGAGGACGCCGTTCTCCTTCGCCTTCGCGATGTTGCGCTCGTGCTCGGCGTTGGTCGAGGCGAAGGCGGAGTGCCCCTTGTGGTCGATGGCGACGAAGAAGAGCCAGCCGCCCTCCGGCGGGTCCATCGCCCCCTGCAACGCCTGCTTGCCCGGATTGTTGATCGGGGTCGGGGTCAGGCCGGGGTGGGCGTGGGTGCTGTACGGGTTCTTCGGGTCGCGGATCTCCGCGGTGGTCATGTCCTTCGACGCCTTGGTCTTCTTGCCGGTGAGCTGCCAGTAGTAGTTCACCGACACGTCGAACTCCAGGCAGCTGCACGGAAACTTGCCCGTGTAGGCACGGTTGTACGCGACCCGGGCGATCTTGCCGAGGTCGTCGGCGTTGCCCGCCTCCGCCTGCGCCATCGAGGCGACGATCAGCGCCTCGTACGGGCTGATCCCGCCCCGCTTCTCCTGCACCTGCTCGGCGAACTTCATCTCACCGGTGACGCTGAGGAAGTTGTCGACCATGTCCTTGAGCACGCCCTCGGCGGTCGCCTTCGGCGCGATCTCATAGGTGTCCGGGTAGAGGAAGCCCTCGATCGACTTGGTGACCTTCTTGCCGTCCTTGCGGACGAACCACCAGTCCGGCACGCCGAGCGCCTCCGGGTCCTTGGCGGCGGCCTCGAAATCCTTGACCGGGATCTTGGTCTTGTCGGAGAGCAGCTTGTACGTGTCCTTGGCGGTACGCCCCTCCGGGATGGTCACCTGGTTGGTGACCTTGTTCTTCCGGTCGAGCAGCATCGCGAGCGCCTTCTCCGCGCTCATCTGCTTGCGCACCTTGTACAGGCCGGGCTGGATGTTCTTGCTGAGCGCGTTCGCCTCGGCCGCCTCGATGAAGGCCTTGGTGCTCTTCACCACGTCGGCGGCAACGAGGGTGTCGCCGATCTCGGCGATCAGCGCGCCCTGCTTCACCTCGACCATCGCCTCGCCGGTGCCGGCGCCGTCGTAGTCGGGGGTGACGAAGTAGTTCTGGACCCGGTCGAAGCCGTAGAAGGCGCCGCCGCCGATGCCACCCAACAGGACGAGCGCCATCAGCAGGGCGAAGATGGTCTTCCCCCGGCCGCCGGACCTGCCTTTGCGTCGCTCGACGAAGCCGCGTCGGTGCCGGCCCTTCTCACCCCTCTCAGGCTCGTCGAACCCGAGGTCCAGATCGTCGATCATTCCGTCCGCCTCCGCTGCGCTTCCAGCCAGCTCTGCAGGATCTCGACCGCGGCGGCCTGGTCCACCACCGCGCGTTGGCGCTTTCCCCGGACGCCTCGCTCCGCCAGCCTACGAGACGCGACGACGGTCGACATCCTCTCGTCGGTGAGCGTCACCGGAACCGGCGCTATTACATCGGCCAAACGGTCCGCGTACGCCGTCACGTGGTGCGCCGCCGGACCGAGCTTACCGGCGAGGTTGACCGGAAGGCCGAGTACCACCTCCACCGCCTCGTGCTCGGCGACCAGCTGCGCCAGTTGCGCCATGTCGCTGGGCACCGCGTCGGGCGCCGCCGTCAGGTCCCGGGCGAGGGTGACCAGCGGGGTGGCCAGGATGCCGTGCGGGTCCGACCGGGCGACCCCGACCCGGACCTGCCCCACGTCCACGCCGAGCCGGACGCCCCGGGTCAACTCACCCACGGCGGAGCACTTCCCCGGCGGAACGGGCCAGGGCGGACCGGTTCGGTCCGCCCTGGGTTCCACGGTGCGTGATCACGCCTCGGCGATCGCCTTCTCGACCGTGAGCAGCAGGTTCGGCGCTTCCGCCGCCGGCAGGCCGCCACCCTGGGCGACGTCCGGGCTGCCCCCGCCGCGGCCGGAGAACGCCGCCTTGACCAGGTCGTTGGCCGCGAGCCCGCGACCCCGGGCCGCCGCGTTCACGGCCACCACGAGGGACGCCTTGCCGTTGGCGCGGGCCGCCACGGCCACCACCGCCGGCCGGGCCGGATCGATCTTGCCGCGGATCTCCTGGGCCAGGGTCCGCACGTCGTTGCCGGCCGCGCCCTCCGGCGCCTCGGTGCCGACGTACGCCACGCCCCGGACGTCCTTCGCCTGCCCGGCGAGCGCCGCGGCGCCGCCCAGCACCAGCTGGGCCCGGAGCTTGTCCAGCTCCTTCTCGGCGTCGCGCAGCTGCGTCACGGTCTGCTCGACCCGGTCGGCCACCTGGTCGCCGGGCACCCGGAACAGCTCCGCCAGCCGGGAGACCAGCAGGTGCTCGCGGGCCAGGAAGCCGAACGCGTCCATGCCGACCAGCGCCTCGATCCGGCGCACGCCCGAGCCCACCGACGCCTCGGAGAGGATCTTGACGAGGCCGAGCTGCGCCGAGCGGGCCACATGGGTGCCGCCGCACAGCTCCCGGGCGTAGTCGCCGACCTCGACGACCCGGACCCGCTCGCCGTACTTCTCGCCGAAGAGCGCCATCGCGCCGATCCGGCGCGCCTCCTCCTGCGTGGTGATGAAGGCGTGCACCTCCAGGTCCGCCTGGAGCACCTCGTTGACCTGCTGCTCCACGTCGTGCAGCACGCTCGGCGCCACCCCGGTCGGGGTGTTGAAGTCGAACCGCAGCCGGCCCGGCGCGTTCAGCGAACCCGCCTGGGTCGCCGACTCGCCGAGGAAGTTGCGCATCGTCTGGTGCACCAGGTGGGTCGCGGTGTGCGAGCGGGAGATCGCCCGCCGCCGGCTCACGTCGATCTCCGCATACCCGGTCTCCCCGGCGCGCACCTCGCCGCGCAGCACCCTGGCCCGGTGCACGATCAGCCCCGGCACCGGCTGCTGCACGTCGAAGACCTCGACCTGGCCGCCACCCACGGTGATCAGGCCCTGGTCCGGCTGCTGGCCACCGCCCTCGGCGTAGAACGGGGTGGTGTCCAGCACCAGCTCGATGGTGTCGCCCTCGACCGCCGCGCCCACCTGGGCACCGTCGGCGAGCACCGCGCGGACCCGGGACTCCCGGTTCAGCTCGGTGTAGCCGGTGAACTCGACCGCCCCGCCCGCGTCCAGCACCGACCGGTACGCCGACACGTCGGTGTGCCCGGTCTTGCGGGCCTGCGCGTCGGCCTTGGCCCGGTTGCGCTGGTCGGCCATCAGCCGGCGGAAGCCCTCGGCGTCCACCTGCAGGCCCTGCTCGCCGGCGATCTCCAGGGTCAGGTCGATCGGGAACCCGTAGGTGTCGTGCAGCTGGAACGCCTTGTCGCCGGAGAGGGCCGGCTTGCCGGCCGACTTCGTCTCGGCGATGGCGGTGTCCAGGATCGTGGTGCCGGCGCGCAGCGTGGCCAGGAAGGCGTCCTCCTCGGCGTACGCGTACTGGGAGATCCGGTCGAACTCTTCCGCCAGCTCCGGGTACGACGGGGACATGCAGTCCCGGGCCACCGGCAGCAGCTCGGGCAGCGCCCGGTCCTGGTAGCCCAGCAGGCGCACCGCCCGGATCGCCCGGCGCATGATCCGCCGCAGCACGTAGCCGCGACCCTCGTTGCTCGGGGTCACCCCGTCGCCGATCAGCATCAGCGCGGTCCGCACGTGGTCGGCGACCACCCGCAGGCGCACGTCGTCGGGGTGCGACTCGCTGGCCACGTGCCCGGACTGGGCGCCGTACCGCTTGCCAGTCAGCTCGGCCGCCCGGTCGAGGATCGGCCGGACCTCGTCGATCTCGTAGAGGTTGTCGACGCCCTGGAGGATGGAGGCCATCCGCTCCAGGCCCATGCCGGTGTCGATGTTCTTCGCCGGCAGGTCGCCGAGGATCGGGAAGTTCTCCTTGCCGGTGCCCGGGCCCCGCTCGTACTGCATGAAGACGAGGTTCCAGAACTCCATGTAGCGGTCCTCGTCGACCGCCGGGCCGCCCTCGCGGCCGTACTCGGGACCGCGGTCGTAGAACAGCTCCGAGCAGGGGCCGCAGGGGCCGGGAATGCCCATCGACCAGAAGTTGTCGGCCTTGCCCCGCCGGACGATCCGTTCGGCCGGCACACCCACCGAGCGCCAGATCTGGAACGCCTCGTCGTCGTCGAGGTAGACCGTCGGCCAGATCCGCTCCGGGTCCAGCCCGTAGCCGCCCTCGGCGACCGGCTTGGTGACCAGCTCCCAGGCGAGCGGGATCGCCCCGTCCTTGAAGTAGTCACCGAAGGAGAAGTTGCCGTTCATCTGGAAGAACGTGCCGTGCCGGCTGGTCTTGCCGACCTCGTCGATGTCCGGGGTGCGGATGCACTTCTGCACGCTGACCGCCCGCCGGTACGACGGGGTCTGCTGCCCGAGGAAGTAGGGGACGAACTGCACCATGCCGGCGTTGACGAACAGCAGGTTCGGGTCGCTGATGGCGGGCAGCGGAGCGGACGGCACCACGGTGTGGCCGTTCGCCTCGAAGTGGGCGAGGTACCGCCGCTTGATCTCCGCCGTCTTCATCGCTGGTGTTCCTCCGGAAAGATTTCTCGGTCGCCGATGCGCGGGTCCTCCCGCAGCTCGGCGAACTGGTCGTCGAACGCCTCGCCCCGGGCGAACGCCTCGTGGATCTCCTGCTCGCGCTCGGCCATCCCGATCCGTACGTCCTCCACGAAGCTACGCAGCGACTCGACCAGGCTGCCAGCGGATTCGGACAGCCCGCTCGCGATTCCGGCCGGGGTGTACGCCTGCGCGGTGCGGGTCGCCTTGCGGACCACCACCACGCCCACGGCCAGGCCGATGCCCAGCCAGAACAGTCGCCTCATGCTCTCATCCCTCCGGCTCGTCGCCCACCGGCTCAGCGGTTGCCGCGCCGCGCGGCACGGCGCTGCTGCTTGATGGTGTCGCGCACCTCACGCTCGGTCTCCGCGTGCCGGCGGGCCGAGGCGGCCCGGCGTACGCCGTACCCGAAGGCGGCCACCTTGACCAGCGGGTTGGCCGCGGCGGCGGAGACGACGGTCGCCAGGTTCGCCACGTTGGCGGTGACGTTCTGCGCGTGGCTGGTCATGGTGTCGACCTTGGCGAGCTGGAGGTTCACCCCGTCCAGCGAGGTCTGCACCTGCTCGAGGGCGGTGTTGACGTTCTTCACCGTGGTGTTCACGTCCCTCAGCAGCGGGGTGGTCTGCTCGTTGATGTCGTTGATCATCCGGGTCGTGGCGTCCACGGTGTGCCGCAGGCGCAGGATCGGCACCGCCAGGACGAGCACCAGCATCAGGAACGCGCCGGCCGCGATCAGCGCAGCGATCTGTCCACCATCCACGCATGTCCTCCTCAAGCAGAGTTCCGGAACGAACGTCCGGAACGCGCGACCGTCTCCGGGCCCGCCGTCGCTCCGCGCCCACGAGGGGCCGGCGGGAGCGGGCGGGCACGCCAGCCCCAGACCCTACCGTCCGTGATGAAAACCGGCTCAGGACGGTGAGCGTGTCAGGTCCTCGAGCGGATCCTCGGTGAACGTCGGGAAGGGATCCTCACCGGTCAGCGACGGGTCCGTGCTCGGCTGCGGCCGGGTCCGTTCGTCGTCGATCGCGTTGCGGACCTTCACCGACACCAACGAGCCGGCACACGTCCCCGCAGCGGGCGACGCCTCGGTGGACGGCGGGACCGTCGACGCCCCGGCGGCCGGCGGCGCCGCGCAGGTCGGTTCGCGTACCCACAGGTCGAGGGTGAGCTCGTCGCGACGCCAGCAGGTGTACCGGCCCTTCTCCTTCTGCTCCGGGCA
Source organism: Micromonospora sp. L32 (assembly GCF_052068055.1). Classification (NCBI taxonomy): domain Bacteria; kingdom Bacillati; phylum Actinomycetota; class Actinomycetes; order Micromonosporales; family Micromonosporaceae; genus Micromonospora; species Micromonospora sp. L32. The sequence goes on along the minus strand of NZ_JBQHDD010000013.1, from coordinate 38,190 downwards.
GCGGCTGACCTGCCAGGGCTCCCAGCCGTCCCGGCGCAGCGCCGCCTCGTACACCCCGGCGGTCTCCTCCGGCGCGCGCTCCGACTCCATGGTGCGTTCCCGCAGCCGGCAGTCCTGCAGGCACCAGCGGCTGCCGCTGACGTTGTCGACCGTCTGCGCCGCCGCCCAGCCGGGCACGTCGAGCTCGTCGAGGGTGTCGAAGACCGGATCGCGGCTGAGCGTACTGATGCCGAAGTAGAGCGGGATCGCGCCGAGCAGCACCACGCTGACCAGCACCAGGATGCCCAGCCGGAGCCGGCGCCGCTCGCGCATCTGCCGGCGCAGCTCGGAGCGGGCGCCCTGCAGCCCGCTGGCGGGCTCCTCCTCGTCGGGCCGGCCCGGACCGCCGACCGCTTCGGTGGCCGGTCGCGGCCCGGCCGGCGGCACCACCGCCGCCGCGCGGGCGACGCCCACCGGCTCGCCCGGGCGTGGCGCGGCGGACCCGGTGCCGCCGGGCTCCGGCCGAGCGGGCTGCCGCTGCGGCCCGGTGGCCCGGTCGGGGTGCTCGTCGGGGCGCAGGGCCGGTGCGGCCGCGCGGGCCACCGCCGGCTGGCCCGGGGCCCCGGCACGCGGCCCGCCCTCGGACTGGGCACCGCCCCGACGCGGGTCGTCGCCCGGCGGTCGGGCGACGCCTGGACCGGCGCCGTCCGGGCGCACCGCCGCGCGGGCCGGCCCTCCGGGGCGCGCCCCGGGCTGCTGCTCGGGGACGGCGGGACGGGGGCCGGACACCGCGCCGGTGCCGGCCGGGGACGCGCCGGGGCGCCCGCCCTGGATGGGGGCGGCCCCCCGGGCAGCGGCCTCCGGGCCGGCGGGACGCGCCCCCCGGCCGGGCTGCGGGCCGTCGCCACGAGGGCCCCGGACGGGTGCGGCGCCCTCGGCCCGGGCACCCCCGGTGGGGTGCGGACCGTCGGCACGCGGACCCGCCGTCGGGTGCGGACCGTCGGCACGCGGACCCCGGGCGGAGGTGGGGCCGCCGGGGTGCGCTCCGTCCGGCCGGGCCGCTCCCCGCGCCGGACCCGGCTGACCGGGTACGCCCTCACGGGGCGGGGCGGGTGGCTCGGCACCGGGGCGGGCCCGACCCGCCGGGGCCGGGCCACCACGACGGCCGGGAGCCGGCGTGCCCGGGGGCACGGCGGTACGGCCGGCCGGGGTCGAGCGGTCGAGGGTCGGCAGCGCCGGATCGGTGTGCGAGGTCCGGCCCGCCTGGCGCAGCCAGTCCGCCGGCCGTTCCGGCCGGTCGCCGCGGGGCGTACCGCCGGGCGGGGTGGCCCGACGTCCGGTGCCGGGTTCGTCGGCGCGCGGCCGGCGTCGGCCGTCGGAGTCCCGTCCGGCGGGCACAGGGCCGGGCGGGGTGGCGCCGGCGCCCGAGACGGGAGCGGTCGGCGGCACGGGTGGGGCGTTGCCGGTCATCGGCACGGACGGGTCCGGTTCGGCGGCGCGGCGTCGACCGGTGGCCCGCTCCGGGGCCGCGCCCCGGCCGCCTCGGCGCGCGGCGGCACCGGGGTCCTCGCCGCCGGTCGGCTCCGCCGCGGCGCGGCGACCCCGGCCACGCGGCTCGGGGGCCGCCGGGTCCGGGCGGGGTGGGCCGCTGACCGGCGTCGGGGGACGGGGCCCACCGCTCACCGGCGTCTGGTCGGGACGCGGGCCGCCGCTGACCGGGTTCGGGTAGGCCGGGTCCGGCGGGAAGGCCGGCCCGCGACGAGCCGGGTCGGTGGCGTCGGCCGGGCGGCGGGCGCCCTCGCGGGGCACGGTGCGGCGTCCGGAGGCGGGGCCTGCGGCTCGGGGGGCGGGTGCCGACGCCTCGGGGCCGGGGGCCGGCCAGCCGGACGGCGACTGCCCGGCACCGGCGGCCCGGGGCGCCTGGGCGCGGGCCGCCGCGCCGCCACCGGCACCGGAGACGGGGGCGCCGGCGGCGTCCGGCTGGGGTCGCTCGGGCCCCCGCTGGCCGGGGCGCGCCGTGGCCGCCGGGCCGGGCCAGGCACCCTCGCCGGGGCGGGGACGCTGTTCGGGAGCGGCGGGCCAGCCGCCGCGTACCGGCGGGGTGGCCTGCGGAACGCCCGCGCGCGCTGCGGGCGGGCCGTCGGCGCGCGGCGGGCGGGGGCCGTCCGGGCCCGGACCGACGACCGGGCCGGGACGGACCGGCCCGCCGTCCGGGCGCGGCCCGGCGGGCCCGGGACGCGGGGCGGCGGGTGCGGCAGACGCGTCGGCGCGCGGGCCGGCGGCCCGGCCAGGTGGCGGCGCGTCAGGGCGCGGCGCGGCGGCACGGCCGGGCGGTGGCGCGTCGGCCCGCGGCCCGCGGGCGGGCGGCGGGCCGTCCGGGCTGGGTACGACCGGCCCCGGCCGGGGACCGGCGGGCGGCGTGGCCGGGCCACGGCCGCCGGCGGGCGCGGGCGGCGTCGGGCGGGGTGGCTCACCGTCCGGGCCGAGCTCGCCCCGCTGCTGCTTGGCGCTACGCAGGTCGTCGATCCAGCCGAACTCCTCGCCGGCCGGCTCCGGCGGCGGCTCCTCGGCCCGGCCCCGGCCCCAGCGGCGTCCCTTGGCGCGGGAGTCACGCCGCTCGTCGGGACCGTCCTCCGGTCGCTCCCCACCACGCGATGTCACTGCTGACCCTCCCCGACGACGGCGTCGCCGTCTTCATCCGCCCCACCGGCGTGCCCCGTACCCGACGGGTGGCGGCCGTTGACCGCCACCGGCGTCGGTTCGTCGGGGCGCGGCGCCGGGGCGGACAGCCCCCGGACGATCCGGCGCAGCAGCGGCAGCCGGGCGGCCACCGACCGCTCCGCACCGTGCCCGCTGGGCCGGTAGTAGTCGGTCCCGACGAGATCGTCGGGAGCGTACTGCTGAGTGACCACTCCGCGCTGGTCGTCGTGCGGGTAGCGGTATCCCGTGCCGTGCCCGAGCCCCCGCGCGCCGGCGTAGTGGGCGTCGCGCAGTCCGCGCGGCACCGGGCCGCCCCGGCCGGCGCGCACGTCGGCGATGGCCGCGCCGATGGCGGTGGTGGCCGAGTTCGACTTCGGGGCGGTGGCCAGGTGGATCACCGCCTGGGCCAGGTTGAGCTGGGCCTCGGGCAGGCCGACGTACTCCACGGCGTGGGCGGCGGCGGTGGCCACGCCCAGCGCGGTCGGATCGGCCATCCCGACGTCCTCGCTGGCGAAGATCACCAACCGGCGGGCGATGAACCGGGCGTCCTCGCCGGCGACCAGCATCCGGGCCAGCCAGTGCAGCGCCGCGTCCACGTCCGAGCCGCGCATGCTCTTGATGAGGGCGCTGGTCACGTCGTAGTGGGCGTCGCCGTCCCGGTCGTAGCGGACCGCCGCCACGTCGACCGCCTGCTCGGTGGTGGCCAGGTCGATCCGGTCGGTGCCGGTGGCCACCGCCGAGGCCGCTGCGGCCTCCAGCGCGGTCAGCGCCTTGCGGACGTCGCCGCCGGCGAGGCGTACCAGGTGGTCCTCGGCCTCGGTGTCGAGGGTGAGCGCGCCGCCCAGGCCGCGCTGGTCGGCGACCGCGCGGCGCAGCAGGCCGCGCACGGCCGCGTCGTCCAGCGGCTGGAGGGTGAGCAGCACGCAGCGCGACAGCAGCGGGGAGATGACCGAGAAGTACGGATTCTCCGTGGTCGCCGCGAGCAGGGTGACCGTCCGGTCCTCCACCGCGGCGAGCAGGGAGTCCTGCTGGGTCTTGCTGAACCGGTGCACCTCGTCGATGAAGAGCACGGTCTGCGGTCCGCCGGCGCGGCGCTGCCGGCGGGCGGTCTCGATGACCGCCCGGACGTCCTTGACCCCGGCGGAGAGCGCCGACATGGCGACGAACCGGCGGTCGGTGGCCCGGGCCACCAGGTGCGCGATGGTGGTCTTGCCGCTGCCCGGCGGCCCCCAGAGGATGACCGACATCGGGGCCCCGCCGCCGACCAGCTGGCGCAGCGGCGCACCGGGCGCGAGCAGGTGGTCCTGCCCGACCAGCTCGTCGATGCTGGCGGGACGCATCCGGACGGGCAGGGGCGAATCCTCCCCGACCGCCGTGAAGCCGTCGACACCGCTCGGACCCGCGGGGGCGCTGGGCGCCGCGGCGGGTTCACCGAGGGAGAAGAGGGCGTCGGAGTCCATCACGAAGACAGTACCGGGCTCGGTCCGCTGCGCCGGAATCGCGCCGCGGGCCGAGCCCGTCCTGATCCGTTGCGGTCAGCCGCGACCCGGCCGCCGACCGCGGTACCAGCGGCCGCCGCCGCCACCGCCCGGGCCGCGGCCCACCCCGGCGAGGTAGAGGGAGAGCAGCAGCAGGCCCAGCATCAGCAGGGTGTGCACATTGAAGAGGTCGGGGGCGCCGAAGTTGGTGTCCAGCAGGTCGATCAGCAGCGCGAAGCCGAATACGATCGCGGCGAGAATGGCGAGCATCGTTGTCCTCCGGTGGGGGTTCCCAGTAGGTCGGGGCGGGATGTACCCAATCGGTCGGCTCGTCAATCTCCACCGTGGAACGAGCTGCGCCGGGCCGCGGTCTAGGCTGGGCGAGTGATCATGGCCGACCAGGAGTTGGCGGGCCGCGCGGCCCTCCTCGCCGCCACCGACCACCACCCGTACGCACGGCACGCGCTGTGGCGGGGCGCGGAGCCCCGCGGCTGGCGGCGCGACGGCGCGGTGGTCTGGCTGCTGTCGTCCGGGCCGGGCCCGGCGGGCGGCGCGATCGGGGCGCCGGGGCCGGCGGTGGAGGTCTTCACCGACCTCGTCGCGACCGGCGCGGTCGGTGCCGGGCAGTGGCTGCACCTGCCCCGGACCAGCCCGGAAGCCCTCGCCGGTCGGATGACCGTGGCCCGGCACGACGAGTGGGACTTCCTCTGGACCACCACCGCCCCGCCGCGCCAGCCCGAGGAGGACCGGGTGGTACGCCTCGGCGAGGCCGACCACCCGGCACTGAGCGGGCTGATCGAGGCATCCTTCCCCAGCACCACCTCGCGCCCCGGCGACCCGCGCATCGTCGACTGGTACGGCATCCGCGACGGCGACCGGCTCGTCGCCTGCGGCGCGGACCGCAGCCGGGGCGACGTCGGCTTCCTGGCCGGGCTGACCGTGGCGCCGGACCGGCGGGGCCGGGGCCTCGGCGCGGCCCTGACCGCCGGGATGACCCGGGCGCTGGCCGCCCGCTACGACCACGTGGCGCTCGGCGTCTACACCGACAACGTGGGGGCGATCCGGCTCTACCGGCGGCTCGGCTTCACCGGCACCCTCGCCCGCAGCTCGGTGCACCTGGCCTGAACCGGCGCGCCGGCGGCCCGCCGCTCCGGTCGGCACTGGAGACGGCCGCCCCGGTCCGCGCTGGAGGCGACCGCCCCGATCGGCCTGATACCTCAGCGGTATCAAGATGCCTCTGAGGTATCAGGCTCGGACGGAGGTCCGCCGCGACCGCGGCTGGCGCGGCGACCTGTCAGCGGACGGGCGCCGCCTCCCCGCCCCCGGATCCGGCCGCCGGGACCGGTGCCCCACCGCCGGCCACCGGGCCGAAATCGGCGGTCGGCCCGACCACAGCGGGCTCGGCGGTGGGACCGACCCCGCTCGACCCGGCCGTCGACTCGGCCATCGACCCGGCCGGGCCGGAGTCCGTCGTCGCGGCTGCCGTGCGCCCGGCACGCCAGGCCGGCAGGTAGAGCGGGGCGGCCACGGCCAGCACCACGCCACCCACCACCATGGCCGTGGTGACGCTGCGGGTGTCGGCGAGGAAGGTGAGCAGTACCGCGCCGATGGCGAAGCCGGGCTGCCCGACCATCGAGTTCAGCGAGATCACGCTGGTCCGGTACGGCCCGTCGACCTGCCGGTGCAGCAGGCCCGTGTGCAGTGGGTTCGAGGCGCCGTGCACGGTGTAGCAGGCCAGGTAGGCGACCAGCACGCCGACCGGGCCGGCGAACAGCCCCATCCCGACCACGGTCACGCCCTGGACGATCCGCAGCAGCGCGGCGCTCGGCGCGGCGCCCAGCCAGCGCAGCAGCAGCGGGGTCAGCGCCGCGCCCGCCGCCGAGGCGAGCCACGCCGCCGAACTGGCCGGCCCGAGCAGCGCCGCGGCGCGCTCGGGATTTCCGACCACCTCGGCGAGGCGGACCGGCAGCAGCGACTCGAACGTCACCATGCCGAAGCCCCAGAACAGCTCGACGGCGACCAGGGCGAGCAGCACCCGGGAGCGGCGCAGCAGGCCGAAGGCCTGGCCCACCATCCGGGGCGCCTCGACCATGGAGGCGCGCAGCGCGCCGGCGCCCTTGGCCGGGCCGGTCTCGACCAGCAGGAGCAGCAGGGCCGCCAGGGCCACCGCCTGGAGGGCGATGGCGACCAGGACCGGCACGGTGAGGGCGCTGACCGGCCCGACCGGGCCGAGGGCGATCAGGCCGCCGCTGAGCAGCGCCCCGGCCGCGATGGTCACGCCGGCGACGGTGCCGGCGAAGCCGAGGCCGGCCTCGTACTCGGCCTTCGGGTCGGCGGCGAGGGTGGCGTCGACGTACCAGGACTCCAGGGGGCCGCTGTCGAGCGCCCGGTAGACGCCCTGCAAGGCCCAGACCAGGAAGAACAGCGCGAAGGAGTCGGCCACCGCGAAGAGCCCGAGCGAGACCAGGCTCAGCGTCCAGGCGGCGACCAGGACGGGCTTACGGCCGAGGGCGTCGGCCAGGCCGCCGGTGGGCAGTTCCAGCGCGAGCACCACCAGCCCCTGCGCGATGGAGACCAGGCCGATCTCGGACAGCGACAGGCCGCGCTCCTGCATCAGCAGGATCATCACCGGGATCATCAGACCGGTGGGCAGCCAGCGCAGGCCGTAGAGGGTGAGGTAGCGGAACCGGACCTGGCGTACGGACAGGACGCTCACCGCCGGCCCTCCAGCATCGGGTAGCCGGCGAGGAAGAGGTGCACCGGCTCGGCGCCCGGCGCGGCCGGGTCCGCCTCGTCGTGGTACCGCTGCATGACCTGCCACACCTCGGCCTTCAGCGCCTCCATCCGGTCCGGCGGGATGACCATGAAGATGTCGCCCATGCCGAAGGCGTCCCGCCAGGCCGGCGACCACTCGTGCTCGACGGCCAGCCACTGCTCGGCCCGCTCGACCAGCAGGCGTACCTGGTCGCCGTGGATCCACTGGATGGCCGCCCGGGCGTCCGGGTCGTCGTCGAAGTCGGTCGGCTCCCAGCTGGTGACGTCGTGCGCGGCCTGCCACCAGCGCTGCCGCCCGCTGCCCCGGTCGGGGTCCTCGGCGACCAGGCCGACCTCGGCGAGCTGGCGCAGGTGGTAGCTGGTCGCGCCGGTGTTGGTGTCGAGCAGCTCGGCCAGCGCCGTGGCGGTGGCGGGCCCCTTCGTGCGCAGCGCGCCGAGCAGTCGCATCCGCAGCGGGTGCGCCAGCACCCGGACCTGCCGGTGGTCGAGCCGGACCTCACGCGGTGCCGCGGCGTTCTCGTCGTTCCCCATGACTGCACAATACCTGTGCATATTTTCTCTGCACAATAGTTATGCAGAGAAAGTGTGCGTGAGCGGGATGGGAGCGGGTCGGGGTCAGGCCGCGAGGAGTTCGGTGACGCCGCGCAGCCGGGTGCGCAGCAGCGCGGCGGCGCGCGAGCTGTCCAGCCGTACGTCGGTGGGGCGGACCAGCCCGGCGGCCGCGCCCGTGCTGGTCTTCATCCCGGCCGGGTCCAGCCCGAGGCGGCGGGCCACCAGCAGCCCGAGCCCGGCCCGGCTGACCGCTTCCGGACCGGCGACGTTGAGCGGGCCGGCGTGATCGCCGTCGACCAGTTCGAGGACGGCGTCGGCCAGGTCGGTGACGTCGACCGGGCAGCGCAGCTCGTCGGTGAAGAGGGTGGCCCGGCCGGCGAGCGCGTCCCGGCAGAGCTGGATCTGCTTGCTCCCCTCCCCCACGATCAGCGAGGTCCGCACCAGCACGGCGCTCGGGTCGATCGCCCGCACAGCGGTCTCCGCCGCCGCCTTCGCCGCTCCGTACGGGTGGATCGGGGTGGGCGGGTCGTCGTCCAGGTAGGGCGTCGGGCGCCCGGCGTGCAGCGCGTCGCTGGACAGGTGCACCAGCCGCGCCCCCACCTCGGCCGCCGCGGACGCGATGTGCGCCGCGCCGTCGGCGGTGACCGCCCAGTCGTCGTACCGGTAGGGGGTGCCGACCACGGCGGTCGGCCGGACCGCCGCCACCAGCCGGCGCACCGCCTCCCGGTCGGTCACGTCGAGCTGCCGGGTCGCCAGGCCGGGCAGCGCGACCGGGTTGGCGTGCCAGGTCCCCACCACCGGCCGGCCCGCCGCGACCGCGCGCCGGCAGATCTCCCCGCCCAGGAAGCCACCGGCTCCCACCACGAGCAGCGTCATCGCGTCCCCCGTCTCCCCGGCCCCGCCGACCGTCGCCCGCTGGCGGCGGCGGCGAAACGACCGAGAGGTCCACGCCATCATGGCGCGGACCTCTCGGTGACGGGGGTCGGGTCAGACCGGGTCGGCCACCGGGGCGGCCGGGCCGGCGGTGCCGGCGTGCACGCCCGTCGGCGCCTTGGGCTTGGCGTCGATGCCGGCCTCGGTGCGCTGCTGGGCGGTGATCGGCGTCGGCGCGCCGGTCAGCGGGTCGAAGCCGCCCCGGGTCTTCGGGAAGGCGATGACCTCGCGGATGGAGTCCGCGCCGGCGAGCAGCATGCAGACCCGGTCCCAGCCGAACGCGATGCCGCCGTGCGGCGGGGCGCCGTACTTGAACGCCTCCAGCAGGAAGCCGAACTTGTCCTGCGCCTCCTCCGGGGTGATGCCGAGCAGGTCGAAGACCCGCTTCTGCACGTCGCCCCGGTGGATACGGATCGAGCCGCCACCGATCTCGTTGCCGTTGCAGACGATGTCGTACGCGTAGGCCAGCGCCCGGTCCGGCGCCTCCTCGAAGCGGTCCACCCAGTCGGCGTTCGGGGAGGTGAACGGGTGGTGCACGGCCGTCCAGCCGCCCTCGTCAGTGCGCTCGAACATCGGCGCGTCGACCACCCAGCAGAACGCCCAGGCGCTCTCGTCGATCAGGCCGGCCCGCTTGGCGATCTCGATCCGGGCCGCGCCGAGCAGCTCCTGCGCCTCGCGGGTGTTGGCGCTGGCCGCGAAGAAGACCGCGTCGCCCGGCTTGGCGCCGACCGCGTCGGCGAGCCCGCCCAGGTGCTCGGCGGAGAGGTTCTTCGCCACCGGGCCGCGCGCCTCGCCGGTCTCGGCGTCGAGCACCACGTACGCCAGGCCCCGCGCGCCGCGCGCCTTGGCCCAGTCCTGCCAGCCGTCCAGCTCCTTGCGGCTCTGCGCGGCGCCGCCCGGCATCACCACCGCGCCGACGTACCCGCCGGCGTCGATGGCGCCGGCGAAGACCCGGAACTCGGTGCCGCGCAGGTAGTCGGTCAGCTCGGTCAGCTCGACGCCGTAGCGCAGGTCCGGCTTGTCGGAGCCGTACCGGGCCATCGCGTCGTGCCAGGTGATCCGCGGGATCGGCCGGGAGATCTCGTGCCCGGCCAGGTCCTTCCAGAGCGCCGACACGATCGCCTCGCCGAGGTCGATCACGTCGTCCTCGGTGACGAAGGACATCTCGATGTCGAGCTGGGTGAACTCCGGCTGCCGGTCGGCGCGGAAGTCCTCGTCGCGGTAGCAGCGGGCGATCTGGTAGTACCGCTCCATGCCGCCGACCATCAGCAGCTGCTTGAACAGCTGCGGCGACTGCGGCAGCGCGTACCAGCTGCCGGGCTGGAGCCGGACCGGCACCAGGAAGTCGCGGGCACCCTCGGGGGTGGACCGGGTCAGCGTGGGGGTCTCGATCTCCAGGAAGTCCCGCTCGTGCAGCACACCCCGGGCGAGCTGGTTGGCGCGCGAGCGCAGCCGCATCGCGTTCGCCGGGCCGCTGCGCCGCAGGTCCAGGTAGCGGTACTTGAGCCGGATGTCGTCGCCGGCCTCGACCTGGTCGTCGACCGGCAGCGGCAGCGGGGCCGCCTCGGAGAGCACCTCCAGCTCGGCGGCGGTCACCTCGATCTCGCCGGTGGGCAGCTCCGGGTTCTCGTTGCCCTCGGGCCGGCGGGTCACCTCGCCGGTGACCCGGACGCAGAACTCGTTGCGCAGCGCGTGCGCATCCTCCTCGCGGAACACCACCTGGACCACGCCGGAGCTGTCCCGCAGGTCGACGAAGATGACACCGCCGTGGTCGCGCCGGCGGGCCACCCACCCGGCGAGCGTCACCGTGGTGCCGGCGTCCGTCGCGCGCAGGCTGCCGGCGTCATGGGTACGGATCACGACTTGCGTCTCCTCATCTGCGGTACACCTCTTGCCCTCCGCATTCTGTCAGGCGGCCCGGTCCCCCGATGCCACCGGGCGCGGTTGCCACCACCGGCGGCACCGGCGGTCGCGGTGCGGCCCGCGTACGGTGTGCCGGGTGCGCGTCGTACCCCGTTGGGCCCTGCTCTCCTCCGCCGCCGCCCCGGTCCTGCTGGTCGGCGGCTGGACCCTGGCGGCGGCGCGCCAGCCCGGCGGCTTCGACCAGGTCGCCGGCACCATCAGCGCGCTGGCGGCCCGGGACGCCACGGATCGCTGGGTCATGACGGTCGGCCTGCTGGGGCTGGGGTTGTGCCACTGCCTGACCGCGGCCGGGCTGCGGCCGCTGCGTCCCGCCGGCCGGCTGCTGCTCGCCCTCGGCGGGCTCGCCACCCTCGCCGTGGCGACCTTTCCGCTGCCGGCGCAGCAGGGGTCGTCCACCGCGCACGGCCTCGGCGCGGCGGTGGCGTTCGGCGCGCTCGCGCTCTGGCCGGCTCTCGCCGCGCACCGGCGCCGCGCGCCCGCCGGCGCCACCGCCCTGACCGCCCGCCGGGGTACGGCCGCCGCAGCACTGCTGCTGGCCCTGGTCGGCTGGTTCGTGGTGGAGCTGACCACCGGCGGCGCCCGGATCGGGCTGGCCGAGCGGGTGGCCGCCGGAGCGGAGGCGCTCTGCCCGCTGCTGGTGGTGCTGGCGCTCACCCGGCGGACGGCAGGTGGCGCACCCGCACCGCGCTGAGCCCGGCGGCCGGTACGCGAAGCGGGCCGCCGGTCGCCCGGCGGCCCGCTCCCGAGGGGTCGATCAGTAGACGCTGACGCCGTAGCGGCTCAGCACCTCGGGGACCGGCTGGAAGTAGGTGGTGCCGCCGGAGGAGCAGTTGCCGCTGCCGCCGGAGGTGAGGCCCAGCGCGGTGCTGCCGGCGAAGAGCGAGCCGCCGCTGTCGCCCGGCTCGGCGCACACGTTGGTACGGATCAGGCCGGAGACGCTGCCCTCGGCGTAGTTGACCGTGGCGTTGAGGGCGGTCACCGAGCCGCTGCGCAGGCCGGTGGTGCTGCCGCTGCGCCGGACGCTCTGGCCGACGAACGCGTTGCCGGCGGCGGTGATGTCCTGGTAGCTGCCGTTGTAGAGGTAGACGTTACCCGGGCGGGAGACGCTGCTGTTGTACTGCACGATCCCGTAGTCGTTGCCGGGGAAGCTGGTGCCGGTCCGCGCGCCCAGGTAGGTGGTCTGCGCAGAGTTGCTGTACCAGCTGGCCGAGATGTTCGTGCAGTGACCGGCGGTGATGAAGAACTGGGTGCCGGCGCTGTTGCGCACGTTGAAGCCGAGCGAGCAGCGCCCGCCGCCGCCGGCGTAGATCGCGTTGCCGCCGGAGATCCGGGTGCTCAGCACGCCGGCCTCGGCCTCGATCCGGACCGCGCCACCGGTGCGGGCGGCGGCCGCCTTGACCTTGTCCAGCTTGGCGCCGGTGACGGTGCTGTCGACCGAGACCACGACCTGGTTGGTGGCGGGGTCGGTCCACCAGGCGGTGCCCGGGATCTTCGCGGACCGCTCCAGTTCGGCGGTGGCGGCCTGCAGGGTGGCGGCGCCCCGGGTGACGAGCTTCGGGGTGGCGCCGGCCGCGCGGACCTGACGGGCGGCGGCGGCGTCGGTGACGGCGACGACCATCTTGCCGCTGGCGTCGGCGTACGTGCCGGCGGCGCGGTCGCCGAGGCGGTCGGCCAGACCGGCCGCGGCGTCGGGGGAGGCGGGCGAGGCGGGTGCCGCCTGCGCGGGGGCGCCGAGCAGCGCGCCGGTGACCAGGGTGCCGGCCATGGCGACGGCGGCGACGTGGCGGAGCGATGACCTCGTGGGTCGCATGTAACAACCTCCGGGAGGGGGTGACGGGTCGCGTCACGTCGACGCGCCCGGGGACAACCCGGCCGACCTGGGGAAACCGGCCGAGTGACTGAAGTATTCACATATTTAAGATCGTGCGCAAGACAGGGCTTTGCCCGAATTCACCCCGCCGCCCGTTGTAACGCCGAAGCAACATTGTGGACACAGAAAGTCGTCTATACGATCTGGCCACCGCAGCACGCCGGCACCCGTGATCCGGAGGCCACCATGACCCTCGCCCGACGCGCGCTGGCGGCTCTCGCCGGCGCCACCGCCCTCGTCCTGCTCGCCGCTACCCCCGCCGTCGCCGATCCCGGCCCGCCGCCCAGCGCGATGGCCAGCCTCGGCGACTCCATCACCCGCGGCTTCAACGCCTGCGGCTGGTACGTCGACTGCACCTCACGGTCGTTCAGCACCGGCGACAACTCCACGGTGAACAGCCACTACCTGCGTATCCGCGCGGTCAACCCGAACATCCAGGGCCGCAACCTCAACGACGCCCGCAGCGGCGCCAAGTCCGCCGACATGTACGGCCAGGCCGGCACCGCGGTCAGCCAGGGCGTCGGGTACGTCACGATGCTGATCGGCGCCAACGACGCCTGCACCAGCTCTGAGTCGACGATGACCCCGGTGGCCACCTACCGGGCCAACATCGACAGCGCGCTCGCCCGGCTCAAGGCGGGGCTGCCCAACGCCAGGGTCCTGCTGATCAGCATCCCGGACATCCAGCGGCTCTGGCAGGTCGGCAAGGGCAGCGGCAGCGCCCGGACCGCCTGGTCGGCCTTCGGCATCTGCCAGTCGATGCTGGCCAACCCGACCTCCACCGCACAGGCCGACGTCGACCGCCGGACCCGGGTCCGGCAGCGGGTGGTCGACTTCAACACCCAGCTCGCCCAGGCCTGCGCCGCGTACGGCCCGAACTGCGACTTCGACGACAACGCGGTGTTCAACTACCCGTTCGCGCTGAGCCAGGTCTCCACCTGGGACTACTTCCACCCCAACACCAGCGGCCAGGCGGTGCTGGCCAGCGTCTCGTACGCCAACGGCTTCGGCTGGTAGCACCGGTGTCGCGGCGCGCGGGCGGCCCGGCCGTCCGCGCGCCGAGGCGCGCCCGACGCGGGCCCGACGCGAGCCCGAGGCGGGCCCGAAGGGACGCCGCCCGGCGCCGGGTCAGTCGACGCGGCGGCGGGCGCCCGGGCCCGGCCGGGGCAGCACATCGCGCGGGTCGGCCACCTCGTGCCCCTCGGCGCAGTGCAGCTCGACCCGGACCTCCGCCCCGCAGTCGCGGTGCCCGACGCCGAGCGGGGGGCCCTCCGGGTCGGCCAGGTAACGGTCCCCCCAGCCGAGCACCGCCACCAGCACCGGCCACAGGTCGAGGCCCTTCTCGGTCAGCCGGTACTCGTGGCGCAGCCGGCTGCCCGGCTCCCGGTACGGCTCGCGACGCAGCACGCCCTGCTCGACCAGGGTGGCCAGCCGGGTGGTCAGCACCTGCCGGGGGATGCCGGTACGGACGCGCATGTCGTCGAAGCGACGGACGCCGTTGAAGACCTCGCGGAGCACCACCAGGGTCCACCGTTCGCCGAGGATCGCCATCGCCCGGGCGATGGTGCAGTTCTCCACCGACCAGTCCAGTGCCGCGGGTCTCATGTCCACCAGGCTAGGTCTGATTGACAGACTCAGCAACGCGCTGCCAGGCTGAGTCCATGACTCAGACGCAGGACCCGGCGCGCAGCCGTACCTTCTCCTGGTCCGACCCGGTGGCCGGCGCCGCGCACGTGGGCCGCCGCAGCGGCCTGGAGCTGCTCCGCGCGATGATCGCCGGCGAGCTCGCCGCGCCGCCGATCATGCACCTGATCGACATGGCCCGGATGGAGGCCGACGAGGGCCGGGTCGCGGTCGAGCTGGTCCCGCAGGAGTTCCACTACAACCCGCTCGGCACCGTGCACGGCGGGGTCATCTCCACCCTGCTGGACACCGCCGCCGCGTGCGCAGTGCACACCACGCTGCCCGCCGGCGTCGGCTACACCTCGCTGGACCTGAACGTGAAGTTCCTGCGCCCGGTGACCGTCGCCAGCGGCATGCTGCGGTGCGAGGGCACCGTCCTGCAACGGGGCAGGCGCACCGCCCTGGCCGAGGCCCGCCTGACCGACGCCCGGGGCCGCCTCATCGCCCACGCCACGTCGAGCTGCCTGCTCTTTCCCCTCGACACCCCCGCCTGACCACCCACCCACCACCCGCGCCGAGCGGGCACTTTCAGAGAAAGCGTGGCTATTTGCCCGCCATGGCCACGCTTTCTCTGAAAGAGCGGCCACGGCGAGGCGGGTGACGTGGGCGGGGCGGGGGGGCCGGGGGGGCGGGGGGCGTCAGGCGCGGGTGGCGAGGCGGGCCTCGCGGGCGGCGCGCTTCTCCTCGAAGCGGGACGCGGCCCGCTCCAGGTCGTCGAGGTGACCGGCGATCTGGTCGCGGGCGGCCTCGCCGTCGGCGTCCAGGCCGGTGACGTTGAAGACGTCCCACTGGCGCAGCACCGGCTGCACCACGTCGTCGCGGTGCTGGCGCAGGTCGTAGATGCCGGCCAGGGCGATCGCCACCGACTTGCGGGCGAAGCCCTCGATGCCGACGCCGGGCATCTGGAAGTCGGCCACCACGTCGGCGACCGCGCGCATCGCCTGGCTCGGGGCCAGTTCGAAGGCCGCGCCGAGCAGGTTGCGGTAGAAGACCATGTGCAGGTTCTCGTCGGCGGCCACCCGGGCCAGCAACGCCTCGCAGGCCGGGTCGCCGGTGACCCGGCCGGTGTTGCGGTGCGAGATGCGGGTGGCCAGCTCCTGGAACGACACGTACGCCAGCGAGTGCAGCACCTCGTCGCCGTGCACGTTCTCGTAGCCGGCCGACATGTGGGTCATCCGGGCCCGTTCCAGGGCGACCGGGTCCACCGCCCGGGTCACCGTCAGGTAGTCCCGGATGGCGGTGCCGTGCCGACCCTCCTCGGCGGTCCACCGGTGCACCCAGGTGCCCCACGCCCCGTCCCGGCCGAAGAGGCTGGCGATCTCGTGGTGGTACGAGGGCAGGTTGTCCTCGGTCAGCAGGTTGACGATCAGCGCGGTGCGGGCCACGTCGGGAATCGTCGAGTCCGACTCCGACCATGGCTCGCCGCCGAGCGGCCCGTCGAACGTGCGTCCCTCGCTCCACGGGACGTACTCGTGCGGGAACCACTCCTTGGCGATCGACAGGTGGCGGTCGAGGTTCTTCTCCACCACGGCTTCGAGTTCGAGGAGCAGGGCGGTCTGACTCAGCGGGGCGGTGCTCATGCGGATCTCCCTACGGTGGCGTAACTTACGCTACCGTAGGGCCCCGCGAGCCTACGCGCGAGTAGTACCTCAGCTGACCAGCGGTTTGAGGTCCTCCCGGGGCGGCGTCCACTCCCCCGCCGCAGCGGGGATCTGCTCGCCGGACCGGATGTCCTTCACCTCGTCCGACGCCCCCTCCGCGCCCGGGAACCAGACGTACGGGATGCCGCGCCGCTCGGCGTACCGGATCTGCTTGCCGAACTTCGCCGCGCTCGGCGACACCTCGGTCGGCACCCCGCGGGAGCGCAGCGCCTCGGCGACCCGGTTGCTGGCCGGCCGCGCGTCCTCGCTGGTGACCGCGACCAGGACGCAGGTCGGCACGGCCCGGGAGACCGAGAGCGCGTCGGCGCCGAAGAGCAGCCCGAGCAGCCGGGTCACCCCGATCGAGATGCCCACCCCGGGGAACCGGACCGCCCCGGAGCTGGCCAGGTTGTCGTAGCGACCGCCGGAGCAGATCGAACCGAACCGCTCGTAGCCGATCATCTGCGTCTCGTAGACGGTGCCGGTGTAGTAGTCGAGGCCGCGGGCGATGCGCAGGTCGGCCACGCAGAGCCCCGGCGAGTGCGCGGCGGCGGTCTCCACCACCGCGACCAGCTCCTCGATCCCCTCGTCGAGCAGCGGGTCGCTCACCCCGAGGGCGCGCACCGCGTCGGCGAACGAGGCGTCCGGCGCGGAGATCTCGGCCAGCGCCAGGCACGCCTTGGCCTGCGCCTCGCTCGCCCCGGCCGTCTCGGCCAGCAGCTCGGCGACCCGGGCCGGCCCGATCTTGTCGAGCTTGTCGACCGCGCGCAGCGCCGCCTCCGGGTCGGTCAGCCCGACACCCCGGTAGAAGCCCTCGCAGATCTTGCGGTTGTTGACCTGGATGCGCACCGGCGGGATCGGCAGCGAGCGCAGCGCGTCGCCGATGACCAGCGGCATCTCCGCCTCGTGGTGCGCGGGCAGGGTGTCCCGGTCGACGATGTCGATGTCGGCCTGGAGGAACTCGCGGTAGCGGCCCTCCTGCGGGCGCTCGCCCCGCCACACCTTCTGGATCTGGTAGCGGCGGAACGGGAACTGCAGCTTGCCGGCGTTCTCCAGCACGTACCGGGCGAACGGCACGGTCAGGTCGAAGTGCAGGCCGAGCGCGTCGTCGCCGGTGGGGCCGTCGGTGTCGGCCTGCAACCGGCGCAGCACGTAGACCTCCTTGGAGGTCTCCCCCTTGCGCAGCAACTGGTCCAGCGGCTCGACCGAGCGGGTCTCCAGCGGCGCGAAGCCGTACAGCTCGAAGGTGGCGCGGATCCGGTCGAGCACGAACTGCTCGATCATCCGCTGGCCGGGCGTCCACTCCGGGAAGCCGGAGATGGGCGTGGGCTTGCTCATGGCGTACTCCTTGCGTCCCGCGCGGCGGCGCGGGGAGGTCGTGGGCGCGGCTACAGGCCGCGGGCGGGTGCGGCCGGGCGCGCGGCGCCGTCCCCCGCCACCTCGGCGAGGTACGGGTTGGTCGCGCGCTCGCGGCCGATGGTGGTCGCGGGGCCGTGGCCGGGCAGGACAACCGTGTCGTCCGCCAGCGGAAGGACCTTCTCCCGCAGGCTGGTCAGCATCCGGGGCATGCTGCCGCCCGGCAGGTCGGTGCGGCCGATCGAGCCGGCGAAGAGCACGTCACCGGAGAGGCAGATCTGCTCGGCCTCCCAGGGCGAGCCGGCGCCGGGCAGCCGGAACAGCACCGACCCGCCGGTATGGCCGGGCGCGTGGTCGACGGTGATCTCCAACCCGGCCAGCGCCAGCGTCGCGCCGTCGGTCAGCTCAGCCACGTCGTCCGGCTCGGTGTACGGCAGCCGGCCGCCGAAGAGCTGGGCGAGGTCCGCGGAGAGCCCCTTGGCCGGGTCGGCGAGCAGTTCCCGGTCGTCCGGGTGGACGTACGCGGGGATGCCACGCGCGCCGCAGACCGGCGCCACCGAGAAGGTGTGGTCGAGGTGGCCGTGGGTGAGCAGCACCGCGGCCGGGTGCAGACGGTGTTCGGCGAGCACGGCGTCGAGCCGGTCGAGCACCCCGATGCCGGGGTCGACCACCACGCACTGCTCCCCCGGAGCGGTCGCCACCACGTAGCAGTTGGTGCCGAAGGCGTCCGCGGGAAAGCCGGCCACGAGCACGTCCGCTCCCCTTCCGTCGGTACGTCGTTCCCTCCGCAGCCTAGCCGCCACGGCGAACCGATATCCGTGACCCACCCGTCCCGCACACCCCGTCCGGCACAGTGACGCACTCCGATAAACCCAGCCCCGACCTCGTACACCACTTTCCCAGCGGCTACCCGTACACTCTGGCGGGCGTGTGGCGTGGCGCACCTGCTTCACGGGGACGCGAGCGGCCCGACCGCCGGTGACGACCAGGGCAGAGGAAGGGGAGCACGAGTGGCTTCCAGCAGGGACCGGCAGCGCAAGCTGGCACGGGAGAAGCTCGACCGGCAGCTGGCCCGGCGGGCCGCCGCGACCCGGCGGCGCCGGCAGATCCAGGCCGGCGTGGGCGTCGCGGTCGTGCTGGCGCTGATCGTGGTCGGCTCCGCCTGGGCGCTGGGCGCCTTCGACCGCGACCCGAAGCAGCAGGCCGCCCAGGACGTCTGCCTCTGGACGCCGCAGGACGCCGCCGCGAACACCAACCTCAAGGACGTCGGCACCCCGGCCACCACCGGCCTGCCCACCTCGGGCAGCCGGCCGATGACGATCAACACCAACCAGGGCGGCCCGATCACGGCCGAGCTCGACCTCGCCGGCGCGCCGTGCGCCGGGGCGAGCATCGCCCACCTGGCGACCCGGTCGTTCTACGACAACACCACGTGCCACGAGATCACCACCGAGGGGGCGCTGCGCTGCGGCGACCCCAGCGGCACCGGCCTGGGCGGCCCGACGTACTCGTTCTACGACGAGAACGTCCCCACCGTGCCCGAGGCGAGCCCCTCGGCCAGCCCGGCCCCCGGCCAGCCGCCGGCGTATCCGAAGGGCACGATCGCCATGGTCGGTAACCCGCCGGGCAACAACGGCAGCCAGTTCCTCGTCTTCTTCAAGGACTTCAACCCGGCCAAGCCGACCTACCCGGTCATCGGCCGGGTCACCGGCGGGCTCGACGTGATCGAGAAGATCGGCGCCCTGCCGACCGTGGACAATGGGACCGGGGCCAAGGTCAAGCCGAAGACCGACGTGCTGCTCCAGAAGCTCACGGTCGGCGAGCCGAGCACGGCGGCGGCCCCGACGAGCCCGGCTTCCGGCGCCCCGTCGGCCAGCCCCAGCGCCGGCTGAGCCGGACCACACCACCCGTACGCGGCGGCGACCGCGCCACATAGTCCAGGAGGAGTGACCGTGACGTCCACGAGAGAGCGGCAGCGCGCGGCGGCGCGGGCCCGGCTCGAGCGGGAGATGGCCGAGCGCGCGGCCAGGGCCCGCAAGCGCCGGCAGACGCAGGCGATCGTCGGGGCCGCTGCGGTCCTGCTGCTCGTGGTCGCCGGCAGCGTCTGGCTGGCGACGACCCTCGGCGGTGACGACGACACGAAGCAGGACACCGCGGGCGCCCCGGGCTTCGCGCAGTGCGCGTACACCGAGGCGCCGAAGGAGGGTCGGACCCCGCAGATCAAGGACGTCGGACTGCCGCCGGCCCAGCAGAAGAACACCGGCACCCAGACGATGACGATCGACACCAACCTGGGCCCGATCACCGCCAAGATCGACCGCGCGGCGGTGCCCTGCACCGCGGGCAGCTTCACCCACCTGGCCAGCAAGGGCTTCTTCGACAACAGCAAGTGCCACCGGCTGGTCACCGAGGGCATCAAGGTGCTCCAGTGCGGCGACCCGAGCGCGACCGGCAAGGGCTGGCGGGAGACCGACGGCACCGGCGGCCCGGCGTACAACCTGGCCGAGGAGAACCTGCCGACCGACAAGCGCCCCGCCTACCCGGACGGCGTCATCGCGATGGCCAACTCGGGCCAGCCGGGCAGCACCGGCAGCCAGTTCTTCATCGTCTACGGCGACTCGCAGCTCGACCCGAACTACACGGTGCTCGGCACCGTCACCGGCGGCATGGACCTGGTCAAGCAGGTCGCGGCGGCCGGCGACGACAAGGCCTTCGCCCAGCAGGCCGGCGGCGGCCACCCCAAGAAGGAGGTCGTCATCACCAAGCTGGCGATGAGCGACATCCAGGGCTGACCCACCCGTACGACGAAGCGCCCGCCGGCCGAGCCGGCGGGCGCTTGTCGTTGCTGCCTCAGGCCCCCGAGGTGACCCGGTACGCGTCGAAGACGCCGTCGACCTTGCGCACCGCGGCCAGCAGGTGGCCCAGGTGCTTCGGGTCGGCCATCTCGAAGCTGAACCGGCTCACCGCCACCCGGTCGCGGGTGGTGGTGACGGTGGCGGAGAGGATGTTGACCCGCTCGTCGGAGAGCACCCGGGTGACGTCGGCGAGCAGCTTGTGCCGGTCCAGCGCCTCGACCTGGATGGCGACCAGGAACGTCGAGGCGGAGGTGAGCTTCCAGCTGACCTCGACCACCCGCTCGCTCTGCGCCCGCAGGTCCTCGGCGTTGGCGCAGTCGTCGCGGTGCACGCTCACCCCGCCGGAGCGGGTGACGAAGCCGAAGACCGCGTCCGGCGGCACCGGGGTGCAGCAGCGGGCCAGCTTGATCCAGACGTCGCTGACGCCCCGGACCACGACGCCCGGGTCCGCGCTGCTCTGCCGGCTGCGCGGCGGCCGGGTGGCGACGGCGGTCTCGGCGATGTCCTCCGCCGCGCCCTCCTCGCCCCCGTAGGTGGCCATCAGCTTCTGCACCACCGACTGGGCGGAGACCTGGCTGTCGCCGACCGCCGCGTAGAGCGAGGCGACGTCGGCCAGGTGCAGGTCCCGGGCGATCGCCATCAGCGCGTCCGAGGTGAGCATCCGCTGCAACGGCATGCCCTGCTTGCGCATCGCCTTGACGATCGCGTCCTTGCCGGCCTCGATCGCCTCCTCGCGCCGCTCCTTGTTGAAGTACTGGCGGATCTTGGTGCGGGCCCGGGGGCTCTTGACGAAGCCCAGCCAGTCCTGCGTCGGGCCGGCCGTATCGGACTTCGAGGTGAAGATCTCGATCACGTCGCCGTTGGACAGCGTCGACTCCAGCGGCACCAGCTTGCCGTTGACCCGCGCCCCGATGCACTTGTGCCCGACCTCGGTGTGCACCGCGTACGCGAAGTCCACCGGCGTCGAGCCGGTCGGCAGCGGGATGACGTCACCCTTCGGGGTGAAGACGTACACCTCCTGGCTGGACAGGTCGAAGCGCAGGGCGTCGAGGAACTCGCTCGGGTCCGCCGCCTCCCGCTGCCAGTCCAGCAGCTGGCGCAGCCAGGTCATCTCGTCGATGTGCGCCGGCGGGCCGACGATCTGGGTGCCCTTGTGCTCCTTGTACTTCCAGTGCGCGGCGATGCCGAACTCGGCGGTGCGGTGCATCGCGTAGGTGCGGATCTGCATCTCCACCGGCTTGCCGGTGGGCCCGATGACCGTCGTGTGCAACGACTGGTACATGTTGAACTTGGGCATGGCGATGTAGTCCTTGAACCGGCCCGGCACCGGCTGCCAGTTGGCGTGGATGACCCCCAGCGCCGCGTAGCAGTCCCGCACCGTGTCGACCAGGATCCGCACACCCACCAGGTCGTAGATGTCGTTGAAGTCGCGACCCCGCACGATCATCTTCTGGTAGATCGAGTAGAGGTGCTTCGGCCGGCCGGTGGTCTCCGCCTTGATCTTGGCGGCCTTCAGGTCGGTCTGCACCTTCTGGGTCACCTGGCGCAGCAGCGCCTCGCGCTGCGGCTGGTGCTCCCCGATCAGGCGGTTGATCTCCTCGTACCGCTTCGGGAACAGCGTGCCGAAGGCGAGGTCCTCCAGCTCCCACTTGATCGTGTTCATACCGAGGCGGTGCGCCAGCGGGGCGAGGATCTCCAGCGTCTCCTTGGCCTTCTGCTCCTGCTTGGGGCGGGGCAGGAAGGTCAGGGTGCGCATGTTGTGCAGCCGGTCGGCCAGCTTGATCACCAGGACCCGCGGGTCCTTGGCCATCGCCACGACCATCTTGCGGATGGTCTCCGCCTTGGCCGCGTCGCCGAGCTTGACCTTGTCGAGCTTGGTCACCCCGTCGACCAGCAGGGTGACCTCCGGGCCGAAGTCCGCGCGCATCTGGTCGAGGGTGTACTCGGTGTCCTCGATCGTGTCGTGCAGCAGCGCGGCGACCAGGGTGGTGGTGTCCATGCCCAGGTTGCCCAGGATGGTGGCCACGGCCAGCGGGTGGGTGATGTACGGGTCGCCGGACTTGCGGTACTGACCGGAGTGCCAGCGGGCAGCGGTGTCGAAGGCGCGCTGCAGCAGCCGCGCGTCGGCCTTGGGATGGTTCTCCCGGTGGGTGGAGATCAGCGGCTCCAGCACCTCGCTGACCTGCGAACTCTGCCAGGGCGCGTTGAACCGGGCCAGCCGGGCCCGCACCCGACGGCCGGTCGGCGCGTTGGAGAGGGCGAAACCTCCGGTCGGCGAAGCTTCGCCGACGGTCGGCAGCGGCGCCACGGGCGCGCCGGCGTCGACGGCCTCGGCAACGGCGCCGTCGACGGCACCCGTCACACGGGCCGGCGGGTTGCTCTTCCGGTCGGTCACCGAGCCGTCAGCGTCGCCTGTCGGGTGCACCGTGCCCTCCACCGGAGGGACGACATCGTGGGACACCGGCCTCCTCACCGCTCGCCGGAAAACACCGACCGTGGCTCCGGCCGGTCTGGTCCTTCGCCGCCGGACGGGGAACCGCCCGGTCAGCAAAGGGCAATGCTACCCGCACGGTGGGTGCGGTGCCGCTCCGCCGGACGGTCCGCACCGCGTCCGTCCGACCGCATGGGGGTCAAACGGTCAGCAGGGCATGGACCGGGCGCCCGGCGAGCTTCTTGCGGCCCTCCAGGAAGCCCAGCTCCAGCAGAACGGTGAAACCGGCCACCGTGCCGCCGGCCCGCTCGACCAGGTCGAGGGTGGCCTCGGCGGTGCCACCGGTGGCCAGCACGTCGTCGACCACCAGCACCCGGTGCCCGGCGGTGAAGGCGTCCTGGTGCACCTCCAGGGTCGCCTCGCCGTACTCCAGCGCGTACGAGGCGGCGTACGCGGCACGGGGCAGCTTGCCGGCCTTGCGCACCGGCACCACGCCCACCCCGGTGGCGTACGCGATGGCGGCGGCGATCACGAAGCCGCGGGCCTCGATGCCGACCACGATGTCGAACGAGTCACGCCCGTGGTACTCGACGATCCCGTCGATCACCTCGCGGAACACCGCACCGTCGGCGAAGAGCGGCATCAGGTCCTTGAACATGACGCCGGGCTTGGGGAAGTCCGGCACGTCCAGCACCCGGCTGGCCACCAGCCGGGCGACCTGCGGGCCGCTGTCCCCCCGTACCCCGGTGCTGTGGGTCTCCGTCACGGTGCTCCCTCCAACGACGACGGCGTCCTCCATGCCGCTCGCACAGCATGAAGGACGCCGTCGGGTCGATTCCTACCGGGTGTCCCCGCCCGGTCAGCGCCGCTTGGCGCCACCCGGCCGGTTGCCGCCGCCCCCGCTGGGACGGCCGCCCCGGGCGCCGGTCGGGCGCTTGCCGGCGGGACGGGCGCCCACCTTCGGCGCCGTGCCGGCCAGGGCCGCCGCGTCGGAGTCGATCGACTCGTCGGCGCCCTCGGCCGCGCGGGGCGCGCCCTTCGGGGCCAGCTCGCCCCGGGCGATCGCACCCCGCCGGGCCAGCACCCGCTTGTTGTGCGCCTGGATCCGCGGGTCGTAGTTCTTCAGCAGCACCAGCAGCGGGGTGGCCAGCAGGATCGAGGTCAGGAACGCCACCGCCATACCGACGAAGAGCACCAGGCCGAGGTCCTTCAGGGTGCCCGCGCCGAGCAGACCGGCACCGATGAAGAGCAGGCCACCGACGGGGAGCAGGGCGACCACCGAGGTGTTCAGCGACCGCATCAGGCTCTGGTTGAGCGCCAGGTTGGCCGCCTCGCCGTACGTCTGGTTGTTGTTCGCGGTGATGCCGCGGGTGTTCTCCTGCACCTTGTCGAAGACCACCACCACGTCGTAGAGCGCGAAGCCCAGGATCGTGAGGAAGCCGATGATGGTCGACGGGGTGACCTCGAAGCCGACCAGCGAGTAGATGCCGGCGGTGAGGAAGAGATTCATGAACAGCGAGACGATCGCGGCGACCGCCATCCGCCACTCGAAGCGCAGGATCAGGTAGATCGCCACCACCGCGACGAAGATGATCAGACCGAGCAGGGCGCGCGAGGTGACCTGCTCGCCCCACGCCTCGCTGACCTGGTTGCCGCTGATCTGGTCGGCGTTGATCCCGAACTCCCGGGCCATCTCGGCCTTGACCTCGGTGGCCTGCTGCGGGGTGAGCTGCGAGGTACGCAGCTCGTAGTACTCGCCGCTGGTGCTGCCGACCTTCTGCGCGGTCACCACCTCGGCGTCGCCGCCCTCGGCCGCGAGCGCGGCGCCGACCTTCTCCTCGGCCTGCTCCAGCGTGCCGACGCTGGCCGGCACCTGGAACGAGTTGCCGCCGGCGAACTCGATGCCGAGGCTGAACCCGCGCACCGCGAAGCTGAGCACCGCGATCAGCACCAGCGCACCGGCCACGGCGAACCACAGCTTGCGCCGGCCGACGATGTCGAGCCCGGCCTCACCGCGGTAGAGCCGGCTCGCGAGACCACTCTTAGCCATCTCAGGCCTCCTTGACGCGCGGGGTGCGGGGCGAGTCCTGCTCGGCCGACCGGGCCGGCAGGGCCCGGCCGAGACCGCTGACCCGCGGGGACAGGAACGCCCGGGTACGGGCGAACATCGTCATGATCGGGTGCCGGAAGAGGAAGACCACGATCAGGTCCAGCACCGTCGCCAGGCCGAGGGCGAAGGCGAAGCCCTTCACCGTGCCGACCGAGACGACGTAGAGCACCACGGCGGACATCAGCGTGATCGCGTTCGCCGAGATGATCGTCCGGCGGGCCCGGATCCAGGCCCGCGGCACCGCGCTGCGCGGGCTGCGCCCCTCCCGGATCTCGTCCTTGAGCCGCTCGAAGTAGATGACGAAGGAGTCCGCCGCCACACCGAGGGAGACGATCATGCCGGCGATGCCGGCGAGGGTGAGGGTGAAGCCGATCTGCCGGCCGAGCACCACCAGCGCGCCGAAGACCAGCGCCGCCGAGAGCACCAGGCTCAGGAAGATCACCGAGCCGAGCAGCCGGTAGTAGAAGAACGAGTAGACGATGACCAGCAGCATGCCGATACCCGCGGCGAGCAGGCCCGCGCGCAGGTGGCTGTCGCCCAGGGTGGCGGTGACGTTCTGCTGCTCCTGCGGCTCGAAGGTCACCGGCAGCGCGCCGTAACGGAGCTGGCTGGCCAGCTTGTTGGCCTCGGTGCTGGTGAAGTTGCCGGTGATCTGCGAGTCACCGGTCAGCACGCCCTGGATCTCGGGCGAGGAGACGATCTCGTTGTCCAGCACGACCGCCACCCGGCACTTGCCGTCCTGGCCGAGCGCGGTCTGGTCGCAGGCGCCACCGGTGTTGTTGAACGCCTCGCGGGTCAGCTCGGTCCACTTGTCCTGGCCGCCGCCGGTGAAGTTCAGGCTGACCACCCAGGCGCTGGCCTCGTCGAGCACGGCGTTGGCGTCGTCGACGTCGGTGCCGACCACCTTCGCCACGTCGAGCAGGTACTTGGCCGCGCCGTCCTCACAGGCGACCGCCTGCTGCTTCTCGTCCGTGATCGACGCGGCCGGCCGCTTGTCCAGCTGGGCGCAGGTGATGGTCGGGACGTTGAACTGCATCTGCGGCGTCAGCACCGCGATCTCCCGCGGGGAGAGCGCGCCGAACGGCTTGAGCTTCTCCGCCAGGGACGGGTCGGCGGTGAGGTCGGCCGGGGCCTGCAGGGCGCTCGCGGCGGCCCAGGCCGCCGGTCCCACCTTCTTCTCGACGGCGTTGCGCTGCTCCTGGATGCTCTGCGGCACCGGGGCGGCGCTGGCGCTCGGCGAGGCAGCCGGGGCGCTCGGCGAGGCCGGGGCGGAGGGGGTGGCGCTGGCGCTCGGCGCGGGGGCGCCGCCGCCCTGGCCACCGGCGGTCGGCGAGGAGGTGACCTTCGGCGACGCACTGCCCGACGGCGCCGGCGACGCGCTGCCCGAGGGCGCCGGCGAGGCGGTGCCGGAGGGGGCGGGGGTCGGGGCCGCCGTCGGGGCGGTGGCCGCGCCGCTGCCGTCCGCGGCCTTGAGCACCTTGCGGAAGCGCAGCTCCGCCGCGGTGCCGACGTCGGTCAGCTCGCGGTTCTGACCGGGCAGGGAGATGACAATGTTCCGGTTGCCCTCGGTGACCACCTCGGCCTCGGCCACGCCGTAGGCGTTGACCCGGCTCTCGATGATCTGCCGCGCCTCTTCGAGGTTCTCGGAGGTCGGGGGCTTGCCGTCGATGCTGTTGGTGGCCTCGAGCGTCAGCCGGGTGCCGCCGATCAGGTCCAGGCCGAGCCGGGGCTCCAGCCGGTCCTGCCAGCCGCCCTTGGCGCCGCCCGAGAAGAACACCAAAAGATAGAGGACGACGAAGATGAACCCGAGTACGGCAAGCTGCCGCCCGGGGCGCATCTGTCCCTGAGGTGGTGCCACGGCTGTCCTGTCTCCCTGTAACGGTCGCGCCGCCGGTGCGGGCGGCGAACGTCGGGCCGGGGGTCCGGGCCGACGTGCTCTGCAGGGTCGGCACCCGGCGATCGGCACGACGTACCGCCACCGACGCGGGGGCGTCGGTCGGGGGCGCGTGCCGGCGTCGGGCGTCGACCCACCTGTTCAGTTGTCACGGTCCACCCGCCGCTCCGTTCAGGAGGGCGGGCGGGACGTTTCACTCCTTGACGGCGTCCGCCGCTTCCTCGGTGACCGGCTCGGTCGACTCGACGCGCTCGGCCTGGTTGACCACCCGGGCGATGGCCGGCCGGGCGTAGCGGGTCTGGACGCCGGGGGCGACCTCGAGGAGCACGGTGTCGTCGCTGACACCGGTGACCGTGCCGTAGAGCCCGCCGATGGTGACGACCTCGTCACCCGGGGCCAGCGCGGACTGCATGGCCTCGGCTTCGCGCCGCCGCTTCTGCTGCGGGCGGATCATCATGAAGTACATGACGCCGAAGAGCAGGGCGATCATGAGGATCGGCGTGAGACCGCCGGCTCCCCCGCCCGCTGCTGCGTAAACCACGGTGTGTGACCTTCCCATTGGCCTCCGAACCGGCACGAGGGGTGCCGGAGCGGAGGCGGATTCTCACGTCCTGTACAGACCGCGGCGAGTCTAATCCCTGCACCTGAGAACGCCGAATGCGGTACAGATCACGTTCACATCACGGCTGATCCGGTGCGGCGGAGAACAGATCGGGCACGGAAGGGGCCTCAGCACCAAATGTACCATTTGGCGGCGTACGGCCCAGATGGTGCCAGGCCGCCTCGGTAGCCACCCGCCCGCGGGGCGTCCGGGCGAGCAGACCGGCCCGGACCAGGAACGGCTCACAGACCTCCTCGACCGTGTCCGGCTGCTCCCCCACCGCCACCGCGAGGGTGGAGAGCCCGACCGGGCCGCCCCGGAACGAATCCACCAGCGCGGTCAGCACCGCCCGGTCCAGCCGGTCCAGGCCGAGGGCGTCCACGTCGTACACGGTCAGGGCGGCCCGGGCGGTCTCCAGGTTGACCACGCCCTCGGCCCGGACCTCGGCGAAGTCCCGCACCCGGCGCAGCAGCCGGTTGGCGATCCGGGGGGTGCCCCGGGAGCGGCCGGCGATCTCGGTCGCCCCGTCGTCGGTGATCGGCACGCCGAGAATCCGCGCCGAACGGTGCAGCAGCGCCTCCAGGTCGGCCGGAGCGTAGAAGTCCAGGTGCGCGACGAAGCCGAACCGGTCCCGCATCGGCCCGGTCAGCAGACCCGAGCGGGTGGTCGCGCCGACCAGGGTGAACGGCTCGACGTCCAGCGGGATCGCGGTGGCGCCGGGCCCCTTGCCCACCACCACGTCGACCCGGAAGTCCTCCATCGCGCTGTAGAGCAGCTCCTCCGCCGGCTTGGCGATCCGGTGGATCTCGTCGATGAAGAGCACGTCGCCCTCGGCGAGGCTGGTCAGGATGGCCGCCAGGTCGCCGGACCGCTCGATGGCCGGGCCGCTGGTCACCCGGATGCCGGCGCCCAGCTCGGCGGCGACGATATTGGCGAGTGTCGTGTTGTGCACGACGAAGTCGTTCACCGTGAAGGTGTGGTCGCCGTCGACCGTCAGACACCGGCACTCGTGCAGGCCCGCCTGCTCGACCGAGACCACCCGGTCGGCCGCCAGCCGCTCTTCGAAGCGGTCGCGACGTGGCGCCCACTCGGCGAGCCGCATGCCCCGCTCGCCGATCACCGTGACCCGCTGCACGAACCGCGCCACGTCGTCCTGGCTGGTGATGCTGAGTCGCCACGACTCGTGGGGCCGGCCCTGATAGCGACCACGCTTGAGCTTGAGCCGGGACTGGATGCCCAACCGCAGCAGGAGATGCTGCACGTCCGCGAGCAGCCCCCGCGAGACGCTGTAGTACTCGACAACGAGGTCGTAACGGTCGCGCCCGCGCCGGCTGACCGTGCCGTCGCAGGCGAAGTACGCGCCCAGGAAAGCCCCGACCTGCCAGCTGTCACCGCGGAAGACGAAGTCGGGCACGCGCTTCTGCCAGGCGTTCTTGTCGAGGAGCCCGTGCTCGGCCAGCCACGGTCGGAGTCCGGAGATCCTGATGAGCGAACTCCGGGCGCTGTTGGGCCTCGTGACGTGGCTGTATCCGAGCCGGTCACACGTCGACCGGAAGTCGGCGAGCACGGCCTCGTCGCCACCGGTGAAGGTCACCTGGTTGGTCGTGCACCCGTCCCCGACGAGGTAACCGGCGAGTTTGAACTCGTCGACGTCCTCGGTGCCGTCTGCGACGAGCTCCGGACACAGGACGTTGGCGACGTAGTCCCGCTCCGTCAGGTCCCCCGCCTTGACCCACCCGTCCGGCGTCCAGAACGGGTGGTCCGGCGCGGCGACCACCTCGCGCCCGGTGGCCGTCCGGATCCGGACCGAATCCAGCTCGCCCTGCTCGTGGACCGCGGTCACCACCGCGCCTTCCCCGGTGCGGGTGATGACGCGGTCCCCCACGGCGATGTCCCCCAGCCGCCGCCGCGAACCGTCCTCGAGCAGTACCAGGGCGTCGACCGACACGGGCTTCCCGAGGCCAGGCGGCCCCGACAGGAGGATGTGGTCCGGCGGGGAGCCGCGCCGCATCGCGCCCTGCAGCAGCAGGTCGAGCTGGTCGCGGACCCGGTGCTGGGCAATGAACTCCGCGAGCCGCTTCGGCCGGACGCTGGCCTCCGCGTCCAGTTCGGCGTCGTTGACGTACGCCGAGACCAGGCCGTCGCCGGTCACCGGGCCACCTCCGGTCGCTGGGCCGGCGCGGTGGGCGCGCTCATCGGGTGCGGCCCAGCAGTCGGATCGCCTGCTTCAGCAGGACCGGCACCGGCGGGGTGTCCCCGTCGACGCTCTCCGCCACCGCCGCCACCGCCTGGTCGGCCTGCCCCGCCGTCCAGCCCAGCCCGACCAGCGCCTGGCGGACCTGCTCGGGCCAGGCCCCGCCGGTGACCCCGGCCGCGCCGTCGGCGCCGACCGGCACCGGGCCGATCCGGTCGCGCAGCTCCAGGACCAGGCGTTCGGCACCCTTCTTGCCAATGCCCGGCACCCGGGTCAGCGCGGCGGTGTCGGCGTTGGCGATGGCCTTGCGGACCGCGTCCGGGGTGTGCACGGCGAGCACCGCCTGGGCCAGCCGCGGACCCACCCCGCTGGCCGTCTGGAGCAGCTCGAACAGCTGCTTGGCGTCGTCGTCGGGGAAGCCGTAGAGGGTGAGCGAGTCCTCCCGGACGACCAGGCTGGTGGCGAGTCGGGCCGGCTGGCCGACGCGCAGGTCGGCGAGCGTGCCCGGGGCGCACTGCACCGCCAGGCCGATCCCGCCCACCTCCACCACCGCGTGGTCCGGACCGGTCGCGGTCACCGTGCCGCGCACGCTGGCGATCATCGCGCTCCTCCTCGTCGTGCCCGGTCGGCGGCGGCGGCCAGCTTCGACCGGGTGCCGCCGCGCCACACGTGACAGATGGCCAGGGCCAGGGCGTCGGCCGCGTCGGCCGGTTTCGGCGGCTCGGGCAGCCGCAGCAGCCGAGTGACCATCGTGGTCATCTGCCGCTTGTCGGCCTGACCGGAACCGGTCACGGCCGCCTTCACCTCGCTCGGGGTGTACGTCTGCACCGGCAGTCCGGCGCGCGCCCCGGCGAGCACGGCGATCCCGCTGGCCTGGGCGGTGCCCATCACGGTGCGGACGTTGTGCTGGCTGAAGACCCGTTCGACGGCGACGGCGTCCGGCCGGTGCTCGGCGACCAGGTCGGTCAGCGACCGGTCCAGGTGCAGCAGGCGCAGCGCCAGTTCGTCGGCCGGGTCGGTGTAGACGACGTAGTAGGCGACCAGGCTGCAGGGCCGTCCCGGCACGCCCTCGACCACGCCGACTCCGCACCGGGTCAGCCCCGGGTCGACGCCGAGCACGCGCACGCCGCCTCCTCCCCCAGCCGCCAGCAGTACGTGTGTTCGACACCCTACTGGTCGGCCCGGCCCGGCATCCCGGGGGACACGCCGGCCGTACCGGCGCGTCGCGGTGGCCCGGACCACGCCGCTACGTCCGGGCGTGGTCGACCTCGACGGCGACGGTGACGACGTCGCCGTCGTCCTTGCCGGCGCGGATCCGCGCCGGCACGGCCAGCAGCCAGCCGGCCGCCCGGTCCCGCCAGACGCTGGTCGACCAGGTGCGGCCGTCCACGGTGGCGGTCACCGGCACCCGGCCGAACGGGCCGGCGGCGTCCGGCGCGTGGGCGTCGGGCACCGGGGCGAAGACCCACCCGCCCGCGCCCGGCCAACGGATCAGCGTCGCCCGGAAGGCCGGCTGGTCCGTCGGGCCCTCGTCGGGGCCGCCCGGTGGCACGTGCCCCGCCATCTCCACCTCCCGTCCGCCGAGCCGGCCGAGGGGTGGCCGGCTCGATGCTGTCACTCGCAGGCGAGGGTGCCACCCACCGCCGACAGTTCCGCTACGCGACGGGGCCGGGTCGCCCGTTCCCGGGCCGGTGCCGGCGCGCCCACACAGACCGACGGTCGAGTATGTGTCGCCGCCCCATGTGCCGCCGGCCACACAGCTCGTAACTTCTTGCGCCATGACGGCAGAACCCGTGGCGGTCCCCCACGTCGTACACGTCGACCTTTCCGGTCGTAGCGCCCTGGTGACCGGTGGTGGCAGTGGCATCGGGCGGGCCTGCGCGCTGCGCCTGGCGGAGGCCGGCGCGAAGGTGCTGGTGGTGGACCGCAACCTCGAGGCGGCCAAGGTGGTGGCCGCCGAGGCCGGCGCCCGCGCCGAGGGGGTCGACCTGTCGGACCTGGCGGCGGTGGACCGGCTCGACGCCGACGTCGACATCGTGGTCAACAACGCCGGGCTCCAGCACGTCGCGCCCGTGCAGGACTTCCCCACCGAACGCTTCTCCCACCTGCACCGGGTGATGGTGGAGGCGCCGTTCCAGATCATCCGGCGGGCGCTGCCGCACATGTACGCCCGGGGCTGGGGCCGGATCGTCAACATCTCCTCGGTGCACGGGCTGCGCGCCTCGCCGTACAAGGCGGCGTACGTGTCGGCCAAGCACGCCCTGGAGGGGCTGTCGAAGGTCGTGGCCCTGGAGGGCGCGGCGCACGGCGTGACAGCCAACTGCATCAACCCGGCGTACGTCCGTACCCCGCTGGTGGAGAGCCAGATCGCCGACCAGGCGGCCAGCCACGGCATCGGCGAGGACGAGGTGATCGAGAAGATCATGCTGGCCCGGGCCGCGATCAAGCGGCTGATCGAGCCGGATGAGGTCGCCGAGCTGCTGGCGTACCTCTGCTCGCCGCCGGCGGCCTTCATCACCGGCGCCTCCATCGCCCTCGACGGGGGCTGGACGGCGAACTAGTGGCACCGCGCACAATGAGCGTCATGTCGTCGCCGGTCGAGTTCCTGGAGCTGCTCGCCCGGGAGGCGGCTGCGGTCGAGTTCGAGGGCCCGCTGGTCGCCGCCCGGGCCGCCGGGCTGCCCGCCGACCGGCTGGCCGAACTCGAACAGGCCAAGACGGTGGCGCTGCGCGTCCGCGCGCTGCTGGAACGCCGCCGCCGCCGGGAGACCGAACTCTCCGGCCTGTACGACACCGTCAGCGACCTGGCCGGGCTGCGCGACCTGGACGACGTGCTGCGGGCCATCGTGCACCGGGCCCGGCACCTGCTCGGCGCCGACGTCGCCTACATGACCCTCAACGACGACGAGCGCGGCGACACCTACATGCGGGTCACCGACGGCTCGGTCTCGGCCCGGTTCCAGCGGCTGCGGCTCCCGATGGGCGCCGGCCTCGGCGGCCTGGTGGCCCAGTCCGGCGCCCCCTACGTCACGGCGAACTATCCGGAGGACGACCGCTTCCACCACACCGGCGAGATCGACGCCGGGGTGGGCGAGGAGGGGCTGGTGGCCATCCTCGGGGTGCCGCTGCGGCTCGGCTCGACCTCGATCGGCGTGCTCTACGCCGCGAACCGCTCGGCCCGCCCGTTCGTCCGCGAGGAGGTGGCCCTGCTGGTGTCGCTGGCCGCGCACGCCGCGGTGGCGATCGACACCGCGCGGCTGCTCGCCGAGACCCGCTCGGCGCTGGAGGAACTGTCCGCGGCCAACACCACCATCCGGGCGCACAGCAGCTCGGTGGAGCGGGCCGCCGCCGCCCACGACCGGATGACCGCGCTGGTGCTCCGCGGCGGTGGGGTGGAGGACGTCGCGGCGGCGGTCACCGAGGTGCTGGGCGGCGCGCTGCTGGCGCTGGACGCCGAGGGACGGCTGCTGGCCCGGGTCGGCGAGATCGAGGAGCCGGACCGGGCGGACATGGTCGAGGCGGTGGCCGCGTCGCGTACCGAGGGGCGCAGCGTGCGCCGGGGCCCGCTCTGGTACGCCGCCGTGGTCGCCGGCGCGGAGAACCTGGGCGCGCTGGTGCTGCGCCCGGACGACGACCTGGTCGACGCCGACCAGCGCATCCTGGAGCGGGCCGCGCTGGTGACCGCGCTGCTGCTGCTGTTCCGGCGTACGGTCGCCGAGGCCGAGGGGCGGGTGCGCGGCGAGCTGCTCGACGACCTGATCGCCCGGCCGCTGCGGGACACCGACGCGCTGCGCAGCCGGGCCCGTCGGCTCGGGATCGACCTGGACGCCCCGCACGTGCTGGTGGCGGTCGGCGACGACGCGATCGCCGCGACCGGCTCGGCCCGGTTGCGGGTGCTCTCCTGGGCCACCACGTACGCCTCGACCCGCGGTGGCCTGGCGGCGGCCCGCGACGGGCGGGTGGTGCTGATGCTGCCCGGCCGGGACGCCGGTGGCAGCGCCCGGTCGGTGGCCCGGGACCTGTCCCGGGTGACCGGCCGCCCGGTGACCGCCGGGGCGAGCGGCCCGGCGTGCGGGCCGACTGCGCTGGCCGCCACGTTCACCGAGGCGGACCGCTGCCTCACCGCGCTGGGCGCGCTGGGCCGGGCCGGCGAGGGGGCGAGCACCGCCGAACTGGGCTTCGTCGGGCTGCTCCTCGGCACGGTCGGCGACCAGGGCGAGCGGGACGTCGCCCGGTTCCTGACCGCCACGGTGGGGCCGGTGCTGGACTACGACGCGCGGCGCGGCACCGCGCTGGTGCGCACGCTGGAGGCGTACTTCGGGGTGGGCGGCAGCCTGGCCCGCGCGGCCGAGCAGCTGCACGTGCACGTCAACACGGTGACGCAGCGCCTGGAGCGGGTCGGGCAGCTGCTGGGCGCGGACTGGCAGAAGCCGGAGCGGGCGCTGGAGGTGCAGTTGGCGCTGCGCCTGCACCGGCTGCGCACGCCCGCGAGCTGATCCGGGGCGGGGCCCGACGGGGCGGCGCGGCGGATGATCATGGGGCATGATCGCGTCGTGACCGACCCCGACCAGGAGCCGTTCCGGCGGCTCGCCACGGCCGCCGACCGGGTGTGCCGGTTGGCCGACCACCCGGACGTGCAGGACGAGTACGACCGCAGCGACGAGTACGCGGCGTTCCGGGCGGCCCTGGCGGAGCTCGCCGCGGTGCTGCGCGCGGTGGACCCGGTTTCCCTGCCGTCCTCGCGGCGGGCCCCGACGGTCGCCGACGTGGCGGCCACGGTGCTCGACCTGCCCGGTCTACCCGGTCTTGAGGAGGTGGCCGACCGGCTCACCGACGCGCAGGTCGAGCGCGCCCTCATCGCCGCCCTGGCCCTGCCCGACCGGGATCGGCAGGCGGACCTGCTGGTCGCCGTCGCCGCCCGGCTCGACGCCGGTCAGGCGGAGCGGGCGCTGGCGGCGGTGCCCCACCTGGACCGGGCGTCGCGGCAGGCCTGCACGGTGACCGCGCTGCTGCCCCGGCTGCCGGACGAGCGGCGGCCCCGGGCGGCCGCGTTCGCGTTGGCCGCCGCGCGCCGGGCACACCCGTCGCTGATCCTGCCCACCGTCGGCGACCTGGCGCCCTGGCTGGACGCCACCGGGCGGGCCGAGCTCTACGCGATCGCCGCCGCCGAGCAAGGTCCGGGGTGGCACCTGCACCTGCTGCCCGCGCACCAGCTGCCCGCGCGGCGGGCCGCGGTGCTGGCCACCGCGCTCGGGGACGAGCACGAGCCCAGCCTGGCCCGGTCGCTGGCCGGGCTGGCGCCCCACCTGGACGACGAGCAGCTCGCGACGGCCGTGGCGGCCGCGCGGGGCGTCGGTGACCCGACGTGGCGGGCCACGGCGCTGACCGGGCTGGCCACGGCACTGGCGGGTGAGCGGCGCCGCGCCGCTGTCGACGCCGCGCTCGACGCCGGGGCCCAGGGCGGCCGGCTCGACTGGCCGGCGGTGCTGCCGCTGCTCACGCCGGACCAGATGGACGCGGCGCTGGCGGCGGTGGCGTCGTCGCCCTACCCGGACGGAGCCGCCGCCGCCCTCGGCGGGCTGCTCCCGCTGCTGTCGCCGGCCCGGTTGCCCGCCGCCGTCGCGGCGGCCCACGCGATCCGGGACGACCGGACCCGCGCCGTCGCGCTGGCCGAACTGGTGCCGGCGCTGCCGGCGGAACTGCGCGCGACGGCGGTGGCCGCGGCGGTCGACGCGCTGGTGGCGAGCCCGGTGTACGGCTGGTTCAACCCGCTCGGAGCGCTGGGCCCGCACGCCACCCCGGCGCAGCTGGCCCGGCTGTGGGCGGCGGCGCTGGCCGGGGAGGACGACTACCCGCAGGGCGCCCTCGCCGCCCTCGCCCCGTACGTCGACGCGGAGCGGCGCGAGCAGGCGCTACGCCTCGCGCTGGGCTATGAGCCCGCGCACCGGGCCGAGGCGCTGGGCGGACTGGTCCCGCACCTGGACGAGGCGCAGCGGCGGCGGGCGTACCGGGCGGTGTCGGAGATCGGGGACCCGTCCACCCGGGCGGTCGGGCTGGCCGGGCTGGCCGCGTACCTCTCCGCCGCCGACGCCGCCGAGGCGACCGAGGCGGCGCTCACCACGGCCGCCGGCCTGCGCGACCCCGTGGCCCGGACCCGGCTGCTGACCGACCTGGCCCGGCGGCTCGACGGGCCAGCCCGGGACACGGCGCTGGCCTGGGCGTTCGCCGCCGCCCGAACGATCGGGGCGGAGCAGCGGGGGCCGCGCTTCCCGGCCCTCACCGACCTGGTCCCGCTGCTCGCCGACGGCTGAGCGGTCAGCGGGCCCGGATGCCCTCCAGCACCGTGTCGACGACCTTCTGGGGCAGGATCAGGTCGTCCAGTTCGGGATGCCAGCGCAGCATCCGCTGGATCAGCATCGGCCCGGTGAGCAGCGCCATCGTCACCTCGACGTCGAGGTCGGCGCGGAGCTCGCCGGTGCGGATCCCGCGCCGCAGCACCTCGCGCATCAGCTGCCGGCGCGGCTCGATGATGTTCTGGTAGAGCTGGAAGTGGTCCGGGCTGCGGTTCACCTCGGGCACCAGACAGGGCATGATCTTCGCGGCGCGCGGGTCGATGTTGTGCCCGACCGCGCCGACAATCAGCACCAGGTCGTCGCGGACGGAGTGCCCGACCGGCTGCGGCAGGACCCCCTTGAGCCGGCGCAGCGCGTCGAGCAGCAGCGCGTCCTTGCCCGGCCAGCGCCGGTAGATGGTGGCCTTGCCGACCCCGGCGCGGCTGGCGATCGCCTCGATCGACAGCGCCTCGATGGTGCTGCCCTCGGCGAGCAGATCGAGGGTGGCCTCGATGATGGCCTCGTCCGCGCGGACGCTCCGCGGTCGCCCGGGCGACCGCGGAGCATCAGCGGTGGAAGTCATGTCGGACATTATCCCCGAACCTATGCCGTTCCGGCCAACTCCGGTTCGCCCACCACTTGCGCGGCGGCGGGCGCTCCCGCGGCCCGGCCCGGCATCCACCGCAGCACGATGAGGATGCCGAGGGCGGCCACCACCGCGGACAGCGCCGCCGCCCAGTGCATGGCCGCGACGAACGAGTCGTTGGCCGCCGCGATCAGCTTCGGCGCCGCCGGCCCGAGCTGTCCCGCCGCCGCGTACGCACCGGAGATGGACTCGTTGGCCGCCTCGCGGGCCGGGGCGGGAAGCCCGTCGACCGCCGAGGCGATGTCCTCCCGGTAGACCGCGGAGAGCACCGAGCCGAGCACGGCCACGCCCAGCGCCCCGGCGACCTGCCGCACCGTGTTGCTGACCGCCGAGCCCACGCCCGCCTTCTCCCGGGGCAGCGCCGACATGATCGACTCGGTGGCCGGCGGCATGATGTTGGCCATCCCGGCGCCCTGGAGGAAGAAGAACACCAGCACCACCCAGATCGGCGTGCTCGCGTCGATGAAGGCGAACGCGCCGAGCGCCAGCACGGTCAGCACCAGCCCGACCACCGCGACCGCCTTGCCGCCGTACTGGCGGACCATGGCGGCGCTGCGCGGCGCGAAGATCAGCTGGGCGCCGGCGAAGGGCAGGAAGAGCAGGCCGGTCTGCAGCGGGCTGTAGCCACGGACCAGCTGGAGGTAGAACGAGCTGAAGAACATGACGCCCATCGCGGCGAAGAAGATCAGGCCGACGATGGCCACCGGCGCGGCGAAGCGTGGCACCCGGAACAGCCGGACGTCCAGCGACGGGTGCTCACTGCGCCGCTCGTGGGCGACGAACCAGACCAGCACCGCCAGGCCGCCGACGATGGACGCCCAGACCACCGGCCGGTCGAAGCCGTGCTCGCCGCCGTCGATGATGCCGTAGGTCAGCGCGACCAGACCCACCACCGACAGCAGCACGCCGAGCAGGTCCACCCGGCCCGGCCGGGGGTCGCGGGACTCCGGCACCAGCAGCGCCACCAGGACCACGCCGGCCGCCACCACCGGCACGTTGATCAGGAAGACCGAGCCCCACCAGTAGTGCTCCAGCAGGGCGCCGCCCAGGATCGGGCCGATCGCCACGGCGAGGCCGACCGCGCCGGCCCAGATGCCGATCGCCCGGCCCCGCTCACGCGGGTCGAAGACGTTGGAGATGATCGACAGGGTCACCGGCATGATCGCCGCGCCGCCGACGCCCATCAGGGCGCGGGCCGCGATCAGCTGGCCGGGATCCTGCGCGTACGCCGACAGCAGCGAGGCCAGGCCGAACAGCACCAGCCCGATCAGCAGGAAGCGGCGGCGGCCGAAGCGGTCACCGAGCACGCCGAAGGTGAACAGCAGCCCGGCGAAGACCAGCGTGTAGGAGTTGATCGACCACTCCAGCTCGCCCTGGCTGGCGCCGAGGCCGTGCACCGGGTCGGCGAGGGTGCGCAGTGCGACGTTGAGGATGGTGTTGTCGAGGACGACGACGAGCAGGCTGATCACCAGCACCCCGAGGATCCCCCACCGCCTCGGATGTCCGGTGTTCTCGTGCGGTTCCATGTGTCCGGTTCTCCCCCCGGCGTGCCCGTACCGTGAATTACGATACGAGTCAGACTCGTAACCAGCCTGAGCGTACGGGCGCGAGTTTCGATACGGAACCGGATCGTTTCGTATGTGTCCGGCGTCACTCTCCCTGCGTCATGTCGAAGGCCGGCCGGGGCCTCGCGCTCTCGGGCACGGTTTGCGGCGTGTCGGGCTGTCCCGCGCCCCCGTCACCGCGACACGCCGCAAACCGCGCGGCGAGACGTGGTTGCAGGCACGCAGCGCGGGATGTCCGGTTCGGGGGTTACTCGGTGCGCCCGGGATGTCCGTTCTGGGTCGGCGAGTGACGAGGCATCCGGTGACCGGGGGCACCCTGGCGGTGGAATGGTGGCCGGGCCGGGGTCGTTACATCACCTGGACGATCGCAGCAGCACCCCGCTGGCCCGGCCCGATACATGGGGCCGCCCGGGATGCCGGGCCCCCGGAATGATGGTGGGCCGCCGGTCGTTACACATGGACCCGGCGCCGTGAGCCCCCGCTCGCGAAGCCAGCCGGGACGAGACTTTCCCCTGATCTTTGAGCGCCTTGTCGTGGTGCTTGCGCGTGTCCGACCCCCCTTGGACACGTCGCCAACCCCCGAATGGAGCCACTCTGATGAACACCACCATTCTGCGGAAGAGCGTTCTGGGTATCGCTGGTCTGGCCTTCGCCGGTGGCGTCTTCGCCGGCCC